>FUZR01000001.1:167143-828874 GCA_900167895.1 Bacteroidales bacterium WCE2004 | reverse complement strand
TGCGGTGGCAGTCTCGCCAGAGTCCCCAACATGACTTGCTGGTAACTGGCGACAAGGGTTGCGCTCGTTATGGCACTTAAGCCAACATCTCACGACACGAGCTGACGACAACCATGCAGCACCTCGACAAGTGCCCCGAAGGGCGTCACAATCTCTTGATCCTTCACTTGCCGTTCGAGCCCGGGTAAGGTTCCTCGCGTATCATCGAATTAAACCACATGTTCCTCCGCTTGTGCGGGCCCCCGTCAATTCCTTTGAGTTTCATTCTTGCGAACGTACTCCCCAGGTGGATAACTTATCGCTTTCGCTTGGCCACCGACTGTGTATCGCCGACGGTTAGTTATCATCGTTTACTGCGTGGACTACCAGGGTATCTAATCCTGTTTGATCCCCACGCTTTCGTGCCTCAGCGTCAATGACGGATTCGTGAGATGCCTTCGCAATCGGTGTTCTGAGTAATATCTATGCATTTCACCGCTACACTACTCATTCCTCCCACGGCATCCGTATTCCAGCTCGGCAGTATCAAAGGCAGTTCCAGTGTTAGGCACTGGGCTTTCACCCCTGACTTGTCGAACAGCCTACGCACCCTTTAAACCCAATAAATCCGGATAACGCTTGCATCCTCCGTATTACCGCGGCTGCTGGCACGGAGTTAGCCGATGCTTATTCGTGATGTACTCTCATCGATGCACACGTGCACCTTATTGCTCCACCACAAAAGAAGTTTACGACCCATAGGGCCTTATTCCTTCACGCGGCATGGCTGGTTCAGGCTTGCGCCCATTGACCAATATTCCTCACTGCTGCCTCCCGTAGGAGTCTGGACCGTGTCTCAGTTCCAGTGTGGGGGACCTTCCTCTCAGAACCCCTAGACATCGTCGCCTCGGTGTGCCGTTACCACGCCGACTAGCTAATGTCTCGCGAGCCCATCCGTATCCGACGGATCTTTCAAACAAAGGTCATGCGGCCTCTGTTGTTATGGGAAATTAGACGGCGTTTCCACCGCTTATGTCCCGGATACGGGCAAGTTGCTCACGCGTTACGCACCCTTTCGCCGGTCGCCGGCAGAGTATTGCTACTCTCCGCTGCCCCTCGACTTGCATGTGTTAAGCCTGCCGCTAGCGTTCATCCTGAGCCAGGATCAAACTCTTCTTTGTATATTTTTTATACTTACTCAGTCTGTCCTGACACTCTATCAATTTCCAAAGAAATCAACGCTCTCGATTCTTAGTTTCTCGGTACTTGCTTGTACTTGTTCTTCCAGTATTTTCAATGATCTTGTGCCTTCCTCTCGGAAAGGGACTGCAAAGGTAAACCACTTTTTTGAAAGTGCCAAATATTTTTTGAAAAATTTTTGATGAAATCTTTTATCTTTGTTGAACAATGGAAAATTACTGTTTGTCCGAGCCTCGTTACGAGGCGATGAATTACCGTCGCTGCGGCCGCAGCGGCCTGCTCCTGCCCGAGATTTCCCTGGGCTTCTGGCACAATTTCGGCGAAGCCGCCGACCCGCAGCGATGCCGCGCGATCGTGGAGACGGCGTTCGACAACGGCATCACCTACTTCGACCTGGCCAACAACTACGGCCCGCCCGCGGGCAGCGCCGAGGAGATGTTCGGCCGGATCTTCGACCAGTCGCTGCGCGCGCACCGCGACGAGATTCTCGTCGCCACCAAGGCCGGGCACGACATGTGGCCCGGCCCGTACGGCGAGTGGAGCTCGCGCAAGAGCCTGGTCGCGTCGCTGGACCAGAGCCTCAGGCGCCTGCGGCTGGATTATGTGGACATCTTCTATTCCCATCGTCCGGACCCGGACACGCCGCTCGAGGAGACGATGCAGGCGCTCGTGGACATCGTCCGCAGCGGCAAGGCGCTCTATGCGGGCATTTCCAAGTATCCGCCTGAGATGGCCGCCCGCGCGTATGCGTATCTGCGCGACGCGCACGTCCCGTGCCTGGTCTATCAAGGACGCTACAACATGCTGGACCGCGAGCCGGAGGCAGAGATCCTCTCGCAGGCGGCCGCCAAGGGCGTCGGCTTCGTGGCCTTCTCGCCCTTAGCGCAGGGCCTGCTCACCGACCGCTATCTCAACGGCATCCCGGACGATTCCCGCATGCGGCACAGCCAGTTCCTGCGCGAGAGCGACCTCACGCCGGAGCTGCTCACACAGCTGCGCGCCTGGAACGAAGAGGCGCGCGCCGAGGGCCTCAGCCTGGCGCAGTACGCCCTGCGCTGGATCCTGCGGCGCCCGGAGGTCACCTCCGTGATCGTCGGCGCCAGCTCCGTCGCCCAGCTCCAGGACAGCCTCAAGGCCCTGAAGCGCTAGCGGAGCTGGTCGAGGAGGTTGCGGCGGTCGAGGAAGCGGTAGGAGGCGGCCTCGAGGAGGTGCTCCGGACGGATGTCGTCCGCACCTTCGAGGTCCGCGATGGTGCGCGCGACGCGGATGATGCGGAAGTAGGCGCGCATCGAGAATCCCATTTTGTTCATCAGCCTTTCCAGCGTCTCCCGGCAGGTGTCGCTGAGCGGGCAGAAGCGCTCGATGTCCCGGTTGGACATCTCCGAATTGCTGGCGGGCCCGTCCGGCGCGAAGCGGTGTTTCTGCGCGATCCGCGCCTTGAGCACGCGTGCCGCCACGACCTCGCTGGATTCGGACTTCTGCGCCCGCACGATCTTGTCGGCGGGCACGGGATGCATCCAGACGTGCAGGTCGATGCGGTCCAGGATGGGACCGGACAGTTTGGCGAGGTAGTTCTGCCGCTGGACGGGCGTGCAGGTGCAGCGGTCGCCCTCGCCGTAGTAGCCGCAGGGGCAGGGGTTGGAGGCGGCGACGAGCATGAAGGAGGCGGGGAATTCGACCTTCGACTTGAGGCGGGAGATGCAGACGGTGCGGTCTTCGATCGGCCCCCGGAGGGCCTCGATGACCGATTTGGGCATCTGCCCGACTTCGTCGAGAAAGAGCACGCCGCCGTGCGCGAGCGACACCTCGCCCGGGAGGATGTTCTCCCCGCCGCCCCCGCCGACGATGGCGGCGAGCGAGGCGGAGTAGTGCGGTGCGCGGAAGGGCCGGCGCCGGATCAGCCCGTCCTGCGGGCTGCCCTTGCCGGCCACCGAATAGATTTTGCTCGTGACGAGCGCCTCCTCCATCGTCATCGGCGGCAGGATGCCCGCGAGCGCCTTGGCGAGCGAGCTCTTGCCGGCGCCCGGGGCCCCGACCATGATGATGTTGTGCCCGCCGGCGGCGGCGATCTCGATGCCGCGCTTGGCGCCTTCCTGGCCGATGATGTCGGCGAAGTCCATCCCGGCGCCGACGCGCGGCGCGGCCATCCGGGCGCGGTGGACCTTGCGGTAGCGCACCGTGTTCCAGATCAGCAGGTCGTGGCAGTCCTCGCGCCCTTCCAGGATCTGCACGACGTCGTTGAGCCCTGCTACGCCATAGACCTGCATGTCCTTGAATTCCGCCGCCTCCAGGGCGGAATCTACGGGCAGGATGACACCCTCGTAGCCGGCCTGGCGGGCCATCTCGGCGATGGGGAGCGCGCCCGGGACCGGGCGCACGCTCCCGTCCAGGCCGAGCTCGCCCATCAGGATGAAATGCTCCGCGTGCGGCAGGTCCCGCTGCCCGGAGGCGGCGATGATGCCGACGGCGATCGGCAGGTCGTAGCCGCTGCCGTTCTTGCGCAGGTCGGCGGGCGCCAGGTTGATGACGATCCGCTTGCCGGGAATCTTGAAGCCCAATGCCTCCAGCGCCGTTGTCGTGCGCAGGAGGCTCTCCTTGACGGCCGCGTCGGCCAGTCCGACCAGGTGGATTCCGATCCCCCGGTCGATGTCAATCTCCACCGTCACTTCGACGGCGTCGATTCCGATGCATTTCGCACCGTGGATGTGTGTCAACATAGTTGTAATATTTAGTATCTTTGCAAAGTCATGTCACAGCAGATCGTCATACCTTCCCTGTCGGAGATCGACGCCGCCGCGGACGAGTTCCTGCTCCGGATCGGCGACCGCCGCCTCATCGCGTTCTACGCGCCGATGGGGGCCGGCAAGACCACCTTCACCACGGCGCTCTGCCGCCGGCTGGGCGTCCGCGCCGATGCCGTGAGTTCCCCGACTTTCGCCATCGTCAACGAGTACCGGACGGCCGCCGGGGAGCCGGTCTACCACTTTGATTTCTATCGGATCAACAAGCTGGAGGAGGCCCTGGACATCGGCCTGTACGACTATCTCGACAGCGGCGCCCTCTGCCTGATGGAGTGGCCCGAGAACATCGAGGAGTTGCTGCCCGAGGAGACGCTCAAGGTCTCCATCGCGGTCGGGCCGGACGGCAGCCGCACCCTTAGTTGGGCCGGAGACTGATCTCCACCTCCAGGCTGCTCACATAGCCGTTTATATCCACTTCCTGCACCCGCGTCCCACACCGGACGAAGGGACGCCGCCGCGTGTCGCGCGGCGTCAGCGCCAGCCAGGGCACGCCGCCCGCGAAGGAGGCGCAGGCCGTGGTCAGGAAATGGCAGGGGAGCGGCTCCTGGCCGCTTTCCGGGCCATACCAGCGCACGGTGCCGCCCTTGTCCACGCTGACGGCGAAGGTGCCCCGGGACGTCCGGTAGAGCGCGGCTTCTTCGCTGCACACCCGGCGCGGCGCGCCCGTCTCGTCCAGATAGCCGGAGAAAGAGCCGCCGGCGCCGTCGGCGAAGCGGCCCGTGACCGCGAGCCCGGGCAGCTGCGGCCAGATCCGTCCCTCGCCTATCCCGTACCCCCGGGCGGTAGTCTCCAGGCAGAGGGGCTGCCCCTGCCGGAGCCGGAGGTCCAGGACGAAGATCCCGGCCGGCAGCTCCGTCAGCCGGCGCTCCTGGCCGTCCTGGACGGCATAGAACTGCTTCCCTGCATCCTTCCCGGTGGAGAAGCAGAAGCAGACGGCCTCCTGGTCCCGGTACAGCGCGCCGGTGGCGCCGTAAGAGGGGGTGTTCAGGTCGCCGAAAGGCGTGCCGTCCGTCTGGCGGAGCAGGACTTCGCCGTTCTTCCTGTAGGTGAAGCCGGAGCCTTTCGCCGGCCGCGAAAGGGTGTGCAGGTCTTCCCCGTCCGCCAGCAGTCCGACCAGGTATTCCCGGCCCGGGAAACGGAACAGCTCGACGCCGTCGCGCCCGACCAGCGTCTCGCCGTCCACCATCCGTTCCGTATAGAGGTGTCCGGACAGCAGGTGGTGCCGGTCCGGATCGGGGACGAAACAGGCGTCCGCGCCGGAAGGCAGGGTCAGGACGGGCACGAAGTCCTTGTAGAGCAGCAGCTCGAACGGGACGGAGCCGTAGGCGGTGTCCCGCTGCCAGTCATATCCGTCCGGGAAACGCACGGCGGAGAAGAAGAGGGCCGTGTCCGGCCTGATGTCCGGGAGGGTGCCGGGCCCGCCGGGCAAGAGCCCGCCGGGCCGCCCGCCTCCCGGCAGGTGCGGCCCGCGATCGTTGCGCGAACGGAAACTGACGATGCCGGGCTCCAACGGCTCGCAGGCGGCCAGCGCGGCCACCAGCAACAGGGACAGGATAGAAGATTTCATAGTCGTCTCTTTTTCTGCAAAGAAGGAGAAAAAAACAAAGCCCTGCAGAAAGAATCGTATCTTTTTGCAGGGCCGGGTGCGTTAAAAATCGCCTTTTAACGTTTGCGGAAAACCCAATCGGGAAAGGAAAACCAAAACCCCGCAGAAAGAAACGCTTCTTTCCGCGGGGCCATCATCATAAAAAATCGATTATATCTATTCTCGCACAGGGCCGGATCAGAAGTTGAACCGGAGACCGACGTCGAAGTTCAACATGAACGGCTTCTCCGTCCGGATGCTGCGGGGCTGGTTGCAATTGAAATAGTAGTTGGCACCCGGATCGAGGTACATGCCGATACGCGGGGCGAGCAGGAACTCCACGCCAAGGCCGGCGTTGACGGAGAACTGCAGGTCGTCCACCTTGTAGGTGCGGACGATGTCGGGGGACGCGTAGAGCTTGTAGGTGTTGCCGATGCAATATTCAGCCTCGCCTCCGCCGAAGACGTAGAAACGGATGCGGCCGGAGGAGATGATGTCGTAGTAGAGGCGCACCGGGATGCCGACATAGCGGAGCGTGTGGTGCACGCTGCCGGGAACGTCTGCGTAGCTGCCCGCGAAGGTGCGGCTGAGCAGGGTGTAGTCGATACCCGTACCGATCGACAGGCGCGGCGTCATGTAGAAGCGGACGCCGATGCCGGCGGTGAAGGGCACGCTGAACGAGGATGCCCCCGATTCCGAGAATCCGTGCTGCTCGCCCGGCGCCATCAGCATGCTGCCCGAAGGGGCGCGGAAGCCGGCGTCGTTGCTGCCGACCGCGCCTTGCGCATAAAGGCTGGGGCGCGGCTTGGACGGACGGAGCCGGACCGGCTCGGCGTCCAGGCCGGCGAAGGGATCATACACCGGCCGGACCGGCCGGGTGACGGGCCTCCGCCCGGCCTCGGAGGACGGCGATGCCTGCTGCTCTTCAGCAGCGGCGGCCGCCGGCTCCTCCGATGCGGGCTGCCCTTCGCTGTCGCTCAGGACGGCCTGCCCGGAGGCGGGTCGTTGCGGCGCGGGGCGCCTGACAGCGGGGCGGGAGGATTCCGCCGGGACGGAGACCTCCGAGGCCGCGACTCCTTCCTGCGCGTCGAAACTCTCCGAGGCGCAGGCCGGATCAACGGCTTGAGCAAGCTGGACTTGCTCCGGGTTATGAATAATGGTTGGAATTGAGGTTCGCGGTTGGAAGAGGAAGATGCCGGCGAGGACGGCGGCCACGGCGGCCAGGCTCAGGCCGGCCCAGCGCGTCCAGCCCCAGACGGGAGCGGCGGCCGCGCCGAGGCGCGCGGATACACCTTTCCAGACGCGGGGAGACGGCTTCGCCTCCGCGTCTGCAAGCATTGACCGGATCTGGCGGTCGAATTCTTGGTATTGCGTATCCTGCATCTTAATACTTGTCTTTGATCTTAGTCTGCAATAGCACCCGCGCCCGCTGCAGCTGCGAGCGGGAGGTGGTCTCGGATATGCCGAGCATCTCGGCGATCTCCTTGTGTGAATATCCTTCGATAATATACAGGTTGAAGACCGTCCGGAAGCCTGGCGGAAGGGCGGCGACCATCTCGAGCAGGTCGTTGTAGCCGATCTTCTGGATGGCGGACGGGTCGTCGCTGGTGATGTTCCATGCGGCATCCACGTCCTCGGAGTTCTTGAGCGCGTCTTTCTTCCTGAGACTCATCAGTGCCGTATTGACAAAGATCTTGCGGGCCCAGCCTTCGAAGGAGCCTTCCCCCGAGTAGCTGTCCAGTTTGGAAAAGAGGGTTACGAATCCGTCCTGCAGGATGTCCTCCGCGGTGTCCCGGTCGCCCATGTAGCGCAGGCAGACCGCGTACATCCTGGCGGACAGGAGATCGTATATGGCTTTCTGACAACGGCGGTTGCCTTGTCTCGCCCCCTCGATCCATTCTGTTTCCCGTGTGTTAAGATGCCTCTTGTCCGTGAAAAGTTGCATCCTCTTTTCGGAAAAATTAATTCCCACGAAAATAGCCAATTTTTCTCACAAAAAATACATATTTTTGTATCCTATATGCGCAAGTTGTTTACATATCTGGCCCTGTTCCTGCTCTGTTTTTCCGCCCGGGCGCAGGTGGAGACGATGGACAGCCTTTTCCTTACGGCCGTTGCGGCCTACTCCGAAGAGAACATCCCGCAGGCCAGGGCGCTTTTCGAACAACTGTACAAGCTGGACCCCGAAGACGACGCGGTCAACTACTATCTGGGCCTGTGCGAGCTCCGTTCCAGGGAGCTGGGGCCGGCCGAGACGCATCTCCAGGCCGCCCTGCAGAAGGACTCGACCAACACCTGGTATATCTATGCGCTCGCGTCCCTCTATGATGCCGCGCGCGACCAGATCCGCGCCGGCGAATACGTCGAGAAGCTGATCAAGATGAGCCCCGCGCTCTACAACAATCCCAATACCCTGTCCGTCGTGGGCGACGCCAAGGCCGCCGCCGGCCTGGATTCGCTGGCGCTGTCCTACTACGACCAGGCCCTGCTGCTCGACCCGGACTTCGCGCCGGCGATCTACGGCCGGACGGAGCTGAACCGCCGCCGGGGTCGTTTCGTGCCCTTCTTCGCCGACCTGGAGCGGCTGATCCGCAACGAAGCGGTGCGCCCGGAGCTGAAGAGCGACTACCTGACGCGGCTGATGGACAGCATCGATTCGCCGTTCTACTGGGTCTGGGGAGACGCGATCAACGGACTGGTGGACCTGGACCGCGAACTGCATCCCGACGACTACGCCATCCAGCTGCTCAAGCTGCGGATGCTGTACATCAAGTCGGACTGGCAGGGCGCCCTCGACCAGACCGAGGTCATGGCGGCGCTGGGCGCCCGGGAGGCCAATGGCGACCATCTCGCCGAGGCGCTTGCGATCAAGGGCGACCTCCTGTACCAGCAGTTCGGGGACAAGAAAAAGGCCTACGAGACCTATGAGGCGGCCCTGAAGGTCGATCCCGACCGCACGTCCGTGCTCAACAACTACGCCTATTATCTCTCCCAGGACGGCCGCAAGCTCCGGAAGGCGCTCAAGATGAGCCGCCGCGCCATCGAGCTGGAGCCCGACAACGCCACCTATCTGGACACCTACGGCTGGCTGCTCTACCTGCTCCGCAAGCCTGCGGAGGCCAAGCCGGTCTTCAAGCACGCGATGCTCTACGGCGGCAAGGACAGCGCCGTGGTGCTGGAGCATTATGCCAAGGTCCTCGACGCCCTGGGCGAGAAGGACCTGGCCCTCTATTATCAGAACCTTTCCGAGCAGAAGAGCAAATGATGCGCTCCCTCCGCATATGGGCGGCGCTCGCCCTCCTGCTGCTCGGCACCCTTTCCCTGCCGGCCCAGGACACCGCATCGCAGGAGTCGCGCCGCGCCGCGCTCCGCAAGGAGATCGCGCAGCTGGAGAAGCAGATCAAGGAGAACAAATCCCGGCGCGACAACGCCCTCGGCGAGCTGAAGCTCGTCCGCAGGCAGGTCGCCACGCGCCGCGAGCTGGTCGCCGAGAGCGACCGCGAGATCCGCGCCCTGGCGGACACCATTTCCGCCCGGCAGGCGGACGCCGCGCGCCTGCGCAAGCGCATCGCGGCGCTGGAGGAGCACTACCGCCGCCTGATCCGCAGCGCCTACAAGAACCGCGACGCGCGCCTCTGGTTCACGTATCTGCTGTCCAGCCGCAACATCGGACAGGCCTCCCGCCGCTATGTCTATTTGCGTGAGCTGTCCGGCACGATGAACGCGCAGGGCCGCAAGCTCAAGGAGGTGCGCGCCGCGCTCGAGGAGGACCTCGCCCGGCTGGCCGCCCTCAAGAAGGAGGCGGAAGACATCCGGAAGGCCCGGGAGCTGGAGCTGGATGAACTGCGCTCCGAGGAGGCGCGCTCGGACCGGCTGATCGCCGACCTGAAGAAAGACAGGGACCGTTACCAGAAGCAGCTCGAGACCAAGCGCAAGCAGGTCGAGGCGCTCAACCGCGAGATTGAGCGCATCATCGCGCAGGCCATCGAGGAGGCGCGCCGGAAGGAAGCCGCGGCCGGCAATTCCAACAAGAAGAGCGCGGCCAGGGATAACAGGCCGCTGGACGTCAAGCTCTCCGGCGAGTTCGCCGCCAACAGGGGCAAGCTCCCCTGGCCGGCGGACGGCCCGGTCGTGGAGTCGTTCGGCAAGCACAACCATCCCGTCTATACCCAGCTGGTGATGCCGGCCAACAACGGCGTCAACATCGGCCTCTCACCCGACGCGGAAGTCAAGGCCGTCTTTGACGGCGAGGTGAAGCGCGTGATCGTGATGCCGGGCTACGGCCGCTGCGTGCTGGTCCAGCACGGCGGCTATTTCTCCTTCTACTGCAAGCTGGGGCATGTGGACGTCAAGTCCGGGGACAAGGTGACCACCGGCCAGGTCCTGGGCCGTGTGGACACGATTGACGGCCAGACCGAGCTGCATTTTGAGGTCTGGAAAGAAAAGACTCCTGAAAATCCGGAACTCTGGCTGAGACCGAAGCGCTAGCTGGTGACCCAGACGAGGACGTGACGGTCGAAGACGATGTACTGGAGCTCCAGCTCCTGCTCGAACCCGTCCTTGTCCGTGAAGGTGGCCTCGAGTTCGCCCTCGCCGCGCATCTGGAAATCTTCGATCTCGATCTGCTCGGCGAAGTCCACCTTGTACTGGGACATCATCTTGTAGACAGCTTCCTTGGCGCACCAGTAGATCGCGAGCTGCTCGTTGCGCTGCTCCTCGTCGATCTCTTCCACTTCCTCGATCTCGTCCTCTGAAAGCGCCTTCTTCTTGACGGCCGAGAAATCGCGGTCGAGCGATTCGCAATCGATGCCGACGTCCTCGGTCGGGTTGAGGATGACGGCGACGTAGCGGTTGGTGTGCGTGATGCTGATATTGATGGCGGAGTTCTCGATGTACGGCTTGCCGTTGTCGTGGTGGCTCAGGTACACCTTCTCCTCGAAAAGCGCGTCCAGCAAACAGCGGACGGCCAGCTTCTGCTTGCGCAGAGATTCACTCTTGATGTAGGAAATTTCCTCCATTTCGTCGGAGGGAACGGAAGAGAGCTCACGGAGTTCTTCTTCAGTTTCTGTAATCTGCCAGACCCCCACCCGCGAGTGGTAGTCATCGTCCAGATCTTTGATAAGATATAGGGCCATAAATAGTTTATAACATCGCAAAGATAATGATTTTTTGTATATTTGCGTGTTTTTTGTGAAAGACGTCAATTTTTACTGTCCAATATGAAATATCTAACTAACGAGAAATTGGTCATTGTCGGTGCCGCAGGTATGATCGGCTCCAACATGGCCCAGACCGCGTTGATGCTGGGTCTCACCCCCAACGTGTGCCTGTATGATGTGTACGAGCCCGGTCTGCGTGGCGTTGTCGCCGAGATGGCGCACTGCGCTTTCGAAGGTGCCAACATCACCTGGACGACCGATCCCGCCGTCGCATTCAAGGACGCCAAGTACATCATCTCTTCCGGTGGCGCTCCCCGCAAGGAGGGCATGACCCGTGAGGACCTGCTGAAAGGCAACTGCCAGATTGCCGAAGATTTCGGCAAGAACGTCAAGCAATATTGCCCCGATGTCAAGCACATCGTCGTGATCTTCAACCCGGCCGACCTGACCGGTCTCGTGGTCCTGCTCCACTCCGGCGTCAAGCCCGAGTGCGTGACCACCCTCGCCGCCCTCGACTCCACCCGCCTCCAGGAGGCGCTGGCCAACGAGTTCGGCGTGCAGCAGTGCAAGGTGACGGGCGCCTACACCTATGGCGGCCACGGCGAAGCGATGGCCGTTTTCGCCTCCAAGGCCATGATCGACGGCACCCCGCTCGCCGAGAAGGCTCTCTCCGAGGAGCGCTGGGCCGAGATCAAGCACGACACCATCCAGGGCGGTTCCAACATCATCAAGCTCCGTGGCCGCAGCTCCTTCCAGAGCCCGGCCTACAACGCCGTCAAGATGATCGAGGCCGCGATGGGCGGCGACAAGTTCACCTGGCCTGCCGGCTGCTACGTCAACAACGCCAGCTACCAGAACGTAATGATGGCCATGCCGTCTGTGATCGACGCCACGGGTGTCCACTTCACCGATCCCGCCGGCACCGCCGCCGAGATGGCCGACCTGCAGGCTTCCTACGAGCACCTCTGCAAGATGCGTGACGAGATCATCGACCTCGGCATCATCCCGCCGGTGTCCGAGTGGTCCAAGTGCAACCCGAACCTTTAGGTCGCGTTGCCCCGAAAGAAAAAGACAGGCGGAGTGCCTGTCTTTTTTTTTGTCGGGGTAACAGGACTCGAACCTGCGACCCTCTGGTCCCAAACCAGATGCGCTAGCCAACTGCGCCACACCCCGTCTGCGGGACGCAAAGTTAACAAATTATTGCTACCTTTGAATCATGATCATCGAAGCCCGCGACATCCATAAGCGTTTCGGGACCCTGGAGGTCCTGAAAGGCATCGATTTCAGTGCGGAAGCGCACGAAATCGTGTCCATCATGGGCGCTTCCGGCGCCGGCAAGTCCACCCTGCTGCAGATCCTCGGCACGCTGTCCCGTCCGGACGGCGGGAGCCTGCTGGTGGACGGGTGCGACGTCCTGCGGCTGCAGGGCGATGCGCTGGCCGCGTTCCGCGGGCGCCGCATCGGCTTCGTCTTCCAGGCGCACCACCTGCTGCCGGAGTTCACGGCCGAGGAGAACGTCCTCATTCCCGCGCTCATCGCGGGCGTGCAGATGAAGGAGGCGCGCCGGAAGGCCGTCCGCCTGCTCGGAGAGGTCGGCCTCCAGGCCCGGCTGGACCACAAGCCGGCCGAGCTGTCGGGCGGCGAGCAGCAGCGCGTCGCCATCGCCCGGGCCCTGGTCAACGACCCGGCCGTGCTCTTCGCCGACGAGCCCACCGGCAACCTCGATTCCGCTACCAAGCAGGAGATCCACAAGCTGCTGTTCGACCTGCGCGACCGCCTCGGGCAGACCATCGTGATCGTGACCCACGATCCCGAGCTCGCCGCCCTCTGCGACCGCACCCTCACCATGAAGGACGGCCGCTTTATCTAGGGCAGCGATTCCAGCAGAAGTTCGAAGAGGCGGGGCTTGGCGTAGCGGTCGAGCTCCGCTTCGTCGATCCAGATGTAGCCGTCGGGGAGGGTGGGTTCTCCGGCCGGTTCCCACAGGTAGAAATCCACCAGCAGGGTGCGGTGGGTGAGCTGGTGCTTTACCCCTGATTTCAGGAGCATGGCATCTTTCGGTAGCTGGTCGGAGGCAGTTGGAGCGAAGCGACCGAGGGGGTTTCGGGGGATTCTTCCCCCGTCATAGGCAACGCCGTCGAGCCGCTGGTCGCAGACCAACGGCTCGTAAAGGCCAGCCCAGATGTCGCCGGGGCCGCGGCGGCGGATGGCGGTGCGGCCACGGAAGCGCACATAGACGTAGTCGAAGCGGCGCTCCTGTACGGCCGCGCCCTTCTCCTTGACGGGCAGCCGGTCCACGGCGCCCGTGGCGAGCGCCGCACAGCTGCCGGCCAGCGGGCACAGCGGGCAGAGGGGCGCGGCGGGCGTGCACTGCAGCGCGCCGAAATCCATCATTCCCTGGTTGAAGTCCCCCGGCCGGTCGGCGGGCAGGAGCGACTGCGCGAGCGCGCTGAACTCCTTCTTCGCGGCAGTGGAGCCGACGGGCGTGGCGATGCCGTAGTGGCGCGCCAGCACCCGGTAGACGTTGCCGTCCACGACGGCGGCGGGGAGGCCGAAGGCAATCGAGCCGATGGCCGCGGCGGTGTAGTCGCCGACGCCCTTGAGGGCCTTGATCCCGTCCAGCGTGTCCGGGAAATGCCCCAGCGCCGCGACCTGCCGCGCCGCGGCGTGCAGGTTGCGCGCCCGGCTGTAGTAGCCGAGGCCCTGCCAGAGCCGCAGGACCTCGTCCTCGCTGGCGCCGGCCAGCGCCTCCACGGTGGGGAACCGCTCCATGAACCGCTCCCAATACGCCTGCCCCTGCGCGATGCGCGTCTGCTGGAGGATGATCTCGCTCAGCCAGATGGCGTAAGGGTCCGCGGTACGGCGCCAGGGCAGGTCGCGCCCATAGGCGGCATACCAGGACAGGATGGTCTCGGAAAAAGGGGACATGGCACAAAAATACATTTTTTTCGTATTTTTGTGGATAGAACCAACTCTCGCAAACATGAAAAAGATCAAGATTCTCCTTCTGGCCGCCGCCCTGCTGGGCGGGGTCTCCGCATACGCCCAACAGGACTGGAATGTCAGCGTCGGCTATTCGACGAACGCCTTCCATGGCCAGGACTGCTCGTCCTTCCTGCGCGCGAAAGTCCTGAACGGATTCTATGCCGGCTTCCGGCACGAGTTCTATTTCTCCGCCCTGGCCGGCCTCACCTTCGAGCCGGGGCTGCTGTTCTGCTATCAGTCCGGCCGCAATGACGCCGACGCCAGGCCCAAGTTCATCAAGATGCACTACCTGTCCGTCCCGATGGACGTCAAGTACACGTTCACCCTCTCCAGTGGCGCCACGGGGGCCTTCTTCACCGGACCCGTCGTCAACGTCGGCCTGTTCGGCAACCTCTACGAGAAGGGGAAGTTCGTGACGAACAACGACCTTGACGATCCGATGCATCAGCTGACGCGGGTCAACCTCCAGTGGGGTTTCGGCATGGCCTTTACGGTCGCCGAGGCCGTCCAGCTCCGGGCCTCCTACGCCCTGGGTTTCAGCCGGCTGATCCCGGAGCAGGAGATGCACAACAATACGCTGTCGGTAGGTCTGGGCCTGCTGTTCTGATCTTTTCCTGCCGATGAATACCTTCATGATCATCCTGGCCGTCATCCTCGGAATCCTGGGGATCATCGGCAGCATAATGCCGGGCCTGCCCGGCCCGCCGCTCAGCTGGATCGGCATCCTGCTGATGTATTTCTTCGGCGGCACCAACGGACAGGGCGAACCGCTGTCGCAGACGCTCCTGTTCGTCCTGCTGGCCGTCACCATCGTGGTGACGGTGCTGGACTACGTCGTCCCCGCCTGGTTCACAAAGATCACGGGCGGCAGCAAGTATGCTTCATGGGGGGCCGTCATCGGCCTGTTCGCGGGCCTCATCCTCCCGCTGCCGGGCGGCATGATCGTCACCTCGCTGGTCGGCGCGTTCCTCGCTGAGCTGCTGCTTGCCGGCAAGGACGTCGGCCCGTCGCTCAAGGCGTCGCTCGGCGCCTTCCTCGGCTTCCTTTCGGGCACGGGGATGAAGCTCGTCGTGTCGGCGGCGATGCTCTATTATATCATCGTCTATATCTAGAAAAGTCCCACCACCACGTTCCAGAAGAGGTAGCGGATGGCCTTGCCGATGAGCAGCATCAGGAAGGAGATTCCGCGGGGAACCCTGTAGAATCCCAGGGCCAGGACCGTGATGTCGCCGATGATCGGCACCCAGCTGAACAGCGCCAGCCAGACGCCGTATTTACGGACCCGCGTCTGTTGCTGTTCCAGCTTCTCGCGCGTGATCTTGAACCATTTCTCGATCCATTCCCACTTGCCGAACCAGCCGAGGTGGTAGGTGATGATGCTGCCCAACCAGCTGCCACTCGTGGCGGCCAGGAAACAGCCCAGGTCCTGCCCCGTCGTGGCCAGGATGGCGATGTAGAGCACGTCGGAGCTGAACGGCACGATCGACGCCGCCAGCACGCTTCCCAGGAACAGACCCAACAGCCCCAGACTCTCCAGCCACTCCATCCTAGATACGCAGGGTGTTGTCGGCGCGTGCGGAAATAGCGTCGCGGTGAGAAATGAAAAGCAGGGTGCGGGTCCCGTGATAACGGGCATAGATCCGGTCAAGCAACGTCTCTTCCGTCTCGGCGTCCAGCGCCGACGTGGCCTCGTCGAGGATCAGGATGCCGCCTTCGCGCAGCAGGGCGCGGGCGATGGCGATGCGCTGGCACTGGCCCTCGCTGAGCCCGCTGCCGGTCTCGCCGCAAGGCGTGTCGAGCCCTTCGGGCAGGTCGTAGACGAATTCGGCGACCGCCGTGTGCAGCGCCTCGCGCAGGTCCTCTTCAGACGCGTCTGCGCGCGCGAGGAGGAGATTCTCGCGGATGGTGCCGCTGAGCAGGGAATTCCCCTGCGGGACATAGAGGAAATTGCCGCGGACGGCGGGGCCGGCCGGGAATTCGCCCTCGGCGCCGTAGAGCGACACGCTGCCGGCGGTCGGCTTCAGCAAGCCGAGCACCAGGCGGCTGAGCGTGCTCTTGCCGGCGCCTGTCGGACCCATGATGACCGTCATCGTGCCGGGCGCGAAATCGTAGCTGAAGCCCTCCAGGATGGTCTCGTCGCGGTCCGGATAGGCGAAGCTGACATCCGTGCAGCGGACGCCGGGTGCGCCGGACAGGACCACGGGCGTTTCGTCGGAAGCCTCCTGCTCGAGCGTCCGGAGGTCCATCAGCCGCTCCACCGAGGTGGTGGCATGGATGAAGGCGGGAATCTGCCGCGCCAGCTCGGCGATCGGGCGCTGGACCTGGCCGACGAGCTGCAGGAAAGCAGTCATCATGCCGTAGGTCACCAGGCCGCTGCGGATGCCGAGCACGCCCCAGAGGAAGGCGGCGGCATAGCCGCTCATGAAGCCGAACATCATGAAGCCGCGGGCCAGGGTGTTGTATCTGATGCGCGTGACCGTCTGCCCCTGGACATCCTTCTGGAGCAGCCCGAGGCGGGTCAGCACCCGCTCGGCGCCGATCAGGGTCAGCACGACGAGCCGCTTCTGCAGGTTCTCCTGCATCAGCTGCTGCACCTCCGCCTCCTGCTTGCGGATGCGTTCGGTGAGGCGCCGCATCGTGCGGAAGAAGAGCCGCGAGCCGACGATGGCCAGGACCATCAGCACGAGCAGCAGCCACAGCAGTTTCGGCGCCATCAGCAGCAGATAGGCAGACGCGGCGACCAGCTGCACGACGGTGATGACCACTTCCGGGATCCGGGTGCACAGCAGGTCCGTGACCACGCGCACGTCCTCTTCGAGGCGGTTGACGGCGTCGCCGCTATGATAGGCTTCCTTGCCGGTCCAGGTGCTGCGGAGCACCTGCGCGAAAGTTCCGTAGCGCAGGTCGTTGCCGGTGCGCACGATATTGAAGCTCTCCCAGGCGGAAGCTCCGATCGCACAGAGCAGCTGCAGGAACATGACGCCCAGCAGGATGCCGATGTGCAGGGGGAGCGGTGCGTCCAGATCGCCCGTGGCGATGTCCACGAGGCGCTTGCAGATCCAGACGAAACCAAGCGATGCGGCAATGCGGACGAGGCCGATGAGCACGCTCAACAGCATCCGCCCCCGGACGGGCCGGGCCATGGACCGGAGTCCCTGTATGACTTGCCGCAAGGGAATCATCGCTCCGCAGGAATCTTAGTCTACGAGCAGCCCGGCCTTCTGCCAGGCGGCGATGAGGGATTCGGCGTCGGCCAGGGCCGTCTTCGCGTCCACGTCGTAGCGCTCCGTCAGCAGTCCGGCCATGTCCTGGGCCGAGAAATCCCGGCCGCCGAGTTTGTCCCAGAGATAGGCGGATGTCGCGTTCATCGACACCACCTTGCTGAAATCGACGGGAGAAAGGTCGTCCCCCGTGACAATATACTGCTGGCCGAGCGGCCGCAGCACGAGTCCTTCACGCAGTTTCATATCAATCTTCTATAAATAGCCAACAAATAGCGCCGGACGGGCTTCAGCGCCCGCCATAGGCGTCCTTTCCCGGGCGCGTGCCGCCGCCCGTCCGGCCGGATGATCGCGGAGACCGTCCCGACGATCTCGTCGGTGCGGCCCTTTTCCTGCCCCCGCAGGTTGCCGTCGCCCATCAGGGTCACGGCGTCGCCGTCGAGGGCGACGATGCGGTGCAGGAGGTAGCGCCCGTCGAAACGGGCCAGCACGATGTCTCCGATTTCAAAGCTGTCCTTTTTCCGCAGGACCACGCGGTCCACGCCTTCCCGGATGAAGGGAAGCATGCTCTTGCCCGTTGGCAGGATGACCGCCTCCCGGCCTTCCTGCAGGACGGCCGCCACCTCCCCGAGGAGGATGTCGTTGGGCACCGTCCGTTTATCCATCAACCGTATCCTTGCAGAGCCGGGCGGCCGCTTCGTCCGGCAGACAGTCCAACTGATAACAGGGCACCTGCTGGGAGACGCGCGCGAGCGTCTCGTGCTGGGCGTCCGCAATCGTTCGGATCGGGCGGTAGCCCGAGCAGGAAGCCATCACGGACGCATACGCGCCCACGACGCTGAGGCGCTCGATGCGGTTCTCCGGCGCCTGGCGCAGGCGGACGATGGCCCCGACGGGGGCGTCCTCCGCCTTGTAGCAGGGCGTCTTGCCGCTCCAGGGGGAGCCGTAGACGCGGACTTCGCCGTCCACGACGCGCAACACGGGGTTGTCGTCGTTGAGCAGCTCCGTCCCCGGAATATGCGTGAGCCACAGCCTGCTGTGCGTGCTCTTCCCGGTGCCGCTGCGGCCCAGGAAGAGGAAGCCGCGTCCGCCGTTGGTCACCACGGAGGCGTGCATCTCCAGCGCCAGGAAAGGCGCGGAAGCGAAAGCGAACAGCAGCATGAGGGCGTTGTTGAGCGTGAACGCCTGCGCCTTCGGGCTGCCCGGCGCGTAGACTGTTCCGTGCCGGAAATCGCCGCTCAACACCAGCTGCCCGCTCACGGGGCTCGCAGGACTCGGCGCGAATTCGGCCAGATAGCCGTCGCCGCAATGATACAGGCCCACCACCGGTTCGCCGCTCTCCTTTTCCGACTGGAACATCACCTCCCCTTTCTCCGC
Source organism: Bacteroidales bacterium WCE2004 (assembly GCA_900167895.1). Lineage (NCBI taxonomy): Bacteria > Pseudomonadati > Bacteroidota > Bacteroidia > Bacteroidales > Bacteroidales bacterium WCE2004. The sequence goes on along the minus strand of FUZR01000001.1, from coordinate 810,567 downwards.
CGGCTTCTCCTCCGTCAGCGTCAGCTCAAATATATCAGCGACTCCTGCATCGCAGGACGTTTCCGGAAGCTGGCTGCCGGAGAGCTTTTCTATTTCAAACGGATCGTAATTGTGCAGCAGTTCCCGGACCGGATGATTGTCCGGCAACGCCAGCGAGAACGTCAGCCCCGCAACCTGGAAACGGCGTACCATGCTAGGAATCAAGTTTGAGAACGGCCATGAACGCGCTCTGCGGCACCTGCACGGTGCCGATCTGGCGCATACGCTTCTTGCCTTCCTTCTGCTTCTCCAACAACTTGCGCTTGCGCGTGACGTCGCCGCCGTAGCACTTGGCGGTCACGTCCTTGCGCACCTGCTTGACAGTCTCGCGCGCGATGATCTTGGCGCCGATGGCCGCCTGGATGGGAATGTCGAACTGCTGGCGCGGGATGAGGTCCTTGAGCTTGACGCACATCTTGCGGCCGAAATCATAGGCGTTGTCCTCGTGGATGAGCGTGGACAGCGCATCGGCCGGCTCGCCGTTGAGCAGGATGTCCAGGCGGACGAGCCGCGCCGGACGGAAATCCATCACATGGTAGTCGAAGGAAGCATAGCCCTTGGAGATGGTCTTGAGCTTGTCGTAGAAGTCGAAGACGATCTCGGACAGGGGCATGTCATAAGTCAGCTCCACGCGGTCCGCCGTGATGTAGTGCTGACCGATCAGCGTGCCGCGGCGGTCCAGGCAGAGCTTCATGATGGGGCCGAAGAATTCCGACTTGGAGATGATCTGCGCCCGGATATACGGCTCCTCGATGTGGTCGATGAGCGTCTGGGCAGGCAGGCCGGAAGGATTGTGCACGTCCATTACCTCGCCCTGCGTCGTGTAGACCTTGTAGGAGACGTTGGGGACCGTGGTGATCACGTCCATGTCGAATTCGCGGAAAAGCCGCTCCTGGACGATCTCCAGGTGCAGCAGCCCGAGGAATCCGCAGCGGAAGCCGGAGCCCAGCGCGAGCGAGCTCTCCGGCTCATAGACGAAGGAGGCGTCGTTGAGCTGGAACTTCTCCAGCACGGCGCGCAGCTCCTCGAACTTGTCGGCCTGCACGGGATACATGCCCGCGAAGACCATCGGCTTGACCTCCTCGAAGCCCGCGATCGCGGCGGCGCAGGGGCGGTCCACATGGGTGATCGTATCACCCACCTTGACCTCCACGGCGCTCTTGATGCCCGTGATCACGTAGCCGACGTCGCCACAGCCGATCTCGGCGGTGGGCGTGAGCTTCATCTTGAGGACGCCGACCTCCTCGACCTCGTAGTCCATCCCCGTGGCGAAGAACTTGACCTTGTCACCCTTGCGGATGGAGCCGTTCTTGATCTTGAAATAGGCGATCACGCCGCGGAACGAGTTGAACACGGAGTCGAAGATGAGCGCCTGGAGCGGCCCGTCCGGGTCGCCCTGCGGCGCGGGGATCTTCTCGACGATGGCGTCCAGGATCGGGGCGACGCCCTCTCCCGTACGGGCGGACACCTTGAAGACGTCCGCCGGGTCGCAGCCCAGCAGGTCGCAGATCTCGTCCGTGACGACCTCCACCTGGGCGGAGTCCATATCGATCTTGTTGAGGACCGGTATGATCTCCAGCCCGTGGTCGATCGCCATGTAGAGATTGGAAATGGTCTGGGCCTGTACGCCCTGCGAGGCGTCCACCACCAGGAGGGCGCCTTCGCAGGAGGCTATGCTTCTCGAAACCTCATAGGAGAAGTCGACGTGGCCCGGCGTGTCGATGAGGTTGAGCCTGTAGGTCTCACCCTGGTACTGATGGAGCATCTGGATGGCGTGGCTCTTGATCGTGATGCCTTTCTCCTTCTCCAGGTCCATGTCGTCGAGCACCTGGTTCTCCATGTCACGCGCTCCCACCGTCCGCGTCAGTTCAAGCAGGCGGTCCGCCAGCGTGCTCTTGCCGTGGTCGATGTGGGCGATGATGCAGAAGTTCCGAATGTTCTTCATTGCGTACTAAAAGAGTTTCTTCACCTGCTCGTAAACGTTCTGCGCGGTGTAGCCGAGCTTCTCGTCGAGCACCTTGTAGGGAGCCGAGAAACCGAATGACTCGAGGCCCCAGACGGTGCCCTCGGACTCAGGCACGAGGCCCTGCAGCGTGACAGGCAGGCCGGCGGTGAGGCCGAACTTCTTGACACCGGCGGGCAGGACGCTCTGCTGGTATTCCTTGGACTGCTGGCGGAAGAGGCCCTCGGAAGGGACGCTCACCACGCGGACCTTCATGCCCTCGGCGCGGAGGAGCTTAGCACCGGCCTCCAGGGTGGAGACTTCGGAACCGGAGGCCACGAGGATGACATCGGGGTTGGCGTCGGAGCCGGCCACGATGTAGCCGCCCTTGGCAGCCTGGCTGTAGTCGTTGCCGGCCGGGAGGTCGGCGATGTTCTGGCGGGACAGGATGAGCGCGGAAGGCGTGCTCATGTTGGCCATGGCGAGGGCCCAGGCCTCGGTGGTCTCCTTGGCGTCGGCCGGACGGAGCACGAGGACGGAGTTCTTGCCGTGGTGGTTCTTCAGTTTCTCCATCAGGCGGATCTGGGCCTCCTGCTCGACGGGCTCGTGGGTCGGGCCGTCCTCACCGACGCGGAAGGCGTCGTGGGTCCAGATGAACTTGACGGGAATCTCCATCAGGGCGGCCATGCGCACGGCCGGCTTCATGTAGTCGGAGAACACGAAGAAGGTGCCGCAGGCGGGGATGACACCGCCGTGCAGGGCCATACCGATGCAGCAGCAGGCCATCGTGAGCTCGGCGACGCCGGCCTGGAAGAAGGCGCCGGAGAAGTCGCCGGCCTGGAAGGCGGTGGTCTTCTTCAGGAAGCCGTCGGTCTTGTCGGAGTTGGAGAGGTCCGCGGAGGCGCAGATCATGTTGGGGACCTGCTCGGCGAGGGCGGATAGGCAGGCGGCGGAAGCGGAACGCGTGGCGTCGTTCTCCTTCTGGGAGACCTTGCTCCAGTCGATCTTCGGGGCCTTGCCGCTGAACCAGTCGGCCTGCTGCGCAGCCTTCTCGGGGTTGGCTGCCGCCCAGGCCTTCTCCTCGGCGTAGCGGTCGGCGACGATCTGCTTCAGCTCCTCGGCGCGGCGGGCGTACAGCTCCTTGACGTCGTCGAAGATCTGGAACGGGTTCTCGGGATCGCCGCCAAGGTTCTTGATGGTATTCTTGTAGGCGTCGCCGCCGAGCGGGGCGCCGTGGGTCTTGCAGTTGCGCTCGTAGCTGGAGCCGTCCTCCTTGAGGGCGCCCTTGCCCATGATGCACTTGCCGATGATGAGAGCCGGCTTGCCCTTGACGGCCTTGGCGGCCTCGATGGCCTTGCGGATCTGGGCGGCGTCGTTGCCGTTGATCTCGAAGACCTCCCAGCCGAGGGCGCGGTACTTGGCGGCCGTATCCTCGTTCATCACCACCTTGGTCTCGGTGGAGAGCTGGATGTCGTTGGAATCATAAAACATGACAAGGTTGTCCAGGCCCAGGATGCCGGCGATGCGGGCTGCGCCCTGGGAGATCTCCTCCTGCACGCCGCCGTCGGAGATGTAGGCATAGACGGTCTCCTTGGCAAAGGTCGGGTTGCCGGTGTGGGCGGCCAGGAACTTCGCTGCGATGGCGGCGCCCACGGCGTAGGCATGGCCCTGGCCGAGCGGGCCGCTGGTGTTCTCAACGCCGCGCGTCGGGTCGAACTCGGGGTGACCCGTGGTCGGGGAGCCCCACTGGCGCAGGTTGGCCAGTTCGTCGAGGCTGTACTTGCCGATGAGGCAGAGCTGGCCGTAGAGCATCGGAGCCATGTGACCGGGATCCAGGAAGAAGCGGTCGCGACCGGCCCAGGTAGGGTTCTGGGGGTCGTAGTTCAGATACTCGCTGTAAAGCACATTGATGAAGTCGGCGCCGCCCATGGCGCCGCCCGGGTGACCGGATTTGGCCTTTTCGACTGCCGAAGCCGCAAGGATGCGGATGTTGTCTGCTGCGTGGTTGAGTACGCTGATAGGATTTGCCATGCTTTATATTTTTAGTTAGTTATTTCGCAATCATGCAAAGTTAGCAATTATTTTGCATTCTTCATTACGGCACCGGATCATAGCCACTGCCGCCCCAGGGGTGGCAGCGGAGGATGCGCTTGAGGCTGAGCCAGAAGCCCTTGATGGGGCCGTATTTGCGGAACGCCTCGAGGGCGTACTGCGAACAGGTGGGGGTGAAGCGGCAGCTCGGCGGCTTGAGCGGCGAGATGCACAGCTGGTAGAATTTGATCAGCAGGATGAAGGGCGCCGCAAAGATGCGCTTGAGGATGTCCAGAAGGCGCTTCATTCGGCGGCGAGCTTCGCGGAAATGCGTTGCAGGATCTCGGTGACCTCGGCGAAGAGGACCGCGGAGTCGGCGACCTCGGGATGCGAGTAGGCGAGCAACAGGTCCACGCCCGTCGCGGCGAGCAGCTCCTTCTGGAGCCGGTAGGATTCGCGCAGCCGGCGCTTGAGCAGGTTGCGCTTGACGGCGCGCTTGAAGAATTTCTTGGGGACGGACACCATCAGGCGGTTGAGGCCCGTGTCGCGCCCCGCCGCCCAGCAGAAGCGCAGGTGCGGCGTAGTGCCCCATTTCCCGGAGGAAATGAGTGCGGAGACGGTGGTCTTCCCGCACAGCCTTTCCTCTTTGGTGAGAGTATGGCCCTGCGGAGGAGTCATCTATTTCTGGGATTGGAGGTAGAGTTCGACAGCTTTGCTGATGGAAGTCGCCTCCGGTGTGGGGGCTTTGAGAGCGATCTCCAGGCCGGACTCTTCCATGGCCTTGACCACGGCTTTGCCGAAGGAGATGAACTTGAGGCTGCCCTGCTTGAACTCCGGGAAGTTCTCGTGCAGCGAGGCGACGTCGGCCGGGTTGCAGAGCACGGCGATGTCGAAGCCGGCCAGGTCCACGCCGTGGAGGTCCTGGGACACGGGCTTGACGAGCGCGCCCACGGTGTAGTCCAGCCTGGCTTCCGCGAACAGGCTCGTAATCGGGGTGATGTCGGAGCCTTCCGTGGTGGCGATCAGGAACTTCTCGCCTTTGTGCTTGGCGGTGATCAGGCTCACGATGGAAGCCGGCGAACCGGAACCGAAGAAAATCTTGCGCTTGCGGTAGACGATATGTTTCTGCAGGTACATCGCAACTGCTTCCGTGGAGCAGAAATACTTCATCGTCTCGGGGACCTTGAAGCGCATCTCCTCGCTCAGCTTGAAATACGCGTCGATGGCGTGGCGGGAGGAGAAGACGATGGCGGTGTAGTCGGGGAGATTGATGTGTTCTGCGCGGAATTCCTTGGCAGAAAGCGGTTCGATGAGGAAAAAGGGCTGGAAGTCCAGCTCCGCTCCGAATCGGCTCTGCAGGATTTCATAAGGTGCAAGGTTGGACGGGAGTTGCTGTGATATCAGGATCTTCATCTTGCTGCAAAAATGATCAAAATAATAGGACAACTGCTACCAATATGGCAGCCGGCAATAATTCAAGCGCGCAAAGATACAAAAATGTTGACAATCCCGAACATCGGTTGTGCAAAATTTGCGCGGAACGCGTCAGTCCGAAGAGCCAGGCGAGCGCGATCTCGCCCGCCAGGATATAGACCGCCAGCTCCGGGGAGAGGCGGAAAGCCGTGATGACGGCGACCGTCACGAGCAGGAGCGGGACAAGCAGCAGGAGGTAGTTGAACACGTTGTGCCGGAGGGTGGCGTAGGGCTCTCCGTACACCCGCCGCGGGCGGAAAAGCAGGTAGCAGAGGTCGCGGACGAACATGAACGCGGCCATCAGGCCGATCATCGCCGGGGCCTGCCACGCCGGCGGGATCCGGTCCCAGAATTCCGGGCGGACGACCCCGAAGCGGTCGAGGATCAGGCAGAAGGGGAGGCCGTAGACGATGCCAGAAAGGTTGCGGACGCGGGCCAGGCCGAGGCTGTGTTCGAGCGCCTCGGCGCCGCGGGAGCGGTTGAAGCAGAACAGGAGGGAGGGCACGAGCCGGAAATAGTCCAGCAGGTTGGCGACCATCAGGACGATGGCCACCAGGCAGAGGACGCGGTTGACGGTCAGGTCCGTCCAGAGGGGAGCCTGCGCCAGTTCGTCCCACGGCTGCGTGGACATCTCCAGCGTCCCGCTGCGGAATATTTCTTCTCCTGCCATCGGCTAATTGCCCCGTTTGACGTTGTATCCCAGGCCGGTGAGCAGGGTGACGAGCTTGTCGCGCAGGTCGCCCTGGATGAGGATCTGGCCCTCCTCGACGGTGCCGCCCACGCCGCAGCGCGTCTTGAGCGTCTTGGCGAGGGCGGACAGGTCGTCGGCGCGTCCGACGAATCCGTCCACGAGCGTGACCTGCTTGCCGGCGCGCCGGCGCCGGTCGATGCGGACCACGAGCCGCTGCTTCTGAGGCGGCAGCGTGTCCGCCTCAGGCGCGTCCTGCTCCGTCTGATATTGAAAATCGGGGTTGGTGGAATACACCACCCCCAGCCGGCTTTTCCAGTCCTGTTGTGCCATGTGGGATAATTTTTGCAAAGATAAGGATTTTTAATTGTACCTTTGCAGGTTATGGATAGTAAGAAATTTAAATTATGGAACCGGATCTGCGCGGCGCTCGCCTTTGTGGTTTCGGCAGTTACCTATCTGCTGACCATCGAGCCGTCCGTTTCGTTCTGGGATTGCGGCGAGTTCATCGCTTCATCATATAAACTCGAAGTGGGCCACCCGCCGGGAAACCCCGTCTTCCAGCTTTTCGCCCGCCTCGTCACGATGTTCGGCGACAACGCACACGCGGCCATCCTGGTCAACGCGCTGAGCGCGCTCTGTTCCGCCGCGACGATCTTGTTCCTGTACCTGACCGTCGTCTGGCTGGCGAAGCGCCTGGTGCGTCCGGCTGCCGACGGCAGCTATAGCGTGGCGCAGGCCATCGCCATCTTCGGCTCCGGCCTCGTGGGCGGCCTGGTCTATACTTTCTCCGACACCTTCTGGTTCTCCGCCGTCGAGGCCGAGGTCTATGCGATGTCCTCGCTGTTCACGGCCCTGGTCTTCTGGCTGATGACGGTCTGGTACGACCGCGCCGATGAGCCGCACGCCCTGCGCTGGATCGTGCTCATCGCCTTCCTGATGGGCCTGAGCATCGGCGTGCACCTGCTCAACCTGCTGGCCATCCCGGCCCTGGTGTTCATGTTCTACTACCGCAAGCGCGAGAACGGCCGCTTCACCTTCTGGGAGCTGCTCAAGATCCTGGGCCTGAGCGTGGTCATCATCGGCCTGCTCGTGTTCCTGTTCATCCCGTACCTGCCCAAGCTGGCGGCGTATTTCGACCTCTTCTTCGTCAACGTGCTCGGCCTGCCGTACAACTCCGGCGCCGCCTTCTTCCTGCTGGCGCTGCTTGGCCTGCTCTTCTGGGGGCTCGTCGTGACGCTGAAGAAAGACAAGGTCTTCCTCAATACGGTCCTGCTCTGCACGACCACGATCGTGATCGGCTTCTCCGTCTACAGCGTCGACGTCATCCGTTCGTGCGCCAAGACGCCGACCAACGAATACCAGCCCGACAACGCCTTCACGCTCGTGCGCTACCTGTCCCGCGAGCAGTACGGCAGGACGCCGCTCATCTACGGCCAGTACTACGGTGCGCCCATGACGTCCCGGACTTCGACCTACTGGGCCCCGCTGGACGGCAAATACAAGAAGGCGGCGGGCCCGCTCGACGCGGAGTATTCCGCCGCCGGCAAGATGCTGTTCCCGCGCATGTGGAGCTACAGCGCGGACGGCAGCTACGAAGCGTTCTATGAGACCTATACGAACGGCAGGGGCAAGCTGGTGCCCGGCTCGAAGATCCGCAAGCCGACGATGGGGGACAACCTCTACTACTTCTTCGACTACCAGCTGAACTGGATGTACTGGCGCTACTTCATGTGGAATTTCGCCGGCCGCCAGAACCAGGTCCATTCGCCCTCGCCGGGCAACCTCTTCCACGGCAACTGGGAGAGCGGCGTCAAGTTCATCGACGATTTCCGCCTGGGCGACCAGAGCGATGCTCCCGCCGTGCTGGCGGAGGACAAGGGCAAGAACCACTATTATTTCCTGCCCCTGCTGCTCGGCCTGCTGGGCCTCTTCTTCCAGTTCGACCGCGACAAGCGCGGCAGCTGGCTGACTTTCCTGATGTTCTTCATGACCGGCATCGCCATCGTGCTCTACCTTAACCAGCCGCCTTTCCAGGTGCGCGAGCGCGACTACGCGTATGCGGGTTCCTTCTATTTCTTCAGCGCCTGGGTCGGACTGGGCGTGCTGGCGCTCTTCAGCTGGATCGACAAGGCCCGCAAGGGCCGCGGCGGCGTGCTGACCGCCAGCGCGGTGTCGGCGCTCTGCCTGCTCGTGCCGGTGCAGATGGCCGGCCAGAACTGGGACGACCATGACCGCTCCAACCGCCGCACGGCGCTGGAACTGGCCTGCAACTATCTGAATTCCGTGGGAAAGGACGGTATCCTCGTGACCCACGGCGACAACGATACCTTCCCGCTCTGGTACGCCCAGGAGGTGGAGGACGTGCGCACCGACGTGCGCATCTGCAACACCTCGCTGCTGGGCACCGACTGGCACATCGACCAGATGAAGTGGGCCGTCAACGAGTCCGCTCCGCTCCCGCTCACGGTCGGTCCCGAGCAGTATCTCTACGGCACCAACGAATATGTCCCCATCGTGGACACGCAGGAGCGCGAGATGTCCATCGCGGACGTGATGGCCATCTTCAAGCACCCGCAGCTCAAGGTGCAGATGACCAGCGGCCTCAAGGCGGACTACATCCCCTCGCGCCGGATCGTCGTGCCCGTCAACAAGGAGAACGTCGTCAAGTATGGCATCCTGGACGCCAAATATGCCGCCCAGATTCCCGATTCCATCGTGCTGACCATCTCCAAGGACAAGCAGGTCATCTCCAAGCCTGAGCTCTTCCTGCTCGACCTGCTGTCCGGCTACCAGTGGGACCGTCCGCTCCATTTCCTCAACATGGGCGGCGACCTCAACGTGGGCATCAAGGACTATCTCGAATACAACGGTTATTCCTACAAGCTCGTCCCGGTCAAGACCGGCACCACGCGCTATGAGGCCGGCTTCGTGGACACCGACCGGCTCTACAGCCTGATGACGGAGACCTTCACCTGGGATGCGCTGGCGCGCGACGACTATTTCATCGACTACCAGAACATCTACACGAACCTCGGCGTGATGTCGGTCCGCAGCCTGTTCCTCACCTGCGCGGACGTCTTCGCGCGCGCCGGTCAGGACGACCGCGCCCTGGAGATGGTGGACAAGTGCTTCGAGGTCACGGCGCCCTATCCGCTGGAGACGATCCCCATCGGGTTCAGCGACATGCACGTCATCTTCCTGCTGGAGCACTACTACAACCTGGGCCAGCCTGAGAAGGCGCGGCAGATCGCGACCCGGCTGGGCGCCGAGCTGCTGCAGACCGCCCGGTTCTACATCGAGTTCTTCAGCTTCGCCAAGAGCGATTTCGAGACGGTGCAGAAGACGATCTACAACCTCGCCTACGTCCTGAAGGCCGGCGGCGACGAAGAGCTGTCCACGCAGCTGGTCGACAAGCTCTCGACCCTGATCGACGCGGCGAACGAAGCGCTGGGAGAATCCTAAAGCAAGCAGACCATGGCAGAATTTCCCTCTCCTTCCTGGAAAGACTACGAGCTGATCGACAGCGGCGCAGGCGAGAAACTGGAGCGCTTCGGCGCCTATGTGCTCGCACGCCCGGAGCCCAAGGCCCTGTGGGACAAATCCCTGCCTGAGGCCGAGTGGCGCCGGCTCGCGCACACGACCTTCACGCCCGGCGCCGGTTTCGGCAAGGCCGGCAAGGAGGACAGCGGCACCTGGAACCGCCTCAAGAAGATGGACGACCAGTGGTACATCCAGTATAAGAACGCAGACGGCCTCGCGCTCGACCTGCGCCTCGGCCTGACTTCGTTCAAGCACGTGGGCGTGTTCCCCGAGCAGGCCCCCAACTGGGATTATATCTACCGGCAGACCCGCGCCCTCGCGGCGAAGGGCCGCACCCCCAGGGTGCTCAACCTCTTCGCCTACACGGGCGGCGCCTCGCTGGCCGCCAAGGCTGCCGGGGCCGACGTGACCCACCTGGACTCCGTCCGGCAGGTGGTCACCTGGGCCCGCGGCAACATGGAGCACAGCGGGATGGACGGCATCCGCTGGATCGTCGAGGACGCGATGAAATTCGCGCAGCGCGAGGCGCGCCGCGGCAACCGCTACGACGGCATCATCCTCGACCCGCCCGCCTACGGCCACGGCCCGGACGGCGAGAAATGGAAGCTGGACGAGTGCCTGTTCGGGATGCTCCGCTCGGTGGGCGAGATCCTCGCCCCGAAGGACTCCTTCATGGTGCTCAACCTCTACTCCAACGGCTATTCCGCCCTGCTGGGCGAGACGGTCGTGCGCCAGGCGATGAGCGTCGGCGCCATCGAGAGCGGCGAACTCGCCCTCAACGACCGTTTCGGCAAGGCCCTTCCGCTGTCGATCGTCGTGCGGATGACCCGGTTATGAGATATTAAAATTTTTGTTAAATTTGCGGTCCCGAAACTTTTAATCATCACAATAGTTTATGCAGCAATTCATCGATTCCTACGATTTCGCCGGCAAGAAGGCGATCGTGCGCGTGGACTTCAACGTCCCGCTCAATGAGAATTTCGAGATTACCGACGACACCCGCATCCGCCGGGCGATGCCGACTCTCAAGAAGGTCCTCGCCGGGGGTGGTTCCCTCATCATCATGTCGCACCTCGGCCGTCCGAAGGGCGTGACTGACAAGTTCTCCCTCAAGCACATCGTGGATCACGTGTCCGAGTGTCTCGGCGCTCCGGTGAAGTTCGCTGCCGACTGCCAGAAGGCCCAGGCCGAAGTCGCCGCCCTCAAGCCGGGTGAGGCCCTCCTGCTCGAGAACCTCCGCTTCTACGCCGAGGAGGAAGGCAAGCCCCGCGGACTCGCCGAGGATGCCTCCGACGAGGAGAAGAAGGCCGCCAAGGCTGCCGTCAAGGCCAGCCAGAAGGACTTCGTCAAGACCCTCGCCTCCTACGCCGACTGCTACATCAACGACGCTTTCGGTACGGCCCACCGTGCCCACGGCTCCACCGCCCTCATCGCCGACTACTTCCCCAACGACAAGATGTTCGGCTACCTGATGGAAGGTGAGATCAAGGCCATTGACAACGTCCTCAAGAACGCCCAGCACCCCTTCACCGCGATCATCGGCGGTTCCAAGGTCTCTTCCAAGCTCGCCGTGCTCGAGAACATGCTCGAGAAGGTGGACAACCTGATCATCGGCGGCGGCATGGGCTATACCTTCATCAAGGCCCAGGGCGGCCAGATCGGCAACTCCCTCCACGAGGACGACCTGATGCCCCAGGCCCTCGAGATCCTGGCCAAGGCCAAGGAGAAGGGCGTCAAGATCTACCTCTCCACCGAGACCGTGGTCGCCGACGACTTCAACAACGACGCCAAGACCCAGATCGTCCCCTCCAACGCCATCCCTGAGGGTTGGGAGGGCATGGACGCCGGCGCCGCTTCCCTCAAGACCTGGAAGGAAGTCATCCTCAACTCCAAGACCATCCTGTGGAACGGCCCCGTCGGCGTGTTCGAGATGCCGACCTTCGCCAAGGGTACGCTCCAGATCGCCGAAGACCTCGCCGAGGCCACGGCGAAGGGCGCCTACACCCTCGTGGGTGGCGGTGACTCCGTCGCTGCCGTGACCCAGATGGGCTACGCCGACAAGGTGAGCTATGTCTCCACCGGCGGCGGCGCCATGCTCGAGGCCCTCGAAGGCAAGGAACTCCCGGGTATCGCCGCCATCCGCGGCTAATCCCCCGCAAGCATAAGGACTCCCGGACGCCGGCTGGCGCCCGGGAGTCCTGCGTTTTTGGGGCGCCGTGTGCGCTATTTAGGCGGAAATGCTTATCTTTGAGGAGATTTGATGATCACTAACCGCTAAACCTCATAGTTATGGCCTATCAAGAAGTAACCAGGACGAGCTATGGCAGCCGTCTGGGAAATTCCCTCAAAGGTATCGTTACCGGTCTTCTCCTCTTTGTCGCAGCGACAGCCCTCCTCTGGTGGAACGAGGGCCGCGCCGTCAAGACCTCCAAAATGCTCAAGTCTGCCGAATCCGTCTGCGTGGACGTCGCCGACGTCAGCACCGTCGATCCGGCCCTTGACGGGCAGATGATCCACGCCACGGCCGTCGCGAAGACGGACGAGACCTTGGCCGACCCCGATTACGGCGTGTCCGTGAATGCCATCCGCCTCGTCCGCGAGGCCGAGTACTATCAGTGGGTGGAGCATTCCCAGTCCCAGACCAAAGACAAGCTGGGCGGCGGTCAGGAGACCGTCACGACCTATACGTATTCCAGGGAATGGGTGGGCGCTCCGGTCAATTCCGCCAATTTCCATGACCCTGACTACCAGGGCAGCAACAGCGTCCGCCTGACCGTGCAGGACAAGGCCGTGAGCGCCGCGAAGGTCGATTTCGGCGGCTACGTCCTCCCGCCGGCCCTGGCCGATGCCATCCCCGCCGATTCGCCCGTCGCGCTCCCCGCGGAGCTTGCCAACGGGACGGACACCTTCGTCTCCGGCAACGTCGTCTATTATGGTGAGAATCCTTCCGCCCCGGCCGTCGGCGACGTGCGCGTCACCTTCACGCAGGCGGATGGCGGCGAAGCCTCCATCCTGGCGCAGGTGACCGGCAACTCTTTCGAGGCGTTCAAGCACAAGAACGGCAAGAGCCTGATGACCCTCCGGATGGGCAACCACTCGATGGCGTCGATGTTCGAGTCCGAGAAGGCCGCCAACAAGATGCTCCTCTGGGTGATCCGCATCCTGGGCATCCTGCTCGTCATCGCCGCCCTCCGGATGATGTTCAGCATCCTCGTGACCGTGCTCAAGGTGCTCCCGCCGCTGGCCAAGGTCGGCGAGCTGGGCGTCAATCTGGTGACCTTCGTCGTGGGCCTGGCGTGGTCCCTGGTCATCATCCTGATCGCGTGGGTCGTCTGGCGGCCCGTGCTGGCCATCGCACTGGCCGTGGTCGTCTGCCTGCTGGTCGCTTATCTGGTCAGCAAGAGCCGGAAGGCCGCCGCTGCGCAGGAATGACCGCGGCCGGTTTCTTCTTCGTCCCGGCGTAAACCAGCAGGCCGATGCCTGCGAGGATGAACGGGACGGAGAGGAGCTGACCCATGTCCAGGGTCATCGCGCGCTCGAACTCGACCTGCGGCTCCTTGACGAACTCGATCAGGAAGCGGGCGCCGAAGCAGCCCAGCAGGAAGAGACCGAAGAAGAAGCCGCGGTGGACCTTGTCCAGCTTGTGCTTGTAGATCCAGACCAGCACCAGGCCGAGCAGCAGGTAGCTGAAAGCCTCATAGAGCTGGGTCGGGTGTCTGGGTTCGGTCTCGCCGTTGCGGTCGAAGATGAAGCCCCAGGGGAGCGTGGTCACGTTTCCGTAGATCTCGGAATTGGCCAGGTTGCCCAGCCGGATCATGCAGCCCGCGAAGGCCACGGCGATGCAGAGCCGGTCCATGATCCAGAGGAAGTCGAACCCGTTCTTCGGCCCGTATTTCCGGGAGAACCACCACATGGCGAGGAGCAGGGCGATGGCGCCGCCATGGCTGGCCAGGCCGCCCTTCCAGGGCGTGAAGATCTCCAAGAAGCCTTCCCAGGAGCCGAAGTAGTAGTCCGGCTGGTAGAAGATGCAGTGCCCGAGGCGTGCACCCACGACCGTGGCGATGAGGAGGGTGAAGAGGAGGGTGTCCATCAGGTTCCGGTCTACCTTCTCCCGGGTGAAGAACCATTTGAAGAGATACCAGCCGATGACGAAGCCGGACACGAACAGGAGGCCGTACCAGCGCACCTGGACCGGGCCGATATGGAAAAAAATGGGGTCGAAATCCCAGTGGATGGAAAGCAAATTCATAATTCTTCTTTATTCGGACAAATATAGTAAAATCTGCTGACAGCTTTCTTGCGTGGTGTAGAATTTGCATATCTTTGCGCGCAATTAGAATTATGAGAAAGAGTATATCGTTAGTATTTTCAGTTCTTCTTCCGCTCATTTCCCTGGCCCAGCCGGCCGATACGACATCTGCACCAACCCTTCTCTCGTTGGAGGACGCGCTCAGGATCGCGCTCAGTGAGAATGCATCCGTCCAGGTGGCCGACCAGGAGATCGAGCGGACGGGCTATGCCCGCAAGGGGACTTATTCCGCTTTGTTCCCGCAGATCAACGGCTCCGCATCCTATCAGCGCACCATCAAGAAGCAGGTGATGTATATGGACGGCGGCGGCTTCGACATGTCCGCCATGATCGGCGAAGCCATGGCCAATTATCTGCTTCCTCTCTATGCCGCGCACCCGGAGATTCCGTTCCCGACGCCGGCCCAGCAGGAGCCCGAAGAAGGGGCTTCTTCTTCCAACGAAGGTTTCTCCGTCGGCCGCTGGAACACGTGGTCCGCGGGCGTCAACGCCAGCATGCCGCTGGTCAACGCCCAGCTCTGGCAGAGCCTCCGCATTTCCGACCAGGACGTCGAGCTGGCCGTCGAGAAGGCGCGCAGCTCGCGCCTCGAGACGGTGGGCCAGGTCAAGCAGGCTTTCTTCGCCTGCCTGCTCGCCCGCGAGGCCTTCGAAGTCTACAAGTCCGCTTATGAGAACGCGCTGGCGAACTGCGAGCAGATCCAGCGCCGCTACAACGCGCAGAAGGCGTCCGAGCTCGACCTGACGCGCGCCAGGACGACGCTCGCCAACGCCATCCCGAACGTGTATGACGCCGAGAGTTCCGTCATCCTATCGCTGTGGCGCCTCAAGGCCGTGATGGGCGTGGACCTGGACGCCAATTTCGACGTCGCCGGCAGCCTCGACGACTTCGCGCAGCACATGCTCTACGACCTCAACGAGAGCGGTGCCCTCACGCTGGAGAACAACTCCACGATGCGCCAGCTCGCCATCCAGGCGGAGCAGCTCTCCAACGCCATCAAGGTTCAGAAATATGCCGCCCTGCCGACGCTTTCGCTGTCCTTCAACTACAGCCTGAACGCGATGACCAACGACTTCAAGTTCAGCGAGTACAAATGGTCCCCGTATTCGTTCGTGGGCCTGAGCCTGTCCGTGCCGATCTTCTCGGGCGGCCAGCGGACGCACGCCGTCCGCCAGGCGAAGGTGCAGGCGCGTGAGCTGGATATCCAGCGCGCCAACACCGAGCGCCAGCTCAAGATATCCATCCGCCAGTACCTCAACCAGATGGAGACCGCGATGAAGAGCTACAGCTCCGCCCGCAGCGCCGCCGAGACGGCGCAGAAGGCCTATGACATCGCGTCCCGCTCCTACGAGGTCGGCCGCAGCACGCTCACCGACCTCAACGACGCGCAGCTCGCGCTGACGCAGTCGCGGCTCGGCGTCTCGCAGGCCGTCTACAATTTCGTCGTGGCGAAAGCCGGGCTCGAAGGTACCCTTGGCGCCGATTTCATCGATGCCGACGGCAATGTCCAACTGAATAAAACGTATGACAATGAATAAGCAAGTTTTGATAGGTATGGCCTGCTGCGCGCTGCTGAGCGCCTGCGGCCAGCAGAAATCCGGGGCGCCCGCCGATCCGATGGCGGCCATGGCGGACAGGACGCCGGTCGTGTCCGTGGCCGCGGCGGTCCTGCAGCAAGTCTCCCAGGATGCGGTCTATTCCGCCTCCGTCCAGGCCAATGTGGTCAACAACATCGCCCCGCAGGCCGGTGGCCGTATCCAGAAACTCAACGTCGAGGTCGGCGACTTCGTGTCCGCCGGCCAGGTCCTTGCCGAGATGGACCGCATCCAGCTCGACCAGGCGGCCCTCCGGCTCAAGAACGACGAGACCGAGCTCGCCCGCGTGCGGCAGCTCTTCGAGGAGGGCGGCGTGTCGCAGTCGGACTTCGAGTCCCTGGAGCTTGCTTTCAAGGTGTCGAAGAGCAGCTACGAGAACCTGCTGGAGAACACGGTCCTGCGCGCTCCCGTGAGCGGCGTCGTGTCCGCCCGCAACTACGACCGCGGCGACCTCTACGCGATGGCCCAGCCCATCTATACCGTCCAGCAGATCACCCCGGTCAAGCTCCTCGTCCCCATTTCCGAGGCTGACTACACCCGGGTCAAGCGCGGCGACAAGGTCTCCCTGACCGCCGACGCCCTGCCCGGCAGGACCTATACCGGCACCATCGTGCGCCTCTATCCGACGATGGACCCCGCCACGCACACCTTCAACGCCGAGGTCCGCGTCGCCAACGAGAAGCGCGAACTCCGTCCCGGCATGTACGCCCGCGTGACCGTCGACTTCGGCGCCCGCGAGCGCATCGTCGTGCCTGACGCCGCCGTGATCCGGCAGCAGGGTTCCGGCCAGCGTTCCGTCTTTGTGCTGAACGCCGACAACACCGTGTCCATCAAGGTCGTGGAGACCGGCCGCCATTTTGGCAGCCAATACGAAATCCTGTCCGGGCTGGAAGCCGGCGAGCAGGTGCTCACCGGCGGATTCGCCAACCTCAGGTCCGGCGATAAAGTGGAGGTCAAGCGATGAGCATCTACCGTTCCGCGGTCGAGCATCCCGTGACGACCGCCCTGCTGTTCGTCGCCCTCGCCATCCTGGGTATCTTCTCCCTGAGCCGGACGTCCATCGCCCAGTTCCCGGAGTTCGATTCCAACACGATCATGGTGATGGCCTCCTACCAGGGCGCCAACGCGCAGGATATCGAGACCAACCTGACCAAGGTCCTGGAGAACGCCCTCAACGGCGTGGAGGACCTCAAGGAGCTGAACTCCCAGTCCAAGGAGAACATCTCCCTGCTGACCCTGACCTTCAATTACGGCGTGGACATCGAGGCCGCGACCAACAGCGTCCGCGACAAGCTGGACATGGTCAACGCCATGCTGCCTGACGGCGTGTCCAACCCGGTCATCTTCAAGTTCAGCGCCTCCGACCTGCCGGTCATGCTGCTTTCCGCCACGGCGGAGGAGAGCCTTCCGGCGCTGGACAAGATCCTGGACGACAAGGTTTCCACCCCGCTGGCGCGCGTCTCCGGCGTGGGTACCGTGTCCGTGAGCGGCGCCCCGAGCCGCGAGATCCAGGTCTACTGCGACCCGAGCAAGCTGCAGGCGTACGGCCTGAGCATCAGCTCGATCGCGAGCGTGATCTCGGCCGAGAACCGCAACATCCCTTCGGGAAATATCGACATCGGCTCCGACACCTACACGCTCCGCGTGCACCAGGAATTCTCCGACCCGTCCGAACTGCTGGACGTCGTGGTCGGCGCGATGGGCGGCCGGGCCGTCTACCTGCGGGACGTCGCCACGGTGGTGGACGGCCAGCAGGAGCGCGAGCAGGAGTCCTATACGAACGGCCATCGCGCCGCCCGCATCATCATCCAGAAGCAGAGCGACGCCAACACGGTCAACGTCATCCGCGGCGTCAAGAAGCAGCTCGCCCAGATTGAGAAGACCCTGCCCGCCGATGTCAAGATCACGACCATCGTGGACGGCTCCCGGGAGATCATCAACACGATCAACACCCTGATCGAGACCATCATCATCACCTTCCTGGTGGTCATGCTCGTGGTCTTCATCTTCCTGGGCAGCTGGAAGTCCACCTTCATCATCATCCTGTCCATCCCGCTGGCCCTCCTGGCCTCGCTGATGTATCTCTTCGCCACGGGCAACACGCTCAACATCATCTCGATGTCCGCCCTCGCCATCGCGATCGGCATGGTCGTGGACGACGCCATCGTGGTCCTGGAGAACATCTCCACGCACATCGCGCGCGGCGAGAAGCCGAAGGAGGCCGCCGTGCACGGCACGGGCGAGGTGGGCATCTCCGTCATCGCGTCCACGCTGACGATGCTCTGCGTGTTCCTCCCGCTGACGATGATCAACGGCATGGCCGGCATCATGTTCCGCCAGCTGGGCTGGATCGTCTCCATCATCATGATCGTGTCCACGACGGCGGCCCTGACCTTCGTGCCGATGCTCTGCGCCCACTGGCTCAAGAAGGATGTCAGGCACAACAAGGCCTACAACGCCATCTTCGTCCCGATCAACAAGGCCATCGACAAGATTTCCCGCGGCTACGCCCACGTGATCCACTGGTCCACGAAGCGCCGCAAGGTGACCATCCTCTCCTTCGGCGCCGTGTTCGTGCTCTCGATCCTGCTGCTCGCCCCGGGCCTCAAGACCGAGTACTTCCCGCGCGGCGACTCCGAGCGCCTCACCGTCACGGTCAACCTGCCGATGGGTACGTCGCAGGACGTCACGCGCGAGTTCTACAACCGCATCTACGCCGACATCAAGGCGGCCGTGCCGGAGATCCAGGTGCTCAACGCCACCTTCGGCCAGGCCGACACGGACAACGCGTTCGCGAGCATGCAGAGCAACGGCACGCACATCCTTTCGCTCAACCTCAATATCGGCACTTCCAGCACGCGCAAGCGTTCTTCGGCCGAGATTTCCGACGTGCTGCGCGGCATCTGCGCCCAGTATCCGGAGATCCGCCGCGCGATGGTGTCCGAGGGCATGGGCATGGGCGGTGCTTCCACCGTCGAGGTGGAGGTGTACGGCTATGACTTCGCCGAGACGGACCGCGTGGCGCAGGAGCTGAAGACCCGCATGCTGCAGGCTCCGTCCTTCACGCAGGTGACCGTCAGCCGCGAGGAGTACACGCCTGAGCTCCGGATGGACTTCGACCGCACCAAGCTTGCCCTCAACGGGCTCAACTCCACCACCGCCGCGGCCGCCTTCAGCTCCGCGATGAGCGGCACCGTGGCCTCGCTCTACCGCGAGGACGGCGAGGAATACAACATCCGCGTGCGCTACGCGCCGCAGTTCCGTTCCAGCGTGGAGGATATGGAGAACATCGTCGTGACGACCCCGACCGGCGCCACCGTCCGGATGAAGGAGCTCGGCACCGTGGTCGAGGGCCTCGTGCCGCCGACCATCGAGCGCAAGGACCGCTCCCGCCTGATCACGGTCACGGGCATCGTGGCCAAGGGCGCCGCCCTGAGCGATGCTGTGGAGAGCTGCAACGAGATCATCGGCAGCATGGAGATCCCCTCCGAGCTGTCCACGGTGATCGCCGGCGACTTCGAGGACCAGCAGGAGATGTTCGGGCAGATGCTCGCACTCATTCTGTTGATGATCCTGCTCGTGTATATGGTGATGGCTTCCCAGTTCGAGAGCCTGATGGCCCCGTTCGTGATCATGTTCAGCGTCCCGTTCGCCCTCGTGGGCGTGATCCTGGGCCTGCGCGTCGCGGGCCTCGCGCTCGGCGTGATGTCCATCATCGGCATCATCATCCTGATCGGTATCGTGGTGAAGAACGGTATCGTGCTCATCGACTACACGATCCTCTGCCGCGAGCGCGGCATGAACATCCGTGACGCGTCCACGACGGCCGCCAAGAGCCGTCTGCGCCCGATCCTGATGACCACCCTCACCACCGTCCTGGGCATGCTCCCGATGGCGGTCGGCACGGGCGAAGGCTCCGAGATGTGGCGTGCGCTGGGTGTGACGGTGTGCTGGGGCCTGTCGGTCTCCACGCTCATCACCCTCGTGCTCATCCCGACGGTCTACTGCGCGTTTACCTACAGAATGGAAAGAAGAAACGAAAGAAGGAGGAACCGGAAATGAAAGCGATGTTCATCGTCTATAACCAGGCCTACAACGAAGAAGTGATCGACCTGCTCGTGGCCCACGGCCAGCGCGGATTCACCCGCTGGGAGAACGTGGAGGGCAAGGGCGGCTTCAATGGCTTCCCGCGTTTCGGCAACCACGCGTGGCCGGAACTCAACCATGCCCTGCTCGTGATGGCGGAGGACGACAAGGTCGCTCCGCTGCTCGCGGACCTGGAGAAAAAGGACAAGGAAGCCCCCGACCTGGGTCTCCGCGCCTTCGTCTGGGGCATTGAATCTTCCTATTAATTTACTATATTTGCAATCGGGGAGATTGTTTTCTCCCCGTTGAAAAGTAATTATTTGTTATGGAAACTGTCATCACCGCAAACAATATTGCAGAGGTACTGGCTTCTCCCGTACCTGTCCTGATCGACTTCTGGGCGACGTGGTGCGGCCCCTGCCGCGTCCTCTCTCCGACCGTCGACGAGGTTGCCAAAGAGCTGGACGGCAAGGCCGTCGTGGCCAAGTGCAACGTCGACGACTGCGACGAGATCGCCATGCAGTACGGCATCCGCAACATCCCGACCCTCCTCTTCTTCAAGGACGGCCAGCTGGCGGACCGCACGGTGGGCGTCGTCTCCAAGCAGGAGATCGTCGACCGTCTGCAGAAATTAATGTAAACACACACTTTTTAACCAGTTTTATGATGAAAAAGTTAATTGTCATCGCCGCTTCCCTGCTGTTGGCAGTGAGCGCGCACGCCCAGTTCGGTGTTGTAGCTGGCATCAATTCGACTAAGACGAACCTTCAGGAGGCTTATGCCGACATCAACAACATTACCCAGTATCACGTAGGTGTCACCTACAAGCTCGACCTCGGCCTGATCGCCATCCAGCCGTCCATCCTCTACAACATGAAGGGTGCCCGCATGGAAGGCATCAAGGGACTGGAGGATCTTACTTCGATGGACTACAAGACCGGCTACCTTGAGGTTCCCGTGCAGGTCCAGGCCGGCGTCAACCTCGGCCTCGCCCGTGTCTATGGCTTCGCCGAGCCGTTTGTCGGCTATGCCCTCAGCAACGAGGTCCATTCCAACCTCTGGAAGGAGCCGAAGGAGACCTGGGACAACGTCAAGTCCCGTCTCGAGTACGGTATCGGCCTGGGTGTCGGCGTCGAGCTGATCAAGCATGTCCAGGTGGCCGTGAAGTACTACTGGAACATGGGTGACATGTACGGCGCGGAGCTCAGCTTCGCCGGCTTCAAGAACACGATCGCAGAGCAGAAAGCCAGCGGCATCGCCGCTTCTGTCGCGCTTCTCTTCTAGTTGACTATGTCGGACAAGCGGGCAGTTATCTATTGCTCTTCGAGTTCCGACATCGATCCGGCCTACAATCAAGCTGCGCGGCAAATTGTCCGCGCAGCTTGTTTGGCTGGATACGATATTGTCTCGGGGGGATCCTGGCGGGGTACGATGGGCCATGTCTGTGACGAGGCTCTGGAGCACGGAGTCCGCGTGATCGGCGTGATTCCGCGTTTCATGAAGGGATTCGAGCATCCGCGCCTGACGGAGTGTATCTGGACGGACCGGATGTCGGAGCGCAAGGACCTCATGCGGGAGGGGACCAGCGTCGCCATCGCCCTGCCGGGCGGGATCGGGACGCTGGACGAGGTGGCCGAGACGTATTGTCTCGCCAAGCTCGGCCGCTATGACGGCCGGGTCATCATTTACAATCCGGACGGATTCTACGATCCGTTCAAGCTTCAGCTCGACCGCTATGTGGAGCGGGGGATGATGGACGCGGCTTCCCGCGACCTGGTCCGCTTCCCGGAGACGGTCGAGGCCGTGAAAGAACTTTTGTGAGCAGACAGGAGATCATCGAATACCTTGGTGCGGATTGGGACCGTGTGCTGGCCCTGATCCGGGACCGGCTGCATTCCGATGTCGACCTGCTCAAAGATACCAACGACCGGATCCTGTCCAATTCCGGCAAGCAGCTCCGCCCGATGATCACGCTGCTGATCGCCCGGGCGATCGCCGCTCCGAACGGAGACAGCATCTGCTGTGCCGCGGCGTCGGAGCTGCTGCACAACGCCACCCTCATCCACGACGACGTGGCCGACGAGAGCGCGGAGCGGCGCGGCCGTCCCACGCTGAGCGCCCTGCTCGGGCCCGGCCCGGCGGTGCTGGTGGGCGACTACTGGCTGGCCCGCGCCGTGGGCCTGATCGTGGACACGGAGCACCGCGACCCGATGATCCGGGCTTTTGCCAAGACGCTGACGGACCTCGCCGAGGGCGAGATGCTCCAGCTGGAGAAGGCCTCTTCCTGCGACACGCAGGAGGCGGATTACCTGCGGATCATCCATTGCAAGACCGCCTCGCTCTTCGTGGCGGCGTCCGAGGCGGCGGCCCTGTCGGTCGACGCCGATCCGGAGCAGCAGGCGGCGGCCATCGCCTACGGCGCCGCGCTGGGCATCGCTTTCCAGATCAAGGACGACATCCTGGACTATGCCGGCTCGGATACGCTCGGCAAGCCGGTCGGCGTGGACCTGAAAGAACAGAAGATCACGCTTCCGCTGCTGGAGGCCCTGAAGGGCTCCCCGCGCGAAGCGGAAATCCGGGCGCTGGTGCGGGAGATCCCGTCCCATCCGGAGCATTGCGACGAGATCCGCCGCTTCGTGGCGGAGCGCGACGGGGTCGGGAAGGCCGCCCGCCGCCTCTCGGAATGGATTGACCGTGCGGTGAGCGCCCTGGATGTTTTTCCGGACACCCCGGCCAGGGACTATCTGGCCGAGATCGCCCGTTATAACCAATTCAGACAAGTATGACGTTTGCGCAGATACAAGGCAACGATGATGTGAAGCAGGCGCTCACCGGCATGGTGGACGAAGGCCGCATCCCGCACGCCATCCTCTTCCACGAGGACGACGGCGGCGGGGCGTTCCCGATCGCGCTCGCGTTCCTGCAATATCTCTTCTGCCGCGAGCGCAGCGGCGGCGATTCCTGCGGCCGCTGCCCGTCCTGCGGCAAGATCGGCCGCCTGATCCATCCCGACGTGCACTTCGTCTTCCCGACGGCCGCCGGCGCGCTCTCCGAGCAGTTCCTGGAGCCGCTGCGCCGCCTCGTGGCCGAGCGTCCCGCTTTCCGCGAAGCGGAGCTCACCGACGCGCTGGGCCTCGCGGGCAAGGTCCCGATGATCGCCGTCGCGGAGTCGCGCCGCCTGCTGGAGAAGCTCTCCCTGAGCGCGCTCGAGGGCGGTTGGCGGGCGGTGGTGATCTACCTGCCCGAGCGGATGAACGCCGAGGCCGCCAACCGCCTCCTCAAGATTATCGAGGAGCCGCCGGCACAGACGCAGTTCCTGCTCATCGCGCACCAGATGGAGCGCGTCCTGCCCACGATCGCCTCGCGCTGCCAGCGCATCCGCGTCCGTGCGGCCGGCGCGGCCTCCGCGCCCGGTTTCGCCGACGCCGGCTTGCTGGACGAGCTGATGGACGCCCTGCTGGGCAAGGACCTCCTGGGCGCCCTGGACGTCGCCGACCGGCTCGCCGCCCTGCCTTCGCGCGAGAGCGCCAAATCCTTCTGCACCTTTGCGGCAGACCGCCTGCGCCAGGTCTTCCTGGCCCAGCAGGGGATCGAAGGTGCCGGGGAGATCTCCCCGCAGGCCCGTGCCTGGGCCGCCCGCTGCCGCAAGACTTTTCCGCGCCAGGCCCTCGAGGTCCTGGACCGTACACAGACCCTCATCGGCCGTAATGTCAACCTGAAGATCCTCTTCACCGACATGACCGACCGCCTGTTTTTACTGATATGACGACAAACGAATCCATCCAATACGACTGCTTCCGCGGTTGCGTGGTGACCCACGAGGAGGGCACGGGCGAGACCCGCTGCACCTACCGCGCCGGCTGCTGCAAGCTCGGCGACTACAACTGGCTGAAAGACGCCGACGACGGCACCTACCGCAATCTCTTCGAGGTGCGCTTCAAGAACACGCGCAAGGGGTTCTATATCAATGACTCCTCGCAGAACGTCCGGCTCGGCGACCTGGTGGTCGTGGAGGCCACGACGGGGCAGGACCTGGGCATCGTGACGCTGGAGGGCCCGATCGTCGGCCGCCAGATGCGCAGCCGCGGGATCGACCCGGAGACGGCCCAGTTCAAGAAGATCTACCGCAAGGCCCGCCAGAGCGACATCGAGAAGTGGCAGGAGGCCATCGCCCGCGAGCAGGACACGATGATCAAGGCCCGCCGCATCGCGGCCGAGATGGGCCTGGAGATGAAGATCGGCGACGTCGAGTTCCAGGGAGACGGCTCCAAGGCCATCTTCTACTACATCGCCGACGGCCGCGTGGACTTCCGTCAGCTGATCAAGGTGTTCGCCGAGGAATTCCGCATTCGCATCGAGATGAAGCAGATCGGCGCGCGGCAGGAGGCCGGCCTCATCGGAGGTCTCGGCATCTGCGGCCGCGAGCTGTGCTGCGCCAACTATATCTCCTCCTTCCAGAGCATCTCCACGGCGGCCGCGCGCTGCCAGGACCTGTCGCTCAACCCGCAGAAGCTCGCGGGCCAGTGCGGCAAGCTCAAGTGCTGCCTCAACTACGAGGTGGCGACCTACCTGGACGCCCAGTCGCACATCCCCAAGGTCAGCGGACCGCTCGAGTTCGAGGACGGCCTGGCCTGGCTGCGCAAGACGGACATCCTGCGCGAGGTGATGTATTTCTCCTACGACAAGACCTCCGACGCGGACCTCTACGCGCTGGATGCCGCCGAGGTGTGGGACATCCTGGAGATGAACCGCAACGGCGAGAAGCCCGAGTCGCTGCGCACGGAGCCGGAGCCCAACATCCCCGAGTTCGTGACGGCGGTGGGCGACGACAGCATCAGCCGCTTCGACGCGCCCAAGCGCAAGCGTTCCCGCGGCGGCAAGGGCCGCTCCAAGGGCCGCGGCGCCAAGGAGGGCGCGCAGGCCCAGGCCGCGCCCGCTGCCCAGAACGGCAAGGAAGCACGTCCGGCCCAGAAGGAAGCGCGTCCCGCGCAGAACGGCGACAAGGCGCAGGCTTCCGGCGAGCAGCGCAACGGCAATGGCCGCAACCGCGGCCGGGGCGGGCGCAACCGGGGCCGCGGCGGCAACGGAAACGGCAATGGCAACGGCGGCCAGAAGCCGCAGGCCAACAAATCCTCCGAGTAAGATGCTCGCGCGCCGGGGCAAGTGGGCGCTGCTGGCGGCATTGGCCTGCGGGCTGATGTTGCCGGGCTGTTCCGAGCCCGACGGCGTGGAGCTTTTCCTCCGCCGGGAGGAGGTCCGGGGCGGCGTCTATGTCTTCACGCTGCCGCTGAAGGACACCACGGCGGCTTATGATTTCTGGTTTTATACCCGGTCGACCGGGCGGCGGCTGGACAACGTGCGTCTCAACGCGCAGTGGCTGGACCCCGCCGGCGACGGTCTCTCCGAGTCGGTCTATCTGCGCACGGTGTCGCCCGACGGGACGAAGGAGCTGTACCGGAGCGGGATGGTGCCCGCGAGGGCGGGCGACTGGCAGCTGAGCGTGCGTCCCGTGGACGCGGCCGACGAGATCCTCGGGCTCGGCGTTATCTGCAAGAAGAAAGAGCATGGGACACGATAAGCTACGCAAATTCGCGGAGAACGAGACGTTCTCCTGCCTCCTCCAGCCTTCGGCGCAGGAACTGCTCGCCGACGGCTATTTCCACCTGCG
Organism: Bacteroidales bacterium WCE2004; assembly: GCA_900167895.1. Lineage (NCBI taxonomy): Bacteria > Pseudomonadati > Bacteroidota > Bacteroidia > Bacteroidales > Bacteroidales bacterium WCE2004. Next base: position 785,196 of record FUZR01000001.1, on the reverse strand, counting down.
CGACCACGCCGTCAAGGGCCACTGGGCGGAGCGGTTCGGCAACGACCGCCCCATCGTCCTGGAACTGGGCTGCGGCAAGGGCGAATACACGGTCGCCCTCGCGGAGCGCGATCCGGAGCGCAACTATATCGGCGTGGACATCAAGGGCGCGCGCCTGTGGAAGGGCGCCAAATACGCCACCGAGCACGCCTTGTCCAACGTGGGCTTCCTGCGTACGCGCGTCGAGTTCATCTCCGCCTTCTTCGCTCCCGGCGAGGTGTCCGAGGTGTGGCTGACCTTCTCCGACCCGCAGTACCGCAGCGAGAATTCCCGCCTCTGCTCGCCGCTCTTCCTGGAGCGCTACCGCAACTTCATGCGTCCCGGCGGCATCGTCCACCTCAAGACGGACTCCCGCTTCCTGCACGAATACGCCCGCGCCGTCTGCGCGGCCAACGGCCTGCAGGTCCTCGCCTGCACGAACGACTTATATGCCTCGAAGGACAGCATACAGCCTGTGGTCCGTGAGGTGAAGACGTTCTATGAGAACCTGTTCCTGCAGCAGGGCTACCCGATCACGTACCTGTCGTTCGTGATCGACCATGACGGGCCGTTCGTGAGCCCGCGCGACCCGGAGGAGTTCGACACAAAAAAGTGGCGCGAAGCCGAGGGCCCGCGCCTGCTTTTCGGTCACGATTCCGCCGAGACCCGCCGCCAGAAACTCCGCGCGGCGAAGGAAGAATCCCTATAGCGTCTCCTGCTTCAACGACTCGATGTAGGCATCGATCCGGCGCAGCTCGCGCGGGATCCGGATGTTCTGCGGGCAGAGCGACTCGCAGCGGCCGCAGCCGATGCAGTGGTCGGCCTGGCGGACCGTCGGGATGGCCTCGTTGTACGCCAGCAGGTACTTGCGGCGCATTTTGGCGTAGCCTTCCTGCTCCTTGCTGACCACGTAGGTGCCGGCGGTGACATTGTCGTTGTAGAACTTGAAGATGCCCGGAATGTTGATGCCGTAGGGGCAGGGCATGCAGTACTGGCAGCCGGTGCAGCTGACCAGCGGGTACTTCACCATCTGGTCGGCGATGCCGATGAGGAATTTCTTCCCCTCATCGTCCAGCGGCTTGAAATCCAGGAACGTCTCCAGGTTGTCCTGCAGGTGCTCCATGTAGGTCATGCCCGACAGGGCGCACATCACGCGCGGGAAGCTGCCGACGTAGCGGAACGCCCAGGAGGCGACCGATCGCTCCGGCTCGCGGGCCTTGAGCTGGTCGGTCAGCTGCGCGGGAATCTCGGCCAGCGCGCCGCCGCGCAGCGGCTCCATGATCACGATGGGGATCTCCCTCTTGTCCAGCTCCTGATAGAGGTAGTCGGCGCGGGTGTTGCGTCCGCTGGGGTGCTCCCAGTCCATATAGTTCATCTGGATCTGCACGAAGTCCCAGTGGTACTTGTCGTGCAGGGCCATCATGTCGTCGAAGCCCTGCTGGTGGCCGTGGAAGGAGAAGCCGAGGTGGCGGATGCGCCCCGCCTCGCGCTCCTTGACGAGGAAGTCCACGATGCCGCTGTTCTCGAAGCGGCGCTTGTAGTCTTCCAGGTCGCTGATGGCGTGCAGCAGGTAGTAGTCGATGTGGTCGGTCTTGAAGATCTCCAGCGAGCGGCGGTACATCCGCACGCAGTCGTCGAAGCTGCTGGGGCCGAACATCGACAGCTTGGTGGCGAGCAGCCACTCCTCGCGCGGGTGGCGGTTGAGCGCCTCCGCGGTGGCGCGCTCGCTGTCGCCGCCCAGATAGACGGGGGAGGTGTCGAAGTAGTTGACGCCGTGTGCGAGGGCGAAGTCCACCAGGCGGTTGACTTCCTCCTGGTTGATGTGGTCACGGCCGTCCTCGCCCTTGACCGTCGGCCAGCGCATGCAGCCGTAGCCGAGGGTGCCGATGCCCGGGAAGTTCTGGAGCATCTCGCCGTGGAGGTCTTTGTTGCCGGTATCGGCGGCCGTGTCCTTGACGGCGCCGGGAGCGCAGGCGGCTACGCCGAGCGCGGCGGCACCCAGGCCTGCGGATTTCAAAAAATCTCTTCTGTCCATAGGGCTCAAGCGTTGGTGTGGTGAACGGAATTCCCGCGTACGGTGATGGCGCTGACCGGGCGGGACGGGCACAGGAACTCGCAGGCGCCGCAGCCGATGCACTGCGCCTCGGAGACGGTCGGCACCGGGTAGGCGCAACCTTCGACCGTGACCATGCGGATGGCGCCGGAAGGGCAGTGGTGCGCGCAGTTGCCGCAGCTGGCTTCGCCCTTGGCGGCGAAGCAGAGTTCGAGGTTGACGTGCGCCAGGCCGATCTGGACGGTCTGCTTCTGGCCGGGCTTCAGCGGACGGATGGCGCCCGCCGGGCAGATGTCGCTGCAGGCGTGGCACTCCGGGCGGCAGAAGCCGTTCTCATAGCCCATCTGGGGCTGGAGGAAGTGCCCGAAGTCGGAAGACGGACGCAGCACCCCGTTGGGGCAGGCGCTCACGCAGAGCTGGCAGGCGGTGCAGTGGTCGTAGAATGACTGCACGCTCCCTGCTCCCGGAGGCACCAGGCGCGTGCCGCGCTCGGGGGCCTGCTTGGGGAGCACCTCCGCGAAGCCGCCCTGCGCATGCTGGGCCTTCGCGGCCAGCGCGGTGCCGACCAGCGCCGTGGTAGCGAGGAAAGCGCGGCGGCCGCCGTCGGCCTTGTCTTCGCCTCCGGCCTTGCCGGCTTTCTTCCCGAATCCGGCGAAGCGGTATTTCAGCGCGCCCTCCTGGCAGTTGTCGACGCAGTCGAAACACACCACGCAGCGCGAATAGTCGATCTTGTGGCTTTTGGCATCGATGCAGGATGCCTTGCAGCCCCGCTCGCAGCGGCCGCACTTCGTGCACTTGTCCGTGTCGATGGTCGGGCGGAACAGCGCGAAGCGGCTCACCAGGCTGAGGAACGTGCCGACCGGGCAGACGGTGTTGCAGTATTCGCGGCCCCAGAGCCAGGCGCAGCACACGATGACGGCGAGCGTCACCAGGCCCGTGACGAGCAGGGCGGGGACGACGGAGCCGGAGGCGGCGCCGACCAGGCTGCGCACCACACGCCCGTAGGCGCTGTACGGCGCGATCAGGGCGATGAGCATCTGGCCGCTGACGAAGATCGAGACGACCGACAGGACCAGCACCGGGTAGCGCACCCATCTGTGCTCGGACACGTAGCCGAAGCGCTTGAGGTATTGCTTCACTTTCGGTTTTTCGGCGGAGCCGCTCTCCTTGAGCTTCTTGAGGCGGCGGGCCTGGGCGTCCTGCTGCCATTTGCCGACGGTGCGGCGCAGCCGGATCACGATGTCCTGGAAGACGCCCATCGGGCAGATGGTGGAGCAATAGAGACGGCCGAACAGGAAGTTGGCCAGCAGGATGACGCCGACCACGACGAGGTTGAGGGCCAGGGCCGAAGGCAGGAACTGGAGTTTGGCCATCCAGCCCAGCCAGTCCTGGCCGATGCCCACGAACAGCAGCGTGATCCCCACGAAGAAGACAGCCGCCAGGGCGATTCGGATTTTACGTAGCATATGTGGATAAAAACGGTGTGTCCTACAAAGATAATGAATTCTGCAAAATAAAGAGGGCGTTATAATATGCGCACGCGCGTTTCGTTATTTGCCGGAAAAGTGTTACTTTTGTGGTTCGATTAGTTTTGGAAAATATTAAAAGCGAAAAACATATGACCTCCAAGGAAATCAGACAGAAATTCCTCGAATTCTTTGCATCCAAGGGCCATACCGTCGTGCCGTCCGCACCGATGGTGGTCAAGAACGACCCGACCCTGATGTTCACCAATGCGGGCATGAACCAGTTCAAGGACATCTTCCTGGGCAATGCCAAGGCCCCGTACCTGCGGGCCGCCGACTCCCAGAAGTGCCTCCGCGTGAGCGGCAAGCACAACGACCTGGAGGAAGTCGGCCACGACACCTACCACCACACGATGTTCGAGATGCTCGGCAACTGGAGCTTCGGCGACTACTTCAAGTCCGAGGCCATCGACTGGGCCTGGGAGCTGCTGACGGAGGTCTACAAGATCGACAAGAACCTCCTCTACGCCACCGTGTTCGAGGGCGCCGCCGAAGACGGCACCACGCTCGACACCGAGGCGCAGCAGGCCTGGCGCAAATATCTTCCGGAGGACCACATCCTCCTGGGCAACAAGCACGACAACTTCTGGGAGATGGGCGAGACCGGCCCCTGCGGCCCCTGCTCCGAGATCCACATCGACATCCGCACGGCGGAGGAGAAGGCCGCTTCCGGCATCGCCGGCCGCGACCTGGTCAACAAGTCCGACCCGCACGTGATCGAAATCTGGAACCTCGTGTTCATGCAGTACCAGCGCATGGCCGACGGCCACCTCGAGTCCCTGCCCGCCCGCAACATCGACACCGGCATGGGCTTCGAGCGCCTCTGCGCCGTGCTCCAGGGCAAGAACAGCAACTACGACTCCGACGTCTTCACCGGCATGCTCGCCCGCATCGGCGCGCTCTCCGGCCACAAATACGGCGAGTCCGACAAGACCGACGTGGCGATGCGCGTGATCGCGGACCACATCCGCGCGATCAGCTTCAGCATCGCCGACGGCCAGCTGCCGTCCAACGTCAAGGCCGGCTACGTGATCCGCCGCATCCTGCGCCGCGCGGTCCGCTACGGCTACACCTTCCTCGGGCTCAGCGAGCCCTTCCTCTGCCAGCTCGTCCAGCAGCTCGTGGACGACATGGGCGAGGCCTATCCGGAGATCGCCCGGCAGCAGAAATTCATCGAGAGCGTCATCCGCGAGGAGGAGATGGCCTTCCTGCGCACCCTCGACCGCGGCATCCGCCTGATGGACGAGTGCATGGAGCGCAGCAAGGACAGCAAGGTCATCGCCGGCGCCGACGCCTTCAAGCTCTACGACACCTACGGCTTCCCGATCGACCTGACGGAGCTGATCGCCGCCGAGAACGGCTTCACTGTGGACCAGGCGGGCTTCCAGGCCGAGCTGCAGCAGCAGAAGGACCGCGCCCGCAACGCCACCGCCAACACCTTCGGCGACTGGACGGTCTACCACGAGGGCGAGGACGTCGAGTTCGTGGGCTTCGACACCACCGAGGTCGAGGGCGCCCTGCTGCTCAAGCAGCGCACCGTCGTCCAGAAGAACAAGGAGATGCTCCAGCTGGTCTTCGACCGCACCCCGTTCTACGGCGAGATGGGCGGCGAGATCGGCGACACGGGCGTGATCACCGCCGCCGACGGCGAGCAGATCCGCATCCTCAACACCGTCAAGGAAAACAACCTCACCATCCATATCGCGGAGCGCCTGCCGCAGGACTGCAGCGGCGCCTTCAAGCTCAGCGTTGAGGCCGACCGCCGTCAGCGTATCGCCAACAACCACAGCTGCACGCACCTGCTGCACCGCGCCCTGCGCGAGATTCTCGGCACCCACGTGGAGCAGAAGGGTTCCTTCGTGGGCGACCAGGGTTTCCGCTTCGACTTCTCCCATTTCGAGAAGCTCTCCGACGAGCAGATCGCCCAGGTGGAGAGCCGCGTCAACGAGCTGATCCGCAGCAATTTCCCGCTGGCGGAGAAGCGTGACGCCACGATGGACGAGGCCCGCGCGTTGGGCGCCATGGCGCTCTTCGGCGAGAAATACGGCGACCGCGTCCGCGTGGTCCGCTTCGGCCCGAGCGTGGAGCTCTGCGGCGGCTGCCACACCTCCGCCACCGGCAACATCGGCTTCTTCAAGATCACCGGCGAGTCCGCCATCGCGGCCGGCATCCGCCGCATCGAGGCCGTGACCGGCGCGCAGGCCGAGGAGCTCGTCTGCGGCATGCAGAGCCTGATCAAGACCGCCCGCGGCTTCTTCAACAACGCCCCCGACCTCGCGGGCGCCATCCAGAAGATGCTCGAGGACAACGCCACCTTCAAGAAGCAGGCGGAAGAATTCGCGAAGCAGAAGGCGGCCGACTTCGCCCGTCAGCTCGCCGCCAAGGCGCAGCCGAAGGGCGGCGTCCAGCTGATCGTCGCCGCCGAGGCCGGCCAGGAGTGCGATTCCGCGCTGGTGCGCAACGCCGCGCTGACGCTCCAGAAGGAGCTGAAGAATACCGTTCTCGTGGGCGCGTACGCCTCCGAGGGCAAGCCGCAGCTGGTCCTGATGTATTCCGACGACCTCGTGGCCGCGGGCCGCAACGCCGGCAAGGACATCCGCGACGCCGCCAGGTTCATCCAGGGCGGCGGCGGTGGCCAGCCCGGCCTCGCGACTGCCGGCGGCAAGAACGTCGACGGCCTCAAGCAGGCCCTCGACGCCCTCGTCGAAACCGCCACGCGTTAAACAAGCTCCACCTTCAGGATGAAGAAGCTCGACCGCTTCATATTGAAGTCGTTCATCGGACCGTTCGTTGCGATCTTCCTCGTCGTAGTCTTCATCCTGATGATGCAGACCCTCTGGCTCTATATCGATGAGCTGGTCGGCAAGGGCCTGGGCATCCGCACGATCCTGGAATTCCTGTTCTGGGGCGTGTGCAGCCTGGCCCTGCCGCTCGCGCTGCCGCTCGCGACCCTGCTCGCCTCCACGATGACCATCGGTCAGTTCAGCGAGCGCGGGGAGCTGATGGCCATCCGCGCCGCGGGCATCTCGCTCGGCCGCGTCCTCCTGCCGCTGGGCGTGCTCGCCCTGCTGATCGGAGGCAGCACCTATGTGGTCTGCTCGCGGGTCGTGCCGCACGCGTTCAACCAGATCTATACCCTGCGCGACGACATCGCCCGCACCAAGGACGAGATCAAGATCCCGCCGGGGACCTTCTACGACGGCATCGACGGCTACATCCTCCGGGTCGGCGACCAGGACAAGACGTCCCGCATGCTCTACGACGTGCAGGTCTACGACCACTCCGCCCACAAGGGCAACATCTCCGTGACGCTGGCCGACTCCGCCATGCTGAAGATGGCCAGGAGCAAGGAATACCTGACCTTCACCCTCTACCACGGGTCCAGCTACCGCGAGGACAACACCCTGCGCTACAACGACACGACGCTGAACCTGCAGCACATCAACTTCGCCCGGCAGGAGCTGCTCATCCCGCTGAAGAACTACAACTTCGAGAAATCCGACTCGGCGCGCTTCGACAACGCGGTCAGGAGCAAGCAGCCGCGCGAACTCCTCCACCAGAGCGATTCGCTGCGCACGTATCTGGATTCGCTCCACCGCCAGCATTACCGGATCGTCCAGCACCATGGCTCCCTGGTGATGGCCCGCCAGCTGGATACGGCGTTCCGCAACAAGGAACGGTCGGATTTCCGTGCGCCGGGTTTCCTGCAGTGGAAAAACCCGGACGAGGACGCGCAGGCCCGGATCCGCGCCGCCGACAACGTCACGAAGCTCAGCGCGGAGATCACCAATTTCCGCTTCGACTCCTACGACCAGAGCTACAACCTCCGGCAGACCGACCTGGCCTACCTGGAGAAATTCGCCTCCGGGCTCGCCTGCTTCCTGCTTTTCTTCATCGGGGCGCCGATGGGCGCGCTGGTGCGCAGCAAGAAGGGCGGCCTCGGCGTGGGACTGATCGTGTCCGTGCTCTTCTTCGTCCTCTATTATGTCATCAACATTTCCGGCAGCAAGCTGGCGCGTGACGGCGCCGTCGAGACGCCTGTCGGCGTCTTCATAGCCTGCGCCATCATCGCCCCGATCGGCGCCTACTTCACCTGGCGGGCGCTTCGGGATGCAGAACTTTTCAACATGGACCAACTGAAGACCTGGTGGCGCAGGCTCGTGAGCCGCGTCTCCCGCGTGTTCCGCCCTACGCGCATTGTATATATGGGCACGCCCGAATTTGCCGTCAAACCGCTCGACGCCCTCGTCCAGGCCGGCTACAAGATTGTCGGCGTGGTGACCGTCGCCGACAAGCCCGCCGGCCGCGGCCTCAAGGTGAACGAGAGCGCCGTCAAGCAATACGCCGTGGCGCACGGCATCCCCGTGCTCCAGCCGGTCAAGCTCAAGGACCCGGAATTCCTCGAGGCGCTGCGCGCCTGGAAGGCCGACCTGTTCGTGGTCGTGGCTTTCCGGATGCTGCCGGAGGAGGTCTGGTCGATGCCGAAACTCGGCACCTTCAACCTCCACGCGGCGCTGCTCCCGCAGTACCGCGGCGCCGCCCCGATCAACTGGGCCGTCATCAACGGCGAGAAGATGTCGGGCGTGACCACGTTCATGATCGACAAGGACATCGACACCGGCGGCATCATCCTCCGCGAGGAGTGCCGCATCCGGCCGGACGAGACAGCCGGCGAGCTGCACGACGAGCTGATGGAGATCGGCTCCGGCCTGGTCCTGCAGACCGTCGAGGGCCTGATCCAGCACAACGTCGAGCTGCGCGTCCAGCGCTCCTTCATCCAGGGCTCCGAGGAGCTCAAGCCGGCGCCGAAGCTCACCCGGGAGCTCTGCCACATCGACTGGACCCGCTCCACCGACGCGGTATACAACCTCGTCCGCGGTCTCTCCCCGTATCCGGCGGCCTTCACCGAGCTCGTCCCCTGCCAGCCTGAGCGCAGCGAAGGATCTGTCCTCAAGATCTACCGCACCGAGAAGCGCCCGGACCTGCACGCGGAGCCCGGCACCGTCCTCTCCGACGGCAAGACCTATTTCGCCGTCGCCACCGCCGACGGCGCCCTGGCCCTGACGGAGGTCCAGCTGGCCGGCAAGAAGAAGATGGCCGTCGCCGAATTCCTCAAGGGATTCCGCGACCCGCAGTCCTGGAAGGCCGTTTAGGCGCCGGATTCCCATTTCGCTTACTTTCGATGATGATGGATAATCGTGTATCCATCAGAGAAATCTCTTTTGTTATTTAAAGGGATTTCCCTTATCTTTGCACCCCCATGCCGAAGTATGTACTGAACCCTGAAACGCTGCTGTACGAGGAGAAGGAAGAACCCAGGTATCTCAAGCACGTCCGTCTGGCGGTGGCCATCGTGGCCGCCGCGGGTTTCGTATTGCTGTACTTCTGGCTCTACACCTCCGTGTTCCATTGGGACCTGCCCAAGACCGCGATGCTCAAGCGCCGTGCGGCCGCGTGGGAGGCCAAGATGGAGGTGCTCTCCAACCGCCTGGACCTCTACGACCGCACGCTGACCGCCATCGAGCAGCGTGACGACCAGGTGTACCGCTCGATCTACGGCCTGGGAGAGATCCCCGACGCCGTCAAGAATTCCGGCCTGGGCGGCGTCAACCGCTACGCCGAGGTGGACCGGCTCGGGACCAATTCCTCCCTGGGCTGGACCGTGCGGCGGCTGGACGGCCTGACCAAGCGCACCTACATCCAGGGCAAGGCGCTGGACGAAGTCGGCATGCTGGCCCGCACCGCGGGCGACATGCTTGCCTGCGTGCCCAGCGTGCCGCCCGTGCTGCCCGACCGCAACAGGGTCCACCTGTCGAGCGGCTTCGGCTACCGCACGGACCCGGTCTACGGCGGCGGCGAGCGCCACGGCGGCCAGGACATGGCCGGCCCCACGGGCACGCCCGTCTACGCCACCGGCGACGGCATCGTGACCATGGCGGAGTTCAAGACCAACGGCTACGGCAACCAGGTCATCATCGACCACGGCTACGGCTACCAGACCCGGTACGCGCACCTCAGCGTGATCACGGTCGTGGCGGGAATGCCGGTCAGGCGCGGCGAGCAGATCGGCAACATCGGCTCGACGGGCAAGTCCACCGGCCCCCACCTGCACTACGAGGTAGTCTACCGCGGCGACCGGGTGAACCCGATGAATTATATGGATTTCAACATGTCGCTTGACGAATACCGCTCGATGATCGGCACCCGCGTGCAGGAATCGCCGGTCGGCAAGCGCACCAGTACGACGGAGCTGCTCCGGCGCAGCAAGAAAGGCAATGGCTAGAAGAATCATCCCGGTCATATTCGATGCCGAGAATTTCCGTTTCGGCAAGGTGCCGAGCAAGGTCGGGAAGACCCTGCTGCTGGTGCTGGCGTATATGCTCCTGACCTTCACGCTTGCCGTGCTGGTCTATCTGGCTTTCTCGCTGGTGTTCCGTACGGACACCGAGCGCCGCCTGCGCCAGGAGATCCGGATGTACGAGCGCCTCTATCCCGACCTGGAAGAGCGCGAGCAGCTGCTGGGCGACGCGATCGCCAACCTCCAGTACAAGGACAACGAGATCTACGGCCTGGTCTTCCATTCTCCCGGTGCTCCGATGCTGGACCCGATGGAGGAGGACGGTTCCTTCGTGGATGTCGACGCGATCCCCGAGCAGGAGCTGCTCGGCTACGCCCGCAACAAGGCGGACAGCCTGCTGCAGCGCAGCCGGCTGGTCGACGCGGCCTTCGGGCGCATTTTCCAGGCCCTGTCCGACTCCGCGACGGTCCTCCCGCCGATGATCCTCCCGATCAAGGACATCACCTATCCGCAGGTCGGCGCGTCCACCGGCCGCAAGATGAATCCTTTCTACAAGGCCTATGTCTATCACGAGGGCCTCGACCTGATCGTGGCGCGCGGCACGCCCGTGCTGGCCGCCGCCGACGGCACCGTGGTCTCGGCCTCGTCCAGCAAGTCGACCGGCAACACAGTGCGGATTTCCCACGCCGGCGGCTACGAGACGGTCTACGCCCACCTCGAGAGCATGAACGTCCGGGCCGGCCAGCGGGTGCGTGCCGGCGCCCGGATCGGCGCGGTCGGCATGTCCGGCCAGGCCTTCGCCCCGCACCTGCACTACGAAGTGCGCAAGGACGGCGCCGGGCGGGATCCTGTCGGATTTTTCTTCGCCTCCGTCAGCCCTTCGGAATACGTGAACATGCTGTACATGTCGGCGAACACCCTGCAATCAATGGATTAAATGGATTAACGATATATGGAGAAACTATTCTATTCGATCGGTGAAGTGGCCGGGATCCTGGATGAATCCGTGTCCCTGGTTCGATTCTGGTCCAACTCCTTCCCGAAATTCATCAAGCCCCAGCGCAACGCGAAGGGCAACCGTCAGTTCACCGCGGCCGACGTGGAGACTTTCAAGCAGATCCACCACCTGGTCAAGGACCGCGGTCTCACTCTGGAAGGCGCCGCCCTGCAGCTGGCCGCCGACCGCCGCCCCGTGGACCGGAGCGTCAAGGCGATCGAATCGCTGAAGGAAATCCGGGCCCAACTTATGGAGATTAAGAAAAATATTTCGTAATTTTGCAAATTGGTATAAAACGCAGCAATAAATAAAGTATAATTATATGGCTACCACCAAGAAAACAACGAAAGTGCAGACTCCGATCGACGAGCGCGAGACCTTCGTCTCGCTGCGCAAGAATTTTGCGGAGTCCGAGCAGAGTACCCAGGAGAAGCTCAAGGTCCTTTACGAACTGCAGGAAGCCGACGTGGCCATCGACGAACTGGTCCACCTGCGCGGCGAACTGCCTGCGGAGGTCGCCCTCCTCGAGGAGGAGCTTGCCGGCCTGCACGCCAAGTCCGAGAAGATCGACCAGCTGATCGAAGGGTACAACGAAAGCATCGACGCCGCCAACAAGCAGATCGTCGAACTGGACGCCGAGATCGAGAAGTATCGCAGCCAGCTGGAGAACATCTCCAACAGCCGCGAGTTCGATTCCATCAACAAGGAACTGGAGAACCAGGGCCTGCTCCGCGCCATCGCCGAGAAGAACATCGGCGAGGCCCGCGCGGCCATCGAGGAGCGCAAACTGGACCGCGAGCGCATCGCCGACCGCATCCTCATCCGTGAGGAGGACCTCAAGGCCAAGCAGGAGGAGCTCGCCACGATCGTGGAGTCCACCGCCAAGGAGGAGAAAGCCCTCCAGGCCAAGCGTGCCGCCTGCGCCGCCAAGATCGACGAGCGCACCCTGAGCGCCTATGAGCGCATCCGCGGCAACGCCCACAACCACCTCGCCGTGGTCACGCTGTTCCCCAGGCACGAGGACGGCACCTATGGCGACGCCTGCGGCGGCTGCTTCCACACCATCACCCCGCAGCGCATCCTGGACATCGCTTCCGGCAAGAAGCTCGTCATCTGCGAGCACTGCGGACGCATCATCGTCAATCCTGAGATCTAGCGGCCATGCCTGCGCAGCGGCCCGGCAATCCTCGCAAGAAAGACCAGACGGTCAACCTCGAGACGCTCGGCCTGGAGATCGGCAACAAGCCGCCCCAGGCCCCCGATGTCGAGGAGGCCGTCCTGGGCGCGATGTTGCTGGAGCCTTCGTGCGTCGACCTGGCGATGGAGGAGCTCACGCCCTCCTGTTTCTACGACCCCAAGCACCGGATGATCTTCGAGGCGATGTCCCGCCTCGTCACGGACCACACGTCGGTCGACATCATCACGGTCAGCAGCGAGCTCAAGGCCCAGGGCAACCTGGAGGCCGTGGGCGGTGCGGTCGTGCTGGCGAACCTGTCCGAGAAGGTCGGTTCCGCCGCGCACATCGAGTACTACGTCAAGATCCTCAAGCAGAAGACCATCCAGCGTGACCTCATCTCCGCTTCCTACGACATCCTCCGGGATTCGTTCGACGATTCGATCAAGGTCGACGACCTGATCGACAAGGCGCAGAGCAAGGTCTACGACGCCATCCAGAGCAACGTCCGCCGCGAGGTGCAGGATATCGGCAGCCTCATCAACGAGGCGATGACCGACATCCAGGAGATGCAGGGCAACACCGGCCTCAACGGCGTGCCGTCGGGCTTCTACAGCATCGACCGCATCACGATGGGCTGGCAGAAATCCGACCTCATCATCCTGGCGGCCCGTCCTTCCGTCGGTAAGACGGCCTTCTCGCTCAACCTGGCGCGCAACGCAGCCGTCGACCACCACATGGCCGTGGCGTTCTTCTCCCTGGAGATGTCCGCCATCCAGCTGGTCAAGCGTCTGATCACCTCCGAGTCCGGCCTGCCCGCCGACAAGATCAAGGGCGGCGCCAAGCTCGAGGACTACGAGTGGGAGCAGCTCGAATACAAGCTGAAGGCCCTCTCCAAGGCGCCGCTCTACATCGACGACACGCCGGGTCTTCCGCTGATGGAGTTCCGCACCAAGGCCAAGAACCTGGTCAAGAACAAGGGCGTGCGCCTGATCTTCGTGGACTACCTGCAGCTGATGCAGGGCCCCGCGGAGCTCAAGGGCATGCGTGAGCAGGAGGTGGCCGCCATCTCCCGTACGCTCAAGGCTACGGCCAAGGAACTCGACGTGCCGATCATCGCGCTCTCCCAGCTCTCCCGCCAGGCCGTGCAGCGGCAGGGCGGCGGCGGCAAGCCGCAGCTGTCCGACCTGCGCGAGTCCGGCTCCATCGAGCAGGACGCCGACATGGTGCTCTTCATCCACCGGCCCGACTTCGTGGGCCTGAGCGAGAATCCCGAGGACAAGGAGAAGACGCAGATCATCATCGCCAAGCACCGCAACGGCGAGACCTGCGACATCGACATGCTCTTCAAGAGCGAGCAGATCAAGTTCGTCGAACTGGACGACTCGCTCGACATGCGGGCTGCGATGACCATCGACTCGGCGATGAACACAATGGTCAACAATGAGTTCTTATAGTGAGATAAGCCATCGCGGCCGGATCGTCTCGGTCACGCCGGAATTCACGACTGTCGAGATCGTGTCCGAATCCGCCTGTGCCGCCTGTCACGCCCGGGGCCTCTGCAGCCTGGGCGACAGCAAGGTCAAGCAGGTCGAGGTGCCGACCCGCGGCTGGGACAACTACACCGTCGGACAGGAAGTGTCCGTCGTCCTGCGCGCCACCATGGGCCACAAGGCCGTCTGGCTGGCGTATGTGGTGCCCCTGCTCGTGATGGTGGCCGCCCTGCTCGGTATCCTGGCCGCGGGCGGCTCCGAACTTCTCGCAGGCCTGGGCGCCATCGGCGCCGTCGCCGTGTACTATGGCGTGATCTGGCTGCTGCGGGACCGTCTACGCAAAGAATACGTATTTAATATTAAATAAATAATGACACAAACTTTTATCTGGACCGTCGCCATCCTGACTGTCCTGGGCCTTCTGCTTGCACTCATCCTGTTCTGGGTGGCGCGCAAGTTCAAGGTTGAGGAAGACCCCAGGATTGACGAAGTGGAGAAGGTGATGCCGGGCGCCAACTGCGGCGGCTGCGGCTTCGCCGGATGCCGCGCTTTCGCCGATGCGGCGGTCAAAGCCACCAGTCTGGACAACCAGTATTGTCCTGTGGGCGGGGATGAGGTGATGCAGAAGGTGGCTTCTATCTTAGGCTTCACCGTTGCCGCGAAGGCACCGCAAGTGGCCGTTGTCCGTTGCAACGGCACTTGTTCCGCCCGCCCCCGTATCAACGAGTATGACGGCGTGCAATCCTGCCGTGTCAAGGCCGCGCTCTACAGCGGCGACACCGGGTGCGCCTTCGGCTGCCTGGGTTGCGGCGACTGCGTTGCGGCCTGCCAGTTCGGCGCCCTGTCGATGGACCCGCAGACGGGTCTGCCGGTCGTCGACGAGAACAAGTGCACCGCCTGCGGCGCCTGCACCAAGGCCTGCCCCAAGCACATCATCGAGCTGCGTCCCAAGGGACCGCGCGGCATGCGCATGTACGTGTCCTGCGTCAACAAGGACAAGGGACCCGCGGCCAGGAAGGCCTGCGCCAACGCGTGTATCGGCTGCGGCCTCTGCGCCAAGACCTGCACGCACGACGCCATCACGGTCGTGGACAACGTCGCCTACATCGACGCCGCGAAGTGCAAGCTCTGCCGCGAATGCGAGGCGGTCTGTCCGACCGGCGCCATCCACGGCGTGAACTTCCCGAAGGAGCTCGACAAGGAGGCCGTCAAGAAACGCATCGCCGACCGCAAGGCCAAGGCCGCCGCTGCTGAAGCACCGAAGGCCGCCGAAGAAAAAAAGGAGGTAGCCAATGGGTAAACTGACATTCTCGATGGGCGGTGTCCACCCCCACGACAGCAAATACGCCCGCGAATGCGCCATCGAGGAGCTCCCGCTCCCGCAGACCGTCTACGTGTCGATGGCCCAGCACCTGGGCGCCCCGGCCAAGCCGCTCGTCGCCGTCGGCGACAGCGTCAAGGTGGGCCAGGTGATCGCGGAACCGGGCGGGTTCATCTCCGCCTTCGTCCATTCTCCCGTGTCCGGCACGGTCAAGGCCATCGCGCCCCGCAAGGACCTCGCAGGCAATCCCGTCATGCATGTCGAGATTGCGGTCGAGGGCGACGAGTGGGATCCCGCGATCGACCGCAGCAAGGACCTTGTGACCGCCATCCCCGACGACAAGGCCGCCATCCTTGACAAGATCAAGGCCGCCGGCGTCGTGGGCCTCGGCGGCGCGACTTTCCCCGCGCACGTCAAGCTCAACCCGGCTCCCGGCAAGGTGGCCGAGTGCCTGATCCTCAACGGCGCCGAATGCGAGCCGTTCCTGACGAGCGACTACCGCATCATGATCGAGCGCCCGAAGGAGATCGTCGTCGGCGCTGCCATCATGCAGAAGGTGCTCGGCGGCTGCCGCTGCGTGATCGGCATCGAGGAGAACAAGCCCGAAGCCATCGCCGCGATGGGCGCCGCCGTCCGCGAGCTCGGTTATCCGGGCATCGAGGTGAAGGTGCTCAAGAAGCGTTATCCGCAGGGCGGTGAGAAGCAGCTCATTGACGCCGTGATGCGCCGCCAGGTCAAGTCCGGCGGCCTGCCGATCGACGTGGGCGCCGTGGTGCAGAACGTCGCCACCTCGCTCGCGGTCTATGAGGCCGTGCAGAAGAACAAGCCGCTCATCACCAACGTGCTCACCATCACGGGCGACCAGATCCCCGGCAACCTGCAGCACAACTACCTCTTCCGGATCGGCATGCCCCTTTCCTGGATCGTGGAGCAGGCCGGCGGCATCCCCGAGACGGCCGCCAAGCTGATCAGCGGCGGCCCGATGATGGGCAAGGCCATCAGCAACCTCGACGCCGCCACGGTCAAGGGCTCCTCTTCCGTGCTGTACCTCAGCGAGGGCATGACGCGCCGCAAGCCGGCCGCGTCCTGCATCCGCTGCGGCAAGTGCGCGGACGCCTGCCCGATGGGCCTGGAGCCGTTCCTGCTCAACCGACTTTATAAGGCCGGCGACCTCGAGGGCCTCGAGGCCAACGCCGCCCAGGATTGTATCGAATGCGGCTGCTGCCTGTACAGCTGCCCCGCCTACATCCCCCTGCTGGACAACATCCGCCAGGCCAAGGGGCAGGTGATGGGCGTCATCCGCGCCCGCGCCGCCGCTGCCAAGGCCGCCGCCGAGGCCGCGAAGGCCGCCGCAACCAACAAGTAATCGCGTATGGACAAGAAGTATATCGTATCTCCTTCTCCGCACATCCATGCGGATGTCTCTACGGCCAAGATCATGCGGGACGTGATCATCGCGCTCTGCCCGGCGATCCTGGTCTCCATTCTGGCCTACGGCTGGGCCGAGCTGCTCGTCCTGCTGGTCAGCGTCGCTTCCTGCGTGCTGCTGGAGTGGGCCGTCACCCGCTGGATGCTGAAGCGTCCCTCGACCGTCGGCGACCTGTCGGCCGTCGTCACCGGCCTGCTGCTGGCGATGAACCTGCCGTCCTCGATTCCCCTGTGGATCGTGTTCATCGGCGCCGTGGTCTGTATCTGCGTGGCCAAGCTGCCCTTCGGCGGCATCGGCCAGAACGTCTTCAACCCGGCCATCACCGGCCGCGTGTTCCTGCTCGTGTCCTTCCCGGCCCAGATGACGGACTGGACGCCGACCGCCGGCTTCCTCTCCGTTCCTGACGCCGTGTCCGGCGCCACGCCGCTGGGCGTCCTCAAGGAGACGCTCAAGTCCGGCGGCACCATCAGCCAGTTCATGGAGACCAACGGCTACACCTGGTCGAGCTTCTTCTTCGACCTCGGCGCTTCCGCGGGCGAGCTGTCCGCCGGCGCCCTGCTGCTCGGCTTCGTCTACCTGCTGGTCCGCCGCGTGGTCAAGCCCTGGATCCCGCTCAGCATCCTCGGCACGATGGCCGTCATCGCCGCCATCTTCAGCGGCATCAACCCGGATGCGTACACCGGCGTGGCGTTCAACCTGCTGACCGGCGGCGCGCTCCTCGGCGCCCTGTTCATGGCCACGGACTACGTGACCTCCCCGATGAGCACCCTGGGCGGCATCATCTACGGCATCGGCATCGGCGTGATCGTGATGATGATCCGCTACTTCGGCTCCTATCCGGAGGGCATGTCGTTCGCGATCCTGCTGATGAACTGCGCGGTGCCGCTTCTCAACATGTGGTTCCACCAGAAAAAATATGGGAGGGCATAAGCTATGGCAATAGCATCTACACTGAAAAATATGGCCCTCTGCCTGACCGTCATCTGCCTGGTCTGCTCCGCCGTCGTAGGCGGCGCCTACGCCCTGACCAAGGACCCGATCGACGCGGCCGCACAGGCCAAGACCACGGCTTCCATCGCCGCGGTGCTCCCTGCCTTCGACGGCGTGCCCGAGCAGGGCAAGATCGACGTGAACGGCACGGAATATGTCTACTACAAGGCGGAAGGTGCCGGCTACGCCGTCATCTCCACGACCTCCGGCTTCGGCGGCGCCCTCACCCTGATGGTGGGCATCGACACGGCCGGCGTCGTGCACAACACCACGGTCCTCTCGCACAGCGAGACCCCGGGCCTGGGCGCCAAGTGCACGACGGACGCGCATTTCATGGAGCAGTTCCGCGGTTTCGACCCGGCTGCGAAGAAGCTCGCCGTCACCAAGGACGGCGGCGACCTGGACGCCATCACGGCTTCTACGATCACGTCCCGCGCCTATGCGCTGGCGGTCGCCAATGCCGTGAACGTGTATCACCAACTGGCAGGAGGACAGAGCAATGAGTAAACTGCATTTCATCACCGACGGTTTCGTCAAGAACAACCCGACCTTCGTGCTGGTGCTCGGCATGTGCCCGACGCTGGCCACGACCACTTCCGCGATGAACGGTCTGGAGATGGGTCTGGCGACGATGTTCGTGCTCATCCTCAGCAACATCGTGATCTCGCTGGTGGCCCCGATGGTCCCCGACAAGGTCCGCATCCCGGTCTACATCACCGTGATCGCCACCTTCGTGACCGTGCTCCAGCTCCTGATGCAGGCCTTCACGCCTGCGGTCTATGAGACGCTCGGCCTCTTCATCCCGCTGATCGTCGTCAACTGTATCGTCCTCGGCCGCGCCGAAGGCTTCGCCAACAAGCATTCCGTGGGCGAATCCGCCCTCGACGGCATCGGCGTGGGCCTCGGCTTCACCGCTTCCCTGACGGTCATCGGCATCGTGCGCGAGGTCCTCGGCAGCGGCGCCGTGTTCGGCTGGAAGTTCATCGCCGGCGACGGCATCCTGGCCTTCGTGATGGCCCCGGGCGCCTTCCTGGTGCTGGGCTTCCTGATGGTCCTGTTCAACAAGTATCTCGCTAAAAAGTAGTGCGCCATGGAATATTTCCTCATTTTCGTCTCGGCGATTTTCGTCAATAACATCCTGCTGGCGCAGTTCCTGGGCATCTGCCCCTTCCTGGGCGTGTCCAACAAGCTCTCCACGGCCTCGGGCATGTCCGGAGCGGTCTGCTTCGTGATCACGCTCGCCACCGTGGTGACCTACCTGCTGAACCATTACCTGCTGGTGCCTTTCGGCCTGGAATTCCTGCAGACCATCTCCTTCATCCTCGTGATCGCCGCCCTCGTGCAGATGGTGGAGATCGTGCTGAAGAAGATCAGTCCCTCGCTCTATCAGGCCCTCGGCATCTTCCTGCCCCTGATCACCACCAACTGCGCCGTCCTCGGCGTGGCCATCACCGTGGTGACCAAGGAATTTGCCTTCGGCGGCACTGCGCCCCACATGCTCAACCTCGGTCAGGCGGTGGTCTACGCCATCGCGACCTCGCTCGGCTACGGCCTGGCGATGTGCCTGTTCGCCGGCCTGCGCGAGCACCTGGCGGGCAACGATGTGCCCAAGGCTTTCAAGGGCCTTCCGATCGCCCTCATCACCGTGGGCATCATGGCGATGGCCTTCCTCGGTTTTTCCGGTATCGTTTAACTTTTAAAACGACTAGATTATGAAAAAGATTGTAGCTATCCTTGTCGGCGTGCTCGCTTTCGCGGCCGTCGCCTCCGCCCAGCCGCGCGCCTTCGGCGTCCGGCTCGGCTATGGTGCAGAAGTTTCGTACCAGCATACGCTGGGCAATGATTTTGCCGAAATCGATCTGGGCGTCGTGGGCCCCAACGGGTTCTACGTGTCCGGCATCTATGACTTCAACCTCGGCTCCGCCGGCGTCCTCAATTTCTATGCGGGCCCGGGTGTCCAGATTGGCGCCGCAACGGCAGACAATGTTTTCTACTTCAACGCCTCCGTCGTCGGGCAGATCGGAACGGAAATCCAGCTTGATTCCGCCCCGGTCAACTTCTCCCTCGACTGGCGTCCCGCCATCTATCTCAACGGCGGCGGGTTCGGGTGGACCGGTTTCGCGCTGGGCATCCGCTATCGCTTCTAAAATCAGGGTTTTCCTTGATGAAAAAACCCCCGGCTTGTATAACAAGTCGGGGATTTTTTGTGTACCTTTGGACGTTATGTATCAAATCCTGTCTAAAGATATGCTGACACCGACGATTTGTCGGATGACAGTAGAGGCCCCGCGGCTTGCAGCTGCCGCCAAACCGGGCCAGTTCCTGATTGTCCGCGCGGACGAGAAGGGCGAACGGATACCGCTGACCATCAGTGATTTCGATGCGAAGCGGGGGACTGTGACGATTGTCACACAGAAGATCGGAGCGTCCAGCTCCGACATCATTGCGTACGAACCCGGAGAGGCGTTCAACGATGTGGTAGGCCCGCTCGGCCTTCCTTCTGATTTCACCGAGATGGATGCGGAGAAATTGTCCGCGATGCGATATATCTTTATCGCCGGCGGTGTGGGTACTGCTCCTGTTTATCCCCAGGCCAAGTGGCTCCACGAGCACGGCGTGGCCGTCGATGTCATCATCGGCGCCAAGACCAAGGACCTGCTCATCTACAAGGACGAGATGGCAGCTGTCTGCGACAATCTGTTCATCTGTACGGACGACGGTTCCGAAGGCTTTCACGGCATGGTGACGGCCCTCCTGGAGAAGCTCGTCGCCGAAGGACACAACTATACCCAGGCCGTCGCGATCGGCCCGATGATCATGATGAAATTCACCACCCTCACCGCCAAGAAGCTCGGGCTCCCGATCATCGTGAGCCTCAACACGCTGATGGTGGACGGTACGGGCATGTGCGGCGCCTGCCGCGTGTCCGTGGGCGGCAAGACGCGCTTCGCGTGCGTCGAGGGCCCGGAATTCGACGGCTACCTCGTCGACTTCGACGAGGCGATGCGCCGCCAGGGTCAGTACAAGGCCGAGGAAGCCGAGGCCAATGAGAAACATGTTTGTAAAATAGGGAGGGGCAAGTAATATGGCAAACAGGATTCCCCGTGTACCGGTGCGCGAACAGGACCCGAAGGTCCGTGCCACCAATTTCGATGAAGTGTGCTATGGCTATAACAAGGAGGAGGCGCTCCTCGAAGCGTCCCGCTGCCTGAACTGCAAGAATCCCCGCTGTATGACGGCCTGCCCGGTCAGCCTACAGATCCCGCGCTTCATCGCGCAGCTGGCTGCCGGCGACATCGCCGGCGCCGCCGCCGTAATCGCAGAAGATTCTTCGCTGCCCGCCGTCTGCGGCCGCGTGTGCCCGCAGGAGACGCAGTGCGAAGGCAGCTGCGTGCTGGGCGTCAAGGGCGAGCCGGTCGCGATCGGCAAGCTCGAGCGTTTCGTGGCCGACTATTCCCGTGAGCAGGGCAAGCCCGCCGCCGAGAATGCCGGCGCCAAGCCCAAGAATGGCCACAAGGTGGCCGTGATCGGGTCGGGCCCTGCCGGCCTCGCCTGCGCCAGCGACCTCGCCAAGTGGGGCTATGACGTCACCGTGTTCGAGGCCCTCCACAAGGCCGGCGGCGTGCTGGAATATGGCATTCCGGAGTTCCGTCTGCCCAAGGACAAGGTGCTCAAGCACGAGATCGACGACGTGCGTGCGCTCGGCGTCAAGATCGAGACCAACGTCATCGCCGGCCGTACGATTACGGTCGACTCCCTGATGGACGACGAAGGCTTCGAGGCCGTCTTCATCGGCACCGGCGCCGGTCTGCCCAAATTCATGAACATCCCAGGAGAGAACCTCAACGGTGTCTTCTCCGCCAACGAATTCCTCACCCGCAACAACCTCATGAAGGCCTGGCGCGAGGACTACCTGACCCCGATCCACGCCGGCAAGAAGGTGTGCGTGGTCGGCGGCGGCAACGTCGCGATGGACGCGGCCCGCACCGCCCTGCGCCTCGGCGCCGAGGTGCACATCGTCTATCGCCGCACGGAAGCCGAGCTTCCCGCCCGCCGCGAGGAGGTGCACCACGCAGCCGAGGAAGGCATCATCTTCGACATGCTGACCAACCCGGTCGAGGTCATCGGCGACGAGAAGGGCTGGGTCAAGGCCCTCAAGTGCGTCAAGATGGAGCTCGGCGAGCCCGACGAGAGCGGCCGCCGCAGCCCGGTGGCGATTCCCGGTTCGGAATTCGAGATCCCGACCGAGACCGTGATCATGGCCCTCGGCACCTCGCCCAACCCGCTCATCTCCAAGACCACGAAGGGTCTGGAGACCAACCGTCGCGGCTGCCTCGTGGCCAATGAGGAAGGCGCGACCACCCGTCCGGGCGTGTTCGCGGGCGGCGACGCCGTGACGGGCGCAGCCACCGTGATCCTGGCTATGGGCGCCGGCCGCACGGCCGCCAAGGCCATCGACAAGTATCTGAAGCAGGCATAACACTACCACGAACAATAACCAAGTTCTGCTGAACCACATGAAACTGCAATCCCTGATAGCTCCTCTCAGAACTGCCAAGTTCTGGAAGGAGCTTTCTATCATGACCGTCGGCATGTTCATCGCCGCGGCCTCCGTCTATTATTTCCTCGTCCCGAGCAAGATCGTCGTGGGCAGCATCTCCGGTCTGTCCATCGTGATCAGCGCGCTGTTCGAGAATGCAGGCATCGCGATCAAGGTCTCGACCGTCGTGCTCGTCATCAACGCCATCCTGCTGGTGCTGGCCTATTTCCTCATCGGCAAGGAGTTCGGCATCAAGACGTGCTACACGGCCCTGATCCTGGGTCCGATGATGGACCTGTGGGAGAAGATCTGCCCCAACGAGCGGCTCATCGCCCCCGGGACCACGTCCGTGATGGGCGACCTCTGGTTCGACCTGATCTGCTTCGTGCTCATCCTGAGCATGTCGCAGGCCATCATGTTCCGGATCAACGCGTCGACCGGCGGGCTGGACATCCTGGCCAAGATCGTCAACAAGTATTTCCACTTCGACATCGGTCTCTCGGTGACGATCGCCGGCGTGGTCATCTGCTGCACGGCGTTCTTCGTGAACCCGTTCCGCCTGGTGATCATCGGCCTGATCGGCACCTGGATCAACGGCCTGATCGTGGACTACTTCATGGCGAGCCTCAGCCGGCGAAAACGCGTCTGCATCATCTCCGACGAGCACGAGGTCATCCGCGACTACATCGTCAACAAGATCGTGCGCGGCTGCTCCCTCTACGAAGTCACGGGCGGCTACAAGGGCGAGAAGCGGATGGAGATCCAGAGCCTGCTGACCAAGGACGAGTTCGCCGACCTGATGAAGTTCATCCGGGACAACAAGATCCAGGCGTTCATCACCGCCGGCAACGTCAGCGAGGTCTACGGCCTCTGGTCCGAACACAAACGACACCGTGTATAGAAACGAAAAAAGGTTCGCAGCGACTGCGAACCTTTTTTGTGATCCCGGCGCGACTCGAACGCGCGACCCACAGCTTAGAAGGCTGTTGCTCTATCCAACTGAGCTACGGGACCAGCACATACCTGCACCCGTCCGCCTGTCGGCGAAACGGACTGCAAATATACGGATTTTCCGGAAATATCCCTAAACTAGTTTGATGCCCGCCCCGGCGCAGCGGCGGACCATCTCGTCCGGCCAGATGCTGCTCTGGATCTCGCCGATGTGGGCCTTGCGCAGCAGGTACATGCACAGGCGGGACTGGCCGATGCCGCCGCCGATGGTGCAGGGGAGCTTGCCGTCGAGCAGGCTGCGGTGGAAGGGGAGGTTCTCCTTGGCGAGCTCGCCGCGGATCGCCAGCTGGCGGTGCAGGGCGGCCGCGTCCACGCGGATGCCCATGCTGGACAGCTCGAATGGGCGCTGCAGGATGTGGTTCCAGACGAGGATGTCGCCGTTGAGGCCCTTGAAACCCTCTTCGTTGGGGCTGCTCCAGTCGTCGTAGTCGGCGGCACGGCCGTCATGCGGCGCGCCGTCGGAGAGGTCGCCGCCGATGCCGATGATGAATACGGCACCGTAGCGGCGCACGATCTCATGCTCGCGCTCCTTCGGCGTGCGGCCGGGATAGAGCTGCACCAGCTCCTCGGCGTGGACGAAATGGATGTCTTCCGGGAGCTCCGGCGCAATCTGCGGGAACTCGACGAAGAGTTTGTTCTCGGTGACCTTGATGGCTTCGTAGATGCGGCGGACGGTCTGCTTGAGGAAGCCCAGGTGGCGGTCCTCCGGACGGATGACCTTCTCCCAGTCCCACTGGTCCACATAGATGGAGTGGATGTTGTCCAGCTCCTCGTCGGGACGCAGGGCGTTCATGTCGGTGTAGATGCCGCGCCCGGGAGCGATGCCCAGCTGCGCGAGCTTGGCGCGCTTCCACTTGGCGAGGGAGTGCACGACCTCGGCCTGCTGCTCGCCCATGTCCTTGATCGGGAAGCGAACGGGGCGCTCGACACCGTTCAGCTCGTCGTTGAGGCCGGTCCCGGAGAGCACGACCATCGGAGCGGTCACGCGCAGCAGGGCCAGCTGTGCTGAAAGGTTGTTCTGGAACATATCCTTGACGGCCTTGATGGCCTTCTCGGTGTTCTCGGCGCCGCCGAGCAGATCTTCGTATCGATCGGGAAGAATCAGTTGCATAACGTAAGGCAATACACTAACGTATGCAAATATAAGAATTATTTCCTTTTACGCAACGAGAAGCGCACGTAGGAGATCACGCCGATGATGATGATCAGGATGGCGTGGGCTTCGTGGCCGAGGGTGGCGAGCAGGATGCCCGTCTCCCAGCTGGCGCCGTAGAGGCTCTGCATCGAGAGCGCCATCAGGTAGTGGTAGGCGCCGATGCCGCCGGGCACGGGGATCACGGAGGCGAAGTTGCCGATGGCCGACAGGAAGAGCGCGTCCGTGAGCGTGAGCGCGTCCAGCATCGGCAGGGCGCGGATGGTGCAGTACATCATCATCACGTACATCGCCCAGATGCCGACGGTGCTGAGCAGGAAGGGCCACTTGCGCTCCATCTTCGCGATACTCGCGAAACCCGTCCCGAGGCCCTTGAGCGCATCGCTGATGCGGGCGAAGAACGGGACGCTGCCGCGGAAATGCCGGACAGCCCAGACGAAGCCGGCTATCAGCGCGACCACGCCGATGGCGACCCAGACGAGCGAGCCGCCGAGGCGGGCGCTCAGCGGCGCCCAGATGTTCTCCGTGAAGAAGGGCCCGAAGCTCTCGCTCTTGAGCACGATGGCGAGGACGAAGAGGAACAGGATGGCGACCACGTCGGACAGGCGCTCGCAGGCGATGGTGCCGAAGGCCTTGTCGTAGCTCATCCGCTTGGAGGAGACGTAGCCGCAGCGGACGAATTCGCCCGCGCCGGGCAGCACCACGTTGACGAGGTTGCCCACGTTGATGGCGTCCCAGACGCCCAGGCGGCGCAGGCTCGGGTCGAGCGGGCGCATCAGGGCGATCCAGCGCTCCTCGCGGAAGACGAGCGCCAGGATGGCGGCCACGAAATAGAGCGCCACCCAGACCCAGCGGGTCTGCTGCACGCCTTCCCAGAAGGCTTTCCAGTCCACGCCCCGGAAGGCAAACCAGACCAGCACCACCGCAAGGGCGGTGGAGAGGGTGTATTTGAGGATATTTGCAGCTTTCTTGGCCATGGGCTGCAAAGATACAATTTATTTGTGTTATTTTTGTACGATATGAAATCTATCCTTGGAATAGGCAACGCCTTGACGGACATCCTGGCCGTCCTCCCGGACGACACCCTCCTGCACGAGTTCCATCTCCCCAAGGGGAGCATGCAGCACGTGGACGCGGAGACGGGCGACGGCATCTGGACGGCCCTCAAGCCGATGGGCGTGAAATATGTCGCCGGCGGCTCGGCCGCCAATACCATCACGTGTACCGCCATCTTCGGCATGCCGTCGAGCTTCATCGGCAAGATCGGCAACGACGAGCTGGGCCTGCTCTTCAAGAGCGACCAGGAGCAGTACGGCGTCAAGTCGCGCCTCCTGACGAGCGAGCACGCCAGCGGCCGCTCGATGGTGTTCGTGAGCGGCGGCAACGCCGAGCGCACCTTCGCCGTCTATCTCGGCGCGGCGCTCGACCTTGTGCCGGAGGACCTCGATCCGGAGTGGTTCAAGGGCTACGACTATTTCCATATCGAAGGCTATCTGGTGCAGAACCAGGACCTGGTGCGCCGTGCCGTCGGGCTCGCCCGCGACGCCGGCTGCATCATTTCCCTGGACCTCGCTTCCTACAATGTCGTGGAGTCCAACCTGGCCTTCCTGCACGACATCGTGGAGAAATACGTCGACATCGTCTTCGCCAACGAGACGGAGGCGCGGGCCTTTACGGGCCTGGCCGACCCGCAGGCGGCCCTGGGCAAGCTCGCGGAGATCTGCCGGACGGCCGTGGTCAAGGTAGGCAAGGACGGCAGCTGGGTGCAGCGGGGCGAGGAGTCCTATTGCATCAAGCCGTGGCCGGCGGACCCCGTCGACGCCACGGGCGCCGGCGACACCTACGCCGCCGGCTTCCTCTACGCCGATTCCCTTGGCCTGCCGCTCAAGGCTTGCGGCGAGGTCGGCTCCATCATCGCCGCCAAGGTGGTGGAGGTGGTGGGCACCAAGATCGACATCCCGCGCTGGCGCGTCGCCAAGCAGGAGATCCGCGAACTGACCGCGTCCTACGGCCGATGAAGAATCCCGTCGTGACGTTTTTCCGCTGGTATGCGCTCCGTCAGGGACGGAGCACGGCCCCGACGTCGCTGCTGCCCCTGAAGAAGGTGCGGAGCGCGACGGTGTTCGTGGACGCCGTGGCCATGGGTGAAGACCCTGGCCCGGTCTGCCGCGCCGTCCAGCAGTTCTTCGACTACCAGGCGATTCCCGTGACCATCCTGTGCCCGCAGAAGGAAGACCTCAACTGGTGGGGCTACCTCAAGCCCCGGGCCCGTGGCGGCCGTGGGGACGCCCGCAAGGAGGACCTCTTCATCTCGCTGGCCGGCAACCCGGACCAGTTCGCCGCGGAATATGAAGCCCGCTGCAGCACCGCCCGCTTCAAGGTGGGCTGCTGCCCGCTCCCGGGCGGCGTGTATGACCTCGTGGTGACGCCCCCGGAAGGCGCGGGCGCCAGCCAGACGGCCGCTTTCGCCGCCGTCAAAGACTACCTCAACAAGATCCGATGAAAAAGTACCTGATCGTTTTCCTCATATCGATGGTCCCGCTGATCGAGTTGCGCGGCGCCATCCCGTATGCCGTCGGCTTCGGCCTGCCGCTCGTGCCCTCGCTGGTCGTCGCCCTGTTCGGCAACATGCTCCCTGTCCCGTTCATCTTCCTGTTCGCCCGCCGCATCCTGGTCTGGGGCAAGGACAAGAGATACGTCGGCAAGTTCTTCTCCTGGTGCCTGGAGAAAGGCGAGAAGGGCGGCCGCAAGCTGGAAGCGAAAGCCGGCGCCGGCCTCTACATCGCCCTGCTGCTCTTCGTCGGCATCCCGCTGCCTGGCACGGGCGCCTGGACCGGCACCCTCGCGGCGAGCCTGCTCGACATGGACTTCAAGAAGAGCATGCTCTACATCTTCGGCGGCCTGCTGCTCGCCGCCGCCATCATGCTCGCCGCCTCCCTCGGCGTCTTCGGCGCTATCAACCTGGTGAAATAGCTGCCGCCCGCCCGCCTCTGGCACTCTTTTTTCATAAGGGGAGGCGTGCTGCTCAAGCTCCTTCAGCTCAAGTTCAAGATCCTGTTCCGGATTCTCGGAGAATTGACTTTCTTCGGGAAGGTGGTGCTGCTCGCGTTGTGCGCGGCGGCGCTTTATGCCGTCTATGAGTTGACCGGCCTTGCTCCGCAGCGCTTCCAGGTGGCGGGCGCTGCGGCCACCATCCTGTTGCTGGTCCATCTGAACCGGAAGGATTACGCTTTCTGCAGGCGGATCCTGCCGCATCCTTTCCGGCTTTTCGCGCTGGAGTATTCTCTGGGCCTCATCCCCTTCGCGGTCATCGCCCTGCTCCGGGGGCAGTTTCTCCTGGCGGTGCTGTACGCGGTCATGCCGCCGCTCGTCGCCGCGGTGCCGCGCAGCGCCCGGCTGTCCCGCCGGCGGGCGCTGCCGCTCCCGGTCTGCTTCCCGGACCTGGACACCGTGTCCTTTTTCCGCAAGGCAGGCCTGTTCGTCTGCTGCGTGCTGGTGCTGGCTGCCGCGTTGTGTTTCGCCCCGGCCGTGTCGGTCGTGCTGGTCTATCTGCTGGTCCTGTTCTCTTCCGGCGCCATTTACTCGCAGTGTGAGTCCCTGACGCTGCTCTGCCTGGATGGGTTGCCCGCGCGGCAGTTCCTGCACAGGAAGATCTGGCGGCAGATCCGCTTCTGGGCCGTCCCGGTCCTGCCGGTCCTGGCCCTTTATGCCGCCTTCAACTGGGAGACGGCCTATTACGTCCTGATCCCGGTGGCCCTCTGCCCGCTCCAGATTGCCGCCTCCGTCTGCGCCAAATACAGGTCGTACGCCCCCGGCCGGCCGTTTGGCGGGACGACCATGCAGGCCATCGGCATGCTGGGATTCATTGTCCCGTTCCTCCTGCCTGTCTCCCTCATCCTGACCGTCGTATATTATTCCGATGCCGTCCGGCACTTAAAGACTTTCCTATATGCTTACGATCGATAATCTGTCCGTCTCCTACGGGACGCATACCGTCCTTTCCCAACTCGACCTCTCCCTGGAGCGCGGCGGGATCCACGGAATCGTCGGATTCAACGGGGCCGGCAAGACCACCCTGCTGAATGCCATCTACGGGATTCCCGCGCAGCGGGACTGCATCCGCTTCGACGGGGCGCCGCTCTCCCGAAGGGACATCGCCTACCTGGAGACGGAGTCCTTCTTCTATTCGCGGATCACCGGCCGGGACTACCTCAAGCTGTTCCAGGCGTGCGGCGGCGGCTTCGACTTCGAGACGCTATGCTCCGTCTTCAGCTTGCCGCTGGACCATTTCGTCGATTCCTATAGCACGGGAATGAAGAAGAAGCTGGCGCTGACAGGCATCCTGTCGCTGGACCGCAAGGTCCTCCTGCTGGACGAGCCCTTCAACGGGCTGGACCTGGAGTCGGTATCGGTCCTGCAGCTGGCCCTGCGGAAACTCTGCGCTGCAGGCAAGCTGGTCGTCGTCACCTCCCACATCCTCGAGTCCCTCTCGCCGCTCTGCGACGCGATCCACCTCCTGCAGGACGGGCGGATCTACAAATCCTATCGTCCCGTCGAATACCCCCTGCTCGCCGACAAGCTGCGCGCGGACGCCGTTGCCAAATACGACGCCGCCCTCTCCCGCGTCTTCGCGGAATAGGCCCTTCCCGGGCCTGCCCCCGCTTGTTTAAAAACAGCAGGGGAGCGGGACGTGCGGGCGGGCGGCGCCTAGCGGAATAGTTCCTTCAGGACGCGCAGCGAGCGGGCTTCGATGCGGGTCTCGGCGTGGTAGCTGAGGTAGCGGAGGAGCCGATCGGCGATGTCGCTGCGGGCCTCGCCGCTCAGCGGGACGAGCATGGACGCGCCGAAGTCCGACTGGACGAGGGCGCGGATGCCGGCGAGCTGCTCGCCCGCGAAAGGCATCAGGTCTTCGAGCGAAGGCGAGAAGCCGAGGGCGGCGGCGAGCTCCAGCAGGAAGCGGAGGTGGTAGTTGGCGTAGTCGCCCTGCAGCGCGTCCAGGGTCAGGATCGAGCGCTCGCACCATTCGAACAGGCCTTCTTCGCGGGCGCTTTCGTGGATGGTCCGGTAGAGGACCTCGCTCATGAAGAGCGTCATCGCGTTCTTGCCGGCGCTGGTGCGCAGGCCCGTCAGCGGATGGCGCGCGGACAGCGCGTGGACGCGCCAGAGGTCGGATTTGGGATTCTCCGTCACCTCGGCGTCCAGGATGTTGAGGGGCTGGAAGAGCGCCATCCCGCCGCCCTTGGGGACGGACGCGATGAAACTGCGGCGCCCCCAGTCGGGACTGAGGGCGTGCAGGACCAGGGAGCGTTCCCCGACCTTGGTAGTGTTCAGGATGATGAGCCGGGTGTGGTGGACCATCAGTACTGCTTGATCAGCGGGCTGGCCATGGCCTGGCGGAGCGCGTCGTCGTAGCGGATGCGGATCTGCACGCCGGCCTCCTGGAAGTAGTAGCGGACGACGATCTCCTCTTCGATGAAAGGAACGATCTCGCTCTGCTTGAGGCGCAGGAAGTCCTCCTTCTCCATGTTGAGGGACTTCTCGAGGGCGTCGAGCTCCGCCTGCATCGCAGTGTCCAGACCGTCGCGCTTGAGCTCTTCCTTGGCGCGGTCGAAATAGGTCTTGGCGGAGGAGCGGTAGTCGAACTCCTTGTCCTTGGCGAAGTTGATGAAATCCTCGTAGTCGTCCTGGCCGAGGTGGAATTCCTCCACGGCCGGGATGGAAGCGTGCTTGCGCACGAACTCGAGCGCATACTGCTCGATGATGCCGTAGGTGACCAGCGAATAGGTCAGGCGGCTGTATTCGCGGAACGTGAGCTCGACGTCGGGCGTGATGCCGCCGCCGTCGCGCACGGTGCGGCCGTGGGCGGTCTTGAATTCGTGGGTCAGCGAGTCGGGGATGCTCGCCACGCTGCCGTCCTCGCGGCGGCGGGCATAGTCGATCGCCTGCACGCAGCGGCCGGAGGGCGTGTAATACTTGGCCGTCGTGACCTTGAGCTCGCCGCCATAGGGCAGGGAGCGGATGCTCTGCACGAGGCCCTTGCCGAAGGTGCGCTCGCCCATGATGGTCGCACGGTCCATGTCCTGCAGCGCGCCCGCCACGATTTCGGAGGCGGAGGCGGAGCCGGAATCGACGAGCACGATAACCGGGAGCTTGACGTCGACCGGGTCCTTGGTGGTGCGCAGGACGTAGTTGGCCTGCGGGTCGCGGCCCTGGGCGGACACGACCAGGGAGCCCTTCGGTACAAACGCGGACACAATCTCGGCGGCTTCGTTCATCAGGCCGCCGCCGTTGCCGCGCAGGTCGAGGATGAGGGCCTGCATGCCCTGCTTCTTGAGCGCGGCCACCTTCTGACGGAACTCGTTGCCGACGCCGTCGGTGAAGCCGTTCTGGGAGATGTAGCCGAACTTGCTGTCCAGCATGCCGGCGTACTCGATGTCGCCGAGCTTGATCATCTCGCGCGTGACGACGACGTCCACCATCTCGCCGGTGGCGAGCTTCTTGACGTGGAAGGTCACCTGCGTGCCCGGCTCGCCGCGCATCTTCTCGCTGCTCTGCTGGGAGGTCAGGCCGGCGGTCGGTTCGCCGTCGATGGCGTAGATCTCGTCGCCGCACACCAGGCCGTTCTTGGCGGCCGGAGAGTTGGCGTAGGGCTCGTTGATGATGACCGGGCCCTGCACGTCGGGCTTGTAGATCACGGCGCCGATGCCGCCGTAGGTCTTGTGGATCATCATCTGGAGGTTCTCATTCTCTTCCTCGGGGATGTAGACCGTGTAGGGATCCAGGTCGGCGAGCATGGCGTCGATGCCGCGCCGCTCGATGCGGTCGACGGGCAGCGAGTCCACGTAGGAGCGGTTGAGCTCCTGGAGGATGGCGGTCTGGATCTCGGTCCACTTGCCGAGCTTGAAGCGGGGAGTCTGGGCGACCGCGGACAGCGCGATGCCGGCCAGACCTATGAGGAGTAGGATGCGTTTCATCATTCTTGAAGTTTATGCCGTAGTGGCGTAAAGCAGCAGGCCCACGCCTGCCATCATCAGGACCATGACCAGTGCCTTGTCCCGGATATGACCCTCCTTGAGGATCAGCGCGCCGCCCAGGAACGTGACGAGCACCGAGCAGCGGCGGATGACCGTGACCACGGAAAGCATGGCGTCCGGCGACTTCATCGCGAAGAAGTACGCGGCGTCCGCTGCGGTGATCAGCACGGCGATCAGCAGGATGCGCCAGTCCCAGACGAAGGGCTGGAACTGGTCCTTGTCCGTCAGGTACTGGAACAGCAAAATCAGGGCCAGCAGCGCGGTGATATAAAGATTGGTCCAACCCTGGAGCGCCAGGGGCTCGAAACCCTTGATGATATGCTTGTCGTAGAGGGCGCTGGCTGCGCCGGAAAGCACGGAGATGATCATGCAGAACATGCCCTTGGCGGAAGCCGCCTTGTCCGTCTCGTGCTGCTTGGAGCGGGCGCTCAGGAAGAGGGCGGCCATCACGATGGCCACGCCCAGCCACTGCAGGGGAGAGAGGCGCTCGCCGAAGAGGATGATGGAGAAGATGACCACGAACATCGGCCGGGAGGCCTTGACCGTGCTGACGGTCGTCAGCGGGAGGTGCTTCATGGCGATCAGGCCGGAGACCCAGGAGATCGAGACGAGCACGGCCTTCAGCAGGACGATGAGGTGCTCCTGCAGGGAAATCGCCGTGAGGAACGGGGCCAGGAAAAGGGTGGTGAGGCTGCAAGAGCCGACCAGGATCCAGTATACCCCGTTTTGTTTGAGGGCCTGCTTCTTGAAGACATCATAGATGCCGAGGAGCAGCGCAGAACAGACGGTAAGCCAAAGCCACATAGAACGGTTGAGATTTTGACAAAGTTAACCATAAATTTTGTATTTTTGTCTTCCTTCTCATGAAAGCGAGCAAGATCGAAATCCGCGGCGCACGCGCCCACAACCTGAAGAATGTCGACGTGGACCTTCCGCGCCGTAAGTTCATCGTAATCACGGGCATCAGCGGCAGCGGCAAGTCTTCGCTGGCTTTCGACACCCTCTACGCTGAGGGCCAGCGGCGCTACATGAACACGCTTTCTCCCTATGCCAAGCATTTCATGGGCATCCTGGAGAAGCCGGAGGTGGAGAGCATCGACGGGCTCAGCCCGATCATCGCCATCGAGCAGAAGACCACGGGCAGCAACCCCCGCTCCACGGTCGGCACGATCACGGAGATCTCCGACTTCCTGCGCCTGCTCTACGCGCGCGCATCGACCGCCTATTCGCCCGTCACGGGCCGGGAGATGGTGCGCTATACCGACGCGCAGATCGTGGACCTGATCCTGCAGGAGTTCAACGGCCGCAAGTGCCTGCTGCTCGCTCCGCTCGTGCGCGGCCGCAAGGGCCACTACCGCGAGCTGTTCGAATCGCTCCGCAAGAAGGGCTACCTGCAGGCGCGCATCGACGGCGAGATCTGCAACCTCAATGAAGTGGAGGCCGTGGACCGCTACAAGGGGCATTTCATCGAGCTGGTCGTGGACAAGCTCAAGCCCGGAGAGGGCGACGAGGCGCGCATCCGCGCGTCCGTGTCGTCCGCGCTCGGGCTGGGCAAGGGTTCCCTCGCGGTGCTCGACTACGAGAGCGGCGCCCTGCACCATTATTCCAAGCACCTGGTGGACCCGGAGAACGGCATTTCCCTCCAGGAGCCGGCCCCGCACACCTTCTCCTTCAATTCGCCGGAAGGCTACTGCCCGCACTGCAAGGGCCTCGGCACGGTCCCGGACGTGAGCATGGACACGATCATCCCGGATCCGCGCAAGTCCATCGCCGACGGCGGCATCGCCCCGCTGGGTCGCATCCGCGACGGGCGCAAGTTCGAAGTGGTCCGCGCCATGGCGCGCAAACATAATTTCTCGCTCTACGAGCCCATCGCCGCGCTGCCCGACGAGGCCGTGACGCTGCTGGTCTACGGCTCCGACGAATTCTACCGCGTCGGGGACGGCGCGCAGACGGAGATGGTCAACTGGGAGGGTGTCACGAGCGACGTCGAAGACAAGGTCGTCTGCCCGGTCTGCCATGGCACGCGCCTCGGCCCGCACATCCGCTGCTTCCGCATCGACGGCAAGGACATCGCGGAGGTGAGCGCGATGGAGATCAGCGAACTGTCCGCGTGGCTGCGCGCCCTGCCCGCCAGGCTGGACAAGCGGGCGGGCACCATCGCGCGCGACATCCTCAAGGAGCTCACCGACCGCGTCCAGTTCCTGCTGGACGTGGGCCTGGACTACCTCAGCCTCGACCGCCCGACGGCTTCGCTCTCCGGCGGCGAGGGCCAGCGCATCCGCCTGGCCACGCAGATCGGCTCCAAGCTGGTCAACGTCATCTACATCCTGGACGAGCCGAGCATCGGCCTGCACCAGCGCGACAACCGCAAGCTGCTCGCTTCGCTGAAGAAGCTGCGCGACGAGGGTAATACCGTCATCGTCGTGGAGCACGACGAAGAGACGATGCGCGCGGCCGACTGGATCGTGGACGTGGGCCCGGGCGCCGGCGAACACGGCGGCCGCATCTGCTACAGCGGCCCCGCCCGCGAGGTCGTCAACCCGATCGCGGTCCCGTCCGGCCGCCGCCGCGGCAACGGCCTCACCCTGACCCTGCGCGGTGCGCGCGGCAACAACCTCAAAGACGTGACGGTGGACTTCCCGCTCGGGATGCTGATCGGCATCAGCGGCGTGAGCGGCTCGGGTAAGTCCACGCTCATCAACGAGACCCTGATGCCCATCCTCAAGGGCAAGTTCTACCACTTCAAGGAGAAGCCGCTGCCGTATGCGGGCATCGAAGGGCTCGAGAATATCGACAAGGTCATCGAGATCGACCAGAGCCCGATCGGCCGCACGCCGCGGTCCAATCCGGCCACCTTCACCGGCGTGTTCAACGACATCCGGGCCCTGTTCGAGGAGACGCCCGACGCCAAGGTCCGCGGCTTCAAGGCGGGCCGCTTCTCGTTCAACGTCCCCGGCGGCCGCTGCGAAGAGTGCAAGGGCGCCGGCATCAAGGTGATCGAGATGAACTTCCTCCCGTCGGTCAATGTCTGCTGCGACGCCTGCGGCGGCAAGCGCTACAAGGAGGACACCCTCGCGGTGAAATACCGCGGCAAGAGCATCAGCGACGTGCTGGAGATGCCCATCTCCGAGGCCTACGAGTTCTTCCAGGCGCATCCCAAGATCGCCCCGAAACTCAAGGCGCTCGTGGACGTGGGCCTGGGCTACGTCCATCTCGGCCAGTCCGCCGTGACCCTGTCGGGCGGCGAGAGCCAGCGGATGAAGCTGGCCGCCGAGCTGGCCCGCAAGGCCACCGGCAGCACGCTCTACATGCTTGACGAGCCCACCACGGGCCTGCATTTCGAAGACATCAAAGTGCTGATGGGCGTGTTGCAGCGCCTGGTGGACCAGGGCAACACGGTCATCGTGATCGAACACAACCTCGACGTACTCAAGTCCGTCGACTATCTGATAGACATGGGTCCTGACGGCGGCGCCGCCGGCGGCAGGATCGTAGCAACGGGGACGCCCGAGCAGATCGCCGCCGATCAGGCCTCTGTCACCGGCCCCTATTTAAGAGACCTTTTATGACCAAGATTGAAGCTGCAAGAACGGAGTATCAGGACTGGTGCCGCGCCGTGGGCGTGGACACCCTCGAAAAAGTCAACGAGACCCTCGAGGCCGGCAAGGCCATCGAGCTGATCAACCTCTGTGAGGCCCGCCAGGAGCGCAAATACGCGCAGGCGGCGGACCAGATCTACTGGAAACGCAACCGCTGCCGCATCGTGATGATGTCGGGGCCGTCTTCGAGCGGCAAGACGAGCTCCTCGCTGCGCATCGCGCAGCAGGCGCGCGTGCTCGGCCTCAAACCCAAGGTGATCGAGCTGGACAACTATTTCGTGGACCGCGAGCACACCCCGATCGACGAGCACGGCGAGCGCGACTACGAGGCGCTGGCCGCGATGGACGTCGCGTTCCTGAACCAGCAGCTCAACGACCTGCTGGAGGGCAAGGAAGTGGAGCTTCCGAAGTTCGATTTCAAGGAGGGGCACCGCGTCTTCACCGGCAAGACGCTGCGCCTGGAGGACGGCGACATCCTCTTCATGGAGGGCATCCACGCCCTCAATCCGGACCTGACGCCGGACATCCCGCGCGACCGCATCTTCAACATCTACATCTCCGCCCTCTCGGCCCTGCCGGGCGGCGAGAAGGACCACGGCTCCACCACGGACAAGCGTCTGTTGCGCCGCATCGTGCGCGACAACCGCACCCGCGGCATCTCCCCGGAGGACAACATCCTCCGCTGGCCGTCCGTGCGTCGCGGCGAGATCCGCAATATCTTCCCTTACGAGGAGAACGCCAACATCGTGTTCAACTCCTCCACGCTCTATGACATCCCCCTGCTGAAATACTACGCAGAGCCGCTCCTGTGCGGCATCAGCGAGTCTTCGCCGGCCTACGCCAAGGCACAGTCGCTGCTGCACTTCCTGGAGATTGTCCGCGCCCTCAAGCCGTCCGAGATCGCGGCCATCCCGCCGACCTCGATCATGAGAGAGTTTATCGGCGGCCAGACGCTGTAAAACAAAGATCCCCGGCCTCTCGGTCGGGGATCTTTGTTTCTATTTGACTTCCGTCCATTGTCCGGGGACGAGGGCGGAGATCTTGTCGTCGTACATTGCCTCGCAACTCACGGCCGGGAGGTAGAAGCGTCCCGGGTAGGTGGCGGTCAGGCCGGTGGTGATGGTCACGCTCTGGCCGGCGCCCAGGTCGAAGAAGCTGTAGACGCGGTCGTCGCGGAAATCCTGGTAGGTCACGCCGGCAGGATAGCTGAAGTTCTCCTTGCCCACGCGGTCGTTCTGGATCTCCCAGCCGGACGGGAACTTCTGCGCCAGCGCGAGGTCGCGGACGGCGCCGGAGCCCGTGTTGGTCACGGTCACGACGGCCTTGAAGTTGCGGCCGCGGGAGAGCGTGTCCACGCGGACGGGCTGGCCGTCGGTGCCGACGTAGCTGATCTTGAGCGTCAGGCCGTCGGCCTTGGCCTTCTCGCTGCCGACCTTCGGCGTGCCGGTCACGGCCACCACGGCGTGGACCGTGCCGCTGCCCGTGTTGGAGATGTTGAGCTGGGCCTTGCCGGCGGCATCCTTGCCGAGGGCGACCTCCTGGCGGACGATGGACTTGGAGGTGTTCATCTTATAGCTCTTCTCCGGTCCCTTGACGGTGGCGTTCACGCCGCCGCCGGCAATCGTGCGGGCATAGTCGCTGATGGCGTAGAGCGACCAGGCGGTGGCCTGGGTGCTCATGTAGTGCTGGCTGTCGTTGAGGCGGGCGGCCACCTTCTCGGCGAGCTCGAAGGCGGTCTCCTTCTGGCCGGTCAGGATGGACGTGCGCAGGGCGATGGCCATGTTGCGGTCCTCGCTGCCGTACCAGTCGTAGTAGTAGCCGGCGGCGCTGGACTCCAGGTACGGCAGGCCGTTGGTCAGGCTGGTGGCCACCTGCTTCTTGCCGTCGCTGGCGAAGGCGCCGGCGAGCATCCACACGGCGCTGCGCGGCATCTTCTTGACGTTCTCGCGGAGCAGGTTCATCGCGCTGCGCTGCGGCTTGCCGGCTGCAGCGAGGGCGTAGAGACCATAGGCGCGCACGAAGTCGGATTCTTTCTTGTTGCTGACAACGCTGCCCGTCAGGTAGCGGATGAGGCCGGCCTTGAGGTCGGCGGGGACGGCGTAGCCCTGGTTCTCCGCTTCCTGCAGGAAGTGGAGGGCGTAGGCGGAGCCGAACGTGGACGAGGCGGTGTTGCCCGGCCAGTAGCTCAGCGAGCCGTCCGGACGGCGGAAGCTGTGCAGGCGGTTGATGGCGGCGGTGACGTTGCGGGCGCTGCGCGCCACGGTGTTGTCGTCGCACTCCATCACCTGGCTCAGGTAGAGCTGCGGGAAGGCGGCGGAAATGGTCTGCTCAACGCAGCCGTAGGGATATTCGATCAGGTATTTGAGGCGTCTGCCGAGGTCGATCGCCGGGATGGAGGAAAGCTCCACGCTCACGGAGTTGGTGCCCGGCAGGCCGAAGAGCTCGGCCGTGGCGTCCTTGGCCTGGCCCGCGTCGATCAGGAAGGACTGCACGCGGGTGACGGCCGGGTTGGGGTTGAGGACGTCGATCTCCACGCGGCTGACGGACTTGTCGGATCCGGCCTGCGCCGTGACGGTCACGTGCGCGATGCCGGTCCTGTCGCCGACCTGGACCTCGAAGTACTCGACCTGCTGGCCGGCCTTGCTGACGCTGGTCTCCAGGGTAGAAGGACCCTTGACGGTGAGCAGGTCGTCGGTCTTGATGCTGAGCTTGACCTTGCCGACGCCGTCCTTGAGGGCGATCACCGTGGACGGGATGCGGATGGTCTCACCGATGCTGAGGGTGCGCGGGAGGGTGGCCTGGACCATCACGGGCTGGGTCACGCTGACGTTCTTGGCGGCGCTGCCCTGGGCCTTGCCGTCGGTGGCGATGACCATCGCGCGCAACGAACCGATGTACTGCGGCACCTGGACGCTGTGGGAGGCCGTCTTGCCGGCTTTGAGGTCGAAGGGGCCGAGGTAGGCGACCACCGGCTTGAAGCGGTCGGCGCCCTGGCGCTTGAGCGCGCCGCTGGCCTCGTCGTCACCGCCGATCGCGAACAGCTGCTCGATGCGGCCGCCGTAGGCGCCGATGACGGAATCATATTCATCCCACGTGCGCACGCGCAGGGCTTCCTTGGCGTAGAAGGCGGCCCAGGCGTCCGGGGTCTTGAAGCTGGTCAGGGAGAGGAGTCCCTCGTCCACGAGGGCGACGACGTAGCTCATCGCGCGGCCCTTCTCTTCCTTGACCTTGAAGCTGAGGGTGGACTCCGGCTTGGTCTCGGCCGGGATGTCGATCACCGGGCTGAGGTGCGAGGCGGGATCCTCCACGCTGATGTTCTTGATGCCGTAGAGACGGATCGGGGCGTCGTTGTGGACATTGCCGTGCGGCTGGATCAGCGCGATGTTGGCGTAGGCGTTCGGCGTCATTTCCGCGGTCACGGGGATGCGGATCTCCGTGCTGCCCGCGAAGCACTGGACGCGGCGGGTGCTCAGGATGCGGCCGCCCTTCTCGATGGAGACGAGGGCGGTGGCGCCTTCGGCGGACGGGATCGTGATGCGGGCCGTCTCGCCGACGGTATATTTCTCCTTGTCGATCAGCATGTTGAGCTGCGTGGAGCCTTCGGATGCGTCGGTGGCGTCGGCCCGGTTGACCTCGCAGAGCATCGAGGTGGCGTGGCCGCCGTGCGTGTCGGTGACGCGGATGTAGTAGAGGCCGTAGGGGGCGGCGGCCCAGTCATAGGTGAACGAGGCCTTGCCGTCGCGGGTGGAGATGGTTTTCTCGTAGAGGAGCTCCTTGCTCCGGCCGGCCATGTAGCCGGCGATCTCGCCGGAGGCGTTCCACCACCAGTTCCAGTTGACGTGGAAGACCTCCACGTGCAGGCCGGCGGTCGTGGTGGCCTTGCCGTCGGCGTCGACCGTGGCGACGTCGAACTTCTGGTCGATGCCGGCCTTGATGCAGGCGTCACCCCACTGGTCTTTCTTCAGCTCGGTCTTGATGCCGACGTAGTTGCTGAACGGGGACAGTTTCACGCTGCCGTAGCTGGTGCTGAATTCGCCGCCGGGCTCGAACGCGCGGAAAGTGTAGCCGGCGTTGAGCATGCCCGGCGTGGTGGCCTTGTTGATGTCCATCTGGGTGCTGATGCTGGCTTCGCCGTTGGCCCCCGTCTTGAAATCCTTATAGTAGAGGGTCTGGGCGTCGAAGGAGCGGGCGTCGTCCTGGAAATCATAGGCCTCCCAGCCCTTGAAGCGGGTGGCTGCGGAGGTGATCTCCACCTCGCCGTTGACCTTGAGGTCGCTGCCCGGGGCGCCGTAGAGCCAGGCCACGGACAGGTCGAAGCGGCTGTTGTCGCTCGCATAGGAGGTGATGTAGGCCGGGAAGAGCATCTGGATGTCCAGCTTGTTGGGCTTGATGGTCTCGACGCGGAGCGTTTTGCTGACCGTCTGTCCGCCGATGTTCACGTCCACGCGCCAGCGGCCCGAGGGGGCGTCCTGTGCCGTCGTGAACGGGAAATGGTAGATGTTGGAGGCGGAGCTGCGCTCGGAGAGGGTCTGCACGAGCTGGCCGTCGGGGTTGCGCAGCTGCGCGGTGACGGGGTGGCCGGCAGGCAGCGGCGCGCCGTCGAAGAGCGTGACCACGCTGACGTGCAGCGTGTCGCCCGGACGCCAGACGCCGCGCTCGCCGAAGATGTAGGCCTTGATGCCGCCTTCGTGCGTGGTGCCGCTGACGTCGAAGTTGCTGGTGGAGAGGGCCTTCTCGTTCTTGAGGTCGAGATAGGCATACTGGTCGCCGCTGGTGGCCACCACGAAGCGGGCTTCCGTCTGGGCCGGGAACGAGACCTGGCCCTCGCTGTCGGACTGGCCCTTGGCCAGCTCCTGCTGGGCGAAGCTGTAGAGCTTGACGCGGGCGCCGGAGACCGGTTTGCCCTTGAGAATGTCATAGACGAAGACCTCCGTGTCCTTGTCGCCGCGCTTGGCGATCAGGGCGAGGTTGCTGGCCAGCAGGTCAACGCTGCGCTCGGCATAGGTCTCGTAGTTGCCGAACGAGCTGTCGCTGTCCCAGAAGTCCTCCTCGACGAGGGGCTCGCGGCCACGGATCTCGATGTGGTAGATGGCGCCGGGCTCGGGCTTGACGAGTTCGTTGAGGCTCAGGCCGTAGGTCTTCCACTCGCGGATGTGGTCGGCGTCCTTGTCTCCGAGCACCAGGGTGGTGTCGGCGACGACGTCGGCGACCTTGTACAGCTCGTAGCGGGTCTCGTAGCTGTCCAGCTGGAGGAACTGCAGGATGTTGTTGCTGAACACTTTCTTGACACGGACCTGCGCCTTGGCATACGAGACGGAGCCAAACAGCAGGTCGAGGCTGCCGGAAGACGGCAGGATGGATCCTTTGCTGATGAAGCGGATGGTCGGCACTTCGGTGTCGATATCCTCGGCAGAGGCAGGGGCTTTCTCTGAAGGAAGGGCCATGTGGGTCTCGCCGCGGACGGCGGAGACGGCAGGGCCGGCGCTTTTCTTGTCGCCGCTGCCCTGGCAGCCGGCAATCAGGCCGGCCATCACGGCCAGCGCGAGAATGAAGCGAATCTTTTTCATTGAAAAAAGTGTTATTTTTGTGTCTGTGAAGGACAAAGTTAGAAAATATCTTTTGATTTCGATTCCGTTCGCTCTGATAGTTTGGTATCTGTTCTGTCTGCCAGGCAAGCTCTTCAGGGTCCCTTTGTCCGCAACGCTCGTCGCCGAGGACGGTACCCTGCTGGGTGCCCGGATTTCCTCCGGCGGCCAGTGGTACTTTCCGCCTTCGGACCATGTGCCCGATAAATTCGCCCGCTGCATCGTCGCCTGCGAGGACAAGCGCTTCTGGTGGCATCTCGGCATCGACTACCTGTCCGCCGGGCGCGCCCTGGTGCAGAACGTCACGCGCGGCGAGGTGGTCAGCGGCGCCAGCACGCTCACGATGCAGGTGATCCGCCTGAGCCGGCCCGGCGCGCCGCGCACCCTCCCCGAGAAGCTCTACGAGATGGTGCTCGCCACGCGCCTGGAGATGCGCTGTACCAAGCGCAAGATCCTGCTCCTGTATGCCTCCAACGCCCCTTTCGGGGGCAATGTCGTCGGCCTGGAAGCGGCCGCCTGGCGCTATTTCGGGCGCAGCGCGGACGACCTTTCCTGGGGCGAGAGCGCGATGCTCGCCGTGCTCCCCAACGCCCCGGGCCTGATCCATCCCGGCCGGGGGCGGGAGCGCCTGCTC
Organism: Bacteroidales bacterium WCE2004; assembly: GCA_900167895.1. Lineage (NCBI taxonomy): Bacteria > Pseudomonadati > Bacteroidota > Bacteroidia > Bacteroidales > Bacteroidales bacterium WCE2004. The sequence continues at coordinate 744,338 of FUZR01000001.1, read as the reverse complement.
GCCAAGCGCAACGCGCTGCTGGACAAGCTGCAGGCGAAGGGGTACATCGATGAGACGGAATGCCTCCTGGCCAAGGACGAGCCCCTGCCGGAGAAGCCGCTCCCGATGCCCGACGAGGCCTACCACCTGCTGGAGCGCTGCCGGCGCGAGGCGGGCGACGGCCCCAGCGCCACGACGCTGGACGCGTCGCTCCAGACGGCCGTAGGCGCCGTCGTGAAGCGCCATTTTGACAATTATCATACCAATCTGGTGGACAACATGGGCGTGCTGGTCGTGGACGTCCACACCGGCAAGGTCCGCGCCTACTGGGGAAATACGCGCGGCTGCGCGCCCCGGCTGCGCGGCGTCGACGTGGACATGGTCCCCGCCGCGCGCTCCAGCGGCAGCACCCTCAAGCCGCTCCTCTATGCAGCGATGCTGGATGCGGGCGAGATCCTGCCCACCTCGCTGGTCAAGGATACGCCCTACAACTACAACAATTTCTCCCCGCACAACTACGGCCGCACCTTCGACGGGGCCGTGCCCGCGCACGAGGTGATCGAGCGCTCGCTCAACGTGCCTTCCGTGCGGATGCTGGAGCAGTATGGCGCGGAGCGCTTCCTCGGCGTCCTGCGGGCGATGGGCTTTGACACCGTCGACAAGGATGCCGACCACTACGGTCTCTCGCTCATCCTGGGCGGTGCGGAGATCTCCCTGGAGACGCTCGCCCGCGCCTATTACTACCTTGCGGCGGAGCTTGCCGGAGATCCTGTCTATGAGGATCTTGCCTACCTGGCGGACGCGGACCGCGAGCGCCTGCCCGCCCGGCGCATCCCGATCAGCCGCGCGGCGGCATACCTGACCTTCGACGCCTTGTCCAACGCCAACCGGCCGGAGGAGGAGGCGTCCTGGATGGACTTCGCCACCGGGCGCAGGATTGCCTGGAAGACGGGTACGAGCTGGGGCAACCGCGACGCGTGGAGCGTGGGCGTGAACCGCGACTGGGTGGTCGCGGTGTGGGTGGGCAACAGCGACGGCGAGGGCCGCGCCGGCGTGACGGGCGTCTCCTACGCCTCGCCCGTGATGTTCGACGTGTTCTCGGCCCTGCCGGGCGCCGCCTGGTTCGCGCGTCCCACCGAAGGGATGACGCAGGTCGAGGTCTGCCACCAGAGCGGCTTCCCCGCGAGCGACCTCTGCCCGCAGCGCGACACCGTCTGGGTGCCCGACGTGGAGGAGCAGCCCGGGATGTGCCGCTACCACCGCCTGGTCCACCTGGATGCCGGGGGGCGCTATCAGGTCAACACCAGCTGCTGCCCGCCGGAGCAGATGCGCGCCGAGGTGCGTTTCGTGCTCCCGCCCGCGCAGGAGTGGTATTATATGAAGAAACATCTGGACTACCGGCCGCTGCCGCCGAAGCATCCGCTCTTCGACGCGGCCTCGTCGGGCCAGAATCCCATTGAGATCATCTATCCCCAGCCCGACATCACGATCGTGCTGACGCGCGGCCTGTCCGGCGCGCAGAACGGCGCGGTGTTCCGCGCCGCGCACGCCGACCCCGCTGCGACGCTCTACTGGCACATCGACGACGCGTTCGTGGGGGAGACCGCGGGCGAGCATGAGCTGCGGGTCGATCCGGCGCCGGGCATGCACCGGCTCACGCTGATCGACGAGCAGGGCGCGCGGCGTTCCATCCTGTTCACCGTCAAGTAATTTTTATTATCTTTGCGTGCTTTTTCAAACAGGCGTTATGCAAGGATTTTGGACCATCGTGATGCTGATCTTCTCGAACATCTTCATGACGTTCGCGTGGTACGGCCACCTCAAACTGCAGGAGATGAAGGTTTCGACCGGCTGGCCGCTCATCCTCATCATCCTCTTCTCGTGGGGAATCGCTTTCTTCGAGTATTGCCTGACCGTCCCGGCCAACCGCATCGGTTTCGTGGGCAACGGCGGCCCCTACAACCTGATGCAGCTCAAGGTCATCCAGGAGGCCATCTCCTTGACGGTCTTCACGGTCATCGTGCATTTCGTGTTCCAGAGTCAGCCCCTGCAGTGGAACCACTTCGCCGCGTTCGTCTGCCTGATCCTCGCGGTCTTCTTCGTTTTCCTGAAATAAGCTATTCCCGGCTGATGACGACGGGCTCCAGGTCGGGGTCCGGCTCCTCTTCGGGCTCGTTGAAGGGCTCGAGGAAGGGATTGCCCGTGCGCTCCTGGCCGATGGTGGAGGTGGGGCCGTGGCCGGGCAGGATGCGGATCTCCGGGTCGAGCAGGATCACGCGCTCCATGATGGAGCGGATCAGGTCGTCGTATTCCCCGCCGGGGAAATCCGTGCGGCCGATGGAGCCGGCGAACAGCGTGTCTCCTGTGAACAGGATGTCCGCCTCGCGGACGAGGTAGCAGACGCCGCCGGGCGTGTGCCCCGGCGTGGCGATGACTTCGAAACGGATGCCCGCGGCCTCGAGGACCTGCCCGTCCCGGACGGGGGTCCGGAGGAAGTCCGTCGCGGCGGGGGCGAGCCCCAGGCCGGCGGCCATCTCCGCGCCGTATCCGAACACCGCTTCGTCGGCGGGATGCATGTAGACCGGGATGCCGCCGAAGCGGTCCTGCAGGGCCTTGACGCCGAAGATGTGGTCGAAATGGCCGTGCGTGAGCAGGATGGCGGCGGGGGTCAGCCTTTCCTGCGCGAGCAGGTCCTCCAGCGCCTGCAGTTCGGCGGGTCCGTAGCAGCCGGGATCCACGACCACGCAGGAGCCTTCTCCCTGCCAGGCCACGTACGTGCGCTCCTGGAGGAGGTTGAAGGTGAAGGTGCGGATATTGAGCATTCGTTTGCGTTTAAAGATTGGCAAATTTACAAAACTTGTGTTAATTTTGTGTGATAGCTCACTAACGGAATGCACATCGGAATAGCAGGCAATATCGGCAGCGGGAAGACCACGCTCACGCGCAAACTGGCTGAACATTACGGCTGGATTCCCAAATACGAGTCCGTGACCTTCAATCCCTATCTGGAAGACTACTACAAGGATATCTCCCGCTGGTCCTACAACCTCGAGACCTATTTCCTGGCGCAGCGTTTCCAGGACCTGCTGGACATTTCCAAGTCGTCCGAGGTCATCATCCAGGACCGCACCATCCTCGAGGGCGTGGAGATCTTCGTGGCCAACAACCACGACATGGGCAACCTTTCCGACCGGGACTACGACACCTACATGCAGCTGTTCCGCCTGATGATGTCGCTGGTCAGCCCGCCCGACCTGCTGATCTACCTGCGCTGCAGCGTCCCGCACCTGGTGGGGCAGATCCAGAAGCGCGGCCGGGAATACGAGCAGTCGATGAGCCTGGACTATCTGGGCGGCCTGAACGAGCGCTACGAGGAGTGGATCGGCCGCTACAAGGGGCGCCTGCTGGTCATCGACGCGGACCGCCTGGACTTCGAGGGGAGTCCGGAGGATTTCTCTTTCATAACGGACAAGATTGACGCGGAACTCTACGGGCTTTTTAAATAATCTTTATAAATTTGTGAGATTTTAAAGAAGATAGACATGCATATAGCGATTGCAGGCAATATCGGCAGCGGCAAGACCACGCTCACCAAGATGCTGGCCGCGCACTACGGGTGGATCCCGAAGTTCGAATCTGTGGATTTCAATCCTTATCTGTCTGATTTCTATGAGGATATGGAACGCTGGTCGTTCAATCTCCAGATTTATTTCCTCAACAAGCGTTTCAAGGACGTGGTCGAGATCGCCAAGACCGACGACGTGATCATCCAGGACCGCACCATCTACGAGGACGCCCGCATCTTCGCTCCCAACCTCCACGACATGGGGCTGATGAGCACCCGCGACTTCGAGAACTACACCGACCTCTTCGACCTGATGATGTCGCTGGTCGGCAACCCGGACCTGCTGATCTACCTCCGTTCGAGCATCCCCAACCTCATCTCGCAGATCCAGAAGCGCGGCCGCGAATACGAGAAGAGCATCCGCATCGACTACCTGACCGGCCTCAACGAGAAGTACGAGAACTGGATCAAGGACTACGACGGCAATCTCCTCATCATCGACGCGGACCACATCAAGTTCGGCAACAGGCCCGAGGACTTCGAGAAGGTCACCGACATGATCGACGCCCAGCTCTACGGGCTCTTCGCGCCCAAGGAGGTCCAGTATGGCGAATAGCACTGAAATCTAAAACCACACAATAATCAAAATGGAAAAGAAAAAAATAAACATTGTAGCGGTCGTGACGATGTGCTTCATCTTCGCGATGATCTCTTTCGTCACCAACATGGCCGCACCGTTCGGCAACATCTGGCAGGTCAAATATGAGTGGGCCGGCATGATGGGCAACATGATGAACTTCCTGGCCTATCTGTTCATGGGTATTCCAGCCGGCAAGATGCTGGTCAAGGTCGGTTACAAGAAGACCACCCTGATCGCCCTGGCCGTCGGCTTCCTCGGCGTGCTTGTCCAGTGGTTCTCCAGCAAGGTGAATCCGGAGTCCATGATCGGCGGTATCGGCACCAACATCATCGTCTATCTGCTCGGCGCGTTCATCTGCGGCTTCTGCGTCTGCATGCTCAACACCGTCGTCAATCCGATGCTCAACATCCTGGGCGGCGGCAACCGCGGCAACCAGCTCATCCAGATCGGCGGCACGCTCAACTCCCTGACCGGTACGGCCACGCCGTTCCTCGTCGGCGTGCTGATCGGCACCGTCACCGACAAGACCGCGATGTCCGACGTGGCACCGCTGCTCTTCATCGCGATGGGCGTGTTCGCCCTGGCGTTCATCATCATCTCCTTCGTCAAGGTTCCCGAACCGGCCCAGGAGCGCAAGTCCGTCGTTTTCGAGCACAGCCCGTGGAAGTTCCGCCACTGCGTACTCGGCATCGTCGCCATCTTCTTCTATGTCGGCATCGAGATCGGCATCCCTTCCCAGCTGAACTTCTTCCTGGCTGACCCGAACGGCAAGGGCGCCTTCGCCGCCGGCACGGCCGGTGCCGCCGCCATCGGTGGCGCCGTCGCCGCCATGTACTGGCTGCTCATGATGGTCGGCCGTGCGTTCAGCTCCGCGATCAGCGGCAAGGTCAGCACCCGCGCCCAGATGATCTTCGTGTCCTCCGTGGCCATCATCCTCATCGTCCTCGGCATCGTGCTTCCGAAGGACATCCTGGTCTCCATGCCGGGCTACATCGCCGGTCAGGGCTTCACGATGAACCAGGTTCCGGTCACGGCGCTCCTCTTCGTCCTCTGCGGTCTGTGCACGTCCCTGATGTGGGGCGGTATCTTCAACCTCTCCGTCGAGGGCCTCGGCAAATACACCGAGCAGGCTTCCGGCCTGTTCATGATGATGGTGGTCGGCGGCGGCGTCATGCCGTTCCTCCAGGACCTCATCGCCAAGAACGTCAGCTACATGACCTCCTACTGGCTGGTCGTCGCGATGCTCGCGTACCTCCTCTTCTACGCCATCTGGGGCTGCAAGAACGTCAACAAAGATATCCCTGTCGAATAATCAAACACCCATATAGCTTATGTCCAAACAGTATGTAGTCGGTATCGACATCGGAGGCCAGACCTCCAAGCTCGGCGTCGTGGACGCCCGTGGCGATGTCCTTTCCCAGACCGTGATCCGCACGGACACCTTCGGCCGCGACGCGGACGCCTATATCGCCGCGCTCGCCGAGGCCGTCAAGTCCTGCGTCGCGCAGGCAGACATGACCATGGACGACATCCGCGGCATCGGTGTGGGTGCTCCCAACGGCAATTATTACACCGGAGAGGTGGCTTTCGCCCCCAATCTCGCGTGGGCGGCCGACCAGGCCGTCCCCCTCTCGAAGAAGCTTTCCGAGGCCTGCGGCGTCCCCGTGTCCCTGACCAACGACGCCAATGCGGCGGCGGTGGGCGAGATGGCCTACGGCGCGGCGCGCGGCATGAAGAATTTCATCATGATCACCCTCGGCACCGGCGTCGGCAGCGGCATCGTCGTGGACGGCAAGGTGCTCTACGGCCATGACGGTTTCGCCGGCGAGCTCGGCCACACCTGCGTGGTGCGCAACAACGGCCGCACCTGCGGCTGCGGCAAGACGGGCTGCCTCGAGGCCTATTGCTCCGCGATGGGCATCGCCCGCACGGCCCGCGAGTGGCTCGAGGCCTCCGGCCAGCCGACCCCGCTGCGCGACCTGCAGAACATCACCTCCAAGGATATCTACGATGCGGCCAAGCAGGGCGACAACTTCTCCCTGCGCCTGTTCGAATACACCGGCACGCTGCTCGGCCAGAGCTTCGCGGACTTCGTGGCGTTCAGCGCCCCGGAGGCCATCGTGCTCTTCGGCGGCCTCGCCCGCGCCAAGGAGTTCCTCTACGAGCCGATGCGGCGCGCGATGGAGGAGAACCTCCTCAAGATCTGGAAGGGCAAGGTCAAGATCATCTTCTCCCAGCTCAAGGAGTCCGACGCCGCCATCCTCGGCGCCTCGGCCCTCGCGTGGGAACTGTAAGCAGAAACGATTATAAGTAAATAATGATGAAGACAATCAAAATTTTCGCGGCCCTGCTGATGGGCCTGTCTGTGGCGGCTTGCTCCGGCCAGCCGTCCGGGGAGACGCTCCCCAAGGAATTCCGGTCCACCAAGGCCGAGGTCGATTCCGTGAGCTATCTGATCGGTATCAACTTCGGCAGCTGGGTCAAGAACTACGATTTCGGTTCCGACCTCAACTATGCCGAGGTCGTCAAGGGCATCAAGGATTTCGTGGCCGCCAAGGGCGATTCCCGCGACCCTGAATTCGTCAAGCAGTTCAAGGTGGATCCCAACCGGATGAACGACCTGTTCAACAACTACCTGGAGAAGCGTCACAGCGGCGTCGCGATGATGAACAAGCAGAAGGGAGAGAAATTCCTCGAGAGCAACGGCAAGAAGGACGGCGTCGTCACGACCGGTTCCGGCCTGCAGTATAAGATCATCGAGGCCGGCAACGACGTGAAGGCCGGTCCGCGCGATACCGTGTGGGTGCGCTACAAGGGCTCCCTCCTCGACGGCACCGTGTTTGACGAGGTGGCTGCCGATGCCGATCCGATCCGCCTGACGCTCAACCGCGTCATCCCCGGCTGGACCGAGGGCCTGCAGCTGGTCGGCGAGGGCGGCAAGATCGACCTCTTCATCCCGTATGAGCTCGGTTATGGCGAGCAGGGCAACCAGGCCATCCCGGGCAACTCCACCCTGATCTTCAACGTGGAGGTGACCAAGGTCGGCAAAGTCGCCGAGGTCGCCGAGGCGTCCGCCGAGTAGATCCGGCCGGACAAGAGACAAAAAAACCTGCAAGCTTCAGACTTGCAGGTTTTTTTTATTCTTCTTCTTCGTCGTAGACGAGTTCTTCGTCCTCCTTGTCCTCATCCTCCTCGTCCTCGTCGTCCTCGAAATCTTCGTCGTCATCGTCTTCGTCATCGTCGTCTCCCTTGCCGCGGCGCGACTCGCCGGGCAGGCGCCTGCGCTCCTCGGGCAGGTCCTCGAAGGCCACGTAGCCGTTCTCGAACTCGAGCGGGATGGGACCCTTGGATTCGACCAGGCGCGGGGTGGCCACCTTCTCGGTGGTCTCGCCCTCGAGCGTGATGATCACGCTCTTCTTGGAGGTGATGTCGTAGAAGTACACGAAACTGGTCACGCCGGCCTTGACGGTGTCGGCGACGGTGACGTTGTCCACCGCGCCGAAGCCGATGTCCATCAGCGCGTAGCGCGCCACGACGGCGCCTTCGGCGTCCATCGCCTTGAACAGGATCGGCTGGTCCATCGGGAACTCGAGATCGGAACGCAGCTGCTTGTGGAACGTGTACAGCGAATTGTCGCCGTTCACGAGATAAACCCGGTAGAAGCCTTTGATGCCGGCCAGGGTGACTCTGTATCTGTAATTCATATTGCGAAGATAGGAATTATTCGCTAATTTTGGTTCGCCTATGGCGGTAAAAGACACATATCTCAGCATCGCGGAGCTTTCGGAGGGTCTTTTCAAGGACAACGGCAGCCGTTTCATCGCGAAAGCCTATCCTGTGGAGAGCGAGGAGGAGATCAAGCAGATCGTCGCCTCGATCCGCAAGGAGTACCACGACGCGCGCCACCACTGCTATGCCTGGCGCCTGGGCCTGGACGGCGCCGCCTGGCGTGCCAACGATGACGGGGAGCCGTCCGGCTCGGCCGGCCGCCCCATCCTCGGGCAGATCGATTCTGCCGGCCTGAGCGACATCCTCGTGGTCGTCATCCGCTATTTCGGCGGCATCAAGCTCGGCATTCCCGGGCTGATCCGGGCCTACAAGACATCGACTGCCGACGCCCTCGCTTCCGCGCGGGTCGTGGAGAAGGTGGCGGGGCGCTGGGTCAGGCTGGATTTCTCCTATGACAGCCTGCCTGCCGTGATGAAAGCCGTCAAGGATCTGGACCTTCCCCAGCGCAATCAATCGTTTATGGCGGAATGCTCTCTCGAGGTGCGGATCCGGCGTTCTTTAGAGCAAGACTTTTTGGAAAGTATGGAAAGATTAGGTATCTTAGTCGGCTGATTTAACATATTCAGATAATGGGTAAAAAACATGTCTTCAACGCTGGCCCCTGCGTACTTCCGCAGGCGGTCATCGACAACACCATCGAGGCCCTGAAGGATTTCAAGGGCACCGGTGTCTCCCTTCTTTCGATCTCCCACCGCACCAAGGGCTGGGATGAAACGATGGACGAATGTCGCGCGCTCTGGAAAGAGATCCTGGACATTCCCGAAGGCTACGAAGTCGTCTTCCTGGGCGGCGGCGCCAGCCTCGAGTTCCTTTATGTTCCCATGAATTTCCTGGAGCACAAGGCCGGTTATCTCGAGACCGGTGTCTGGGCCAAGAAAGCCCTCAAGGAGGCCAAGGGTCTCGGCGAGGCTTTTGCCGTGGCCAGCTCCGCTGACAAGAATTACAACTATATCCCGAAGGGCTATGAGATCCCGAAGGATCTGGACTATTTCCATATCACCACGAACAATACGATCTACGGTACCGAGATCAAGGAAGATATCGACTGCCCCGTGCCCCTCATCGCGGACATGTCCTCCGATATCCTGAGCCGCCGCGTCGACGTCAGCAAGTATACGATGATCTACGGCGGCGCGCAGAAGAATGCCGGTCCTGCCGGCGTGACCTTCGCCATCGTCAAGAAGGACGCCCTCGGCAAAGTCTCCCGCTACATCCCGACGATGCTCGACTACCGCACGCACATCGACAAGCTCTCGATGTTCAATACCCCGCCGGTGTTCGGCATCTTCGTGATGAACGAGATGCTGAAGTGGCTCAAGGGCCTCGGCGGCATCGACGCCATCCACGCGATCAACGTCAAGAAGGCTGAGACCCTCTACGCCGAAATCGACCGCAACCCGCTCTTCGTCGGCACCGCCGCCAAGGAGGACCGTTCCATCATGAACGTCTGTTTCGTGATGTCCGAAGGCCACGAAGACCTGCAGGACGAGTTCCTGAAGTTCGCGACCGAGCGTGATATGGTGGGCATCAAGGGCCACCGCTCCGTCGGCGGCTTCCGCGCCTCCCTCTACAATGCCTGTACGCAGGAGGATGTCGACGCCCTCGTCGCCGTGATGCAGGAATTTGCCAAGATCCACGCATAAGATGAAAGTACTCGTCGCCACCCAGAAGCCTTTCGCGGCCGCAGCGGTCGCAGGCATCCGCCAGATTGTAGAGGAAGCGGGCTATGAGCTCGCCCTGCTCGAGAAATATGCTGACCAGGCCGACCTGGTCGCCGCCGTCGCCGACGCCGACGCGCTGATTGTCCGTTCGGACAAGGTCACCGCCGAGGTCGTCGCCGCCGCGCCCAAGCTCAAGATCGTCGTGCGTGCCGGCGCAGGTTTCGACAACCTCGACCTGCCCGCCTGCACGGCCAAGGGCATCGTTGCCATGAATACTCCCGGCCAGAACGCCAACGCCGTGGCCGAGCTCGCCATCGCGCTGATGATCTTCATGGCCCGCACCCAGTTCACCCCGGCCACCGGCTCCGAGATCCAGGGCAAGACCCTCGGCATCCAGGCCTTCGGCAACGTGGGCCGGCTGGTCGGCGCCAAGGCTGCCGCCCTCGGCATGAAGGTCAAGGCCCTCGACCCGTTCCTCACCCCGGACCAGATCCGTGCCGGCGGCGCCGAGCCTGTCACCACGCTCGACGAGCTCTATGCCGGCAGCGACTACGTCAGCCTGCATATCCCCGCCACGCCCCAGACCGTCGGCAGCATCGGCTATGACCTGCTGTCCAAGATGCCGAAGGGTGCGACCCTCGTCAACACCGCCCGCAAGGAGGTCATCGACGAGGCGGGCCTCGCCAAGGCGCTCGAGGAGCGCCCGGACCTCAAATACGTCGCTGACGTGGCTCCGGACAACCTCGCCGCCCTGCAGGAGAAGTTCGGCCTGCGCGTCTTCGCCACGCCCAAGAAGATGGGCGCCCAGACCGCCGAGGCCAACGTCAACGCCGGCCTCGCCGCCGCCCGCCAGATCGTCTCCTTCTTCAAGGACGGCTGCACGAAGTTCCAGCTGAACAAGTAGTCGGGACGCATTGAATGATTGAGATTTGCCCCGGTCGGAGAACGGCCGGGGCAATTTGGTGTTTTAACAAAAAAGCATTACCTTCGAATATAGTTTTGTAGTGAAATATGGTACGAGTCAAACCTTTTGCCGCCCTGCGGCCGCCTAAAGGCATCGTGACTGAAGTTGCGGCGCCGCCTTATGATGTGTTGAATTCCGAAGAAGCGAAAAAGATGGCCGGGGAGAAGTCCCTCCTGCACATCACCAAGCCCGAGATCGACTTCGATCCGATCGCCGGCGAGCACGAGCAGCGCACCTACGACCGCGCCGTGGAGAATTTCCAGGCCTGGCAGAAGAAAGGCTGGCTGGTCCGCGAGGACAAGGAGAAGTACTATGTCTACGCCCAGACGATGGGCGAGCGCACGCAGTACGGCATCGTGCTCTGCGCCCACACCGACGACTACGCCGAAGGCATCATCAAGAAGCATGAGCTGACCCGCAAGGACAAGGAGGACGACCGCATGATCCACGTCCGCATCCAGAACGCCAACATCGAGCCCGTCTTCTTCGCCTTCAAGGACAACGCCGAACTCGGCGCCATCATCGCGAAGACCGCCGCCGGCGCGCCCGAATACAGGTTCGTCGACGAAAACGGCTTCACCCACACTTTCTGGGTGATCGATGACGACGCGGTCAACGCCCGCATCACCGAGATCTTCACCCACGACGTCGACGCCTTCTACGTGGCCGACGGCCACCACCGCACGGCTGCGGCTGCGCGCGTGGGCGCGGAGAAGCGCGCGCAGAACCCTGCGCACACGGGCAATGAAGAATACAACTACTTCATGGCGGTGTGCTTCCCGCAGAGCCAGCTCGCCATCATCGACTACAACCGTGTGGTGAAGGACCTCAACGGCCTGAGCACGGAAGCGTTCTTCGAGGCCCTCGGGAAGGACTTCACCGTCGAGCGCAAATCAGAGAAAGCAGAAATCTACAAGCCCGCAGGGCTGCATAATTTCTCGATGTATATCGAGGGCGCCTGGTACAGCCTGACCGCCAAACCCGGACGCTATGACGATTCAGACCCCATCGGGGTGCTGGACGTGACCATCCTTTCCAACCTGGTGCTGGACAAGATTCTCGGCATCAAGGACCTGCGTACCTCGGACCGCATCGACTTCGTCGGCGGCATCCGCGGTCTCGGCGAACTCTCCCGCCGTGTGGATAGCGGCGAGATGAAGGTAGCCTTCGCTTTATACCCGGTCAGCCTGCAGCAGCTCATCAATATTGCCGACACCGGCAATATCATGCCGCCCAAGACGACCTGGTTCGAGCCCAAGCTCCGCTCCGGGCTCGCCATCCACACCTTAGACTAACTTATCATGAAACCCGATTCGGCGCTGATTCACAAGACTCTCAAGGAGTTTTTCGGCTACGACGCCTTCAAGGCGGACCAGGAACAGATCATCTCTCACCTGATTGGAGGGGGTGACGCTTTCGTCCTGATGCCCACCGGAGGCGGCAAGTCGCTGTGCTATCAGCTGCCGGCTCTGGTGATGGATGGTACAGCGATCATCATCTCTCCGCTGATCGCCCTGATGAAGAATCAGGTGGACCTGTTGCGCGGCTTCGTGGCCGGCTCGGAGAGCATCGCGCATTTCCTCAATTCCTCGCTGTCGCGCCAGCAGATCGATGAGGTCCGCGAGGACCTGCTCTCCGGCAAGACGAAGCTCCTGTACGTGGCGCCCGAGTCGCTGACCAAGGAGGAGAACGTCCAGCTGCTGCGCGAGGTCCGGATCTCCTTCTACGCCGTGGACGAAGCGCACTGTATTTCGGAGTGGGGACACGATTTCCGCCCGGAATACCGCCGCATCCGCGCGCTGGTGGACCAGATCGGCCGTGCGCCCATCATCGCGCTCACGGCCACGGCCACGCCCAAGGTGCAGAGCGACATCCTCAAGAACCTCGGCATCCCGGACGCCGCGGTCTTCAAGTCTTCGTTCAACCGCCCCAACCTCTACTACGAGATCCGCGACAAGGTGGATCCCGAGAAGGACATCATCAAGTTCATCCGCCAGAATCCCGGCAAGTCCGGCATCATCTACTGCCTGAGCCGCAAGAAGGTGGAGGAGATGGCCGAACTGCTGTGCATCAACGGCATCAAGGCCCTCCCGTACCACGCGGGCCTGGACGCCCGCCTGCGCGCGGAGAACCAGGACAAGTTCCTGATGGAGGAGGTCCAGGTGATCGTGGCCACGATCGCCTTCGGCATGGGCATCGACAAGCCGGACATCCGCTTCGTCATCCATTACGACATCCCGAAGAGCATCGAGAGCTACTACCAGGAGACGGGCCGTGCCGGCCGCGACGGGCAGGAAGGCATCTGCATCGCCTACTACAGCTACAAGGACATCCAGAAGCTGGAGAAGTTCATGCAGGGCAAGCCCATCGCCGAGCAGGAGATCAGCCGCCAGCTGCTCTCCGAGGTCCTGGCCTACGCCGAGTCGAGCCAGTGCCGGCGCAAGCTCCTGCTGCATTATTTCGGCGAAGAATACACGGTTGACAACTGCCAGTGCTGCGACAACTGCCTCCATCCCAAGCCGACCTTCGATGGCCGCAAGGAGATGCAGCTGGTGATCCGCCTCATCCAGGCGCTTCCCGAGCACTTCAAGCTGGACCACCTGGCCAACATCCTGGCCGGGGTGTCCAATTCGCTCATCAAGTCCTACAAGCACGACGAGCTGCCGTTCTTCGGCAAGGGCGCACCGCACTCCGAGAAGTTCTGGTGCACCGTCATCCACCAGGGGCTGACCGCCCACCTGCTGGTCAAGGAGATCGAGGCCTACGGCCTGATCCACGTCACGGAGCTGGGCGAGAAGTTCGAGAAGGATCCGTGGGAGCTGCGTCTCGTGGAGGACCGCGTCTTTGCCGCCACCGGCGGCGACGACGAGGACGACGACGAGACGGCGGCGGCCGCCGTGGCCATGAAGGCCGGCGGCGGCGCGGGCGACCCGGTGCTGCTCGCGATGCTCAAGGACCTGCGCAGGGACCTGGGCAAGCGCCTCAAGCTCCAGCCCTGGATCATCTTCGGCGACCCGGCCCTGGAGGATATGTCCATCCTCTACCCGGTGACCTTCGACGAGCTCAAGAACTGCCAGGGCGTCGGCGAGGGCAAGGCCCGCAAGTTCGGCGAGGAGTTCATCAAGCTGATCAAGAAATACGTCGACGAGAACGAGATCGAGCGTCCGGACGACTTCGTGGTCAAGTCCACGCCCAACAAGTCCGCCGCCAAGGTGGCGATCATCCAGAGCATCGACCGGCGGATGGACCTCGAAGACATCGCCGAGGCGCGCGGGATGGACATGGACGAGCTGCTCGGCGAGATCGAGGCCATCGTGTCCAGCGGCACCAAGCTCAACCTGGACTACTACATCGAGTGCAACATCGACGCAGACATCGTCGAGGAGATCTATAGATATTTCAAGGAGGAAGCCACGTCGGACGACGTGCAGGCCGCCATCGACGCGCTCGGACCGGACTACTACGAGATTGAAGTCCGCCTTGTCCGGCTGAAATTCCTATGTGAGATCGCACAGTGATACCGCAGGAGACCGTCAATCTGATTCTGGACACCGCACAGATCGCGGATGTGGTGAGCGATTACGTGACGCTGAAGCGCCGCGGGGCCAATTTCGTGGCCTGCTGCCCGTTCCACAACGAGAAGACGCCCTCCTTCTACGTTTCGCCCTCCAAGGGCATCTACAAATGCTTCGGCTGCGGCAAGGCCGGCACGGCCGTCGGCTTCGTGATGGAGCAGGAGCACTGCTCCTACGTCGAGGCGCTGCGCTATCTGGCGCGCAAATACCACATCGAGATCGTCGAGGAGGAGGAGTCCGCGGAAGAAATCGCCCGCCGGCAGCGCAGCGAGAGCCTGCTGCTGGTGTCGGAGTTCGCCCGCAAGTTCTTCTCCGACCAGCTCAAGGACGGCGAAGGCCGCGCCGTGGGCTATCAGTACTACCGCTCGCGCGGCATCGAGGACGCCACCATCGAGCGCTGGGGACTGGGCTGGGCGCCCTCCGGGCGGACCGCCCTCGTGGACGCCGCCCGCGCCGCCGGCTACAAGGATGAATACCTGCTGGGCGCCGGCCTGGCGGTGCAGAACGACGATGGTTCGCTCTCGGACAAGTTCCGCGAACGCGTGATGTTCCCGATCCACTCCGTGAGCGGGCGCGTGATCGCCTTCAGCGGCCGCACGCTGCGCTCCGACAATCCCGCGAAGTACGTCAATTCGCCGGAGACGGAGATCTACATCAAGAGCCGCAACCTGCTGGGCATCTATTTCGCCAAGAGCGACATCGCCCGGGAGGACCGCTGCATCCTGGTGGAGGGCAACGTGGACGTGGTGATGATGCACCAGCTCGGTATCACGAACGTCGTGGCATCCTGTGGCACCTCGCTCACGGTGGAGCAGGTGCGCCTGATCAAGAAATTCACGGAGAACATCACCGTGATGTACGACGGCGACTCGGCCGGCATCCACGCCGCCGAGCGCGCCGTGCCGATGATCCTCGCCGAGGGGATGAACGTCCGCGTGGTGCTGCTGCCGGACGGCGACGACCCGGATTCCTTCTCCCGCAAGCATTCGCGGGACGAGGTGCGCGAGTTCATCGCGGCCAACGAGAAGGACTTCGTCGTCTTCAAGACGGAGAAGCTCCTCGGCCAGGCCGCGGGCGACCCGCTCAAGAAGGCGGGCCTGATCAACGACATCGCCGACACGGTCGCGCAGATTCCCGACGCCGTCAAGCGCTCGACCTATGCCGAGGCCACGGCGCAGCGCTTCGGCATCGAGGTGTCGATCCTCTTCGACCGGATCGCGCGGACGCGCCGCAAGATCCAGGAAGACGCCCTCAAGGCGGCGGAGCGCGAGGAGCGCCGGCGCCGCAACGACCTGCCGCCGAGCGCCTGGGAGACGGTCACGGCGGAGCCCGAAGCGGCCCCCGTCCAGCCGGTTGTCGAGAAAGTGCAGGAAGAGAACCGCATTCTCGCTCCCGCGGAACGGGATTTGCTGTACTTTTTGCTCCGTCACGGATGTGACGAGCTGGATTTCGAGAGCGACTCCGACTACTACAGCGGCAGCGAGCAGGACAAACCCAGCGTGGCCGACTTTATCCGCGGCGCTTTCAGCGACGGCACGCAGATGGCCAACAGCGTCTACAGGGCCGTTTATGACGCCTATTTCGCCCTCTATGACGAGGGCTACGGGCAGGCCGAGATCGTCAAGGGCCTGCTGGACAGCGCCGACCGCGGCATGGCGGAGGTCGTCTCGCAGCTCTCCACGGAGAAGTACCGCCTGACGATCCAGGCCTTCGAGAATGCGATGACCACCAAAGCTTCCTGGCTGGTCGCGCAGGTCCCGCGCGCCATCCTCGGCTATGCCGAGCGGCGCATGCAGGACCGCTATGAGCAGCTCCGCCGCGACCTCCCGCAGGCCGGGTCGGAGCAGCAGGAGACGGCCATCCTCCAGGAGATGGTCAAGATCCAGGCCGCGCAGCGGCGGATCAAACAGAAAATGGGAAGAGAAAAAAACGCAAAATAATGGACAAACAATTCAAAAGAACCCTTGTGACCTGTGCGTTGCCCTACGCCAACGGTCCGGTCCACATCGGCCACCTGGCCGGTGTCTATGTGCCTGCCGACATCTACGTCCGCTACCTGCGGATGCGCGGCAGGGAAGTGCTGTACGTCTGCGGCTCCGACGAGCACGGCGTGCCCATCACCATCAAGGCGCGCCAGCAGGGCTGCACGCCGCAGGACATCGTGGACCGCTACCACGGGATCATCAAGGACTCCTTCGAGGGGCTGGGCATCCACTTCGACATCTATGGCCGCACCTCCTCCGAGGTGCACGCCAAGAACGCCGCCGGCTTCTTCCGCAAGCTCTATGACGACGGCAAGTTCATCACCAGGGAGAGCGAGCAGTACTACGACCCCGAGGCCAAGACCTTCCTCGCCGACCGCTACATCGTGGGCACCTGCCCCAAGTGCGGTAACAAAGGCGCCTACGGCGACCAGTGCGAGAAGTGCGGCAGTACCCTCAGCCCGGAGGAGCTCATCAACCCGCACAGCAAGCTGAGCGGCGCCACGCCCGTCAAGAAGAAGACCACCCACTGGTATCTCCCGCTGCAGGATTATGAGCAGTGGCTGCGCGAGTGGATCCTGGAGGGCCACCAGGAATGGCGCTCCAACGTCTACGGCCAGGTCAAGAGCTGGCTGGACGGCGGCCTGCAGCCGCGCGCCGTCACGCGCGACCTCGACTGGGGCGTGCCCGTGCCCGTCGAGGGCGCCGAGGGCAAGGTCCTCTACGTCTGGTTCGACGCGCCGATCGGCTACATCTCCAACACGCAGGAGCTCCTGCCGGACAGCTGGGAGAAGTGGTGGAAGTCGCCCGACACCCGGCTCGTGCACTTCATCGGCAAGGACAACATCGTCTTCCACTGCATCGTCTTCCCGGCGATGCTCAAGGCCTACGGCGACGGCTACATCCTCCCGGACAACGTCCCCGCCAACGAGTTCCTCAACCTCGAGGGCGACAAGATTTCGACCTCCCGCGGCTGGGCCGTGTGGGCGCACGAATACCTGCAGGACTTTCCGGGCAAGGAGGACGTTCTCCGCTACGTGCTCACGGCCAACGCCCCGGAAACCAAGGACAACGACTTCAGCTGGAAGGACTTCCAGCAGCGCAACAACAGCGAGCTCGTGGCCATCTTCGGCAACTTCGTCAACCGCGCGATGGTGCTGACGCACAAATATTTCGGCGGCAAGGTGCCGGCCTGCGGCTCCCTGGAAGACATCGACAAGGAGGCCCTCGCGCAGGTTCCTGCGCTCAAGGCCTCGATGGAGAAGAACATCGAGGAGTTCAAGTTCCGCGAAGCGCTCAAGGACGCGATGGGCATCGCCCGCGTCGGCAACAAATATATCTCCGACACGGAGCCCTGGAAGGTCGCCAAGACCGACCTCGACCGCACGGGCACGATCCTCAACATCTCCCTCCAGATCTGCGCGGACCTCGCGATCGCGTTCGAGCCCTTCACGCCGTTCGCCGCGAAGCGGCTCCGCGAAATGCTCGGCTCCGCCCTCGACTGGGAGGTGCTCGGGCGGCCGCAGATCCTGCCCGCCGGCCACCAGCTCGGCGCGGCGGAGCTGCTCTTCGCCAAGATTGAGGACGCCGCCATCGACGCGCAGCTCGCGCGCCTGGACCGCATCCGCGCCGAGCGCGAGGCGGCCGCCAAGGCGGAGGCCGCCAAGCTGGTGGCGCCGCAGAAGGCCGAGTGCACCTTCGACGAGTTCGAGAAGATGGACATCCGCACCGCCACGGTGCTGGAGGCGGAGCGCGTCCCCAAGACGGACAAGCTCCTCAAGCTCACGATCGACACGGGCATCGACCGCCGCGTGATCGTGTCCGGCATCGCCGAGTACTACACGCCGGAGGCGATGGTCGGCAAGCAGATCTGCATCCTGGCCAATCTCCAGCCGCGCACCATCCGCGGCATCGAGAGCCACGGCATGATCCTGATGGCCAAGCAGGGCGACGGCTCGATGCGTTTCATCACGCCGCAGGAGGCCGTCAGCAATGGCGCGATTGTTGGATAAAGGGGCAGCATTATGAAAGTTCTGATTGTAGATGACGAGCGGGCAATCCGCAATTCGCTGGGGGAGATCCTCACCGACGAAGGTTATGAAGTAGATACGGCCGAGGACGGCGCCGTGGCGCTGGAGAAGGTCGGCAAGGAGAAGTTCGACGTGATCTTCTGCGACATCAAGATGCCCGGCATGGACGGCGTCGAGGTGCTCGGGAAGTTCGTGGAGATGGGCCTGGACGCCGCCGTGGTGATGATTTCCGGCCACGCCGACATCGACACGGCCGTGGATTGCATCAAGAAGGGCGCCTTCGACTTCGTGCAGAAGCCGCTGGACCTCAACCGCGTCCTCATCACGATCAAGAACGCCACCGACAAGGTCAGCCTCACCACGCAGAACAAGGCCCTCAAGAAGAAGGTCTACGGCGCCGACATGATCGGCGAATCCGAGCCGATGCAGCACATCCGCGAGATGATCTCCAAGGTGGCGCCCACCGACGCGCGCGTGCTGGTGATCGGGCCCAACGGCTCCGGCAAGGAGCTGGTGGCCCGCAACCTCCACCAGCTGAGTAACCGCAGCGCAATGCCGTTCGTGGAGGTGAACTGCGCTGCCATCCCCAGCGAGCTCATCGAGAGCGAGCTGTTCGGCCACGAGAAGGGCTCCTTCACGTCCGCCATCAAGCAGCACAAGGGCAAGTTCGAGCAGGCCGACGGCGGCACGCTCTTCCTCGACGAGATCGGCGACATGAGCCTCGCCGCGCAGGCCAAGGTGCTGCGCGTGCTGCAGGAGAAGAAGCTTTCCCGCGTGGGCTCCGACAAGGACATCGAGGTGGACGTCCGCGTGATCGCGGCGACCAACAAGGACCTCCAGGCCGAGATCGCCAAGGGCAATTTCCGCGAGGACCTCTACCACCGCCTGAGCGTGATCGTCTTCCGCGTGCCGTCCCTGGATGAGCGCCGCGACGACATCCCGCTGCTGGTCAATCACTTCCTGGCGAAATACACCGAGGGCGGCAAGGCCCGCAGCTTCTCGCCAGAGGCCGTCGAACTGCTGAAGCAGAAGCACTGGCCCGGCAATATCCGTGAGCTGGACAACGTGGTGGACCGCCTGTTGATTCTCGGCGGCGAACCCGTCTCCGCCGACGACGTCAAGACCTACGTCAATCTTTGACGACGGTGGCGCCGCGACGGGAGAAGCGGCGGGCGTCGGCGTCGGTGAACTGGCCGTCGGCGGGGCCTTTGTAGCGGCTCTTCTCGTAGTAGAGGAGTTCGTGGGTGTCGGCCGAGATGAGCATCTTGTAGCAGACTGTCTTGAAGCTGACTTCCTCCGGGGCGATGGTGATGCCGAGGAGGGCGTCAGCTTTCTCTTGCAGATAGGCCTCGTCGGCCACATCGGGGCCGAGGTAGGCCGTCTTGCCTTTCAGTTTGGTGCCGTTGGCGGCTTCCAGGCCGCCGTAGGCCACTTTGTCTGAGAGCATCGCCTGCTCGACGAAGTGCTGGATGATGTCCAGGAAGGCGCCCATGAACACGAGTTCGCGCCCGGACGGGTCGTCCACGCTGGCGATCGGCATCCGGATGACCTCGAAGGCTTGCTTGAGCTGGTCTTTCTCGCCTTTCCTGCCGCCCTTGGTCAGGATCAGATAGGCCAGGCCTTCTTCCTGGGCGAGGGTGAGGAAGTAGTGGTCCGAGGAGTTCCTGAGGCGTCCGTATTCTTCCTGGTCACAGAATTCGAAGGGGGAGATCCGCCAGTGGACGGCGATCTCTTCGCGCAGGGTCAGCTCCAGGAAGGAGTTGCCCTCCAGCACGATCTTGGTGGTCTTGGTGGGGAAATCCGCCAGCCGCATCTTGCGCGTGTAGATCTTGCCCTGACCGGATGCGGGAAGGGCGGATACCAGGATGAGCATTGCGACAAAAAGATGGACCAAACGGCTTTTCATAGAAGCAAAGTTAAGCAAAAATCATTACATTTGTAAACTATGTCAGACTACGTTGTATCAGCTCGCAAGTACCGTCCCGACTCTTTCGAGTCGCTGATCGGACAGGACAACATCGCGCGGACCCTCAAGAATTCGATCCTGCGCGGGCAGCTCGCGCACGCTTATCTGTTCTGCGGCCCGCGGGGCGTCGGCAAGACGAGCGCGGCGCGCATCTTCGCCAAGACCATCAACTGCGCCAACCCGGGGCCCGATCTCGAGCCCTGCGGCGAGTGCGATTCCTGCCGTTCGTTCGCGGAGGGCAGGTCGTACTGCATCCACGAGCTGGATGCGGCCTCCAACAACGGAGTGGATGACATCAAGAACCTGATGGACCAGGTGCAGATCCCGCCCCAGGTGGGACGCTACTCGGTCTATATCATCGATGAGGTGCACATGCTCTCCGCGTCGGCGTTCAACGCCTTCCTCAAGACCCTCGAGGAGCCGCCGGCACACGCGATCTTCATCCTCGCGACCACGGAGAAGCACAAGATCCTCCCGACCATCCTGAGCCGCTGCCAGACCTACGATTTCAACCGCATCGGCGTGCCGGACATCGTCCGCAACCTGCGGGACATCGCCGGCAAGGAGGGGATCACGGCCGACGACGAGTCGCTGCACGTGATCGCGCACAAGGCCGACGGCGCCATGCGCGACGCCCTGACGCTCTTCGACCAGACGGTCGCTTTCTGCGGCAAGGACATCCACAGCGCGGACGTGATCCGCAACCTGGGCGTGCTGGATTATGACTACGGCTTCCGCCTGGTGGACGCGTCCCTTGCCGGGGACTATGCGTCTTCGCTGCTGCTGTTGGACGAGGTCCTCTCGAAGGGCTTCAACGCCTCGCATTTCGTGGCCGCGGTCAGTTCGCACCTGCGCGACCTGCTGGTGAGCCGCACGGGCGGCCTGGAGTCGCTGCTGGACCTGCCGGATTCGTTGAAGGCGAGGTACAAGGAGCAGGGCGCGCGCTGCAGCGTCAAGTGGCTGTATGATGCGCTCGGCATCACGACCGCCTGTGAGGCCGGTTTCCGCCTCGCCACCAACCCCCGTCTCCATATCGAATTCGCCCTGATGAAGCTGGCGTTCCTGCAGAACGCTCCCGCTTCCCAGCCGGTTGCTTCCAATACGAGCGGTAGCGGAGCTGCTGCTCCTGCCAAGTCGGAACAGCCTGCGCGGATCGGCGAACTGCCTCCGGAGACGTCCGGTGGTGCCGGACCCCTCCCACAGACTGCTATCTCCAATACGAGCGGTAGCGGAGCTGCTGCTCCCGGAAACTTCGCTTCGCTCATCCCCCCCACTGCTGCGCAGCGGGTCCCCCCCGTTTACGAGGCCACGGGTGGCCACGGTTTCCAGGAGCAGCACTCCGCTACCGCTCCGGCAACGGAGGGAAAGCCTGCAGTTGAGGAGAAGCCGGCGGAGGAGAAGAAGCCGCGGCGGGCCAGGAAGTCCGCGGCGTCGCTGTCGCTGAGCGCGCTGATGAACGACGAGGAGCCGGAGGTGATGCCTGCGACGGAGGAGAAGAACGAAGGGGAGAAGCCGCTGCCGGGCGACGAGGAGCTCGCGGCGAAGTGGAAGGACCTGGTCGCCATGTATGGCACCCAGCCCCGCCTTGCCAACGCCCTCGCCAACGCTAACCTGTCCTTCGGCGAAGACGGCGGCCGCAAGGTCGTCTACTTCACCGTGACCAACGAAGCCCAGAAGAAATGGATCGAGGAGCGGGTTCTCCGCGACCTCGAAGGCCGTTTCGCCAGGATCGTGGATTGCGGCAAGCTCCGCCTGGAGCCTACCGTGGTGCCGGAAGAGGAGCAGGGCAAGCGCATCTATATGCCTTCCGAGAAGGCCGAAGACCTGATGAGCAAGAACGAAGAGGTCCGCAACCTGGTGGTCGACCTCGCACTGGATATCAAATAAGAGTAGGAGATGAAACTTCGCTGCGAAAACCTGGTCAAGAAATATGGCGTCCGCACGGTCGTCAAAGGCGTTTCGATGGAAGTGGAGCAGGGCGAGATCGTCGGCTTCCTCGGCCCCAACGGCGCCGGCAAGACCACCAGCTTCTATATGATCACCGGCCAGATCGTCCCGAACGACGGCCGCGTCTTCCTGGACGACGAAGAGATCACCGGGCTTCCGATGTATCAGCGTGCCCAGAAAGGCATCGGCTACCTGCCGCAGGACGCCTCCGTGTTCCGCAAGATGAGCGTCGAGGACAACATCGTGTCCGTGATGGAGATGCGCGGCATCCCGCGCGCCGAGCGCGAACGCCGCCTGGAGTCGCTGATCGACGAATTCAACCTCTCCAAGGTCCGCAAGTCGCTGGGCATCCAGCTCTCCGGCGGCGAGCGCCGCCGCTGCGAGATCGCCCGCGCCCTTGCGATCGACCCCAAGTTCATCCTGCTGGACGAGCCCTTCGCCGGCGTCGATCCGATCGCCGTGGAGGACATCCAGTACATCATCGCCAAGCTCAAATACCGCAACATCGGCGTCATCATCACCGACCACAACGTCGGCGAGACCCTCGCCATCACGGACCGCGCCTACCTGCTCTACGAGGGCACCATCCTCCAGCAGGGCACGCCCGAAGCCCTCGCCGCGGACGAAGACGTCCGCACCAAATACCTCGGCTCCGGCTTCATCCTCAAGCGCTCCGTCTCCGTCGAGCGCGCCCGCACCGAATACGAAAAGACAAAAGCACAGTAACCATTATGCGGATTCCTGATATTACCATTGCCGTTGACGGCTATTCTTCTACCGGCAAGAGCACGTTCGCGCGGCTGATCGCGCAGGCTTTCGATTTCCTGTACCTGGACTCCGGCGCGATGTATCGCGGCGTGACGCTCTATGCGCAGGAGAACGGCCTGATCTCGCCGGACAACGTCATCGACCCGGCGCTGGAGAAGGCCCTGGAGACGCTCGACCTGCATTTCGGGCAGGGCACCGTCCTCTTCATGGGCGAGCGCAACATCGAGAAACTGATCCGCACGATGGAGGTTTCCTCCCAGGTGAGTCCCATCGCCACCGTGCCCTACGTGCGCCAGTACGTCGACCGCCGGCTGCACGAATTCGCCGCTTCCGGCCGCGTCGTGATGGACGGCCGCGACATCGGCACCACCGTCTTCCCGCACGCCGAGCTCAAGATCTTCATGACCGCCCGGCCGGAAGTACGCGCACAGCGCCGCTTCGACGAGATGGCCGCCAAGGGACAGAACCCCGTCTTCGAGGAGGTCCTCAAGAACCTCCAGGAGCGCGACTACATCGACTCGCACCGCGAAGCTTCCCCGCTGCGCCGTGCGGCGGACTCTTTCGAACTGAACAACTCCGACATGGGTCTCACGGAAGAGATCGCGTGGGTGGAGGGCCTGATCCGCGGCAAATTCGGCCTGCTGGATGCGCCGGAAGAGATTCCCGGGCTCGGGGAGGACAAAAGCGGCACGGTATGATCCAGGTCGAGATCGACCCCCATTCCGGATTTTGCGGCGGCGTAATCCGCGCCATCGGCACGGCGGAGCAGTCCCTCACGGAAGGCGCCCGCCTTTATTCGCTGGGGGCCATCGTCCACAACGAAGAAGAACTCGCCCGCCTGGAAGCGCGCGGGCTTGTGACCATCGACCGGGAAGACCTCCGGAAGATGGACGGGGCGGTGGCGGGCCGGGCCGTCCTGATCCGGGCGCACGGCGAGCCGCCGCAGGTCTATGACCGCGTGCGCGAGCTGGGCCTGCGCCTGATCGACTGCACCTGCCCGGTGGTGCTCCGCCTGCAGCGCGACATCCGCGAGGCGCACGCCCGCCTGGCTGCGACCGGCGGGCAGATCGTCATCTTCGGCAAGATCGGCCATCCCGAGGTCCTCGGCCTCGTGGGGCAGGTGGACGGCGGGGTGACGGTGGTCGAAAATCCCGACCAGCTGCGGGAGAAGATCGCCGCCGGCGCCATCCGGCCCGACTGCGACATCGAACTCTTCTCCCAGACCACGATGAGCCCGGAGGGCTACGGGCAGGTCCGCGACATCCTGCAGGGAGAGATGCGGACGGGCGCCCGCCTGTCGGTCCACGATACCATCTGCCGGCAGGTCGCGTCCCGCCAGCGCGAACTGGCCGAATTCGCCCGGGAGCACGACGTGGTCGTGTTCGTGGCCGGGCGGGAGAGCTCCAACGGCAAGGTCCTGTGCGAGCTGTGCCGGCGCGCCAACGTCCGCACCTACCACATCGGTTCGGTGGCCGCGCTGCGCCGCGAATGGTTCCGTCCGGACGACCGCGTGGGAGTCTGCGGAGCCACCTCCACGCCCAAGTGGCTGCTGGAGGAAGTGGCCGCCGCCATCAAAGATTTGCAATAGTTCAAGCAATTCCGTACCTTTGCCCGGTTATTTCGAATTACTAAAACTTATCTAGAGATATTTTATGGCAACAACAGCTGATTTTAAGAACGGACTGTTCCTCAAGTACAACGGCAAACCGTGCCAGATCGTTTGGTTCCAGCATGTCAAGCCGGGCAAGGGCCCCGCTTTCGTGAAGACCAAGCTCCGCAACCTGGAGAACGGCAACATCCTTGAGAACACCTTCACCGCCGGCCTCAAGATCGAGACGATCGATGTAGAGCGCCGTCCCTACCAGTTCCTCTATGCCGAGGAAGATGGCTTCAACTTCATGCACGAAGAGACTTACGAGCAGATCCTCCTGCCGAAGGACGTCGTCGAGAACTCCGACCTGATGAAAGAAGGCCAGCACGTTGAAATGATGTTCGTCGTGGGCGAAGAGCGCTGCCTCACCTGCGAACTTCCGACCTACGTCACCCTCGAGGTCACGTACTCCGAGCCCGCCGTCAAGGGCAACACCGCCTCCACCTCCGCCCTTAAGGAGGTCACCCTCGAGACGGGTGCCAAGGTGATGGTCCCGCTCTTCATCGAGACCGGCGAGAAGATCAACGTAAACACCGCTGACCGTTCCTACGGCGGCCGCGCATAAGCGACCTCCCGAGATAACGGAGAAAGGCCCGGCTACTTGCAGCCGGGCCTTTTCTTTTCGTACGACAAAATTATATGCTATAACTGTTGCTCGATCTTGAGTTGCTGGATCTTGTAGGTGGATCCCTTGTTGCTCACGAAGATGGTGACGGTATAGTTCTCTCCGCCGGCGTTGAGCGTGCCGAGGATGGACTTCATGTTCTCGCGCCCGACGGCGTGGTTGACCTCGAAGGAACGGGGCGTGTGCGTCTCGAAGAAATTCTTGAGGATCTGCCGGGCCTGGGCCTTGCTGGCGTTGCTCGTCCGGGCGGCCACGGCGATCTCGAGGTTGTCGTCGAACCAGGCGGAGAGGTTGTCGGCGTTGCCCTGGCGGATATATTTGCAGATCGGGTTGAATACGTCATACCCTCCCGGCTGCGCCGAAAGGCTCCAGCCGAGGAACAGCGGCAGGAGGACTGCCACGTATCTGAGCAAGTGTCGCACGGCAGGAATGATTGCAAATTCCGAGCCACGTTATTATATTTGTATCTGTATGCGAATCACTTTGATCACGGTCGGCAAGACGGATATTCCGTGGGTGCGCGAAGGGCTGGAGATGTATGTCTCCCGGCTGGGGCACTATGTGCCGTTCACGCTCCGGGAGATCCCGGAACTGAAAGGCGTGTCCGCGCTGACCAAAGACCAGATCAAGGAGCGTGAAGGCGAGCTGGTCCTCAAGCTGGTCAAGCCGGCCGACGAGGTGGTCCTGCTGGACGAGCACGGCAGGGAATACCGCTCGCTGGAGTTCGCCGACTGGCTGGGCCGCCGGATGGCGGGCTCGGGCCGCGACCTGGTGTTCGTCATCGGCGGGGCCTACGGATTCAGCCAGGCGGTCTATGCGCGTGCCGAAGGCAAGCTCTCGCTGTCGAAGATGACGTATTCGCATCAGCTTGTGAGAACGATTTTTGCAGAACAACTGTACCGGGCCTTCACCATCCTGCGCGGAGAGCCCTACCATCACGAATGATCTGGACCAAGAATAGGAAGGAATGGTTCGCTGCGGCGCTGCTCGTGGTGGGCGTCGCCCTGTTCATCTCGTCGCTCCGCGATACGCAGGCGCCGGGCGACACGTCGCGCGTGGCGCGGCGCGTCGAGCGTGTGCTCGAGCGCCGGGCGGCGCGCCTGGACGGCTACCTGACGCGGGCGCTGGCCCAGGATCCCGCCGGATGGCTCTCGCTGGAAGGCCTGCCGCGCGATTTCGTGGTGTACCGCTATTGCAAGGACACGCTCCAGTCCTGGTGCCACGAATTCCCGATGAGCAACGACCGGATCGACATCCGGACCCTGGTCCCGTATGTCTCGTCTTCCGGCAACTCGGCCGAATCCCCGCTCCTGCAGGTGTCCGATTCGCTCGGATTCTGCAATCTGGGCACCCGCTGGTATCTCGCCAAGTGGGCGGGAGACGCCAATGTGCGGGTATTCGCCGGCATGGAGCTTACCAACGATTCCGCTGCGCGGCGGAGTTCCCGGACCAGCCGCTATCTGCGCCTGCCGGCGCGTTTCACCATCCGGCCGCTCTCCGCGAGCGGGGGCACGGCCGTGGTCGTGGCCGGCCGCCCGCAGTTCAAGATCGTCCAGGAGACGCTGGGCGGCGCGGGCCGCGACGCTACGCCGCTGCTGTGGATCTCCATCGCCGTCATCCTGATCGCTTTCCTGCTGTTCCTGTCCGCCGGGCGGACCCGCCGCCGCTTCTTCAGTGTGGCCTTCGGCGCGGTCGTGCTGCTGGCCGGGCTGTATTTCTGGGGCCGTTTCTCGCGCAACCGCGTGCTGATCTTCTCTCCGATCCTGTATGCGGGCGGCGATGTCCTGTATTCGCTGGGCGCCGTGATCCTGGTCAACCTGACCGTGCTGATGTGCGCCGGATGCGCCTACATGGTCCGCAAGAAGGTGTGGGCGTGGATGAACACGCGCACCCGCCGGATCGCGATGCTGATCGGCGTGCTGGCCCTGGTCGCCGGCGTGATCGTCTATTCGCAGTCGGCGCTCCGGAGCATCATCCTCAATTCCGGCTTCTCGCTGGAGATCTACAAGCTCGGGCAGCTGTCGCCGTTCTGCGTCGTCGTCTACCTGTCGTTCATCACGCTACTCCTCAGCGTGCCGCTGCTGCTGCAGGTCGCCGCGCCGGCGCTGCCGCGCTTCGGCCACCGCTCCTACAACGCCTTCTCGCTGAGCAGCCGTGTCGTGTACGCGGTGGCGATCGCGGCCTACCTGGTGGTGACGGCCGGCGTGCTGGGCTTCCACAAGGAGCGCGACCGGATGGGCCTGATGGCCACGCGCCTGTCGTTCGACCGCGACATCTCGCTGGAGCTCCACCTGCGCCGGATGGAGGCGATGATCGCGGACGACAACTATCTGTACCTGACTTCCCAGTCGCAGTTCCCCTGGGCGGAGCTGTCGATCCAGAATTATGTGGCGAGCCGCTATTTCATGGGCTTCGCCCGGGATTATCTCGTCACGACCCGCCTCTTCAACAGCTACAACAACACCCGCGAGGCGGCCGACGAATTCAATTCTTCCGTCCGTGACGGCGTGGCAATCTCCGACAATTCCCACTTCATGTATGCCCAGAACGAGAACGGCCGGCCGTATTATGTCGGCGTGTTCCTCTATCTGGACGGCCGCGGCGACGTCTCGCGCGTCCTGGTCCGGCTGGAACGGCGCGACACCCGCGGCGGCCGCGGCTATGCCGGCATCCTGGGCTTCACGTCGCCGGGGCAGGTGACCCTGCCTTCCGGCTATTCCTTCGCCCGCTATTCCGTCCGCGACCTCAAGTCCTACAAGGGCAATTATCCTTATCCGACGCGGCTGGACGAGCAGCTCTTCGTCGAGCTGTATGGCTCGCAGGCCGACCATGTCCGCCGGGACGGCTATACCCATTTCTTCTACGTGGTGGGGCAGGACGAGGGCGTCATCATCTCCCGGCCCAGCATCGGCGTGCTGTCCTATGTCATGGCCAGCATCCTGGTGGCGCTGCTGTCCTTCCTGATCCTGTCCGTGGTGGTGATCGGACGCGGCCGGGCGCCGGTCTTCCGGCAGTCCTACTTCAAGTCCCGCATCTCCTGGGTGCTGCTCACCTCGCTGCTGCTCACCCTGCTCGCCATGGCGCTGATGAGCGTGCTCTTCGTCTATTCGCGCAACACGAGCAACCGCCAGACGGTGATGTCCGACAAGATCAGTTCGATCATGGCGATGATGAATACGGGCATGCAGAGCATGCCGGCGCCGAACAGCGACAGCTGGCGGCAGTCGCTGTATATCCTGATCGAACGGGTGGGGGGCGAGACGGCCTCCGACATCACGCTGTATGATCCTTCGGGCCGTCTGCTGGCCACCACGACGCAGCTGTTCTACGACCAGCTGATGGTGGCGCAGCGCATTGACGGCACGGCCTACTACAACATCACCTACCGCAATCTCCGGCACTACATCCAGCAGGAGCGGATCGGGCAGCAGAAGTTCTACAGCATGTATGCACCGCTGTTCGCGAAGGACGGCACGCTGGTCGCGATCCTGTGCTCGCCGTACAACGAAGAGACCTACGACTTCGAGGAAGACGCCGTGATGCACTCGCTGACCATCCTCTCGCTGTTCCTGCTCTTCCTGCTGATGTCGCTCTTCATGGTGTCCCGCATCGTGGACAGGATGTTCAAGCCGCTGAGCGAGATGAGTTCCAAGATGTCCTGCGCCGACCTCGAATCGCTGGAATATATCGAATACGACCGCTCCGACGAGATCTCGTCGATCGTGCAGGCCTACAACCGCATGGTGACGGAGCTGTCCGAGAGCTCGCGCAAGCTGGCGCAGGCGGAGCGCGACAAGGCGTGGAGCGGCATGGCGCGCCAGGTGGCGCACGAGATCAAGAATCCGCTCACGCCGATGAAGCTCCAGCTCCAGCGCGTGATCCGGCTCAAGCAGAAGGGCGACCCTGCCTGGGAGACCCGTTTCGAGGAGGCCAGCCAGGTGATCCTGGACCACATCGACATCCTCACCGACACGGCCAACGAGTTCTCGACCTTCGCCAAGCTCTATACTGAAGAGCCGACGGACATCGCCCTGGACAAGCTGCTGCGCGAAGAGATCTCGATGTTCGACAACAAGGACAACATCACCTTCGACTACCTCGGCCTGGATGGCGTGGTGGTCAGCGGCCCGAAGCCGCAGCTCACGCGCGTGTTCGTCAACCTGCTCGGCAACGCCGTGCAGGCCATCGGCGACGCGCCGGACGGCCGCGTGGTGGTGTCGCTGCGCAAGTCGGGCCAGGACGGCTTCTACGACATCGTCGTGGAAGACAACGGTCCGGGCGTGTCCGACGAACACATCGAGCGGCTCTTCACCCCGAATTTCACCACCAAGAACGGTGGGTCCGGCCTCGGTCTCGCCATCAGCCGGAGCATCCTGGAGCGCTGCGGCGCGACCATCTCTTATAGCCGTTCCTTCTCGCTGGGCGGCGCCTGCTTCACGGTCCATTATCCAATCTAATCGTCTGGTCTTTGATATGAAACGTTTCCTGACCCTGTTTACGGCGCTCGTCGCGTCGTGGAGCTGCCTTGCTGCGCAGACTCCGAACTGCCCCCTCTGGTTCGACAGGCCGGCTTCCTATTGGGAAGAGGCCTGGCCGGTCGGCAACGGCCGCATCGGCGCGATGGTCTTCGGCGGCACCGAAGTCGAGGAGTTGCAGCTCAACGAGGAGACCATCTCCACGGGCGGCCCCTACGAGAACTGGAACCCCGAAGGCCTGCAGCACCTGCAGGAGATCCGCGAGCTGATCTTCGCCGGACGCTACGACGAGGCCCAGAAGCTGGGTGACGCGCATTTCCTCTCGCCGGTCGGCGAGGAAATGTCCTACCAGACCGCCGGCTCGCTGAAGATCCGTTTCCTGGGCCGGAGCGGGGAAGTGAGCGACTACCGTCGCGAACTGGACCTCGACCGCGCGGTGGTGCGCACCAGCTACAAGGTGGACGGGGTGGAATATGTCGAGGAGGTCTTCGCTTCGCTCGTGGACCAGCTCATCGTCGTCCGCCTGACGGCCTCCCGGCCGAAGGCGCTCGACTGCGAGCTGTTCTACACCACGCCGATGCCGGACACGAAGGTGAGCGTCGTGGGACGCAACCTGCTGCGTCTGGAGGGCAAGGGAAGCGACAAGGGGAGCATCCCGGGCGCCATCCGCTATGTCAACGATACGCGCGCCACGCTGAAGGGCGGCAAGCTGCGCGCCGCGGGCGACATGCTCTGCGTGGAGGGCGCCACGGAGCTGCTGCTGCACATCTCGCTGGCCACCAATTTCGTGGACTACAAGACCGTGGACGGCGACCCGTATGCGCGGAACGCCGCGTATCTGAAGAACGCTTCGAAGAAATACGGTAAGGCCCTTGCCGCACATGTCGCGGCCTACAGGGCCCAGTTTGACCGGGTCCGGCTGGACCTCGGTCCTTCGACGGCCGGAGACCGTCCGGTCGACGAGCGCATCCGCACGTTCCGCGAGACGCGGGATCCGGCGCTGGTGGCGGCCTACTTCCAGTTCGGCCGCTATCTGCTGATCAGCTGCTCGCAGCCCGGCACGCAGGCGGCCAACCTGCAGGGCATCTGGAACGCCCGCCCGACCGCGCCCTGGTGCGGCAATTATACGACCAACATCAACCTGGAGATGAATTACTGGCCCGCCGAGCTGACGAACCTGCCGGAGCTGCACGAGCCGCTGGTGGCGCTGATCCGCGACCTCGCGGAGAGCGGCGCCGTGACGGCGCGCGGCATGTATGGCTGCCGCGGCTGGGTGCTGCACCACAATTCCGACCTGTGGCGCATCACGGGCGCGCTGGACTTCGCCTATTGCGGCCTCTGGCCGAGCGGAGGCGCCTGGCTCTGCCAGCACCTCTGGGACCGCTATCTCTATAACGGAGACAAGAAATACCTGGCGGAGGTCTATCCGCTGATGAAGGGCGCGGCTGAATTCTTCGTGGACTTCCTCGTCGAGGATCCGCGTACCGGCTACCTCGTGGTGGCACCGTCCGACTCGCCGGAGAACCACCCCGCCGGGATGTCTTCCCACGTCTTTGCGGGCGTGACGATGGACAACCAGCTCGTGACCGACCTCTTCACGAACACGGCGCGCGCGGCGGCGATCCTGGAGCGTGACGCCGCGTTCGCGGACACGCTCGACGTGATGCGCCGCCGCCTGCCGCCGATGCGGATCGGCCAGTACGGCCAGCTGCAGGAGTGGTGGGAGGATTGGGATGATCCCAAGGACGGCCACCGCCATGTCTCGCACCTCTGGGGCTTCTATCCGGGCTATCAGATCTCGCCCTACCGCACGCCGCTGCTCACGGAGGCCGTGCGCAACACGCTGGTCCAGCGGGGCGATCCTTCCACGGGCTGGTCGATGGGCTGGAAAGTCTGCCTCTGGGCCCGCATGCTGGACGGCGACCACGCCTTCAAGCTGATCACCGACCAGCTCACGCTGGTCAGCCCGCGCCGCCAGTTCGGCGAATCCGGCGGGACCTACCCCAACCTCTTCGACGCGCATCCGCCGTTCCAGATCGACGGCAATTTCGGCTGCACGGCCGGCATCGCCGAGCTGCTGCTGCAGAGCCACGACGGCGCCGTGCACCTGCTGCCGGCCCTGCCGTCAGCCCTGGCGTCGGGCTCCGTGGAGGGCTTGCGCGCCCGCGGCGGCTTCGTGGTGGAGAAGATGGTCTGGGAAGACGGCCACCTCGTGGAGGCGCGCATCCGTTCCACGCTCGGCGGACGTCTGCGCCTGCGCACCTATGACGCCGTGACGGCCGAGCCCGTGGCGCTGGTGATGCGGCGCGGCTCCGGGGTGTCGAACGACGGCGCCAACCCGTTCTTCGTGCCGCAGGAGACCGCCCGGCCCCTGGTCAGCGAACGCGCCGGCGTGCAGGTTTTCTCCCTGCCGGAGACGTTTGAGTGCGAAATGGAGACGTGGCCCGGTCAGCTGGTGGTCGTGCGCCGGTAGTCGGTCGGCTTCACGCCGAATTCCTTCTTGAAGATCTTGCTGAAATAGTGGGGGTCGTTGAACCCCACGGCATACGAGACTTCGGTCATCGTCCGGCCGCCCTCGCGGATGAGCTCCTGCGCACGCCGGAGGCGCATCTGCCGCAGGAGGGCGGCCGGCGTCGTGCCCAGCAGCGTGCGGCAGCGCTCGAAGAGCACCGAGCGGCTGACGTTCATCGCCAGGCACATCTGCGGCACGTCCAGCGAACCGTCGTCCAGCCGGGCGTTGAGGAAGCCGGTCAGCGTCTCGGCGAAACGGCGGTCGTCGCCGTGCAGGTCGCGCAGGAGCGGGTCCTCTTCCGGCTCTGCCGGGCCCGCGTAGCGCCGGCCCGGCCTGCGCGTCATCAGGAAGACCGCCAGGCCCGCGATCATCAGATACATCAGTCCGGCCCAGCCCGTTTGCAGGAACTTCCGGCGCACCACGATGTTGAACGCCTTCTCGTTGTCCACCTCGAGACCCGCGCCGTTCGTCGAGCGGATCCGCAGGATGTAGCGGCCGGGGCGCTGGGGCGGGATACTGATCGAATTCTGGTTGCCCAGGTGGTTCCATTCCTTGTCGGCGCCCTCCAGCTTGTAGGAGTAGAGTACCTGCTCCGGGGCGGTGAGGTCGACTGCCGCCACCTGGATGCGGATGCCGTCGGACGGGTGGATATATACCGTCTCCTTCTCGTCCAGGCTTGCCCGCTCGCCGGCGATGTAGAATCCCCGGATGAGAAGCTGCGGGACGAAGTTGTTGTTGGAGATCTCCTCCGGGTCGAAATAGAAGATGCCGGCTGAGGAGTTGAAACACAGGTCGCCGTCCCGCGTGCGGAGCGGCGCTCCTTCGTTGAAACGGAGGGTGTGGCCGAGGCGGTCGTATGGGAAGCCGATCAGGCTCCCGGTCTGCGGGTTGAGACGGTTGAGGCCGGCCTGGGTGGCGATCCACAGGCTGCCGGCCTGGTCCTCGATGGCGGAGAAGACGTAGTTGGACAGCATGCCGTCGTTGGCCGTCCAGGCACGGAAACCGCTGTCGGGGTCGCCCGTGTCGAAACGCAGCAGGCCGGCGCCGTAGGAGGAGGCATACAGGGTGCCGTCCTGCGTGAACAGGATGTGCTGGATGTCATAATCGGCGATCTGCGTGAACCGCTCGAAATGCATGTCCTCCGGTTCGCCGTCCGGGCGACTGCAGACGAACAGGCCCATCTGGCCGCCGGCGTAGAGGCGCCCGTCCGGTCCCTTGGCGAGGCAACGGAGACGGTTGCGGCGCTCGGTCGGGAAACTGAGGCGGTTCTTCTTGCTGATGAAGAGCCGCTCCTTGTCGTCGAGGTCCACGTAGGCGATGCCGTCGTCGAAGGTGCCGATCCAGAGCCGGTGTGCGTCGTCCTCCAGCAAGGAGAAAATGTCGTTGCTGTTGGGACCATAGAACAGGTCGTCCTTGCTGTAGCGCGCCATGCTGTGGCGCAGGCGCTCGTTGGTCTGGACGCTGAGCTCCAGCAGGCCCGCGCCGCGCGTCCCGACCCAGATGTTGCCGTCGTGCGCGTCTGCCAGGGTGTATCCCGGGCGCTCCAGCGTCCAGCCGTCCACTTCCGTGAACGATTCGTCCAGCACGTGCAGGCGACTGTCGCGCGTGGCGGCGAAGATCAGGCCGGCCGGGCCCTGCAGCAGTGCGCGGACGCTGTTCTCCGGCGCGACCTGGCGGGAATCGTCCAGGGGCTTGAGCTTGAAATTCTCCCGGTGGAAAATGACGCGCTCGAGGCCGCCCCAGCCCGAACCGATCCACAGGTTGCCCTGGAGATCGGACAGGAGGGCGGTTACGCCCGTCTCGGAATTCCATCCCTGCTGCAGGTTCGGATTGAAGAACGGCCGCAGGCGGCCGGCGTCGGGGTCGTACCAGTTGAGGCTGCCCTGCGTGGAATAGATCCACAGGTTGCCCCGCGTGTCCGTGAGGCCGTGAAAGGGGCCTTCGCCGGTGCTCCGCCCCTCCAGGGCGATGTGGCGCCGGGTACCGTCGTCCAGGTTGTAGAGTTCGAAGCCGTCGCGGTCCGTCCCGAGCAGCAGTTGCGGCCGGCCGGGGATTTGCGTGATGAAGGTGATGTCGGCAGCGAGCTGTGCGGGCAGGGAAGTGAACTGCTGGTCCTTGTAGCATAAGAGTTCGCCCGCGGAGCCGATGTACAGGCCGCCTTCGGCCGTCGTGGCGCAGAAAGCGGGGATTTCCGTCGACAGGCGGCCGTTCCGGTAGATGCCCCTGTCGGTCAGGATCCAGTCGCTTCCGTCCGGCCCGGCCACCATTCCGCGCACGTTGACGTCTGCCGGGAGGCGGCAGAAGCTGGAGAAGGACGCATCTAGCATTTCGCCGTTCATCGTCAGGAAATAGAGCGCGTCCGGCTGCGGCCGGAAAATGCCCTGGATGCCCTGGCCCCGGCTGTCCACCGGATCCAGGTCGCCGGTTTCGGGATTGAAGCGGAACAGCCTGTTGTCGTAGGAGACGGTCAGTATCTCGCCGTTCTCCAGGATCTCCACGTCCACGAAGTGGTTGCTCCGCGGATTTTCCCGGTCGTCCGGGTCTCCCGTCCTGTAATTCTGGAATGTCCGCCCGTCGAACGAATACAGGCCGCCCCAGGTGGCCAGCCACAGCTGGCCGTGCTGGTCCTGCGCCATGTCTTCGACGGTCGTGCCGGAGAAGTTGTTCTCCCGTCCGTAGCGGGTGAAGCTGTGGGGCGGCTGGGCCCACGCCAGGATGGCTGCAAACAGGCTAAAAAGGGCAAGAAGGATTTTTTTCGACATAATACGGACGCTTATCCGTACAAAAATACACTTTTTCTATTAAGTTTTACAAAAATCCACCTATTCAGGACCATATTCGACACAATTTTCCATCCTCCTTGCTACCTTTGATGTGCATTAAGACAAGCAGTCCTAACCTTAAACAATATCCTGGATACTAACGGTTAATAATTGGTTTTTCGGGACGCGCACCAGGAGCGCGTCCTTTTTTGTTTGCCTTACTGCCCTCAGTTATAGGACATACCTGCTTTCGTCGATGTTTTCCTGGACGTTCACGTACTTCTTCAGCCCGCTCTGGTATTTGAACCGGATCGGTTTGAGTGCGACGCCGAAGTCGATGTTATAGTTCAGGATATACTCGTTCCCTTCTATCAGCCCTTCTACCGTAGAGGAGATCTGCTCGATCAGGCAAATGCAGTCGGCGAGGGGTCTCTGGTGGATGTCGTAGTTGATGACATTCCCTTCTACATTGACATCTAACGTCAGGCCGAGCGCGTTGATGGCGCAGTTCATCATGGTATTCGTGATGGTCACGCCCAGTCCTGCCGGCGTGTGCTCGAGAACCAGCCAGGATGTCTTTTCTTCGTTGTCCTCGGCTTTCGTGCCGCCGCAAGGCGTCCAGGTGAGGTCGATGGAATGCGTTACTCCGAAATCGGGGGCCTTGTCACAGGCGGTCAGCAGAAGGCACGCCGCCAGGGTGGTGATTACACAGTAAGTCTTCATTTTGCGATCGTTTATTTCTACTTATATAACGTCGCAGAATGAGATTTACTGCGGCATCAGTATTGTGCGACGAATTCGTAGACGATGTTGCCCTGCTGACGGGCGGGAGCGTCCGCCTTGGCGGAGAACTTGGAGAGGCGGGCGGCGCGGACGGCGAATTCCTTCAGGCATTTGTCGGCCGAGGAGACGCTCTCGTCGACCCTGGCCTCCACGACCGTCCCGTTCGGCGCCACCTTGATCAGCACCGTCACCTGACCGGCGCCCATGCATCGATACGCCGGAATCGGCAATTTGCTGGCCTTGCGGCCATCCAGAAAGTAGGAGACGACAGAAGGACCGCTGTAGGCGGGCGCTTCCTGTTTCTGGGGCTCTTCCTGCTTCCTGGCGGGCGTCGGGTCCGCATATTCTTCCTGCTCGATCTCATGCCCCTTCGCGAGCTCCGCCTGGAGCCGCTCCGCGTCTTTGTAGAGCTGTTCCGCGTCCGTGCCGCGGTCATCCTTCAGCGCAGCCCGATTGACCGCTACGCCCCGTACCGGAGGCGCCGCGTCGATCTGCTCCTGCAGCCGCTGCGCGATGCTTTCCTTGAACTCCGCCTCTTTCTGCAGCCGTTCGATCTCTTCCAGCATGCGCTCTTTCTCTTCCAGCTTGGAGAAATCCAGCAGGAATCCCTTCTCCTGTCTGACGCTCCAGTCGAGGCCGGCCAATAACAAGACAATCACCACCGCGAGGTGAACGATCACGGTGGTGTAGATGCCTGCCTTTTCGTCTGCGGAGAGCCGGCGCATAGGCGTTTAGAATTTGTCTTTCAGGGACTTCTCGATGGTGGCCGTGATTACGTCGATGGCCACCTTGTTGTGTCCGCCCTGCGGAATGATGATGTCGGCGTAGCGCTTGCTGGGCTCGATGAACTGGAGGTACATCGGCTTGACGGTCCGCGAGTAGCGCTCGATGACCCAGTGGACATCCTTGCCGCGCTCGCTGATGTCGCGTGCCATCACGCGCATCAGGCGGTCGTCGTCGTCGGCATCCACGAAGATCTTGATGTCCATCTGCTCGCGCAGGCGCTTGCAGGTGAAGATCAGGATGCCCTCGATGATGATGACGTCGGCGGGCTCCACCCGCACCGTCTCGGTCTTGGACCGGGAGCAGGAGATGTAGGAATACACCGGCTGCTCGATGGCCTTGCCCTTCTTGAGCTCGGCGAGCTGCTTGCACAGCAGCTCCCAGTCAATCGCGTCGGGGTGGTCGAAGTTATGGTTGCGCTTCTCCTCGTCGGAGAGGTCGCTGGAATCCTTGTAATAGGAGTCCTGGGGGATCACCACCACGCGCTTGCCGTGAAGCTGCTCGGTGATGGCCTTGACTACGGTCGTCTTGCCTGAACCGGATCCGCCTGCGATGCCGATGACTAACATAGTGTTTTGTTTTTGCGCCGATTAAAACTCCGCATTCTTGGGGGTACGCGGGAACGGAATGACGTCCCGGATGTTGGACATGCCGGTGATGAAGAGCAGGAGGCGCTCGAAGCCCAGGCCGAAGCCGCTGTGCGGGCAGGAGCCGAAGCGGCGGGTGTCGATGTACCACTCGAGGTTCTTGCGGCTCATCTGGAGCTCGTCGATGCGCTTCTCGAGCTTGGCCAGGTCGGCCTCACGCTCGGAACCGCCGATGATCTCGCCGATCTTCGGGAAGAGGACGTCCATGGCGCGGACGGTCTTGCCGTCTTCGTTCTGCTTCATGTAGAAGGCCTTGATGTCCTTCGGATAGCCCGTCAGGATGACCGGCTTGCCGAAGTGTTTCTCGACCAGGTAGCGTTCGTGCTCGCTCTGGAGGTCGATGCCCCAGGCGACGGGATACTCGAACTGCACGCCGTTCTTGACGGCCTCCTCGAGGATGCGGATGCCCTCGGTGTATTCGAGGCGCACGAACTCCGTGCCGATGACGCCGCGCAGGCGCTCCACCAGCTCCGGATCATAGCGGTCGTTGAGGAACTGGATGTCGTCCATGCAGTGCTCAAGAGCGTAGCTGACGAGGTGCTTGATGAAATCCTCGGCCAGGTCCATGTTGTCCTTGATGTCGTAGAACGCCATCTCGGGCTCGACCATCCAGAACTCCGCGAGGTGGCGCGGGGTGTTGGAATTCTCGGCGCGGAAGGTCGGTCCGAAGGTGTAGATCTCGCCGAGCGCCGTGGCGCCGAGCTCGCCTTCGAGCTGGCCGCTCACCGTCAGGCTGGTCTGCTTGCCGAAGAAGTCCTTGCCGTAGTCGACGCGGCCTTTCTTGTCGCGCGGGATGTTCTCCAGCGGCAGGGTCGTGACCTGGAACATCTGGCCGGCGCCTTCGCAGTCGGACTCCGTGATGAGCGGGGTGTGCAGATAGACGAATCCCTTGCTGTGGAAATACTCGTGGATGGCGAAGGCCATCTGGCTCCGGAGACGGTAGATGGCGCCGAAGGTGTTGGTCCGGGGACGCAGGTGTGCGACGGTCCGCAGATACTCGAAGGACGTGTCCTTCTTCTGCAGCGGGTAACGCACAGGGTCACAGGTGCCGTAGACCGTGATCTCTTCCGCTTTGATCTCCACTGTCTGGCCGCTTCCGACCGATTCCACCAGATTGCCGCGCACGCCGATACAGGCGCCCGTCCCGATCTGGGCGAGCACCGGCTCGGTCGTCTCGTTCTTGTCGACGACGATCTGGATGTTCTTGATGGTCGAGCCGTCGTTCAGGGCAATGAACGCGATCTCCTTGTTCCCTCTCTTCGTCCTGACCCAACCTTTGGCCAGAACCTCACGGCCTGCTTCCATCGCGAGCAGGTCTTTCACCTTGGTACGAAGTATTTCCTTCATGTAATTCTTTATATTTTAAAAAGCAGCCCTCGTGGAAGGGGGCTGCTCGTATTCGGTACTGCGTCCTGCCTATTTCGCAGGCTTTCTCGCAGTGTAGCTGATCTTCAGTGCGGAGCAGCGACGCAGCTCCTGCTTCACGTCGGTCACGATACCCATTCTGACATCCTGGTCAGCACGGATGGACACGGTCATCAACTGGCGGTCTTTCTCACTCTTGGATTCACGCTCCGCGGCGATGAAGTCGCGGATGTCGTCCGTCGAACGGAAAGAGTCATTCAGCTGGATACGGGGCTCGTTGCCGAACTGGCCCTGGTAGGCGAGGGTCGGGGAGCCGATGTTGATGTAGCAGTTGAGGTCCTTGCGTTCGAGCTTGACGACTTCGGAAGCCTCCGGAGTCACCACCTTAACCTTGTTCTCGGTCTCACGCATCTGCGTGGTGACCATGAAGAAGAACAGGAGCATAAACACGATATCCGAGAGTGAACTCGAAGTGATTCCCGGCATTTCTCTTTTGCCGCCTTTCTTGAATCTGGACATATTTATACCTCCTATTTTCTTCTAGCGCCAACGTCCTTGGGCTCTGCCTCGGAAATCAACTGAGGGATACAAGCCTTGACAACCTTCTGCTGGTCCTCGTCGAGCTGGATGTATTTCTTGCCATACTCGCGCATGGAGAAATCGTCACGGATCTCGTTGATGGCCTTCACAAGTTCGTTCTGCACGGCGATGTAGGCGCGGTAGCTGGTACCACGGTCATTCTGCAGCGAGATGACGCCCTTGGAGACGGCATAGGTGCCCTTGCTGTATCCTTCGATCTCCTTGACCTCCCTCTCGGGAAGGCTCGGGTCGTTGGAAGGGTTGGTTAAGAATTCTTTGATCTTGTCCTTGAGCAGAGAGATATCAATGGCGTCGCTACCGGCATAAATTCTGTCGGAGGAATTGATCCTCACCTGAATGAGGTTACGGCGGTTGACCTCTTGGTTCTCGAGCGGCTGACTCTTGTCAGGCATCGGCGGGAGCTGTCGGGAGAGTCCGAAATTGGAACCCATCGTTGTGGTCATCAGGAAGTAGCACAACAACAGGAACGCGATATCGGCCGTAGAACTCGAATTGATTGCTGGTGTTTTCTTCGCCATGATATTACTTCTTATTCGCGATAGCCAGACGGATTTCGCCGACGACGATGGCGAGGATGGCGCCAACGCCGGTGATCAGCGTCAGGTTAAGCACGGTATCAGACATTTTGTAAATGCTCTCGGAGTACGGCTTGCCGGAGTAACCGACAGGGGCTCCGCCCTTCGCGAACAGATAGGCAATGAAGCACAGGACGGCGATGCCGACCAGCACGATGCCCATCTTGACGAGGGACTTGGGGTTGTTCTTGATGCTGACGAACAAGCCGATGCCGATCCAGCAGAACAGGGCGAAGACAATCATGATCGCCGCCCAGGTCAGGAGGGTATTCGTCGGAGGAAGCGCGACCTGGTCAGGCTTGGGAGTCGCGAAACCGGAGACGAAGCCCCAAACCAGGATCGCAACGCTGATAAGGATCAGCACCACCATACCCCATTTGAATATTTGATTGAGTTTCATTATATTCAAGATTTACTGAGGTCGGTGAATTATTTCTTGTTGCTGTACTTGGTGAGCACGTCGATGAGGCAGATGGAGGAGTCTTCCATGTCGATGGTGATGGACTCGATCTTCGCAAGGATGTAGTTGTAGAAGACCTGGAGGATCATGGCGACGATGAGACCACCGACCGTAGTGATAAGGGCGACCTTCATACCACCGGCGACGATGTTCGGGGAGATGTCACCAGCGCTCTGGATGGCGTCGAAGGCGTTGATCATACCGATAACCGTACCGAGGAATCCGAGGGACGGGGCGATGGCGATGAACAGGGAGATCCAGGAAAGACCGCTCTCCAGCTGGCTCTGCTGAACGCTGCCGTAGGAGATGATGCTCTTCTCGACCACGTCGATGCCCTGGTCGTAGCGCAGGAGACCCTGGTAGAAGATGCTGGCGACGGGACCCTTGGTGTTGCGGCAGACTTCCTTAGCCTTCTCGATACCACCTTCGTTGAGGGCAGCCTCGACCTTCTCGACCAGCTTCTTGGTGTTGATCTTGGAGAAGGAGAGATAGAGGATGCGCTCGATGGCGAGGGCAAGACCGATGATCAAGCAGATGATGATCAGGGACATGAACTCCGGACCACCTTCGATGAACTTGGTCTTGAGGGCCTGGTTGATGGGCACCTCGCTGCCGCTGAGGAGATCGGCTGCGCTCATCTCTTCCTGGGCGAATGCGCTAACTGCAGAGAGGGCCATGGTGGCTGCACCTGCCAAAAACATGAAAAACTTTTTCATAATGAATTTAATAATGTATTAGTTGTGATATATTCTATGCGCGTATATCTAAAAAGCGGTGCAATTTAGCAAAAAAAATCCATTTATCAATATTTATTTTGAGATTTCGCCCTTCAGGTTCCGCTCCAAAAGTACCTTCACTTTCTCGTTGTCGGCGTTCCCGCCCATCAGGTAAAAGAGCTTGCCGAGGGCGCTCTCCGTCGTGATGTCGTGCCCGCATATGACGCCTGCGTCCTTCAGGGCGCGGCCGGTCGCATAGATGTCCATGTCCACGTCGCCGCTCAGGCACTGCGTCACGTTGAGCAGGATCTTGCCCCGCGAGGCCGCTTCGCGGACCAGGGCGAGGAACCAGGGGCGGCAGGGGGCGTTGCCCGAGCCGTAGGTCTCCAGGATGACGGCGCGGGAGCCGTCGCCGAGGAGGATGTCCCGCACGGCCTGCTCGGTGATGCCGGGATGCAGCTTGAGGACCGACACGCGGGTGTCCAGGTCCGTGTGGATGGAGACGCCCTTGCGGCGGTCGTAGTCGTTGTGGATGAAGCTGTTGTTGTATTTGATGCTGATGCCCGCCGTCGCGAGGAGCGGGTAGTTGGGCGACTTGAAGGCGTCGAATCCCGTGGCGTTGACCTTGACGCTGCGGTTGCCGCGGAGCAGCTGCGAATTGAAGCAGATGCACACTTCCGGCACCATCGGGCGCCCGTTCGAGTCCTTGGCCGTGGCGATCTCCACGGCCGAAATGAGGTTTTCCTTGCCGTCCGTGCGCGGCTCGCCGATGGGCAGCTGGCTGCCCGTGAAGATGACCGGCTTGCCGAGGTTCTCCAGCATGAAGCTCAGCGCCGAGGCGGAGTAGGCCATCGTGTCCGTGCCGTGCAGGATCACGAAGCCGTCGTAGTCGTCGTAGCGGTCGCGGATCAGCGTGGCGAGGGACTGCCAGAGGGACGGCTCGACGTCGGACGAGTCGATGATGGGATTGAAAGTATAGGAATCGATCTTGAGCGCGAATTTGCGCAGCTCGGGCACTTCCTCGAGGATGCCGCTGAAGTCGAAGGGCTTGAGCGTCCCGTCCACGGGGTCGGCCTTCATGCCGATGGTGCCTCCCGTGTAGACCAGCAGCACGGAAGTGGGGCGGTTCTTGTCGGGGAACAAATTGAGATTCAGCTTCATAATGCAAAAAGCGTTTTAGCGTTGGCGGTGGTCACGGCGGCGACTTCCTCCGGGCTGACGCCCTTCTGGCGGGCGATGAAGTCGGCGATGAAAGGGATATAGGCGCTCTCGTTGCGCTCGCCGCGATGCGGGACGGGAGTGAGGTAGGGAGCGTCGGTCTCCAGCAGGATTCGCTCCAGGGGAATGTGCTTGACCGTCTCGGCGACGGAGGCTCTCTTGAAGGTGACCACGCCGCCGATGCCGACGTACCAGTCGCCCAGGCGGCGCAGGCGTTCGAAAGTCTCGACGCTGCCGCCGAAGGCGTGGAGATTGCCCCGCAGGTGCAGGTGGCGGCAGTCTTCGAGGATCCGGAAAAAGTCCTCCGTGGCTTCGCGGAGATGGATGTTGACGGGGAGGTCCCAGGCGGCGGCGAGCTCCAGCTGGACGCGGAAGGCTTCCTGTTGCTCGGCCTTGAAGTCCGCGCCGTAGTGGTAGTCCAGGCCGATCTCGCCGACGGCCACGATGCCGCGGCCGCGCCAGGCCTCCAGGGCGTCGATCTCCCGGCGCCAGTCCTTGTCGACGGAGCCGGGGTAGAGCCCCAGCATCGGCCGGAGCACGCCGGGATGCCGCTCCACGAGGGCGAACATCCGGTCGCGCTCGTGCGAGTCGATGTCGGCCTGCAGCTGGACCGTCACGCCGGCGGCGACGCCGCGCGCGACCACCTCGTCTTCGCATCCCGCGAAGGCTTCGTCGTAGGCGTGGCTGTGCGTGTCGATGTACTCCATATATATCCCACAAAGTTAACCAATTTTTACTTTGATGGCGCATCTTTGCAGGAGATCCATCTCGATGAAGCCTTCCTCCTCCAGGAGACCCGCCGAGCGGGCCACGTCGGGGTAGTCCAGCTGCGTGGCGCGGCACAGCTCGTCCAGCCCGATGCCGCGCTCGGCGCGGATCAGCCGGGCGAGCAGCACGAGCCGGTCCACTTCGGCGTCCGGGAAGGCGGAGCCGAAGCGCTGGCGCACGGCGGTCTCGAGGTCAGCCGCGCGGGTGCGGCGCAGCTGGCCGAGCCCGAGTGCCGCAGGCAGCGTCTCGGGCACGGCCACGGGTGCCGCCACCTGCTCCCGCAGCAGCTGGTTGCAGCCCTGCGAGCGGAGGTCGTCGATGCGCCCGGGCACGGCGAACACGTCGCGGCCGTAGCCGGCGGCCAGGCGCGCCGTGATCATCCCGCCTCCCTTGAGGCGGGACTCGATGAGCACCGTGGCGCCGGCGAGGCCGGCGATGATGCGGTTGCGCCGCAGGAAATTGAACGCCGAGGGAATGGTCCCGGGCGGGTAATCCGTGACCAGGGCGCAGCCCGGCGTGTGGCACATCCGCTCCACGAAAGGCGCGTGCCGCCGCGGATACACGTCGTCGATGCCCACCGGGCTGACCCCGACGGTGACCAGCCCGCCCTCCAGCGCGGCGGCGTGCGCCGTGATGTCCACGCCGAGCGCGAGCCCGCTCACGATCATCGGCTTGGCCGGCGCCTCCGAAAGCGCCTTCACGATGCGCCGGCAGCACTCCCGCCCGTAGGGACTCTGGTCCCGCGTCCCGACGACGGCCACGGCGGGGCGGGACCCGAACAGCTCGCCGGCGGGCGTGTCGCTGCGCACATAGAGCAGCAAGGGCGCGTCCGGGCATTCCCGCAGCGCGTCCGGATAGCCTTCGGCGAAGATGTCCAGGAACTGGCAGCCCTGCGCGGACAGCCGCTCGAACTCGGCCTGCGCGGCGTCCAGCGCCGCCGGGCCGATCAGCGCGGCGCGCGGGTTGTGGGGCCCGAAGAGCGCGAGTCGCTCCTCCGGCGAGAGGTCGAACACGGCGCCCGCGGAGCCGAGCGCGTCGATCAGGCGATGGGAAAACTTCGGCGCATTGCCGAAAATGGCGTTGAGCGCGATGGCGCTCACCAGGGGAGAATCGGATCCTTTCATTTTCTCATAGTTTACAAGTACGGCCAAAAATAAAGGATCCGGCCGACAAGGTCAACCGGATCCCGTAAGAATCGTATTTTTTATTGCGTTTGCGGATTACACAATCAGCAGCGCGTCGCCGTAAGGCCCGAAACGGTAGTTGTTGTCCAGGGCGCTCTGGTAGGCGTTCATCACCTTCTCATAGCCGCCGAAGGCCGCCACGCTCATCAGCATCGTGGATTCCGGGAGGTGGAAGTTGGACACGATGGCGTCGGGGATGGAGAACTCGTAGGGCGGGAAGATGAACTTGTTGGTCCAGGTGTCGGTCGGGCGCACCTCGTGGCTCGTGGTCACGTAGGTCTCCAGCGCGCGGATCACGGTCACGCCGACGGCGCAGATGCGGCCGCCGCCGCGCTTGGTCCGGTTGATCTCGTCGGCTGCCTGCTCGCTGATGATGATGCGCTCGCCGTCCATGCGGTGCTTGGAGAGGTCCTCCACGTCCACCGTGCGGAAATGGCCGATGCCCATGTGCACGGTGATGAAGGTCTTCTCGATGTCGTGCAGGATCATCCGGTTGAGCAGCTCGCGGCTGAAGTGCAGGCCGGCCGCGGGCGCGGACACGGCGCCTTCGTGCGTCGCGAAGATGGTCTGGAACTCCTCGGCGTCGCGCTCGGTCGGCGTCTCCTTGACCCACTCGGGGACCGGCGTCTGGCCGAGGGCGAACAGGGCGGCCTTGAACTCGTCGTACGGGCCGTCATAGAGGAAACGCAGGGTGCGGCCGCGGGAGGTCGTGTTGTCGATGACCTCGGCCACCATGCTCTCGTCTTCGCCGAAATAGAGCTTGTTGCCGATACGGATCTTGCGGGCCGGGTCCACGATCACGTCCCAGAGACGCTGCTCGCG
The DNA here is from genome assembly GCA_900167895.1 of Bacteroidales bacterium WCE2004. Lineage (NCBI taxonomy): Bacteria > Pseudomonadati > Bacteroidota > Bacteroidia > Bacteroidales > Bacteroidales bacterium WCE2004. Next base: position 699,526 of record FUZR01000001.1, on the reverse strand, counting down.
GTTCAGCTCGCGGAGCAGGAACACCATGATGTCGGCACCGGTCTTCTCCTTCTTGCCGAACAACTTGGCCGGGAAGACCTTGGTGTCGTTGAGCACGAAGCGGTCGCCCTTGCCGAAATAATCGATGATGTCCTTGAACTGACGGTGCTCGATCTCGCCCGTGTCCTTGTGCAGGACCATCAGCTTGCACTCGTCGCGCCACTGCACGTGCCCATCCACTTCGGGCATCAACTCCGTGGCGATACGCTCCTTAGGGAGTTCGAAATCAAATTGAGAAAGCTTCATACGTTCCGTATTGACAAAACATTCTATATACGGAAGAAAGGTGCAAAAAGTTTCACACCCTGCAAGTTATTTCTTCGCGGCGGCCGCCAGCCGGTTCTCGATGATCTTGAGATTGCGCTGCGCGGCATAGTCCTCCGGGTCGAGCTTGAGGGCCTTCCTGTAGTATTTGGCGGCCTGTTTGTCGTTGTCCTTGGCCACCAGCCAGTAAGAACCGAGGTTGTCGACGAACGCCGGATTCCGGGGATAGCGCCTGGCCATCTTCTCCGAAATGCTCCGGAAAAACTCGTAGCAGGCAGGGGAGCCGACCGCGAAGATGCTCGCGCACATCTCGCCGACGCCCTGCTGGACGACCTCGGCGCCGGCGGGCGCCCCGTCGAGCGTCCAGGCTACGCCCTTGGATGCGTCGCGGTCGATCAGCCGCTCCAGCTCGATCACGGCCAGGTCCGGGCTCTCCTTCTCATAGGCCAGCAGCGCCTCGGTCTTGAGGAAACGCCAGCGCAGCTCGTCCGGCTGGGCGGCGATCTGCGCGTCCAGGACCTTGACGGCTTCGCCGAAAACGGTCTCGTCGAAGAAATCCTCCTCGAAATAGGGAACGTCCTGCCCCTCCGCGTCCTTCAGCGTCAGGGACGGCGCCTTGCCGAGATGGCGGCGCGCGCCGGGCACGGGCACGATCTCGGTGTGGCGGGACTTCTCGAAATGGTATCTGAAACGGGCCGCCGGGACGGCCATGTCCCCGGGGAACGCCTCGCCCCAGCGGTCCAGCAGGGTCTCCACGCCCACGCCGCTATAGCCGACATTGCGTACAAGCCGGTCGTAGCGGGCCTGGAATTCTTCTGCGGTGGTCTGGGCCGAAGCGACGGCGCAGACCGCGGCCGCGAGGGCCGAAAGGAATATCTTAATCTTGTTCATGCTCAAACGTTCATCAAAATCCGGCGCCCCTTCGGGAGAAGATTGTTGCATCGCGAACCGATGTTCTTGACGAATCCCAGCGGATGGCCCAGATATGTCACTACATTGTAGCCGGGGGCGGCGTGCGGCAGCACGAGCGCGTCCCGGTGGAGGAAGCGCAGGGCCGTCTGCCGGTCCACGTCCACGGCCGGGTAGTCCTTGCTATCAAATTTTATGCTCAAAGCGTAATCCGCGTCCGGAATGAAATCCTTTCCCTTCGCCTCGCCCTTCCGCAGCCCGCTGCGCAGCGGGTGCAGCAGCGCGGGCTCCGCTCCGCGGGCGACGCGTTGCGGGGCCGTCTTGCGGAGCGCCCCGGCCCACTGCCCCTCGCCCGGCACGACCCCTGCCTCCAGCAGGTGCCCGTGCGGGGTGCGGCGCACGCCGTATTCTTCGAATTCCGCCTCCGGCTCCAGGATTTCGCCGCCCAGCTCGGCGGCCGCCCAGGCCAGGTTCTCGTCGTTCTCCGCGGCCTCGTAGGTGCAGGTGCTGTAGAGCAGCCAGCCCCCTTCGCGCAATGCAGGCCATACGTCCGCCAGAATGCGCTTCTGGCGCGCCGCGCACAGCTCCACCACGGCAGGGCTCCATTCCTCGCGGGCCCGCGGATCCTTGCGGAACATCCCCTCGCCGCTGCACGGCACGTCCGCGACGATGATGTCGAAATAGCCCTCCAGCCGCGCGAACGCCGCCGGATCCACGCTCGTCACGACCACGTTCGGGTCGCCCCAGCGCGCCACGTTGTCGTCCAGCACGCCCACGCGCGCCTTCATCACCTCGTTCGCCACCAGCACGAAAGCGTCTCCGTACGCCTCCCGCAGCGACGCCGCCAGATCCGTCGTCTTCCCGCCCGGCGCCGCGCATAAGTCCAATACCCTGACCGGCTGTCCGGCAGGATGAGCCCCCGCAAAACCGTGGCCACCCGTGGCCTCGTAAACGGGGGGGACCCGCTGCGCAGCAGTGGGGGGGATGAGCGAAGCGAAGTTTTGCGGGGGCTCAGTCCTGCCGGCAGCCAAAAGCTGTCGGAAGAGATGTCCGACGAACATGGCGGACGAATCCTGCACATAGTAGCAACCCGCGTGGAAAAGCGGGTCGAGCGTGAAGACGGGGCGCTCGGAGAGGATGCGGCCATACGGCGACCAGGGCACCGGCGCGCCTTCCGGCCCCGCCAGCCCCTTGAACGGATGCAGCCGCACCGCGACGCCCGCCTGCTCCTCCATTACTTCCTGAACTCCTCCGGAACGTTCGGCATCCGGCCTTCAGAAGCGTCCACCAGGCCGTCCACCATCTTGTCGATCGCCTCCTGCACCTTATTGCCCAACATCGTCTTCATCATGAAATTGAGATTGGCGTCCAGGTCGATCCAGAAATCCGTGCGCCCGGGAATCGGCGACGGCTCGAAATGCAGCACACCCACAAACTCCACCGGCGACTCCGAACTCCCGAGCCGGATCAGGCGGTAAGGCTGCCGCTCGTCCACGCGCACACCGATCCGGAAACCCTGGACCACGGCCGTCAGATTGTCAAAGTCCGCCTGGATTTCCGCCTGAACCTTGCCGGCCGGGACCATCCGGGCAAAATTGCGCAGGTCCGTGAACGCCATATAAAGCTCCTCGGGCCGCTTGGCCACCTGGCCGTGCTTGCTGGTATAGTGTGCAGTCATAGTCGAAAATAAATATTACCTTTGTACCGTTTGCAAAGATAGCAATTTTCCGATGCACAAGATATACTTCGAAAAACGCTGTATCATCATCTGCAGTCCCGACGAACAAGCCCTTTCCGATCCCAATGCGGTCGAGTTCCATTTCGGCGAAAGCATCAACATCCACACCCTCGTGGCCATGTTCGAAGCCTCCGCGTCCCTCTCCCGGATCTACATCCCCACCGGAGACGTCGCCGGGATGTACCGCCGCGTCTGCGCCGAATTCCGCGAAGTCGACGCCGCCGGCGGCCTGGTCTCCAACCGGCGCGGCGACTACCTCCTCATCCAGCGGGGCGGCCTCTGGGACCTCCCGAAAGGCCATCGCGAACCCGGCGAAGACATCCAGCTCACCGCCCTGCGCGAAGTCCAGGAAGAGACCGGCGTCGACCAGCTTGAACTCCGCGGCCTGATCTGCATCACCGACCACTGCTACTTGCGCGACGGCATCTGGCACCTCAAACACACCTGGTGGTACGACATGCTCTACACCGACCCGGTAGACCTCACCCCGCAGCGCGAAGAAGACATCTCGCGCGCCGCCTGGGTGGCACGCTCCAGCCTGCCCCCCTTCCTGAAAAACACCTATCCTTCCATCGTGGAAGTCTTCCGCGAAGCGAAAATCTAGCTACTCGGCCTTGACCGTCCGGGCCGGGTCCACCCGCGAAATGAAAAGCGTCGGGATCAGCAGCAACAGCAGGATTCCCAGGAACGCCGCGGCGTCGGCGACCAGGATCCCCGGCAGATCCACGTGCACGGGTACGAAAGAGACAAAATAATTCTCGGGATTGAGCTTGATCCAGTGCGTCGTGCCCTGGACCAGGCAGAACAGCAGCGCGAGGGCGTTGCCGGCCGCCATCCCGATGGCGGCGGTGCGGGCGCCGACCCGCAGGAAGACCCCGGCCACGGCGCGGTCGCCCATCCCGAGGGTCTTGAGCGTACCGATCGTGCTGACATGCCGGAACAGCAGGATCAGCAGGCCGGAAATCATGTTGAATCCCGCCACCACGGTCATCAGCAGCAGGATCGCATACACGTTGAAATCGATCAGGTCCAGCCAGTCGAACAGCTGGGGGAAACGCTCCGTGGCGGCGACGGCGCGCAGCGGGTCCTCGTCGGCGCCGGCGAGCGCGGTGGCGCGCCAGCCCAGCTCGGACGTCCGCTCCGCCAGCGCGGCGCGGTCGCGGAAACGCGGATCCACGGCCACCTCCAGCAGGGAAGACTCGTCCTCCGCCCACTCGTGCAGGCGCCGCAGGTCCCCGATGGGGACATAGAGCAGCTGCCCCGCCTCCGTGGCCATCGGGCTCTCATAGACAGAAAGGACATGCCACTTGCGGACCTTGGTCTTCTCCCCGACGAACCACGCCGTCAGGTCATCGCCGGCCTGCAGGCCGAAACGCGTCGCGAGCGTGGACGGGATGCGCACGCCCATCGACACCGTGTCCGCGGCCGTCCCCTTGAAGAGGGCGCCCTGGATGTCGTCTCCGATCTTGAGGATGCCGGCGCTGTAGATCACCGGCTCGATCCGCTCCACGCCGCGCACCCCCGCCAGCTCTTGCAGCCGGGCGGGGGTGCGGACGGGATCGGCGCCGCCGGTCAGGTCGGCGGAAGGGCCTGTCAGCAGGATGTCGCCCGTGACGGCCGAGACGCCGCCGCGGATCTCCCGCCGGAATCCGGCGGAAATGGCGACGGCTATGATGATTACAAAGAAGGAGATGGCTATCGCGACGACAGCCATCTTCTCCTTGACGCGCAGGCGCCGGGCTATGAAGCCGCCGGCCTGCATGGAATTACCAGATATGGACGCGCTCGGCCTCCGGGCGCCACATCGCATCGCCTTCCTTGATGCCGAAGGCGTCGAAGAAGGTGCCGAAGTTGCGCAGGGCCACGTTGACGCGGTTCTTGCCCAGCGAGTGGACGTCGAGCTTGGTCAGGCGGGCGCTCTCCTCGTCGGTGATGTTCTGTGCCCAGACGTGGGCATAGCCGAGGAAGAAGCGCTGCTCCATGGTCAGGCCGTCGATCGGGGCGGGGACGTTCTTGCCGACGGCGTTGTGCAGGGCCGTCCAGGCGATGCTGATGCCGCCGTGGTCGGCGATGTTCTCGCCGAGGGTGAGCTCGCCGTTGGCCTTCAGGCCGGGCACGACCTCCACCTCGCTGTACTGGTCGGCGAGCACCTTGGTCTTGGCCACGAAAGCGGCGCGATCCTCGGCGGTCCACCAGTTGTTCATGTTGCCGTCCTTGTCGAACAGGCTGCCCTGATCGTCGAAGCCGTGGGTCATCTCGTGGCCGATCACCACGCCGATGGCGCCATAGTTGACGGCGTCGTCAGCCTCCGGGTTGAAGAACGGCGGCTGGAGGATACCGGCCGGGAAGCAGATCTCGTTGGTCGTCGGGTTGTAGTAGGCGTTGACCGTCTGCGGGGTCATGCCCCACTCGGTCGGGTCCGTCGGCTTGCCGATCTTGGACAGGTTGTCCGCCACGTACCAGGCGCTGGCGGCGACCAGGTTGTCCAGGTAGCTGAGTTCCGGATCCACGGTGAGGGTGCTGTAGTCCTTCCACTTGTCGGGATAGCCGATCTTCACGGTGAAGGCGGCCAGCTTCTCGCGGGCCTTGGCCTTGGTGGCGTCGGACATCCAGTCGAGCTCGTCGATGTGCTGGCCCAGGGAGATCTGGAGGTTCTTGACCAGGTCGAGCATCTTCTGCTTGGAGGTCTCGGGGAAGAACTTGGCCACGTACATCTGGCCGACAGCCTCGCCGAGGATGCTGTTGGGCACGCTCATCGCGCGCTTCCAGCGCGGCTTCTGCTCGGTCACGCCGCTCATCTGGCGGCTGTAGAAGTCGAAGTTGGCCTCGTAGAAGTCGTCGGACAGGTTGCCGGCGGCGCTGTTGATCAGGCCGGCGGCGACATAGTCCTTGAGCACCTCGAGGTCGGTGCTCTTGAAGATCTTGCTGAAACCCTCGAAATAGGAAGGCTGCTCCACGATGATCTTGTCCTGGTCGGCGATGCCGAGCGCGGCGAAGAAGGTCTTGAAGTCGAAGCCCGGATAGGCCTTGAAGAGCTGGGCGGAGCTCATCGGGTTGTAGATCTTCTCCATGTCACGGTTCTGGACGCTGGTCCAGGAGACCCGGGCGAGCTTGTCCTCGAGGCCCGCGGCGTTGGCGGCGCGCTGCTCGGCGTTGTCCAGGCCGGCGAGCGTGAAGAACTTGACGAGCATCGCCTCGTAGCCCTTGCGGAGCTCGGCGTTGGCCGGGTCCACGTAGTAGTCGCGGTCGCCCATGCCGAGGCCGCCCTGGCCGAGGTAGAGGACCTGGACCTGGCTGTTCATCAGGTCAGCCTCCGCACCGCCGCCGAAGAAGCCGCCCTCGCCGATGAGGTTCAGCTTGCCGAGGTGGGCGGCGAGCGCCTTCTTGTCGGAGACGGCGTAGATCTCGTCAAGGTATTTCTTGAGCGGGGCGGCACCCTCCGCGTTGAGGCGGGTGGAGTCGAGGCCCTGCTTGTACAGGTCGACGATCTTCTGGTCGATGGAACCCGGCTCCGGGTTCATCGTCGTCATTTCGGAGAACAGGGCGTTGAGGTTCTCGACGTTCTGCTCGCGCAGCATGTCGAAAGAGCCGAAGCGGCCGTACTCGGGCTTGAGGGGATTATTCTTTTGCCAGCCGCCGTTGGCGTACTGATAGAAATCTTCGCCGGGAGCGACCGACGTGTCCAGGTCGGCCAGGTTGATGGCGGACGTTTTCGTTTCCTTGGACTGGCAGGCTGCCAGCATCATCAGAGGAATCATAAACAGATAAATCTTTTTCATATGTGGAAAATTGAATGATTACTTGGGATCAAACGCACAAAGATAGTGGAAAAATTGCGATATTTGCACGGCAATGAATTTGAAAGCTAAAGATATACTCCGCCGGTACGCCGTGGCGACCGCAGGTCTGGTGTTCGTCGCGTTCGGTGTAGCGCTGTCGATCATCTCCAACCTCGGCACGGCCCCGCTTTCGTGCCCCTCCTACGTCTTGAACCTCAAGTGGCCCGTCCTGTCGGTCGGGACGTTCACCGTCCTGGTGAACATGGTCTATATGCTTGTCCAGATCGCGCTCCTGCGCAAGGATTTCCAGGCCCGGCACCTGATGCAGATCGTGGCGTCGGCCGTGTTCGGCTACCTGATCGACGGCTGCATGTGGGCCCTCTCGTGGCTGCATCCCGCGGGCTTCGCCGCCCGCATCGGCCTGACGGTCCTGGCCGCGGTCGTGACCGCCTTCGGCGTCAGCATCGAAGTGGCGGCCGACGCGTGGATGCTCTCCGCCGAGATGACGGTGGCCGCGTTCTCCAAGGTGCTCCGCAAGCCCTTTGGCCCGGTCAAGGTGGTGATGGATTCGCTGACGGTCGTGATCTCGGCCGTCCTGGCGTGGTTCTTCTTCCACAATCCGTTCGGCGCGGGTGCGTGGACGGGCGCGGGCGACGTCCTGCTGGCCCGCACGGAAGGGATCGTCATCGGTCTGGGGACGCTCCTGCTCGCGGTCCTGCCCGGCGCATTGATGCGCCTGACGGACCCGCTCGTGGCGCGGCTTATGGGCAGATTCGGCAAAGGCGGTTGTACACCGCGATGATGCTGTCCACGTAGCCCATCGTCTCTCCTCCCCGGAAAGTACCCAGTTTGACGGCGCCTGTCTCCAGGATGCTTTCGTCCGACATCAGCGGCAACACCTGCGTCTGGATGTTGATCCAGTAGGACGGGTCCACGCCCAGGTGGCGCGCCAGGCTGATGCAGTCGTCGATGCGCCCGATGCCCGCGTTGTACGCGGCCAGGGCGTATTTGTAGCGCTCCGTCATGTTGTCCGCCACCCGCCAGTAGCGGTTGATCAGGTAGCCCAGGTGCTGCGCGCCTGCGGCGATGTTCATTTCCGGATCCAGCGGGTCCGTCACCCCGTAGCGCGCGGCCGTCTTCGGCATCATCTGCATCAGGCCCACGGCGCCGCGCCGGGAGCGCGCCTCGATGTGGAAACGGGATTCCGAATAGATGACGGCGGCCAGCAGGTGCCAGTCCCAGCCCAGCGAGTCGGCGTGGGCGCGGATCAGCGAATCATAGGGGCTGATCTGCGCGCGCGGGCCGCTCCGGAACACGTTGTAGCGGTTCAGGAAGGCGTCGCGCGTGGGGGCGTATTCCGCCGAAGCGTGCCATTCGGCGATCCATTCGTTGGCTTCCTTCATGCCTTCGTGCTCGTCGTGGCGCATCAGCCACACGCTCATGCTGTCCAGCGGCGAGGACACGAGCACGCTGTCCGGCGCCAGGCTTTCGTCGAAGGGGACCACCACGATGTCCACGGTGCCGGCGCGCAGCGAGTCCAGGTAGGAAAGGTCGCGGCCGGTGAGGCGGATGTCGACGGTCTGTCCGTTGGCTGCCGCGAAACGCTGCAGCAGGTGGTAGTGGTAGCCGATGACCAGGGCCTTGGAGGTGTCGGCGAGCGGCGCCAGCTCCAGGATGCCCCGGATGTGGTCGGGCTTGACGCGCGTCTCGGGAGCGCGTCTGAGCAGCGAAGCGAGGCCCGTGGCTGCGAGCAGGACTGCAGCCGCGAGCAGGCAGATTCTTTCTCTGCGGGTCATGGTCTGTCGTTTTAGCGTTTCCGGATACTTTCGGTGGCGAGCCGGCCGGCGCCGCCGGAAGAGATGCCGCCTCCGCGCGGGCTGTTGCCGGATTGTTGCGAGCCCGCCGAGGAAGAACGTCCACCCGAACCCGGCCTGCCGGGCTGCGTGTAGAACGGCCAGAAGATTCCGAACTTCAGCCCGTTCATCCCGCTCTCGGTGATGGCGTAGCGGTCGGCGCTGAAGTAGTCGGGGTGCAGCAGCGGCCAGCCCATGCCGGCGTTCTGGTACTTGATGAAGACGCAGGCTCGCTTCCACTGCATGTTGATGAAGATGTCGAACCAGGGGCCGTTGGTGTAGGAACGCTCATCCTGGTTGTGGAAGACGCCCAGGTTGGGGTTCCAGGCAGGGGAATTCCAGGGCGTGTTCCAATAGGCGTCCGCACCGATCTGCATCGTCAGGACATTCTGCCGGCGCTCGTTGCGCTGCACCACGAACTCGAGGTAGTAGCGGAAATTGAGCGCGACCATGGGCAGGGGCAGGACCTCCGGCTTGGAGGAATACTGGAACAGGGCGCGGTGGTCCAGGTGGACGGGCCCCAGCTTGAACTCCTTCCGCAGCGTGGCGGAAAGCACGCTCATCGCCGAGGTGTTCTGCCGGACGATGCCCTTGGTGTCGTAGTAGATGTTGCCGCCCAGGAGGGCGTAGCCCACGTCGGCGGACATGCGCCAGCGGGGGATGTCGACGTGGCCCTGGAAACGGGTCGTCGTGATCTTGCCGAATTCGTTGTCCCAGCTGAAGTGGTTGAGGTTGAGGTGCCGCTGGTACCAGGTCGGCTCCTCGAGGACGCTGTCGAAATGCGCGTCGACGGTGACGGGGCTCTTGCGCGCCCGCCGGAAAGGATAGAAGCGGAAGCCGGCGTTGGCCTCGATGTCGAAGTCGCCCATGCCGTGTCCCAGCAGGACGAAACGCGCTTTCGCGTCCCACCAGGCGGTCTTGAACAGGCGCCCTTCCGCCCCGCCGTACAGGTAGAACGAATTCTCGGAGTGGGTCGTCGGCCGCACGGCGGAGCTGTCGAAATACTGCCGCAGGCGGTCGCCCACGCCGATGTCCAGGCGGGAGACGGCGCCGTCCTCGGCCCAGGGCTGCAGACGGAGATAGACCTTGTTGTCCAGGTTCAGCACGCGCATCGAGTCGGCGGTCTGCGGGCCGTAGCGGAAGACGCCGCCGTAGAAGTCCGTCCCGGCTTCGTCCTGGATGTAGTCTTCGTAATTCCGGGTATAGGTGGACAGCTCGGAGCTGTGGCCGATGTAGGCGGTCGTGATGTCGCGGTTGAGCGAGTCGGCGTCGAAGGAATAGGTGCTGTCGCGGCGCGCCCGCATCTTCTCGATGAAGGTGAACGGGATGCGCAGCTGCTGGTCCAGGAAGAAGGTGTTCTTCTTGATCTGGGAAGAGGCGTTGGTGAGGTTGACCCGGATGTCGCGCGCCTCCACGGTCGTGTCCCGGATCATCCCGATGTCCTGGATGCCGCCGTTCTCGCCGCGCTTGACCATGTTGTAGATGTAGCCGGCGTGCGCCGTGTAACGCTTGCCCAGATAGTTGGCCTGGACGACCGCCGTCTTGTTGGCGGTGGTCTCGTTCTCCAGGATGCCCTCGCCGCCGTAGCGGTCGAAGAGCAGGGCGAAGTTGAAGGCCGGGGTGATGTTCTGCGTCGTGAAGATGTGGAGGTTGTCGGACTCTTTCTCCCGGGAGGCGAACAGGGTGCCGAAGTAGGCCAGTTCCGTGTAGGGAACCTTGGTGTTGTAGTGCGGCAGCGTGGCGTGCGAATAGCTCCAGGACTCCTGCGCGTCATAGAAGTCCACGCCCTCGCGGCTGCGGCGCAGGAACCAGTTGTAGGGCTGGGCCGGCGAGCCGGCCATGCCCAGCCAGCTGCCGTTGACATCGTTGCGCTGGAACGGATAGTCGTGGAAATGGGCGTTGTAGGTCGTGTCGGGCACGGTCGGAGTCATCTTGCCGAAGTCCGGATCGCGCGTCCAGGCGACCAGGCGCTTGAAGTGGAGCGAATCGGGCAGGGCGTAGGTCTCCAGGATGCGCGGCGTCGTCTCCGCGATGCTGTCGCGGATCTCCTTGCGCTTCTCCTTGAGCTTCATGAGCGAATCCGCTTCCGCGACCTTGCGCTTGGCTTTCTGCTCGAAGTCGTATTTCCTGCGCTCTTCGCGCGAAAGACCGGCGTACCAGGCGTCGAAGGCGGCCTTGGCGCGGGCCGTGGAGTCGACGAGGTAGAGGGAGTCGAGCTTGTCCCAGAGGGACGTGTCGAGCTGGGCCTTGAACGAGTCGCGCGGGCTGAGGCGGAGGACCGTGTCCAGCGCTACGGCCATCGAATCCGGCAGCTCGTCGGCGGCGGAGGTGTCGCGCACGACGATCTCCTCCAGCGACAGGGCGCGGCGCAGTTTGTAGCCGGCCACGGGATAGGTCACCGTGTCCTGCACGGCGGCCGGCTCCGGGATCCGCACGACGTGCGGGGCGGGCTCCTTGTGGAAGTCGGTCGCTCCGAGGGCGACGGAGGCCGTCACCGCGATCGGAAATGCTATGCGCGAAAGCAGGTTCATAGACAATTTACAAAGTTAAGGACTTTTGGGAGATTCTCAAAAAGTGCGTACATTCGTAGATGAATATGGACAGACTTACCCGACTCTATCGCGACTGGTCCGGCTGCACGCCGGACGCGTGCGACCTGCTGCCCCTCTCGGGCAGCGCCCGCAGGTATTACCGGATGAGCGGGGAGGGCGGCACCGTGATCGGCTGCATCGGGACCAACCCGGCCGAGAACCGCGCCTTCCTCGCGCTCGACGCGCAGTTCTGCGCGCAGGGGCTCCACGCCCCGGCGGTCTACGGCGTGTCGCCGGACGGGATGGCCTACCTGCAGGAGGACCTGGGCGACGGCCAGCTCTTCGAGCTCCTCAAGCCCGCCCTCGCGGACGGCTCCTTCACGCGGCAGCAGCGGGACTGGCTGCACGACACGATGGCCCTGCTGCCCGCCGTGCAGTTCAAGGTCGGGGCGGGTTTCGACTGGGACGTCTGTTTCCCGGACCGGGAGTTCAACGCCCGGATGGTGGATTTCGACCTCAATTATTTCAAATACGATTTCCTCAAGCTCACGGGGCTTGAGTTCAACGAGATTCGCCTGCAGGACGACTTCGACCGCCTGCGCGCGGACGCGCTCGGGTTCGCGGGCGATACCTTCATGTATCGCGATTTCCAGGCGCGCAACGTCATGATCAAGGACGGCGAACCCTGCTTCGTCGACTTCCAGGGCGGCCGCCGCGGGCCGGTGCAGTACGACCTCGCGTCGTTCCTGTGGAACGCGGGGACGCATTTCGACGCGGCGCTGCGGCGCGAGCTGGAGCTGGTCTACCTGCGCGCGCTCGACGCCTTCCGGCCCGTGGACGAGCCGGAATTCTACCGCCAGTACCGCCTGCTGACGCTGGTGCGCCTGCTCCAGGAGACGGGCGCCTACGGCTTCCGGGGCCTGGTGGAGCGCAAGCAGCTCTTCCTGGACTGCATCCCGACGGTGCTGCGCGCCTTCCGGGAGCTGACCGCCGAGCCCTTCGCGCGGTATCCTTATCTGACTGAAGTCCTGCAGCGGCTCGCTGCGGAATGGGACGGCCGGACCATCCTGCCCGGCGTGGAGGTGGCCTTATGAAAGCGCTGATCTTCGCCGCCGGCCTGGGGACGCGCCTGAGGCCGCTCACGGACACGATGCCCAAGGCGCTCGTCCCCGTGGCGGGCGTGCCGATGCTCGAGCGCGTGCTGTGCAAGCTACGCGACGCGGGGCTGGATTCGTTCGTGGTCAACGTCCACCATTTCTCGGAGCAGATCGAACGCTTCCTGGCGGAGAAGGACAATTTCGGCGTGCCCGTGGCCATTTCGCGCGAGGAGCGCGAGCCGCTCGAGACCGGCGGCGGCATCCGGCACGCGGCGCCCCTGCTCGCTTCGCCCGCCGGGCGCTTCCTCGTCCACAACGTGGATATCCTCAGCGACCTGGACGTCCGCTGGTTCCTCGCGCAGGACGACCCGCAGAGCCTCGCGACGCTGCTGCTCGTCGACGCCCCCGCCGACCGTTACCTCCTCTTCGACGACGGGATGCGCCTGGTCGGCTGGACCAACGTCCGCACGGGCGAGGTCAAGAGCCCGTTCCTGCCGGACTTCGATCCTTCGAAATATCGCCGCTACTCCTTCTGCGGCATCCACATCGTCTCCGAGGCGGTCTTCGACAGGATGGCCTCCTGGCCGGAGAAATTCTCCATCATCGATTTCTACCTGCAGCAGGCCGCGGAAAACAAGATCCGGGGCGTGCTGGCCCCGGACCTTCATCTGATCGATATCGGAAGCCCCGCCAAGCTGGCGGAGGCGAATGCGTTGCTGAGCCGCTAGTTGCCGGCCTGGTGGACGTGCACGTCCATCTGCGGGAACGGGAACTGGATGCCCGCCTTCGGCAGCTCCGTGTAGATCTGCTCGGTCAGGTCGAACTGCACGGGCCAGTAGTCCGCGCCCTTCACCCAGATGCGCACGAGGAAGTCGACCGAGCTGTCGGCCAGCTTCTGCACGGCCACGAGCGGGTCGGCGGCGCCGCGCGTGGTGCCGTCCAGCACGCGCGCGTCGGCCTTGACGATCTCCAGGAGCTTCGCCTTGCAGGCGGCCGCGTCGGTGCCGTATTCCACACACACGGGGATGTCGATGCGGCGCATCTTGTAGTGGGTGTAGTTGACGATGTTGCCGTTGGACAGCGCGCCGTTGGGCAGGATGACGTTGCGGTTGTCGGTGGTGGTGAGGTGCGTGCCCACGATGGTGACTTCGTTCACCACGCCGGCATAGCCCTGGGCCTCGATGAAGTCGCCGGCCTTGAAGGGCTTGAACGCCATGATCATCAGGCCGCCGGCGAAGTTCTGCATCGTGCCGCTGAGCGCCATGCCGATGGCCATGCCGCCTGCGGCCAGCAGGGCGGCGAGGGAAGTGGTGTTGATCCCGAGCGTGCCGATCACCACGATGATCAGGACGACCGTCAGGGCGATGGACACGAAGCTGGAGATGAAAGACGCCATCGCGCGGTCGGTCTTCCGGCGCTCGAACATCTTCTTCAGACCGTTCTTGATGCGCTTGATGATCCAGGCGCCTGCGATGTAGATGGCAAGCGCGGCCAGGACTTTGAGTCCGAACTGGAGGGCGGTACGGCCGAGACCCTGCAGGGCCGTGCCCGGGTCAGAGGTCAGCTGCTCCGTGAATTGCTGCAGCGCCACCTTGGCCGAATCGGCCTTGCTGACGATTTCTTCCTCGGAGACAGGACTGGCTTGAATCAGGAGGGTAAGTAAAGTTTTCACGAAAACAAAGATAATAATTAATCGGAAAAATATTTGGTTTATAACATAAACTGGTTTATATTTGCGGTCACAAAACCAAATTCATCATGGATACTGACAAGAACCTTACGCCCGAGCGGAGCCTCGCCCTCATCAACGAGACCCTGGAGGGCAACCGCCGCGCCGTCCTGGCCGGCAGCGGCAAGTTTTTCCTGCTGTGGGGCGTCGTCCTCATGGTCTTCTCCCTGGCCGTCTGGCTCTGCTGGAACCGGACCGGCAATCCGGTCTGGAACCTCCTCTGGCTCGGCATGCCGCTGGTCGGCTATCCAGTCGCGGCCACGCTGGCCCGCAAGTCCGTGGTCCCGCAGAGCTTCATCACCCGGCTGCTCGGGGCGGTCTGGGGCGTCTTTGCCTTCTTCGCCTTTTCGGTCAGCGGCCTGGCGTCCGCTTTCCCGATTCCCCTGACCCTGGTGGTCATCCTGCTGCTCGGGCTCGCCGAGTCCGTCTCCGGCGTCATCCTCAAGAGCTGGCCGGTCATCGTGGCCGGTGCCGTAGTGGGGCTGGGTGGCGCCTGCGCCGCCGGCGCCCTCGCCACCGCCGCCGACCAGGTCCTCGTTTTCACCGGCGCGGCCGTGGTCCTTGTCCTGACCGGTCTCGCCATCAAGTTGCGCAAGTAGTATGTTCGACCGGCTCGACCCGCTCCTCCATTCGGAGCTCCGCCTGGCGGTGATGTCCGTCCTGATCGGGGTGGAGGAGGCGGACTTTGTCTATCTGCGCCGGCAGACCGGCGCCACGGCGGGCAACCTGAGCGTCCAGCTGGACAAGCTCGCGGCCGCCGGCTACATCGCGGTCGAGAAGGGGTATCAGGGCAAGAAACCCCGCACGGCCTGCCGCGTCACCGACGCGGGCCGCGCGGCCTTCGCCGCCTACGTCGAGGCCCTGCGTTCTTATATCGGAAAATAAGATGGAGAAACTGAAAAAGATTTCGGCACGCTGGTGGTTCTTCGCCCTGCTGCTGCTCGCGCAGACGGTACTGATGCCGTTCGCCTCGCGCAACTTCGCCCCGCAGGACATCGGGCGGATCATCCCGGCGACCCTCGCAGGCGCACCCCAGATGCAACTGGGCGACTGGAATATCCTGTTCCAGAGCGTCTCGCTCCTGTTCCTGGTCCTGCTCCTGGTTTTCCGGAACCGGGTCCGTACGCTGTTCAACGCCTATGTGGCACTGTCGTACCTGGCCTTCGCCTTCATCCAGAACGTGGCCTTCACGGAGCGGTACGGGTTCAGCGTCGTCACGGTCAACCTGGTGATGTTCCTGTTCGTGGCCTATGTCTGGATCCGGGAGGCGCTCCGCCCACAGGGTAGCTATGATTTCGGCAACTTCCGTTGGAAGTATGCCTGGATGATCGCCCTCGCCCTGTTCGCGTACTGGTGCCCCTTCACCCTGCGGGGTGCGGCGGACCTGGCCCCGCTGCATTTCTTCACCCGCAACACCGCCACGGCCTTCTGCCTGACCACGCCGCTTTTCCTGACGGTCCTGACCCTCAACCTGCCGCAGGTCAACGTGGTCACCTACCGGATCACCGCCCTTGTCGGCTTCATCATCGGCTGCTACAACATGGGCAGCTTCTTCAATCCGGGCACCGTCTGGCTGGGATTCGTCCACCTGCCCCTCCTGCTCATCTCGCTCTATTGCGCCGTCCTGAGCTACCGCCACCCCGCCTTCCGGCCCTGACGTCCGATTTTTTCGTATCTTTGCCGGACAGGACCGTGCCTCGCTGCGACGTTGCCACCCTCGGCACGTAAGAGGGAGGGGCCCGCAGCGAAGCGTCGGGAGGGGTCTCGCGGAGCGAGACGCGCAGCGAGGCACGGTCCTGCCGGAAAATGAATATGAAGACCAAGGAAGAATACGCCCCGATGATCGCCCTCTACCGCGAGTGGAACGAGCGCATCAACGTTGTGTCCCGCAAGGACATCGACAGCCTCTATGAGCACCACATCCTCCATTCGCTCGCGATCGCCGAATACATCGACCGCTTCCATCCGGGCGGCTTCGACGGCGCGTCCATCCTGGACCTCGGCACCGGCGGCGGCTTCCCCGGCATCCCGCTTGCGACCGAATTCCCGCAGGCGCAGTTCACGCTGTGCGACTCCATCGGCAAGAAGGTCAAGGTCGCGCAGGCCGTCGCCGACGGGCTCGGCCTGCAGAACGTCCGCACCGTCAACGCCCGCGCCGAGTCGCTCCCCGAGACCTTCGACTGGGTCGTCTCCCGCGCCGTCACCACGCTCGAAACCTTCTACCCGTGGGTCAAGGGAAAATTCCGCCGCAGCATCCTCTACCTGAAGGGCGGCGACATCAACGCCGAAATCTCCGAACTCGTCCGCAAATGCAAGGTCGACCCCGCCAAAATCCGCACCTGGCGGGTCGATGAATGGCTGAAAGATGAATATTTTGCAGAAAAATTTGTAATTGAAATCGGAAAAGATTACCTTTGCCCTCCCGTTTTCGAAAACTAAAAAAAAGAAGATATGAAAAGGACTTTTCAACCCTCCAACCGCAAGCGTGTCAACAAGCACGGCTTCCGCGAGCGTATGAGCACGCCGAATGGCCGCCGGGTTCTCGCATCCCGTCGCGCCCACGGCCGCAAGAAGCTCACCGTCTCTTCCGAGGATCGCTGGTAGTCCAGCCCCTCCCGACGGAGAAGAACTGCCGACCCTTTCCGGGCCGGCAGTTCTTTTTTTTCCGGGGCTCATCTGCCGCCCTGCCCGGAGAAAGCGGGGGAGGAGTACAGCCTTCCGGAAAAAGTAGTATCTTTGTAAAATATGTCCAGGGAGAATGATTTTTCACGTTTGGAGCTGCGCCTGCCCGCATGCAGGAGCAACTACCGGTATTTCCGCGGCCGGCTGAAGCCGTCCACGAAGCTGCTGGTCCTGGTCAAGGCCAACGCCTATGGACACGGTGCCGTCGAGTTTGCCTCGATGATGCAGCAGGAAGGCGCGGACTACCTCGCCGTCGCCCTGCCGGTCGAGGGCGTGGAGCTCCGCCGCGCCGGTATCTCCCTGCCGATCCTGGTCCTGACGGCCGGGACGGACTTCTTCCCCGAGATCATCGAGAACCGCCTGGAACCGGGCATCCCCAACCTCTACACGCTGGAGGCGCTCTGCGCCGAGCTGCGTGCGCGGGGGCTGCGCGATTTTCCCGTCCACATCAAGCTGGACACCGGCATGCACCGCCTCGGCTTCATGACGGGCGAGCTGCCCGCGCTGAAGGATTTCCTCGCCGTGCACCCGGAGGTCCGGGTCCGGAGCATCTATTCGCATCTTGCCGCCGCGGAGGATCCCGCCGAGGACGCCTTCACGCTCGGCCAGATCGCGATGTTCGAGGCCAACGCGCAGTCGCTCACCGACGCCCTCGGCTACCGGCCGATGTGGCACATCCTCAACTCCGCGGGCATCGAGCGTTTCCCGCAGTATCAGCACGACATGGTCCGCCTGGGCATCGGCATCTACGGCATCAGCGCCCTGCCGGACGTCCACCTCGCGCCCGTCGCTTCGCTCAAGGTCAAGGTCCTGCAGGTCAAGACCCTGGGACCGGAGGACGGCACGATCGGCTATGGCCGCCACGGGCATGTGGCGCCGACGGGGACCGTCATCGCCACCATCCCGGTCGGCTACGCCGACGGCCTGGACCGCCACTTCGGCTGCGGCGCCGCCTCGTTCAGCGTGAACGGGCACCGCGCCCCCACCATCGGCAACATCTGCATGGACATGTGCATGATCGACGTGACCGGCATCCCCGTGCAGGTCGGCGACACCGTGACCATCTTCGGCGAAGACCCGACCGTGGGCGAGCTCGCGCAGATTCTCGGCACCATCCCCTATGAGATCCTGACTTCCGTGCCGCGCCGCATCGAGCGGATTATCCTGCGAACCCCTTTAACGACAATAAAATGAACAAAAGACTTCTCCTTGTACTCCTGCTGGCCCTGACGGGTCTGCAGGCGTTCTGCCAGTCCTATGACGTCCTGGACATCATAGCGTCCGACCGCCAGAAGAATTCCGGATGCGAGGGCCCGTACCGCTTTGACGCGCCCGCCCTCACGCCCGCGCCCAAGGGATTCAAGCCCTTCTACATCAGCCATTACGGCCGTCACGGCTCGCGCTATGCCTGGACCAGCGACGCCTACACGGTCGTCCGTGACGTCCTGCAGGCGGCCTACCGCGCCGGCGCGCTGACCGAGCGCGGCGAGCGCCTCCACAACGAGTTCCGTGACTTCATGCAGACGCCGCTGATCAATACCGGCGACCTGGTCGAACTGGGCAGCGAGCAGCACGCCGAGATCGCGCGCCGGATGGTGGCGAGCTTCCCGGACGTGTTCGCCAAAGGCGGCAAGGTGTCCGCCCGCTCGTCCACCTCGCAGCGCGCCATCGTCAGCATGGGCGCCTTCTGCGTGAGCCTGCAGAAGAACGCGCCCCGTCTCGACATCGAGCTGAATTCCCTGCATACCAACATGCCGGTCGTCAATGCGACCAGCGCTCCGGCGCCCCTGCGCGTCCGCCGCAGCGGCCGCGTCCTCATCCCGGAGTCTCCGGCCGCCTTTACCGCCCGCCTCGTCGATTATGACGGCATCCTGGACCGGCTCTTCACCGACCGGGGCTTCCTGGAGGAGCGGGGCGGCCGCTCGCGCTTCGTCTCGATGCTCTTCTCCGTGATGAGCGGCTACCACAACTACTGCGAGGAAGATTTCCTGGAGGACATTTTCACGCCGGAAGAGCAGCTGGCCCTGTGGGAAGTCGACAACTACGTCGCGTACGTGGACCACGCCGGCAACCGCTACCAGCAGATCCCGCTCCTGCTGGACATCGTCGCAGGCGCTGACGAAGCCATCGCCGGCGGGCAGTACAAGGCCCACTTCCGCTTCGGCCACGACACCGTGTTCAACGGCCTCTGCCCGCTGCTCAACATCAACGGAAGCGGCTTCCAGCCGCAGAAGGCCGACGAGGTGAAATACTGGTTCCAGAACTACGACACGCCGATGGCGGCCAACCTCCAGTTCGTGCTCTACCGCTCGAAGCGCGACGCGCGCGTCCTCTTCAAGCTCCTGCGCAACGGCTGGGAAGTCTCCCTGCCGCAGCTCACGCCGGTCTCCGGTCCCTATTACGACTGGAACGATTTCCGCGCCTGGGTGCAGCAGCTCGACAGCGAGCATCCTGTCGCCCCCGAGCGCCCCGCCCGCTAGTTTCCAGCTGACATAAAATTAACAGGAGCCGGTCCCGAGGGGCCGGCTCCTGCGCTGCTAACCAAAAATATAATTAAACCAATCCAACTGTTTATTTCCAACTGGTGAAGAGGGCGGAGGAGGCATCCCAACCCGCGCGCTGCTTGAGCACTCCGTTGGAGAGCTTGATCTCGATCTCCGGGTAAGGACGGAAGCCGTAGGTGGCCTCGTAGCGGGCACGGTAGCCGGCGCCCTGGTCCTTCATCACGGTCTTGACGCCGTTGTTCCAGATTTCCTGGTTCAGCTGGCTCTCGAGAGCGGCGATGCAGTAGGCCTTGCCGTAGCGGCGCATGTCACCCCAGCGGATGGCCTCGAAAGGCATCTCGTGGCGGCGCTCGATGCGGAGGGCGTCCACGCTGTAGGGGATCTGCGGGAGTTTCGCACGGTTGCGGACAGCGTTCATACCGTCCATG
Organism: Bacteroidales bacterium WCE2004; assembly: GCA_900167895.1. Lineage (NCBI taxonomy): Bacteria > Pseudomonadati > Bacteroidota > Bacteroidia > Bacteroidales > Bacteroidales bacterium WCE2004. The sequence continues at coordinate 679,973 of FUZR01000001.1, read as the reverse complement.
CCGTTGTAGATGACCTTGCCATCGGTGAGCTCAGCGTGCATCAGGAGCACGTCGGCGAAGCGGAGGATGGTGAAGTCGTTCGTGGCCTTCTTGCGGCCGAGGTCCTTGCCCTGTCCGTAGTACGCGGAGATGGAGGTGAACTCATAAGCCCACTTGCCGTCGAGGTAGCAGGCCGGAGACTGCTGCTTCTTCTGCCACAGGCCGGACTCTTCCATCTGCGACTCGGCGCCGAACTGGTAGGAATTCACGTCCGGAGCTTCTTCCCAGACGCTCCAGATGCAACCTTTGCGGCGGATGTCGGAGGCGTCCCAAGTATTCCAGAGGTCAGGGTTGACGGTACCGAAGCCATAGCCGCGGCTCATCGGGAACACGCCCGCGTAGTCACCGCTGTCGAAAGTACGCAGACCGCAGTAGTAGTTGAGGTAGTTGTACTTGTGGCTGGACTTGGCGGCGTTGATGTGGAACATCTGCTCCGGGTTGTGGGCGTCCATATACCAGGACTCCTCGCAGTCGGCCATGAAGGGATAGTCAGGCTTGGTGGCCAGGTTGCTGTAGGTCCACAGGCAACGGTAGTCGGGCACCAGGGAGTAGCCGGAATTCTGGATGCAGTCCTCGAGCTTGGCGACCACGTAGTCCTTGCCGACGGTCTCGGAGGCCATCTCGTAGGTCTCGAGATCCATCAGCGGGAGGGCGGTGATGGACTTGTTCTCCTTGTCACTGTAGAATCCGGTGTAGAAGAGGTACACGCGGGCGAGCAGGCCTTCGGCCACCCAGCGGTTGACGTGACCGCGGCCGGTCAGGATCTGGCCGTAAGGGTTGGACGGCATGATGTCGCAGGCCTTCTTGAGGCTGGCGGCGATGAAGCCGTAGATCTCCTCGACGGAGGCGAGGGCGGGATACTCGGCGGCGTCTTCGACGTTCTTGGGCACGCTGGTCACGAGCGGAACGATCTCGAACATCTGGGCGAGTTCGAAATAGAACCAGGAGCGGAGGATGTAAGCCTCGCCGAGGAGCTGGTTGCGGAGTTTTTCGTCCTTCACCTTGTCCAGGTTGGCAATCGCCATATTGGCGCGGCCGATGCCGCTGTAGCAGTTGGTCCAGAATTCGCCCTGGGCGTCGATGTCGTTGTACATCAGGTGGTCCCAGGCCTGGGCCTCGGCGTCGTCCATACCGCCGCCGCCGAACTGGTCGTCGGAGCAGAGGTTGGCCTGCATGATGTAGCAGGTGCCGGCGTAGTCGCGCAGATCCAGGTTGAGCGTGGCGTAGATGCCGGTCACGAGCTGCATGGCTTCCTCTTCGGTGGCCGGGAAGTTGCTCGTATTGCGCTCGGTAAAGCTGATCGTATCCAGGAAGTTATCGCAGGCCGTCAGGGCAAACAGGGCTGAAGCAGCGACGAAGAATCGTATAATTGTCTTTTTCATGATTCGCTAGAATTGAATGTTAACACCGAAGAGGAAAGTTCTCGCGGAGGGGTAGAAACCCACGTCGATGCCGGACACCCAGTCGTCCTCGGTACCCTTGCCCATCTCAGGATCCATGCCGGAGTAGCCGGTGATGGTCAGGAGGTTCTGGGCGGAGAAGTACAGGCGGCACTTGCTGATGTTCTTGATGTTCAGCAGGCGGCGGAAGTCGTAACCGAAGGTGACGTTGGAGACCTTGAAGTAGTCGCCGTTCTCGATGTAGATGTCGGAGATGTACTGCCAGTTGCGGTTGCTGCCGAAGGTCAGGATCGGGAGGCGGTTGGAGGTGCCTTCACCCTGCCAGGTCTGGAAGACGTCGGTGGTGAAGTTGTCGCGCTGGCTGTCGGCGAAGGAGCGGTAGCTCTTGGCGACCTGCTGGCCGAAGGCGCCGTAGCCGGAGAGGCTGAAGTCGAAGCCCTTATAGGACATCCAGAAATTGAGGCCGGCGGTGAAGTCCGGGTTCGGGTCGCCGATCATGGTGCGGTCGTCGGCGGAGATGATGCCGTCGCCGTTGACGTCGACGATGATCAGGTCGCCGGGCTTGGTGTCCTCATACTTGGCGGCGGTGGCGTCCACCTGGGCCTGGTTCTGGAAGACACCGGCGGTCTTGTAGCCGTAGAAGTAGCCGATCGGGTAGCCGACCTGGGCGCGGTACATCTCGACGGTGCCCTCGGAGAGGACGTCCTCGGCGCCGTGGATGATACCCTCGGCGTTGGCGATGCGGGTGACCCGGTTGTGGTTGTAGGCACCGTTCACGTTGATGCCGTAGGTGAAGTCACCGGTGTTCTTGCTCCAGTCGACGGCCAGTTCGATACCCGCGTTGCGGATGTCGCCGCCGTTGACGTAAGGAGGATTCAGACCGATCACGGAAGGGATCGGGGCGCGGACGAGCCAGTCGCGGGTGTCCTTGATGTAGCCGTCGATAGTGACGCCGAGGCGGGAGTTGAAGAAGCGGGCGTCGATACCGAGGTCAAGCTGCTGGGAGGTCTCCCAGCTCACGTCCGGGTTGGCGAGCACGTCACCGACGGCGCCGGTGGAGAAGGAATCCTCGGAGTCGAAAGCGTAGGAGGCGTTCGTATCCAGCACGATGGTGGAGAGATACTGGAAGTTGTCGATGCTGGCGTTACCGTTCTGGCCCCAGCTGGCGCGGAGCTTCAGGAAGCTGAGCCAGTCCTTGGCGTCAGCCATCCAGGGCTCGGAGGAGATCACCCAACCGGCGGATGCGGAAGGGAAGATACCCAGGCGGTGACCACGGGCGAAGTTGGAGGACTTGTCACCGCGGACAGTGGCGGAGAACAGGTATTTGCTGTCGTAGTTGTAGTTCACACGGCCGAAGAACGAGGCGAGAGCGCCCTGGCTCCGGGGAGCACCGGAAACGGAGATCTGGCTCAGTTCCGTCGGCTTCGTGTTGGAAAGATAGGCGAAAAGCCAGTCGTTGGGACGGGTGGAGTTGGTGCCCTTGCCGCTGATGCTCACGCCCATGCCCCACTTCTCGATGGCCGTACCGGCGACGAAGTCGAAGTTGTGCAGGTCCTTCACGGAGAAGGAATAGGACACGGTGTTCTCCCAGGTGATGCGCTGGTTGTAGTTCATGCTCTGGCTTACGGTGTCGAAGTCGTTGAACGCCTTCGCGTTGATGTTGTAAGTCATATTGTAGGAGCGGGAGGAGTTGGAGTTCATCACGTAGCCGAACTGGGTCTTGAACTTGAGGTTCTTGACCGGCTGCAGTTCGGCGAAAGCGCTGGCCTGCAGGGTGAAGCTGGAGCTCTCCTGGAGACCGCGGGACGTGTAGTAGTCATAGGCCAGCGGGTTGGCGGAGCTGGTGCTGGTGTCGAAGTTCCAGCCTTCGGCGGAACGGGCCTCCTGATCGTAGAAACCGGCGATGTTGCCGTTCTCGTCATACTTGTAGGCAGGAAGGAGCGGGGTAGTACGCAGGATGTTGTGGACGGAGTTCCAGTAGATGTCCACGTCGTTCGCGATACCGCTGTTGGTGGTGTGGTTGAAGTTCAGCGTCTGGCCGATGCGCAGGATGTTGAGATTGTCGTTCTTGATCACGACGTTGTCGGTGTTGACGCGGAAGGTGTAGCGGTTGTAGTCGGCGTTGGCCGGACGGATCTTGTTGAAGCCGATCAGACCCTCCTGTCCGGTGTAGGACAGACCGATGGAGTACTTGTGGTCGGCGGTGCCGCCGGAAAGGTTGATGGCGTGGTTGGTCGTCATCGCGCCCTTGTTGTAGGCCTCTTCCATCCAGTTGGTACCCTTCCAGGAGCCGTTCTTGATGGACTGATAGAGGTTGGCGGGGAGGACGGCGGCCCAGTCGGTGAGGGCGATGCCTTCGTTCTTGTACATCAGGTCAAGTGCGGCGATGTACTCCTGCGCGTTGCAGAGGTTCGGCATCTTGGCGATGTACTGCTGGCCATAGTAGGCGTCGTAGGACAGGACGGCGCGGCCCTCTTTGCCCTGGCGGGTGGTCACGAGCACGACGCCGTTGGCGGCGCGCGCACCGTAGATGGCGGCCGAAGCGGCATCCTTGAGCACGTCGATGGACTCGATGTCGGCCGGGTTGAGGGCGCTGAGGCTACCGCCGATCACGCCGTCGATGACGTAGAGCGGGTCGGAGTTGCCGATGGTGCCCATACCGCGGATGTTGACCTTGAATCCTTCGCCCGGCTGGCCGGAGCTTTGGGTGATGGTCACGCCCGGGCTCTGGCTCTGGAGAGCGCCGAGGACGGAAGTCGTGCTGAGTTTGGTCAGGTCGTCGCCTTTCACCTGGATGGTGGATCCGGTGATGAGTTTTTTCTGCTGGACACCGTAGCCGATGACGACCGCCTCGGAGAGCTGGTCGAAGTCGGGCTGGAGGACGATGTTCAGGTCAGTCTGGCCGTTCACGGCGATTTCGACCGATACGTAGCTGAGGCATTCCACGGAAAGGACCCCGTTGGTGGGAGCCTTCACCGTGTACTGGCCATTGACGTCGGAGGTCGTCCATTCGCCGGTACCCTTGACAACGACAGATGCGAACGGGATCGGGTCGCCGTTGGATCCGTCGGTGATCGTTCCCTTGACCGTCAGGTTCTGCGCGTTGAGGCTCAGCGCGGCGAAACCGAACAGCAGAAACAAGAATAAATGTTTGGCTTTCATAAGGTTATTTAAGAAAATTTAAGTGAGTTGTGTGTGGTCACAGGTACAAAAGTATCTTATTCTCACTCCCGACGGAGTAAGAATCGCGTATTCCTATACGCGGTTTGCGTACGGAGAAAAACTACTTCAAGAGCTTGCGGAGAATCTGGCCGATTTCGGCGTTCTCGTGGATGCCGACGAACTCCTCGGCGTGCGGGCCATAGGCATAGACCGGCACGAGGATGCCGTTGTGGCCCTTCGTGGAGAAGTTGACCTTGACGTTGCGTCCCTCAAGGTTGCCGTCCAGCAGGGTGAGTCCGCCGGTGGCATGGTCCGCGGTCACGACGACCAGGGTGTGTCCGTCCTTCTCGGCCCATTCGAGCACCTTGCCGATGGTCCGGTCGAAGTCGAACAGCTCTTCGGCCATGTAGCCGACTTTCTTCTTGTGGCACCAGTCGTCGATGCTGGAACCTTCGATCATCAGGAAGAATCCTTTCTTGTTGTCAAGCAGTTCGATGGCTTTCATCGCGCAGTCCTCGAGCACCGGGCCGCGGTCGAGCGCGGGCTCCATCTCGAGCGGGGCGAAGAGGCCGAGCACGCGGCCTTCGTGCACCTTGTTCAGGTCCTCGCGGTTGTCCACGAAGGTGTAGCCTTTGGCCACCATTTCCTGGACGAGGTCGCGGCCGTCGGTGCGGTTCTGCCAGAAGCGGATGCCGCCGCCGGTCAGGAAGTCCACGTCGCTGGCGACGTACTGGGCGGCGTTGACTTCTTCGTCGTCGCGGTCGAGGGAGTGCCCCACGAAGTCGAGCGGCGTCGCGTCATTGATGCGGCAGGTCACGGCCACGCCGGTCTTCATGCCTTTCTCCTGGGCGCGGTGCAGGATGGAAGGGACCGGATTGCCGTCCGGGTCCACGCCCATATAGTAGTACTTCGTCTTGACGCCCGTGGCGAGGGCGGAACCGCCGGCGCAGGAGTCTGTGATCAGACGGTCCGTGGCGTAGGTGCGGGAGAGGCCCGTATAGATGAAATTGTCCAGGTTGAGGTGGCCGCCGTTGAGCACCCAGCCGCAGCTGACCTGCTCCAGGCCCATGCCGTCGCCGATCATCACGATGATGTTCTTGATCCGCCTGGAGCGGGTCTGGTCCACGGACACCGTCTCATAGGGCTCCGTCACCGTGTACTGGTCGTCGTCGCTGAACTGGTTGTTGGCGTATTTGGACATGGCGCGGGAGATGTCTTCCTGCGCGAAGGCACTGGCGGCGAAGCCGAATGCCAGGAAAAGCAAAATGAATTTTTTCATGACTAACGGTTATCAATTTCAATGTGGATGCCTGCGCCTGCCACCTGGCAGGTGACGGTCTTCGTCTGGCCCGGCAGGAGCGGGAAGAAGTTGTCGCTCCAATAGGCGGGCGTGACCAGCTGTCCGTCCGCGTCGAGCGCCTTCAGGATGTTCATGTAGGAGATGACGGAGGACTTGTTGACGAGCGTCACGGCATAGCCGCCGTCGTTCGGCTCCACGTTCATCTCCACTTCCGCGGGTTCCTGGGCGAAGACGAAGCGCAGGTCGGCGTGGCGGCTGATCGGGGTGAGGTACCAGTTCGTCCGGTTCCAGACATAGTCGTTGTCCCGGGCGGGCAGGCAGTAGAAATTGTCCGCGACCGGCGTGCCGTCGGGCGTCGTGAGCGTCAGCGCCACGAAGTGCGGGCGGCCGTCGAAGCGGCGCAGGTCGAAGACCGGCAGGCTCTGGCGGTAGTCGATGCGGATTTCCCGGCTGCCGCTGCCGATCTGGCGGGAATGCTCGTCATAGACGGTGAAGCTGGCCTTGAGCGCGCAGGCCTCCGGGCGCTCGCTGACCGCATAGACCTTGCGGTCGGCGTAGTCGAAGATGAGCTGCAGGGGCTCGCAGGCCTTCTTGGTGCCATAGTAACCGGCAGTCGGAGCGCCGTACCAGTCGTAGAGCTGCCAGTAGAGGGACGGCCAGGCGGAGTTGAGCATCCACTGGACGATGCCCGTGCTCTTCGGCATGCGGGCGCGGAAAGCCTCGAACATGGCGCGCGTGCCGTCGTAGTCCACGGCGTGGGCCTTGCGGACGAAATCCTCGAAGCCGCTGGCGGCGCCGTACTGGTTCTCGATGACCGTATTGAGCATCCTGGTCGAGTTCATCGCGGAACCCGAGGTAGTGCAGTGGTAGTCCCAGCTGTCGGAGAGCGGCCACAGGGCGTCCTCCGGGATCATCCGGCGCAGGGACTCCTTCTGCGGGAGGTTGGCGCCGATGCCGGTCTCGGTGTTGAAGCCAAAGGCGCCGCCCGCCTGCGTGTCGCGGTACCAGTAGTCGGGGCCGACGTACTCGTACGGGCCTTCCATCTTGGTGCCGGACCAGCCGGCCAGGCTCTCCAGGTTCTTGGCGGAGCAGACGTAGGGACGGTATTCCTCCGCCTCATAGATCTCCAGATAACGCTTTTCGAGACGCGGGTTGGGGATGCGGTCGCTGCCGGTCAGCCAGCCGATCAGGGCCGGGTGGTTGTGCAGGCGGACCACCTGGTCGCGGAAATAGGCGACCGCCAGGTCCTCCGTCTCCGGGCTGTTGATGCAGCCGTAGCCGTCGGTCTCGGGCAGGCCGCAATAGTTCTCCCACTCCCACTGGCAGCTCCAGCCCACGAGGGCGAGCACGCCGAGCTGGTCGCACAGGTCATAGACCGTGTCGTCCTTGCCCCAGATGTTTTCGAAGCGGATACAGTTCAAGTTCATATCCTTGACGTACTCCACCTGCCAGCGGATGCTCTCCGGAGTATCCCGCAGGAAGAGGTCGTCGGTCCAGCCGGCGCCCTTGAGCAGGATGTCCTTGCCGTTGAGCGTGAACTGGCGGTAATTTTCAGCGGTGAGGCGGCTCTCGATCTTGCGCACGCCGAAGGCGGTCTCGCGCGTGTCGGACACGGCGCCGTCCACGGTCACGGAAGCGCGCAGATTATACATTTCCGGCTTGCCGAGGTCATAGCTCCACCAGATGCGCGGCTGTTCGAGGTGCAGCAGGGCGGCTTCGGCCGGCGTCAGCACGACGACCTGCTCCGCGCCGGCGGGCAGCTCGAAGGGGACGGCGGCTTCGCCTTCATTCTCCAGATTCAGGGCAATCATGCCCGAAACGGCCTTGTCCGCGTGGTTGCGCAGGCGGACGCGTACCTCCAGGTCGGCTTTGTCCAGGGCCGGAAGCTCCGGTTCCGCGATCACGAACAGGTCCTCGACGGTCACGTCGCCGCTCGCATGGAGCGAGACGGGACGCACGATGCCCATGCTCTCGTCCAGCGGGCGCGGGTTCCAGTCCACGAAACCGTGGTTCAGGTCGCCGGACTGGGCGCGGCGCAGCTTGACCTGCAGGCTGTTGCGGCCCCTGAGCAGGTCGGTGACGTCATAGGCGCGGCGGCGGAAGACGCCGAAGGTCGTGTCGGAGCTGGCGATCTGCTTGCCGTTCAGGAAGATGTCGGCATAGTAGTCGAGCCCGTCGAAAACCAGCTCGACATGCTGGCCTGCCGCGGCCTTCGCCGTAAATTCCGTGCTGTAGGTCCAGGTGGCGTCGAACGGCGTTTTGTCCGCGGCCGCGTAATTGCGGCCCTCGAGCAGGTCGTCACCGAAATAGCCGGCATCCGCGAGGACGCCGCAGACCGTCGAGGGGACGGTGGCGTCGTAGCGCTCGGAAGCGCCTTCGCGCGAAAGCTGCCAGCCTCCGTCCAGGACCTTCTGGTCCCCGGAGAGCATCCGGCCCTGCTGCCCGCAGGCGCAGAGCGTCATCGTCATCAGGAAGAAGAGGATTTTTTTCATGTCGTATGTGGCTAGATGAGGGAGGCGCCGATCACCGGGATGTCATCACCGGTGCAGACGTCGACGGTGAGCCGTTCGAGGCTCTTGTGATAAGGGAAATCGCGCTTCAGGCGGGCCTCCATGGACGCCCGGAAAAGCGGATAAGTATAAGCGATGCCGCCGCCGAGCGCGATGTGGCTCGGGTCGTAGGCGAACATGACGGTCGTGAGCAGGTCGCCCAGGCGCTTGCCCAGGTCGTGGAAGAGGGCCAGGGCGCGCGGGTCGCCGTTGTAGGCGGCCTCGGAGGCGCTGAGGCTGTCCCAGCCGCTCCCGGCGAAGAACTGCTTGCTGCAGAAAGTCTCGAGCGTGGCGCCCCGGTAGGGGAGCGTGCCCAGTTCGCCCGCGCCGCAGTTGGCGCCGCAGAAGAGGCGGCCGCGGTCCACGATGCCCATTCCCACGCCCGTGCCGAGCGTGATCACGACGAGGACCTCTGGCTTGGCGTCGGCGGGATAACCCTCATACACGCCCATCGCGTAGCAGTTCGCGTCGTTGTTGAGCGATACGGGCAGGTGGAAGCGCGCTTCCAGCAGGTCTTTGAGGGGGACTTCCGTCCAGGAGGGAATGTTGGCGGTGTCGTATACGATGCCCCGGTGGATGTCCACGACGGACGGGACGCCGATGCCGATCTTTTCGGTGTCCGGGGTGATGATGCCGGAGATCTGCTCCGACAGGATGTCGATCGTCTGTTCCAGGCTGGCTTCGCGGGGGAACCAGGGGGTGGAGACCCGCTTGACAATCTTGCCGTCCTGGACCAGGCCCAGGACCAGATTGGTTCCTCCGACGTCAATTCCAAGTGTCATTTGCTGTGTGATTTTTTTGCAAAATTATGGATTAGATTGAAAGCACAAAAACAATCTTGCGTATTTAGGCACGCAATTTGCGTCATTCGATTGCCTCGGTCTTTAATATTATTCATATTTGTGCTGTATTAAAAAACGCACTGATTGTGAACACTAAAAGCTATTTTCTCCTTTTTATCGCGTGCGCGTTTTGCGTAGCCTGCACCCCAAATTGTCATATTGTTTGGACTGAGGGCGTTACCGACCCCGAGAGTGGTCGGGCGCTTCATACGATGGAGATCCAGAACCCGCCTGCCGGCACGGAGTGGACCGTCTGGTTCAGCCAGTTCCGCACCCCCGTCACGATGGAGACGGACGCGCCCGGCACCATCGAGCACATCAGCGGCACGCTCTACCGCGTCGTTCCGACGGCCGATACGAAGGGCGCCGCGATGACGCTGCGCTATGAGGCGCGGCCGCTGGTCAACCAGTGCCGCGCGCCGGAAGGATTCTTCCTGCAGCGCAAGGGCGGCAAGCCCGTCGCCGTGACGGCCGAATACCGTTTCCTGCCGTCCGAACCCGTCCACAGTTTCGACTACTCCCACGTGGAAACGGGTGTCTATGATATCATTCCCCGGCTCAAGGAAGTGAAGCGCCTGGAAGGCGAGACCGACCCGGCTGCGGAACCGACCGTCTCCTACGTCGACGGACAGCGCCCCGGCTGGTACCGGATCACGCTCGCCGACGGCGCCGTCCGTGTCGAGGCGGCCGACGAAGACGGCGCATACTACGCTTCCGTTACGCTCGGACGCCTGCGCCGCAACGCGCAGGGCGCCGCCGTGCCGGCCGCCGTCGTCACCGACTGGCCGGACCTGCCCTGGCGCGGTCTGATGCTCGACGTGAGCCGCAACTTTACCCAGAAGGCCGACCTGCTGCGCCTGATCGACCTGATGGCTTCCTATAAGGCCAGCTTCCTGCACCTGCACTTCGGCGACGACGAAGGCTGGCGCATCGAGATCGACGCCCTGCCGGAGCTCACCTCCTACGGCGCCGCCCGCTGCCTGCCGGTCCTCCGCGAGGACGGCACAATCGCCGAGCCGGACGGCCTGCAGCCGACCTACTGTGTCGCGGCACGGCCGGGCGACGACTCCCCGGGCAACGGCTATTACTCCCACGCCGACTTCGTCGAAATCCTGCGCTACGCCAACGAGCGCCATATCCGCATCATCCCCGAATTTGACACTCCGGGCCATTCCCGCGCCGCGGTCAAGTCGATGGAGGTGCGTGCGCAGCGGACTGGCGACCGCAGCTGCCTGCTCTCCGAGCCGGCGGACACTTCCGTCTACGAATCCGTGCAGGACTACACCGACAACGTGATGAACGTGGCCCTGCCGTCCACCTATACTTTCTTCGAGACCGTCTTCGACGGCCTGATCGCGCTCTACGCCGAGGCCGGGGTGCCGCTCGAGGCCATCCACATCGGCGGCGACGAGGTGCCGGACGGCGCCTGGACCGGCTCGCCGGCCTGCGCCGCGCTGCTGGCCGAGAACGGCCGCACCGACATCGGCTGGCTGAAGGAATACTTCCTGAACCGGCTGATGGACATCGCCGAGGCGCGCGGCATCAAGCTGGGCGGCTGGCAGGACGTCTGCCAGCACGTCACGCCCGCCACGCTCGCGCGGCTCCGCGCCAACCTCGCCCTGACCAACCTGTGGACCGTCTCGCACGGCCGCGACGTGCTCCCGTATGAGTTTGCCGCCGAAGGCCTGCCCGTCGTCATCTCCAGCGCCCCCAACTGCTACATGGACTTCGCCTACAACTACGGCAAGACCGAGCGCGGACACTCCTGGGGCGGCTTCGTGGACGAGCGCCGTAGCTTCTCCCTGCAGCCCTACGACATGTACCGTTCCGTCCGCTGGGACGACTACTGCAACCCGGTCGACCTGACGCATTCCGGCGAGGGCAAGCCCGCGCTGACCCCGGCCTCCCGGCCGCACATCATCGGCGTCGAGGGCCACCTCTGGGCCGAGACGATCCGCTGCTTCGACCACGTGACGTACTACTTCTTCCCGAAGTCGCTCGGCCTGTTCGAGCGCGGCTGGAACGCCAGCCCGTCCTGGGCCGGCACGACCGCCCCGGACGACCCGGCCTTCGTCGCCGACTTCGACCACTTCTTCAGCATCGTCACGGACCACGAATATCCCTACTACGACAGCCTCGGCATTTCCTATCACCGCCACTGATATGCTGCACCTGCTTTTCATCACCGACTTCACGGAGTCCTTCCCGAACAAGCTCCTCCAGGGGATTGTCCGCTATTCGCGCCGCAAGGAACAATGGGCCATCTGCCGCATGCCGCCCGCCTTCAAGGAGAAGATCGGCCTGCCCGGCGTGGTGAAGTTCGCCAAAGACTGGGGCGCTGACGCCGTCATCGGACAGTTCGAGGAGACCGACGACATCAGCCTGTTCCGCAAGAACGGCATCGTGGTCGTGGCCCAGGACTTCAAGAAGCGCTTCCAGACCATCCCCAACATCACGGCGGACTATCTGGGCACCGGCCGGATGGCCGCGCGCTTCTACATCGACCGCGGTTTCCGCAACTTCGGATTCTTCGGTTTCAACGAAGTCTGCTGGTCGGACGAACGCTGCGAGGGCTTCCGCCGCGAGGTGGAGGCCGCGGGCTACGGCAATTCCTTCTATGCCTACAACCTGCAGGAGATCGACCACCTGTGGTACTATGAGCGGGACCGCCTGCGCGACTGGCTCCGGATGGTGCCCAAGCCGATCGGCATCATGGCCTGCGACGACAACCAGGGCAACAACCTGATCGAGGCCTGCCACGCCGCCGGCATCCAGATCCCGGGCGACGTCTCCATCATCGGCGTGGACAACGACGAGCTGCTCTGCAGCCTCGGGAGCACCACCCTGTCCAGCATCTTCGTGGACATCGAGGAAGGCGGCTACCGCACGGCCGAGCTCATCGAGAAGCTCGTCGCCAACCCGGACGCGCCGTACGAGGACATCGTCCTGAAACCGGTCAAGCTCGTAGGGCGCATCTCCACGGCGGCCTTCGCCACGGACGACGCCCAGATCCAGAAGGCTGTCCAGTTCATCCACCGCAACTACCAGAAGAAGATCTCCGTCAAGGACGTGATCGCGGAGGTCGCCCTGTCCCGCCGCCTGCTGGAGCGCCGCTTCAAGGCCGTGACCGGGCAGACCCTCTACCAGTATATCTCCGACCTGAAGATCAAGCGCTTCGCCGAGCTGCTCCTGGACACCGACGACCAGGTCGTGGGCATCGCCCTCTCCCTGGGCGAGAACGACACCAAGAGCATCTCCCGCCGCTTCAAGCAGATCTACGGCTGCTCGCCGAACGAGTGGCGCGAACGGAACCAACATAAACGCAAGATATGACCAACCGACTTCTCATCCTGCCCCTGCTGGCGCTCTGCCTGAGCGCAGGGGCCCAGCAAACCGACATCTTCGACCAGCTGCAGGCCCATCCGGAATACCTTTCCGGGACGGACTACCTCTGTCCGACCGGGCCGGTCGAACTGACGCGCGCGCCGAAGGGCTACGAGCCTTTCTACATCAGCCATTATGGCCGTCACGGCGCCCGCTATGCCTGGCAGAGCGACATCTACGACAAGATCCACGACGTGTTCGGGGCGGCCGCCGAAAGCGACAACCTGACGGCGCTCGGCGCCTCCTTCAAGGAGCGCTTCGACGGGCTCTACCCGTCCGTGCGCTACCGCGTCGGCGACCTTTCCCGCAAGGGCTGGCAGCAACAGCAGGAGCTGGCCGGGCGGATGTACGCCAATTTCCCGAAGGTGTTCGGGAAAGACGCGGCCGTGCGCGCCTGGACCTCCACCTCCACGCGCTGCGTGATGACGATGTCCGCCTTCTGCCTGGGCCTGAAGGCGCAGGACGCGAAGCTGGACATCTTCGAGAATTTCGGCGTCAGCTTCCTGCCCGCCATCCTGCCGCTCGACGGCAAGAACCCGTTCCGCAACGACAACTACCTCCGCACGCCGCTCCGTTTCGGGGAGACCTGGGAGCAGTATGTCGAGCGCACGGTGGACTGGCGCGCCATCCTCGGGCGCCTGTTCAAGGAGCCTTTCAAGGCCGTGCCCGAGACTGAGGGCTGGGACTTCGTGTCCTACCTCTACTTCTTCGCCGGCGGCATGGACGGCATCGACACCGACCTGAACTTCACGGACATCTTCACCCCGGAGGAGCGCGTCGCGCTCTGGAAGGTGGACGACTTCCAGTTCTACGCCAACGCCTGGCCTACGCACCTGGGCTACCAGCCGATCGTGGAGGACATCATCGCCAGGGCCGACGAACGCATCGCCGGCGGCGAGCGGGGTGCCGACCTGCGCTTCGGCCACGACTACACCTTCCTGCCGCTGCTGATGACGCTCGATGTCAACGGCTTCGGCCACGACGTCGCCGACCCGGACGAGATCCCGGTCTGGTGCCAGCTGCACGAAGTGCCGATGGGCGCCAACCTCCAGTTCGTTTTCTACCGCAGCAAGCGTTCGCCGAAGGTCCTCTTCAAGGTCCTGCTCAACGGCCGCGAGGCCCGGCTCCCGCTGCCCGCGGACAACTGGCCCTATTATGACTGGGACGCCTTCAAGCAGCAGGCCGCCCTGCCCGTGATGGGCGATTATACCACGGTCGACACGCAGGTCCCCGAAGTGTCCGGCCTCTGCCTGGCGCCGGACGGCGACGGCATGCTGGCCGCGTCCGACGAGAAGGGCGTCTACGCCGTCAGCTGGACGGGGGAGACGAAACCCTTCTTCGTAGAGCGTCATATGGACTGCGAGGGCGTCACGATCGACCCGGCCACCCGCGATGTCTACTATGTCGTCGAGGGCAGGCAGGAAATCCGGCGGCTGCGCGCTCCGGAATACAAGGAGTCCGAATTGCTCGGCGTGATCAAGGAAGCGGGCTACCGGACCAACAGCGGTCTCGAGGCCATCACCTGGATGAACGACGGCACGCTGCTGGTCGGCAACCAGGCGGATCCGCGCCTGCTGATCCGCTTCTCGCCGACCGAGGGCATCCTGGACCGTATTGAGATCACGGAAGGCATCGAGGATATCTCCGGTCTCTGCTATGACCCGGTGCGCAACGCGCTCTGGATTCCGGACAGCGAGCTCCGCACGGTCAATCTCTGCACCCTGGAGGGCAAGGTGATCGCCTCCTATCCGGTGCCCTTCATCGATAACGGAGAAAGCTTGTACGTGGACCGCGACCGCCAGTGCATCTGGGTGGGCGACGATACCACGTCCAAGCTCTACAAGATCAGTTTCAAGAACCTATAAACGGCTCTCCGCGGCCTCTACGGCTTTGAAATAGCGGTAGCTGTTGACTTTCACCTCGCCGATCGCAGCCTCGTCGCAGACGATGATGCCGGCGGGGTGATTCTGTAATGCGCTCACCGTGTTGTAGTGGGACATCGGGCCCTCGATGGCGCTGGCCAGGGCGCGCGCCTTCTTGGAGCCGAAGGCGAGGATGACCACCTCGCGGGCGTCCATCACGGTGGCGACGCCCACAGACATCGCCTGGGCGGGCACGGCCTCGGGGTCGCCGCCGAAGAAGCGGGAATTGACCTCGCGGGTGTCCTGCGTGAGGGTCACCAGGCGCGTGCGGGAAGAGAGCGGGGAGAACGGCTCGTTGAAGGCGATGTGACCGTCCTCGCCGATGCCGCCGAGGAAGAGGTCGATGCCGCCCGCCTGCTCGATGGCGCGCTCGTAGGCGGCGCACTCGGCGGCCGGGTCGGCGGCGTTGCCGTTGAGGATATGGATGTTCTCCAGCGGCTCGTCGATGTGGTCGAAGAGGTTCTTGAACATGAAGGAATGGTAGCTCTCGGGATGCTCCACAGGCAGGCCGGCGTATTCGTCCATGTTGAAGGAGATGACGTTCTTGAAGGAGATTTCGCCGGCCTTGACCATGCGGACGAGCTCGGCGTAGGTGTTGAGCGGGGTGGAGCCGGTGGGCAGGCCCAGCACGAAGGGCTCGTCGGTCCTGGCGGCTTTCTCCCGGATGCGGGAGGCGATGTAGTGCGCGGCCCACAGGCCGCCCTCCCTGGCATTGTCGCGGATGATGACTTTCATATCTTTAACAGAGTTTCAGGAATACTTCGATGGCCTGGTACTCGGCCATGCCGAGGCTGTCGTACTGGCGTGCGGTGTTCTGCGTGCGCTCCTCGGCGCGCTGCCAGAACTCGCGCGGGTCTTCGCCCGGGAAGGGGACGATGTCCTTCTGCGAGAGGTGGCGGAAGATGGCGTGGCGCTTCATGACCACTTCTCCCGGGCTCAGGGGGACGGCCATGTCCACGCGTCCGATCTCCCATTCCATCCAGGCGCCGCGGTAGAGCCAGATGTGCGTCCCGGCGAGCCAGGCGTTGCCCTCTGCGCGCAGCTGCTCCACGGCTTCCAGCGCCGCCTCGGTGCACACGCGGTGCGTGCCGTGCGGGTCGGCGAGGTCGCCGGCCATGAAGATCATGTGCGGCTTGAGCGAGCGGATCAGGTCCTTGATGATGTCCACGTCGGCCTGGGTGCAGGGTTTCTTCTTGATGCTGCCGGATTCGTAGAAGGGCAGGTTGAGGAAATGGGCGTTGGTGTCGGGGTTGAGGCCGAAGGAGCGGACGGCCGCGCGGGCCTCACTGCGGCGGATCGCCGCCTTGAGGTCCAGCAGTTCCCGCGGTTCGGGCTCGCCCGGGACCTTGGCGTCCACCAGGGCCTTGACGGCGTCGTAGCGGTCGGCCATGCCGAGCATCGACGCGGCGTCGAAATGCTGGAGCACCACGTCGTCGTGGACGGCGACGTTGCCGGACGTCTCGTAGGCCACGTGCACGTCGTGCCCCTGGGAGACAAGCCGGATGAAGGTGCCGCCCATCGAGATGACGTCGTCGTCGGGGTGCGGCGAGAAGAGGAGCACCGTCTTGGGATACGGGGCGGCGGCCACCGGACGCGTGCTGTCGTCGGCGTTCGGCTTGCCGCCCGGCCAGCCGGTGATGGTATGCTGGAGGTCGTTGAAGACCTCGATGTTGATCTTGTCGAACGGACCGGCGTACTCGAGCAGCTCGCCCAGCGAGTTCTCCAGGTAGTCCTTGTCCGTGAGCTTGAGGATCGGCTTGCCGACGACCCCGCACAGCCAGACGACGGCCTTGCGGATGAGCTTCGGCGTCCAGTCGCAGGGGCCGACCAGCCAGGGGGCCACCACGCGGGTCAGCTGGCTGCCGCCCGTGGCGTCCGTGAAGAAGCGGATGTGGTCGTGGCGCTGCAGCAGCGAGGCGGGGCAGGCGGTGGTGATCTCTCCCTCGACGATGGCCTTGACGGCCTCGGCCTTGTCTTCGCCCCAGGCCATCAGGATGATGTGCCCGGCGGAGAGCATCGTGCCGATGCCCATCGTGATGGCGCTCTGCGGCGTAACCGACAGGTCGCTGCCGAAATTGCGCGCCTGGCGCTTGCGGGAGCTGTAGGAGAGACGCACGGTGCGGGTGCGCGTCTTCTCGTTGCTGCCGGCTTCGTTGAAGCCCAGCTGGCCTTCCTCGCCGATGCCGATCACCAGCAGGTCCAGGCCGCGGGCCACTTTGTCGAAAGCGGCGCAGTAGTCGGACACTTCCGCCTGCGGGACGGTGCCGTCCGGGATGTGGATGTGTTCCGGGAGGATGTCCACCTGGTCCAGCAGCGCCTCGTGGAGGCGGTGGTTGCGGCTCTGGGCTTCGTCGCCGGAAGAAGGGTAGTATTCATCGATGGAGACGACCTCCACGTTGCGGAAAGACACCTCGCCGGCGCGGAAACGGCGGGCGAGCTCCTCGTAGAGCGGCGCCGGCGTGATGCCGGTCGTGAGGCCCAGCCGGAACAGGCGTCCTTCACACTGGTTGATGGCGTTGACGATCAGGTCGGCCACGGCCGAAGCGGCCGGCGCGGCCTCCGGATAGATGTCCGTCCAGATTTTCTCGTAATTATGCAGAATGCCGGCCGGGAGATCCTTCTCGATCAGGCCGCCTTCATAAGGTAGAATAAATGGCTTGTTCATGACGGATATACTTGAATCACAAAGATAACGATTCGTTTGAGAAAAGCAGTGCGGTAATTGCGTAATCCGCCCCGCATTTTGCGCATTTTCTCCTCTGCCCGGCAGCGGTGCCATGTCCTGCCCGGCGCGCCCACCTGAATCTGCATCTTTTTTCTATCTTTGTAGGATATGATTCCGTTCCTTGAGCAGGTGGCGCGGCATTACTATGCCGAGGGAGGCGTTGAAGATCTGTGCTTCATCGTCCCGAACCGGCGTGCGAAGCTGTTCTTCGAGAAATACCTGGCCGGCTGCGTGGCCGAGGCCGGGCGCCCCTTGTGCGCTCCGGAGGTGTATACGATGGATGATTTCTTCTACACCCTCGCGGGGGCGGAGAAGACCGACCAGGTCCACCTCCTGCTGGAACTGTACGAGTGCTACAGGCCCCTCTACGAGGCGCAGGGCGCCAAGGCCGAGGACCTGGACGAATTCATCTTCTGGGGCGGCGTACTGCTGTCCGACTTCGGCGACGTGGACAAGTATCTCGTCGACCCGAAGCGGCTCTTCCAGAACATCGCGGACTTCCGCGCGCTCCAGGACGACTTCGAATACCTCGACGAGAAGCAGCTGGAGGCCATCCGGCATTTCCTTTCCCATTTCCAGACGGGCGGCAAGTACAAGGAAGCCTTCCGCCGCATCTGGGACATCCTGCTGCCGCTCTACGAAGCGTTCAACGCGCGGCTGCGCGAGCAGGGCATGTCCTGCGCGGGCCAGGTGTACCGGGCCCTCGCGGAGCGCCTGCAGGACACGCCCGCCGTGGACCTGCTGCAGGAGCGTTTCGGCTACGTGCGCAAGTTCGTCTTCGTCGGGCTCAACGCCCTCAACGAGTGCGAGAAGCGCCTGATGCGCCGCCTGCGCGACGCGCATCTTGCGGAGTTCTGCTGGGATTACGGCAAGGGCTGGATCAGCGACCCGCACAACAAATCCTCCTTCTTCCTGCGCGACAACGTCCTCGAATTCCCCCAGGCCTTCGAGCCCGATCCGGAGCCCCTGCCCGAGCCGCAGATCCACGTGCTGAGCGTGCCTTCTGCCGTGGGCCAGGCCAAGCAGGTCCCGGCCATCCTCGACCGGCTCGGCGCCGGCGGCATCGAGACGGCGGTCGTCCTGCCGGACGAAGGCCTGCTGATGAGCGTGCTCAACTCCCTGCCGGAGCGCATCCGCGATGTCAACGTGACGATGGGCTACCCGATGTCGGGCAGCGCCCTGAGCGCGCTGATGGACGACGTGGCCGCGCTCCAGATGCACCTGCGCGAGAAGGACGGGCAGTGGTACTTCTACCACAAGCAGGTCTGGAGCCTCTTCTCCAACAGCATCTTCAAGACCCTCGCGGGCGAGGAAGGACAGGCGCGGATGGAGAAGGTCCGCGGCGAAGCCCGCTACTATATCCCGCAGGCCGACCTGAACGGCCTGCCGCTCTTCGACAAGATCTTCCAGCCGGTGGCGAAGGCCCCCGGCGAACGCGACAAGGCCCAGGTGCGCGCCCTGGAGGACTACCAGCTCGCGCTGCTCGCCTTCCTCGGCTCCGCCCTGCGCGAGCAGCCCGGCATGGCGCTGGAGCTGGATTTCATCCGCGAATACTACCTGGCCGTCGGGCGCCTGCGCAGCCGCTCGCTGCAGGTTCTGCCGGCCACCTATTTCCGCCTGCTGGGCAAGCTCCTGCTCGGAATCACGGACCCGTTCCATGGCGAGCCCCTGCGGGGCCTGCAGGTCATGGGCCCGCTGGAGACGCGCGCCCTCGACTTCGACAACCTCATCCTGCTGAGCTGCAACGAAGGCATCTTCCCGCGGCGCAGCGTGGCGGCGTCGTTCGTGCCGGCCGAGCTGCGCCGGAGCTTCGGCCTGCCGACCTACGAATACCAGGACGCCGTGTGGGCGTATTATTTCTACCGGATGATCCGCCGGGCGGGGCAGGTCTGGCTGCTCTTCGACTCCCGCACCGAGGGCGTCAAGGGCGGTGAGGAGAGCCGCTACATCAAGCAGCTGGAGCTGCATTTCCACGCGCCCCTCAAGCGCTACGTGATGCAGGCGGAGATCAGCACGGGCGGGGACGAGAGCCAGATTCCGAAGACGGAGGAGCATGTCCGCGCCCTGCGGGAAAAGAACCTCTCCGCCTCGGCCCTGCAGAACTACCTCGTGTGCCCGGCCAAGTTCTACTACCACAGCGTCTGCGGCCTCAAGGAGCAGGAAGAAGTGACGGAGGCGCTGGAGGCCAACGACATCGGCAACGTCTTCCATGAGACCATGCAGGAACTCTACGGCCCCGAGGGCCGCCGGGTCACCCGTGCGGACCTGCAGGCGCTGCTGAAGGGCGACCGCATCGGCCGGACCGTGCGCCGCCATATCCTGGAGACCCTGCACACCTTCGAGCTGAGCGGCCGCAACATCCTCTTCGAGGACATGGTCTGCCGCTGCGTCCGCAAGGCGGTCCAGCGCGACCTCGAGCTGCTGGTCTCCGCCGGCCGGGACGCTTTCGAGATCCTCGGCCTGGAGAAGCGCTGCCACACCGAGATCGGCGGCTTCCGCTTCGTCGGCTACATCGACCGGCTGGACAGCGTCGTCCCCGGCCAGGTCCGCGTGGTGGACTACAAGACCGGCCGCGTGACCGACGAAGACTTCCTGATCACGGAAGCGAATGCCGACACCGTGGTGGAGAAGCTCTTCGGCCCGGACAACGCCAAGCGGCCCAAGATCGCCCTCCAGCTCTACCTCTACGACCGGTTCATCTCCGGCGACGACAAGGTCAGGGGCTGCGACATCGTCAATTCCATCTACGGGACATCCCGGCTTTTCGTCCACGAGATCGAGAACGTCGCGCTCAACGCGCGCTTCCTCTCCCTGATGGCGGAGCGCCTGGACGGCCTGCTCGCCGAGATCGCCGACCTGTCCGTGCCCTTCAGCCGGACGGAGGACGCGAGGACCTGCCAGTGGTGTGACTTCAAAAACATCTGCGGACGATGAAAATCCTGAAAGCCAGCGCCGGATCGGGCAAGACTTACCGGTTGTCCAAGACCTACATCGACTTGCTGCTGGCAAGCCGCGAGCCGCAGCCGTACCGCCATATCCTCGCGGTGACCTTCACCAACAAGGCCACCGCCGAGATGAAGGCGCGCATCCTGCGCGACCTCGCGCGGCTGGCCGAGACCGACCCCCGGGCGCAGGCCCTCCTGACCGAGTTGCTGCACGACTACGGCGCCTTCTCGGTCAGCACCATCGACCGCTTCTTCCAGCAGGCGCTCAAGGCCTTCTCCCGTGAGATCGGCCAGTTCGCGGACTACCAGGTGGAGCTGGACAAGGATTCGCTCATCGCCGAGACGATGGACCGCATCCTGGACTCGCTGACCGAGGACGACAAGGAACTGCTCGGCTGGCTGCGCGACAGCCTCGCCGACACGCTCGAGCAGGGCCGCCGCTTCCAGGTGGACGAAGGCCTGCTGGAAGTGGGCAAACTGCTCAAGAACGACGAATTCCGCGAGCTCTCCGAGCGCATGGGCATCAACGGGCGGGAGGCCTTCGGCAAGGACCGCCTGAAGCGGATCCGGCAGGAGTGCCGCACCGTCATCCGGACCTTCACCGACAAGGCGAAGGAGCTCGGCTACCCCGTGGAGCAGGGCAAGCCGCTCAGCCCCGACAGCAAGAAGCGCCTCTTCAAGGCGAACCCAGCGCTGGCGGAGCATTTCGAAGACGCCTATTCCTACTATACCACGGCCCTGATCCTGGACTCGCTGCTCTCGCAGCTGGGCCTGGCGGGCGAGTTCTACCGCGGATTCGACGCCCTGGCGGCCGAGAAGAACGTGATGTGCCTGGACGATTCCAATACGCTCCTGCGCGACATCATCGGCGGCTCCAGCGCCCCGTTCGTCTACGAGAAGCTGGGCGTGCGCTACGAGCATTTCCTGCTTGACGAATTCCAGGATACGTCCCGCATCCAGTGGGAGAATTTCCTTCCGCTGCTGCAGGAGAGCGAGGCCGGCGCGGGCGGCAACCTGATCGTGGGCGACGTCAAGCAGAGCATCTACCGCTGGCGTGATTCCGACTGGAAACTGCTGGGCAGCGAGGTGCAGAAGGCCTTCCCGCAGGCCGGGGTCGAGCCCCTGCAGGGCAACTGGCGCAGTTCGCGTGCTGTGGTCGGCTTCAACAACCGCTTCTTCCCGTATGCCGCGGGGCTGCTCGGGCTGGGCGACATCTACGCCGACGTGGTGCAGGAAGTGAAGAAGGACGACGCCCAGGAGGGCTGTGTGCGCGTGAGCTTCTGCGAAGACCAGCTCGCGGCGGTCGTGGAGTCCATCCGGCAGGCCCGCTCGCAGGGTGCCGGCTGGAACGACATCGCCGTGCTGGTGCGCGGCCGCAAGGAGGGTTCCGCCATCGCGGCGCACCTGGTCGCGGGCGGGATTCCCGTCATCTCCGACGATTCGCTCGTGCTCAAGTCCTCTCCGGTGGTCCGCCGCCTGGTTTCGCTGCTGAGCTGCTACGAGAATCCCGACGACACGATCGGCCGTTTCCTGGCCGACTCGATGGGGCTGACCTTCCCGGAGGAATACCACTCGCTGGTGGACTTCTGCGAGGAGCTGCTGCGCGCGATGCGCAACTGGGACCCGGCCTCCTTCGAGGGACAGACCCTCTTCATCCAGGCTTTCATGGACGACCTCCAGAGCTGGGTGCAGGTCAACGGCAACAACCTCCGCTACTATCTCAAGCACTGGGACGAGAAGGACATCTGCATCGGCTCGCCTGAGAACGCCTCCTCCGTCCGCGTGTTGACCATCCACAAGTCCAAGGGCCTCGAGTTCCCGCACGTCATCTTCCCGTTTGCCGAGAAGGTGGCGCTCTACAAGAGCGATGTCCACTGGAGCCCGCTTGACACGGCCCGCACGCCGTTCAGCCCGGAGGTGTCCGGCATCTATCCGGTCAACCTGGGCTCGCTCGCAGGCGCCAGCCTGTTCGCTCCGGCCGTCGAGCAGGAGCAGCGCCTGCAGCTGGTGGACAACCTCAATGTCTTCTACGTCGCCCTGACGCGGGCCGGCAAGAGCCTGCACGTCATCGCTGAGCCCGTCCCCAATGTCTGCCGGGAGGGGTTGAAGAAGGGGACTCCGGTCTTCAAGAACCTGTCCCAGGTCCTCTATGCGTTCCTGCGCGGCGAGGAAGATTATACGGCCGGCAAACCCTATGACTTCACGCAGCTCGAGCGGGAGGAAACCCCGGGGCAGATGCCTTTCCCGGGGCAATATCCTTCCATCCCGCTGGACGGCCGCCTGACGCCTTCGCAGGAGGCGGACGACTTCTTCGGCGACGACGGGCGGGTGGGCCTGGAGGCCTCCCCGCGCCTGCGCGGCATCGTCCTGCACGACATCCTGTCGGAGGTCGTACGGCCCGCCGACCTCGAAGGGGCGGTGCAGGCCGCCGTGCGCGACGGCCGCCTGGACGCCGCAGGCGGCGAAGCGGCCCTGGCGCTGCTGGGCGGTGGGATCGCTGCGCACCCCGACTGGTTCCCGGAGACGCCCGGCCCCGACGTCCGGGTGCTCAACGAGCGGACGCTCTTCGACGCGGGCGGCCGCGAATTCCGCCCCGACCGCGTGATCCTGCGCGGCCGCGAGGTCACGGTCGTGGACTTCAAGTTCGGCGGGGAGAATCCTTCCTACCGCCGGCAGGTCGAGCGCTACGCGCAGCTTTGGCACGAACTTGGCTATCAGGTGAAGGGAGCGTACCTCTGGTATGTCCCTGAAGATAAAATTGATCCAGTATGTTGAGGCTTAAATGGATATCCCTTGTGGCGACCCTGCTGCTGTCCCTGACGGCGGGCGCCCAGCAGCCGCAGCCCGCCGAGCTGGCTGCGCGGCTGCAGACGGACCGCATCTCGCTGCACTACGCCTGCACCCTCACGCAGGATACGCCGGTCAAGCTGTCCGGCACCCTGCTCATCCAGGGCGAATGCTACCGCGCCATCGGCAACGGCGTGGAGATCTATTGCGACGGGAAGGACCGCTGGACCGTGGACCCTGTCTCGAAGGAAGTCTATATCGAACCGGCGGAAGGGCTTGAGGAACTGCTCGCCTGGAAGGATTCGATCACCGAACTCTCGCTCACCGAGGTCAAATACCTCCCGCTCTCTGACGACCTGTCCGCCTTCCGTTTCGACACGGCTTCGCTTGACGACGCCTGGGTCGTCACCGACCTGCGGTAGATTTTTGCGGCATATCGAAAAGATTTTGCATCTTTGCGGTATGAACAAACCGTTAGTCATGCTCCTGCTGGCCGCGTCGCTCGCGGCTGCCGCCCCGGCCCGCGCCCAGGTGGTTTATATTCCCGAAGAGATTCACTATCAAGCGCCCCAGGTGCCTGAGTTCATCGAGTTCGCCGGCCAGACCTACCGTTTCGACCGGTCTGACCTCTATGAGCGGATGGACAGGGAACTGATCAATTTCACCTATTCGCACACCAATTCCACGCTGATGCTCAAGCGCGCCGAGCGCATCTTCCGGCAGGTCGTCCCGATCCTCCAGAAGAACGGCGTTCCCGAGGACCTGAAGTACCTGATGGCCATCGAGAGCAATCTTGACCCCAAGTCCGTCTCCACGGCCGGGGCCGCGGGCCTCTGGCAGTTCCTGAAGGGCACCGGCCGCGCCTACGGCCTGGAGGTCAACGACGAGGTGGACGAGCGCTACAACATCGCCAAGTCCACCGAGGCCGCCTGCAAGTACCTGAAGGAAGCCTACGCGAAATACGGCGACTGGATGACCGTGGCGGCCAGCTACAACGCCGGCCAGGGCGGTATCACCCAGCGCATCGCAAACCAGCGCCAGAAGAAGGCGATGGACCTTTTCCTGCCCGTAGAGACCTCCCGTTACATGTTCCGCATCCTGACGGCCAAGTATTTCTTCGAGCATCCGGAGGACTTCGGTTTCCACATCACGGATCCCTATCCCTACCGCGCGCCCAGGAAGATCGTCGAGATCAGCGCCCCCATCCCGAACCTGACGGACTTCGCCGCGGAGCACGGCACCACCTATTTCTTCCTGAAAGAAGCCAACCTCTGGCTCCGCAGCGACAAGCTCACCAACAAGAACTCCAAGACCTACCAGATCATCATTCCATCCCATTAGCCACGTGCTTTCTGGTGGTAGATAAGTAGTTACCCTGCAAGTTTCGATGGAGAAACTTGCAGTTTTTTTTCTTTTATTCTACATTTGCTAAAACTATAAGATTTATAATTATGAAAAAACTAGAATTCTCTCTTCGGCGTACTTTGGTCCCGTTAGGCATTGCTGCAGTGTTCTTGCTGTCGACCGCCGAGGATTGTCAAAAACAGTCCGGAAACACTGCAGATACGCGTCCTTCGTTTAGCTCCGTTTATACGAAAACAAAAGACATTTCTTTGGGGACAGTACAACTAGGATATGACTTAACTCCTTTTTTGAACTCTTGCATAGGGGGGGGCGTTTCCGTTTAATACTGTCGCGCAATTACAAAATAGCCATAGTATTAATCCTTATTTACCGGGTTACTTGACGTTTTCGTCCCTTTTAAGCGGTTTTTATTATGGAATTGAACCGCCGCTCGTGGGGTTTGTCTTCCGTGATCCGGATTGCTCGGATGGCGCCGAATACGTGTATATGTATGATGATGGCTATTTATGCCTGCAAAACAAAATTAAAGACGCGCCGAAAATCACGAAACCCGCTTGCTGGGCGGAGTTCTTTGCTAAAACGATTACAACGACAGATGAAGTTTGCTTCAAGTGGTATGCTGCTATTCCTCTGGTTTTGGGATCATCAGGAGCTGTTGATGTTATGGATGTGGTTTCGTATGCGGATCTTTATTATCCAGTAGGTTTTGCTTCTTCTGGTACGAAGTCGATAGATAATGAGGTGGCCGTACATATAGAGGACGGACGCGCCGTTCTTGTGGACAATACTGTTACGCGCGTGATCCAAAAAGGTGAATATGGAGTGAAGCATGTCAGTCGGGATGTGTTTTTCTCTGATGTGCTGGAGCAGGATGTGTGCACGGGAGGAGAGGTGAAATCGGATTATAAATGGGCCGCGCCCGAAGTCGTTGAATTGATTTGCAAATAGGACTTTGAATTATGAAAATAATAGATACTGCAATCCTTTTATGTTTCCTCGTACTTACTTCCGTTTCTTGTGCAAAGTCGGAGGTGAAAGTTGATGAAAAGGTGGATCTGGAAGATATCACCGTGACTGTTTCCGAGGATAGTTATATGTCGGATCGGACAATTATTAAGCTTCATGGAGATCCAGGAGAGTATAGAGCCATCTTTGAAGATGCGGATGTTCGGATCGGTATCGCGTCCTTCCGTTATGAACAGACCGGATTGGAAAAAGCGGTTGCTTTTTATGATCCGAAAGAGGAGAGCCTCCGCAAGACTGAGTTTGCTAGTAAAATCAGAATTAATGGTAAAGATTTTCTCTCCCCGGCAAGTAAATCCGGAGATAATTCGCTTGCAGAATTCTTTGGCGAAGTCGTCAAGTTTGATCTCACGAGACTGAGTCTTGCGACGAAGGGTGCAGATGCCGAAATCGTCGAAATGTATGTGCCAGCGTCTCTTAAGATAACGTTCCCTCAATTTGATTCCGAAAATCATCGTGCTCCATTGTGTCTTGACCGGGACTTCGTCGTCCGTTGGAATGCAGACAAGCAGAACGAAAACGGCATTATGGCCGTCGTAAAATGGAATGGGGTTGTTCTTTTTGGTGAAGATTATTCGTCGTCAGATGTTGTTCATTTCAAGCATTTTCCGGATACGGGAAGTGCGATGTTAGATGATACCTTGTTTGAAGGAATTCCCGATACGGCTTATTGCAGTCTGTTTCTTCTGCGCGGATGTGTAGAGAATATTGATATTGATAATATTGATTATCAGCTTCTTGTCGAAACGCAAGATGTGCTTGATTTTGTTTTAGTTAGAAATGTTATTAAGCATTAGGGGAAATGAAATTTGTAATTCGTAAATTGGTTGGGACGTTAGCGCTTTTCTGTGTCTTGATGATGAACGTCTCATGCGAGAAAGTCGAACACTGCTTTTTCTTCAGCAAGGCGGGGGGGCCGTTTGATTTTGAAATGGAACTTGACGGTCCTTCCCTTATGGTTTCAGACGATATGGGCTCCGTGAAGAATGCCGTGTTCTATGGAAACGAGTCGGATATGGAACACAGCAACTGGGTTGTGGACCTTGATTGGATCCGCGTTTATTATTTGCCTACGGAGCAACACGTGTATGTGAGTGTTTCTGAGAACGAATCCGGTAAGGTAAGAACAGCTCGTGTGTCGGCAGAAAAGAAAGGGAAACGCATTGTGATCGCCGAGTTCAAGCAGCGGTACGCGGAATAAGGTCTGCCGGAAATACAGAAGAAGCGCCTCGGAGGGGGCGCTTCTTCTTGTATGGCGGTATGCCTAGATGCGGTGCAGGAAGGCGTCGAGGATGGGCTCGAGGGTGTTGAGGTCGGGCACGAGGACCTGGCGGGGCTTGGAGCCCTCCTGCGGGCCGACGATGCCGGCGGCCTCCAGCTGGTCCATCACGCGGCCGGCCTTGGCGTAGCCCATGCCGAGCTTGCGCTGCAGGTCGGACGTGGAGCCGCGCTGGCTCAGGACCACCATCTTGGCGGCCTCCTCGAAGCGCTCGTCCACCTTGCTCATGTCGACCATGCCGCCGCCTTCGCCGCCCTCGGCACCCGGCTCCGCCGGGGAAGGCAGGTAGTACGGCGTGTTGTAGCAGCGGCCGTAGCCGACCTGCCCGCCGATGAACTCCGTCACCGCGTCGATCTCCTCGCCGCTGATGAAACCGCACTGGATGCGTTCCGAGTCGATGCCGGCCGAGAAGAGCATGTCGCCGCGGCCGATGAGCTTCTCCGCGCCCGGCGCGTCGAGGATGGTCATCGAGTCCACGCGGGACGCCACGCGGAAGGCGATGCGCATCGGGAAGTTGCTCTTGATGATACCCGAGATCACGTCCACCGAAGGGCGCTGGGTCGCCAGGATGACGTGCAGGCCGGCGGCGCGGCCCTTCTGCGCGAGGCGGATGATGGAATTGGTGATGCTGCGCGAAGCCGCGCGCGCGTCCGGAGAAGCGCCCGTGGTCATCGTCAGGTCGGCGTATTCGTCCACCACCACGACCAGATAGGGGAGGTAGCGGTGTCCGTGGTCGGGACGGAGCTTGCGCTCCTTGAATTTCTCGTTGTAGAGGGTGATCTTGTTGACGCCCGCCTTGCTGAGCAGCTCGTAGCGGTCGTCCATCTCGGTGCACAGCGAGCGCAGGATCTTCTCCGCGTCCTTCGGCTTCTTGACGATGGCGTTGGCGCGCTCGTCATCTTCGTCGGTCGAATCCGGCAGCACGGCGAGGTAGTGCTTGAGCAGCTGGCCGTAGGACGAGAATTCCACCATCTTCGGGTCGATGAAGACGAACTTCAGCTCCGAAGGGTGCTTGCTGAAGAGCAGCGAGGACACGATGACGTTGAGGCCCACGGACTTGCCCTGCTTGGTCGCACCGGCGATCAGCAGGTGCGGGGCGTCGGCGAGGTCGAACACGCGGACCTTCTGCGTGATCGTGTAGCCGATGGCCACCGGGAGGTCGGCCTTGCTGGAGCGGAAGGCCTCGTCGTTGAGCAGCGCCTTGAGCGGGACGATCGAGGAGAAGTCGTTGGCGACCTCGATGCCCACGGCATCGGAGAGCGTCACCACGCGCACGCCCTTGGCGTTGAGCGACAGGGCGATGTCCTCCTGAAGCTTCTTGATGTCGGCGATCTTCACGCCCGGGGCGGGATACACCTTGTAGAGCGTCACCGTCGGGCCCACGATGGCCTTGACGTCGGTGACCTGGATCTTGTAGTTGGACAGGGCCGCGCGGATCTTGTTGTTGTTGCGCGTCAGCTCCTCCGTGGACACTTCGCGGCGGCCGCTGGAATAGCTCTCCAGCAGGTCCAGCGAAGGGAATTTATACTTCGGCAGGCCGTCCGGCGGGTCCAGGCGGTTGTCGATGGGCGCCAGGTCCTCCACCTTTTCGGCCTCCAGGCCGTTGTCGGCGACAATCTCGAAATTGCCTTCGGCCGACGCCAGGGCGGCTTCAGCGACAGCGGCTGCGGCGTCATCCCCGACCTGATCGGGGATCTCCTCCCCCTCCAGCAGCCCGTCAGGAATCCCTTCGGGCACGGCTTCCTCCGCCAGCGCGGCCAGCGAGTCGGAGGCTTCCTCCAGCTCCTCCTGCGCTTCCTCCTCGGCCTCCTCTTCGGCTTCTTCCGCGTCCACGGGCTCCACCGGCTTCTCCTTCTTCCGCCCGATGGAGGCGAACCAGCGGTTGAAACGCTTGGAGGAGAAGAACAGGAAGGCGGCCGTGAGGATCAGCAGGAACAGGCCGGTGACGATGGTCCCGAAGAGGTTCTCGGCCCAGGCCACGACCGCGGCGCCGCAATGGCCGCCCAGGCCGCCGCCGAAGAGCAGCTCCTGTCCGGCGCACTTGCCCGCGTAGGCGAGGACGATCGAAGCGATGAACGCGCCGAAGATGGCGATGAGGGCGGTCTTGACCAGCGATTTCGACCAGCGGCGCGCCAGCAGGCGCACGGACACGGCCGTCAGGATGATCAGCAGCGAGAAGCTGCCCAGGCCGAACAGCTCGCACACCAGCAGGTGGCCCATCCGGAAGCCGAGCTTGCCGGCGGCGTTGCCTACGGCCCGGCCCGCCTGCATGGCGTCAGGGTCGCCCAGCAGGCTCATGTCCTCCCGCCAGTGGAAGAGGTAGGAGAAGGTGGAGATGAAGATGAAGAGGGTCAGCGCCGCGACGCACAGACCCGCGATCCGCACCGCTGCGGCCCGCTCTTCTTCGTCCCAGGATTGCCAGAATCTCATTTATTTCTTCTTGTACGGACGCTTGTAGTTGTTCTTGCCGCGCTGGCGGTTGCGCTGGCCGCCCGGCTGGCCCACGTTGATGCCCATGCCGGGACGCGCGAAGTTGGCGTCGCCCGCGATCTTGCTCAGGCTCAGCCCCTCGGGGACGCGGAGCCGGTAGTCGGAGATCTTCTCGATGTCGGCGAAGATGGTCTCGTCGGCCACGCTGTCCTTGTTCCAGATGAGGTATTGGGTGCGCATGTAGATGGCGAGCGAGCGGATCATCTCCGTCTTCACCTCTCCCTCGGGCTGCTCGCAGAGCAGCTGGATGATGCTCTCGATGTTGCGTCCGTAGTGGAAGGCCTTGATGCGCGTGCCCTTCATCGGGACGGGCACGGGGGCCGTCGCAAACTCCTCGGCCACGGGGCAGGGATAGGGGGAATCCACGTCGAGGTCATAGCCAGCGATCATGTAGAGATGGTCCCAGAGCTTGTGGTCGAAATTCTCCTGGGTGTGCACCTGCGGGTTGAGGAGTTCCATGACCTTCACCACGGCGCGCGCCTGCTCGGTGCGCTTCTCGCGGTCGGGGATGGCCTTGAGCTGCTCGACCATCTTGAGCACGTTGCGGCCGTACTCGGGCATGGCGAGTTTTTCGCGGGAGGTGTTGTAATCCAGGGTATGTTCGGTTTCGTTCAGATTCATAATTCAATTCGTGTCAATAGATGACAAAGGTAATCATTTTTGCGGAATATCCCTATCCGCCAGCTGCGCGCGGAAGCCTTCCGACATCCAGGTGTCCCCGGCGCAGATCAGGTAGCCCTCGATGTCGTCGCGCGCCTCGATCAGCGCCCTGGCGGGCTCGGGGCCGAGGACCATGCAGGCCGTGGCCAGGGCGTCCGCCTCGGCCGCGGTCGGGGCCACGATGGTCGCGCTGAGCAGGTCGTGCGTGACCGGACAGCCGGTGCGCGGGTCGATGGTGTGGGCGTATTTCTTGCCGTCCCTGATGTAGAACTTGCGGTAGTTGCCGGACGTGACGATGCCGCAGGACCGGCCCGCCGACTGCCAGGTATCGAGCAGGTCGCTGCCGGGCACCTGATTGTCGTCCACGGGATTGTCCACGGCGATGGTCCAGCCCCGTCCGGAGGGGTTGACGCCGGCGCAGTAGATCTCGCCGATGTCCACGAGCATGTTGACCACGCCGAGCCCCTGGAGGTAGTCTGCCACGACGTCGCAGGTGTAGCCCTGGGCGATGGCGTTGAAATTCAATACTTTCTCTTCCTTGCAGGCTGCCAGGGCCGCCGCCACGCGCTCCGGGGCGGGCAGGCTGTCGGCGGTGAAGCCGAAGCCCCAGATGTCGAAGAGCGGGCCGGAGGCGTGGTCGAAGGCGCCGCCGGTCTCGGTGCGGTAGCGCTCCGACAGGGCGCGCACTTCCGTGAAGAAACGGTCGGGGAAGATCTCCTCGCCCCGGTTGTAGCGCGACAGGAGCGAATTCTTGTTGTACCCCGACAGGCTGAAGTCGATCGAATCGAGCAGCGCGTCGATGCGCGCCTGGATGGCCTTAGGCGGGGTCTTGACCCCGGCCAGGTCGGCCTTGACGCTATAGACGCCTCCCTGGGCGTAGCCCGAGAAGACGTAGTAGCGGTGCTGCTGGCAAGCGGCGGACAGGAAGGCCGCCAGGAGAATGGAAAAAATGATTCGGTATTTCATCGCTTCGGCAAAGTATTTGTACAAAGTTAGCGGTTTTTCGCGCATTTTTGCGCATATTTGCAATTTGTAAGCACAGAGACAATATGAAGTTGAACAGATGGTTGCTCCCTGCCGCACTGGTCGCCGCGCTCGCGGTGGCGGGAGGATGCAAGAAAGATACGGCCGTGACGAAGAAAAGCCTGAACGGCGAGCTCAAGCTGAGCGTTCCCGCCGTGGTCGAGGTCGGATACACCAAGACTTTCATGATCGATACGCTGATGACGCTTTCCTGCCCGGACGGCTCTCCCATCGGCTATTATTTCGTCGATCCCGACACGAACACCCGCGACACGCTCGTCAACGCCGACGGCTCTTTCCGCAAGCATCTCTACACGCTGACGGTCGCCGACAAGCGGGAGTCCCAGACCCTGACCCTGACGGCCTTCATGGACAAGGACTCCGACTATACCGGCCAGTCCGGCACGGCCGCTTTCCTGATCGTGCGCGGGGGCCTCGACGAGCAGGGCTCGCTCACCCGTTTCAACGCTTCCGCGTCCGCCGGCTCCTTCCAGGACGCCCGTGACGGCCGGGAATACTACTATACCAGCGTGAACGGCCTGGATTGGTTGCGCCACAACCTGGCGTGGACCGGCGCAGGCGTACCCGCCTGGAACTGCGACGCGATGACCGGCATCTTCGGCCGCTACTACACCTGGGAGGAGGCGCAGACCGCCTGCCCCGAGGGCTGGCGGCTGCCGACCGACGCCGAGCTGACGGCCCTGCAGGATGGCGCGGCGCCCGGCGAGGACATCAAGGGCCTGGCCGGCCGGCTGATGGGCGACATCTATTTCAACGGCGACCGGCTGTGGGAATACTGGCGTGAGGTGAAGATCACCGACGCCTTCCTCTTCTCCGCGATTCCGGCCGGCTATGCCAACGTCGGCGGCGGTGCCGCGGATTTCCGCGGACAGTACACCTACGCCGCATTCTGGACCGCCGACGAGGAGGATGGCGAGGGCATCTGCCGCTACATCTTCCACAGCAAGGACATCGTCTACCGCGGCAAGATGTCGAAGACCGATTTCGCCGCTTCGGTGCGCTGCGTCAGATAGCGGCGACCGTTTCGAGAAAATAAAGGAGTGCCTGGCCGACCGCATCGGCCAGGTTTTTTATGCCCTGCGGGCAGCCGGGAAGCAGGGCGGGGAGGGAGCAGAGGATGAATCCCTCGGTCAGGGGCAGCGCGCCCAGGTTGGTCAGCAGGAAATGGCGGGGGAAGGTATGGAAGCGCAGCCAGACGAGCGGGGCCGTGAAGGCCTGGCAGGACAGCGTGAGCGCCATCGCGCTCCAGATGCGCCGCACCGGGTCCGCCCGGTGCCCGGCCGGGTACCAGGCCTCGAGCCGCGGGTGGACCAGCACGATGCCGAGCAGCGCGAGGTAGGAGAGCTGGAAGCCCAGGCTCGAGACCACGCCGGGCGAGACGGCGAGCTGGAGGGTGAGCGCGGCGAAGAAGATGGCCGTCAGGTGGCGCCTGCGTCCCGGCAGGAGCCGGGAAAGTTCGTTCAGGCAGATGAACAGGAAAGCGCGCACGAGGGAAGGGGAGGCGCCGGTCATCAGCAGGAAGAACCCCGCCGCGCCGACCGACAGGGCGCTGCGCGCGGCCGTGGCCGCGCGGCTGTGCCCCATCCAGGCCAGCGCGCCCTGCAGGATGCCGTAGAGGATGCCCAGGTGCAGGCCCGACAGGGCCAGGATGTGGGCGGCGCCCGCATCGCGGAAAGCCGCCACCGTGGCGGCGTCGAGCCCCTCGCGCCGCCCGGCCAGCAGGGCCTTCAGCAGCGCGGCGGTGTCCGCGTGCGGGAAACCCGCCGCGTCGATGGCGCGCAGCAGCGCGCCGAGGGCCCGCTCCGCCGGGGGCCACGGCCCCGCGGGCCCCGGCGCCAGCGCGGCGGTGGCCTGGCAGAGCACGCCGAGCGCCCAGAATAGCGCCAGCAGGCAGGGGGTGCGCGGGCCGCGTCCGGCGGCGGCCACGAGCAGCCCGCCGGCCGCGAGACAAGCGCCCGCACCGGCCCAGAAAAGCGCATCGCTCCCCGGCGGCAACAAGGCCGCCATCATCACTCCTGCTGAAAATGGGATTGAAACCGCCGCGATATCTTTCTCCTCGACCATTTCAATCAGATTTTTGGCAAAATACGCAAAAATCCGTAATTTTGCATGATTTTGAAACCTAATGTTTGACATATGATTATCCTTGTAATCAATTGTGGCAGTTCTTCCGTGAAGTACCAGCTCCTGGACATGAAGAACGACGACGTGTACGATCTGCTGGCCAAAGGCATCGTCGAGAAGATCGGCTTGCCTGACGGCTCTCTCACCCATAAACCCACCGGCAAGGACCCTTACACGGTCACCCTCCCCATTCCCGACCATAAAGTCGGCATGAAACTCGTGCTCGACGCCCTCGTGGATCCGGAGCATGGCGTGCTCTCCAGCTTCGACGACATCGAGGCGGTCGGCCACCGCATCGTGCAGGGCGCCGACTTCTTCTCCGGGAGCACGGTCGTCAACGACGACGTCCTCAAGAAGATCGAGATCTGCTGCGACTTCGCCCCGCTGCACAACCCGGCCCACCTGCTCGGCATCCACGCCATCTCGCACGTCCTGCCGGACGTCCCGCAGGTCGTGACCTTCGATACGGCCTTCCACCAGACGATGGAACCGTACGCCTATATGTACGCCCTCCCTTACGAGTATTACGAGAAATACCGCGTGCGCCGTTACGGCGCCCACGGCACCTCGCACCAATACGTCTCCCAGCGCGGCGCCAAGCTCGCCGGCCTGGACCTGGCGCACTCCAAGATCATCACCTGCCACCTCGGCAACGGCAGCTCCGTGACCGCCATCCGCGACGGTAAGGTCGTGGACACCTCGATGGGCTTCACCCCGCTCGAGGGCATGATCATGGGCACGCGCTGCGGCAACATCGACGCCAACATCATCCCGTACCTGATGAAGAAGGAAAACCTCACGCCGGACGAGATGACGACCATCATGAACAAGAAGAGCGGCTTCCTCGGCCTGTCCGGCAAGAGCTCCGACCTGCGCGACATGGACGCGGCCGCCAAGGCCGGCGACGTCCGCGCCAAGATCGTGCTCAAGAAGCTCACCTACGATACCATCAAGAACGTCGGCGCCTACATCGCCGAGATGAACGGCGTGGACCTTATCGTCTTCACCGCCGGCATCGGCGAGAACAACCCGCGCCTGCGCCGCCGCATCTGCGAGAACCTCGGCTACATGGGCGTCAAGATCGACTCCGACGCCAACGACGCGGCCCGCAGCGCCGAGACCATCATCTCCGCCCCGGATTCCACCGTCAAGGTGGCCCTCATCCCGACCAACGAAGAGCTGGTGATCGCCCGTGACACGATGCATCTCGTCTCCGAATTAGAAAACTAGAAGATATGTCCCTCATTGACCAGATTGTCGCGCGTGCCAAGTCCAACAGGCAGCGCATCGTGCTCCCGGAATCCTTCGAGGAGCGCACCATCACCGCGGCCGACCGCGCCATCGCCGACGGCCTTGCCGACATCATCCTGATCGGCAACCGCGAGAAAGTCCTTGCCTATGCCGCCCAGCTGGGCCTCAAGCATATTGACCAGGCCACCATCATCGACCCTGAGACCAGCGAGAAGACGGAAGAATACGCACAGCTCCTCTTCCAGCTCCGCCAGAAGAAGGGCATGACCCTCGAGGTGGCCCGCAAGACCGTCCTCGATCCGCTCTACTTCGGCTGCCTGATCATCAAGAGCGGCGACGCCGACGGCCAGATCAGCGGCGCCCTCTCCACCACCGGAGAGACCCTCCGTCCGGCCCTGCAGATTATCAAGTGCGCCCCCGGCATCACCTGCGTGAGCGGTGCGATGCTGATGGTCACGCAGACCCCGCAGTACGGCGAGAACGGCGTGCTCGTGATCGGCGACGTGGCCGTGACCCCGGCTCCGGACGCCCAGCAGCTGGCCCAGATCGCCGTCTGCACGGCGCAGACCGCCAGGAGCGTGGCCGGTTTCGCCGAGCCGCGCGTGGCGATGCTCTCCTTCTCCACGAAGGGCTCCGCCAAGCACGAAGTCGTGGACAAGGTCGTCGAGGCCACCGCGCTCGCCAAGGAGCTGGATCCCGCCCTCAAGATCGACGGCGAGCTCCAGGCCGACGCCGCCCTCGTGCCCTCCGTGGGCCAGAAGAAGGCCCCCGGTTCCGAGATCGCCGGCAACGCCAATGTCCTCGTGTTCCCCAACCTCGAGGTGGGCAACATCGCCTACAAGCTGGTCCAGCGTCTCGGCAACGCCGACGCCATCGGTCCCATCCTCCAGGGTATCGCCCGCCCGGTCAACGACCTGAGCCGCGGCTGCTCCGTGGACGATGTCTACAAGATGATCGCCATCACCGCCTGCCAGGCGATGGATGCGAAATAGCGTGCATTTTTCCGGAATCCGATAGAAAATGCCACCCCCTCGGGCGGCATTTTCTGTTTTTTTTGTTACATTTCTTCATCTGCCGTGTTATATAGGGTGAACGGCACAAAAAACGACGACTGTAGTTGCAATGATGAATGATTTCCTGACCGACGCGTTTGTCAGGCTTCGGCAAAAGCTGAAGGGGATTTCCGTGCGCGTGCTGCTCGACCCGGACGGCGCCGAAGATATCCTGCAGGAGAGTTTCGTGCGCCTTTGGCAAAAGCGGTATCCGCTGCACTCCGAGCAGGAGGCCGAGGCCCTGCTGGCCCGGGCGGTCCGCAACGCGAGCCTCAACGAGCGGCGTCGAAAGCGCCCGTTCCCGCTGGAAGCGGAGATCGCGGAGGCGCCGCCCGACACGGAGGACAAGGAGGAAGCCTACGACGCCATGCACCGCAAGATCGAGTCGGAACTGACACAGACGCAGCGGTACATCCTGGAGGAGAAAGAATACGGCGGGCGGACCCTGGAAGACATAGCGCGGGAACTCGGCATGGAGCCGGCCGCGGCGAGGATGCAGCTCTCCCGCGCCCGCAAAACACTTAGAAATGCACTGAAAGATGACAGATAAAGAGAAATACACAGCCTTGATGCAGCGCTACTGGGAAGGCGAGACCACTCCGGCAGAGGAGCGGAAACTTGCCCGGTACGCTGCCAGGACGGACGATCCCGCGTTCGAGGAACTGCGGGGCGTGCTGGGCTACCTGTCCATCGGCCGGGAGCGCAGGCACCGCCAGGTGCGGCCGCGCCTGGTCTATTCCTGGGCCGCCGCCGCGGCCGCTCTCGTCATCCTCCTGTCCGTCGGGATTGCCTCCCGCAACAAGGGGACAGGACGCGATATGTGCATCCTTTATGCTTACGGAGAAACTTCTACCGACAGCGAGCAGATCATGGCGTCCGTGGACGCTTCGCTGGCGGACTTTTTTGCGGGCGAATCGCCCGCCGAAACAAACCTCATAGAAATGTTCCGGCGATGAAAAAATTACTTCTTTGTTTTCTGGCTCTGCTCCTGTCAGTCGGAGCGGCCTTTGCGCAGCGGGGCTTGAACAGCAACGCCATCTTCCGGGGACGGGTCATCCCTTCCGACCGTATGGTCAAGACCGAGGTCCGCGGAAGCAGCATGACTACCTACAAACTTGACTTCTACCGCAGCGTCCGGTTCCAAGTTGATGGAAAAACGGCCCTGGAGGTGGCTGCGTTGGTGAAAGCCGACGCGGAGGCGGCGGTATCCGCCGAGACGGAAATGACCGGCGACCTCCTGACCTACGCCCTGGTCCAGCCCGCCCAGCGGGGGAAGGTCCACCGCTATCTCTGCTACCAGGCCCGTCCGGAAGGCCCCGCCTGGATCATCACCATCCTGTACCTGGAGGGCAGCGCCACCCTGGAGGACCTCCGTTCCATGTTCGACAAACAATAAAACCACAATACTATGAAACATCTCATCACTATCCTTTCCGCTCTCATGATCCTGGTTCCCGCTTTTGCCCAGACGGCAGACACGACGTCCGCGGTCGTTGGTGACAAGCTGAACTTCGAAACGCCCAATTTCGTGGCCAAGAATTATTTCGAGGAGGTCAAGGCGCACCTGTCCGCCGAGGGGCGCAAATACTGGAAGCCCGAGTTCAGCGTGCGGGGCAACGCTATGATCTATTATGAAGAAGTGTCCCTGACCGCCGGCATCCGGACCAGCCCGAACAAGGTGTTTGGACTGGGCCTCGGGCACGGCTGGGTTACATATGATGCCAATCCGGCCCAGGCAAAACAGCTGGACTTCTTTCTCTATCACCGCCACTATATCCCCTTGGACCGTACGCGCCGCATTTCCTTATACAGCGACGTGATGGTCGGCGGGTCCTATGTGTACAATGTGAGCGGGTACGTCATTGACGGGGAGCCGAAGGTAGGGGCACTCAAGTGGTATCTTTCCTGGCAGCCGGGCGTGTCCATCCGCCTGTGGGGCAAGTCCAACGTCTTCTTCGGCCCGTCGATCGGCCCGTCGATCGGCCTGCACCTCGGTCTGGCGCTCTGATCCGCCAGGCCTTCGGCCGAAGGGCTAGAGCAACCCTGCGCGGCGACCGAAATCGATGATGACCTCTGCCGCTCCTTCCAGACCCAACAGGGAGGAGTCCAGGCAGAGGTCATAGTTTGATGCCACGCCCCAGTTGCCGAAGGTGAAGAAGTTGTAGTAGTCGCTGCGCGCCTTCTCTTTCCGGGTAATGAACTTCTCGGCCTCTTCGGCCGACATCCCCGTCCGCTCGCATACGCGCTTGACGCGGTCCTCCATCGGGGCGCAGATGAACACGTCCAGGCACTCCATGTCCCGCAGGACGTAGTCGGAGGCGCGGCCCACGAAGATGGCGCTGCCTTTCTGGGCGATGTCGCGGATCGCCTGGCTCTGGAACTTGAACAGCTCCGTGCCGTCGATGGCCGACGGCGCGTAGGAACTCGCACGGCTCAGGCCGAAGAGGGTGCCGAAGCGCCACAGGTGCCGCTTCTCGTCGCTTCTTTTGAAGATGGCCGGGCTGAACCCGCTCTCTTCCGCCGCCTTCTGCAGCAGCTCGTTGTCATAGACCGGGATGCCCAGGCGCTCGCCGAGCACGTCGGCTACGCCCTTGCCGCCCGCTCCGAACTGGCGGCCGATGTTGATGATGATGTGCTTGTCCATAACGCGTCAGGATTGAATGGTACTGCCGAGAATATCAGGATTCTCGCCGTCCTTGAGCCGGTCGAACTTGCGGAACAGCCGGACGATCAGCACGGCGGAAATGATGACATTGAGCGTATCGGAGATCGGGAAACTGATCCAGACCCCCGTCTCCTGCAGCCAGAGCGGCAGGGTGTAGATCAGCGGCAGCAGGAAAAGCAACTGACGCGACAGGGACAGGAAGATGGACTTGCGGACCATCCCCAGACACTGGAAGAAATTGCCCGTGACCATGCCGAAGCCCACCAGCGCGAAGCCGCAGTTCATGATCCGCAGGCCGCGCGACGCGAAGTCGACCAGCTGCGGGTCGTTGGTGAACAGGCCCACGGCGGTGCGCGGGATCAGCTCCGACATCAGGAAACAGAGGAAGGTGACGAGCACCTCCCACTTGGCCGTCAGGATGAAGACTTCCCGGACACGGGTATATTGGCGGGCGCCGTAGTTGTAGCCGGCGATCGGCTGCAGACCCTGGCTGAAGCCCATGTTGATCATCACGAAGAACATCGTCAGGCGGTTGACGATGCCGTAGGCGCCGATCGCGAGGTCGCCGCCGTATTTGCCCAGCTGCTGGTTGATGAACAGGGCCACCATCGAGGCGGCGACGTTCATCAGGAACGGGCCCACGCCGATGGCGAGCGACTGCTTCGCCACGTGCCAGTCCAGCTGGAAGAGCGGCTTGCTGAAATGCAGCAGGCGCGTCTTGTCGGAGAAGAAGCGGAGCGTGTAGACGAGCGCCATCAGCTGGCAGAGCACGGTCGCGATGGCCGCGCCGCGGATGCCCATCCCGAGGACGAAGATGAAGATCGGGTCGAGGATGGCGTTGCTGATGACCGTGAACAGGGTCAGGTTCATCGCCACGCGGGGATGCCCGGACGCCCGGATCAGGCCGTTGAAGCCGAAATACAGGTGCGTGAAGGCGTTGCCCGCCAGGATGATGGACATATAGTCACGCGCGAAGGGCAGCGTGACGTCGCTCGCGCCGAAGAAACGCAGGATCGGACTCAGGAACGACAGGGTGACGACCGAGAAGACGAGGCCGATGATGACGTTGAGCGTGAGGACGTTGGAGAGCACCTTCTGGGCCGCCTGGTAGTTGCGCTGGCCCAACAGGACGGAGATGAGCGTCATCGCGCCCACGCCGACCAGCGTGCCCATCGCGATGGACAGGTTCATCAGCGGGAAAGTCACGGCCAGTCCGCTGATCGCGGACGAGCCCACGCCGGGGATATGGCCGATGTAGATGCTGTCGACCATATTGTAAAGCGACGCCGCCGTCTGGGCGATGATGCCCGGGACGGCGTACTGGCGCAGAAGCGTGCTGATTTTCCGGGTTCCGAGCTCAGTCGGAGCCGCGCTGCTCGCTGCCATGGGGGTCAGGGTTTGTCTACGATCTCGAAGTCAAAGCGGAGCGGGGAATACGCCGGAATGGCGGAGGAAGCGGAGCGGGAGCCGTATCCCCAGCTGGAGCTGAAGATGGCCGTGCCCTTCTCGTGCGGGTGCATCTGGTCGAGGCCGAAGGCGAAACCGGGGATGACCGAAGTGGAGGTGGAACTGCCCGCGGAGGTCATCTCCATGTCCGTGTAGTCCCCCTCGGAGCCATACCATTTGATGGCGGCCGGGCCGTATTTCCGCGAAGCGGAGTAGAGGCCGTAATACTTGGCCGTGTCCGCGATGTTGGTGTCGAAGACCACGCCGTCCAGCCGGCGGCCGATGTAGTTGACGTAGATCGTCGTGTCCTTGGTGAACTCCTTGAGGCTGGAGGGAGTCTCCGTGCGGCAGTAGTAGAAGCCCTGCTTCACGGAATCCGCCGCGGCCAGCTTGGGGAAGTGGGCCGGGACATAGCGGGCGAGCGAATCGTTCTCCCACTTGACGACGTCGTCGAAGGCGTCCGTCAGCGTGATCGTATAGACGGCCGGCGCGGAGCCGGAGACTTTCTCATAGTATTCCTCGGCCGTGTCGTAGTGGTATGCGGTACCGGTCGTGGACTCGGAACCCATCAGCCAGCCGGGGATGACGATCGTGCGCGTGCCGCCGCAGCGCATGTCGGCGACCGCTTCCTCGAGGCCTGCCAGGAGGGCGTTGTCGCCGCGGTACCAGAGGACCGGGCCATAGTAGCCCTGCTCGTTGTACGTGCCCAGCTGCTTGCTGAGGCGCTCGTCGGTCGTGAGCGACACGGCGCCGGCCAGGTCGCGGACCGTATAGGCGACCTGCGCGTACGGGTGCTGGCTGTTCGTCCCGGCGGGAGCTCCGGTCCCGGGAATGTCTTCGATGATATAGGAGCCCAGCGGCGTCTTCTGCGCATCCGGATGGTTCAGGTGCATCCAGGATTCGAGATAGCGCCTGGCCGATTCGTTCTTGCTGGTTTTCGGGGCCTTGGCGCATGCGCCGAGCAGGACGGCCGCGAGGGTCAGATATACGAGTGTCTTCTTCATATCATTCACTTTGGGACGGCCCTTGATTCCGCATAAATCGTGCCGTCACGGTTGCTATGTATCCGCCCGCCGCTTCAGGGGCGGGGATGTCTGCCGGGAAGTAGAGTTTGCCGCCGGCCGCGCAGGCATGGCCGCCGCCGTGGAAGGCCTCGGCCGCCAGGCGGTTGGCCGATACGCCCGCCCGGGAGCGGATCGACACGCGGAAGTGGCCTTCGTCCTCCTTGAGGAAGATGCTCATGCACACGCCGGCAATGCCGAGCGGGAGGTTGACGAAACCTTCGGTCTCGCCGTCCTGCACGTCATAGCGGCGCAGGAATCCGCGGTCCAGCACGGCGTACGCCACGCCGTCCGGCGTGATGGTCATCCGCTCGAGGAAGGCTCCCATGGCGCGGAAGCGGTTCTCGCGGTAGTTGTGGTAGATCTGGTCCAGGAGCGCATCCCGGTCCACGCCCGCCGCGAGGAGCTCGGACGCCATCTGCAGGGTGGACGGCCAGACCGAGTTGGAGAAATTGTTGGTGTCCGTGGTCATGCCGGCCATCAGGGGCGTGAGCACGGCCAGGGGGAGCCGCTCCGCGGAGCCGACCCCGGGCAGGGCGAGCAGCACCTGATAGAGCAGTTCGGAAGCGGACGAGATCTCCGTCTCGCTGAACACCAGGTCGAAAGACGCCCGCTCCGGATGGAGGTGGTGGTCGATCAGCACCTTCGGCGCCCGGCAGGCGGAGAGCGGTGCGGACAGCGCCTCGGCGCGGCCGAAGCCGCTCATGTCCAGGCAGACGAGCAGGTCGCAGGCCGCGATCCGGGCTGCCGCTTCCTGCGGGGCGCAGGCGGCGTCGACAAGGCCCTCCTCCGGGAGGAGGAATCCCAGCGTGTCCGGCGCGGAGTCGGGCAGCAGCAGGGTGGCGTCCGTGTGCCGGCAGCGGCGCAGGTAGGCGAGCAGCGCCGCGCCGCTGCCGATGGCGTCGCCGTCGGGATGCGTGTGCACGACGATGCAGACGTGTTCCGCTGCCGCGAAATACGCCTCCAGACGCGTGATATCTGCCGAAGAAAGGGTCTGCATGTCTCCCAAAAAAACTTTGCAAATTTAATAAGAATATTGCATTTGATAAATCAAATTCGTAACTTTGTGGGACTTTGGATATCAAATAAATTTAACCCATAAAATGAACAAAGTAACTAAAATTGTCGTCGAAGTCATCCTGCTCGCCGCGATCGGCGGTTTGGTCTATTGGCTGTACAGCAACATCATGGCTCCCGTCAAATTCAACAAGGAGAGAGACATCCGCAAGGAGGTCGCCGTGCAGCGCCTCAAGGACATCCGTACCCTGCAGGTTGCCTATAAGTCCGTCACCGGCAAGTTCAATTCTTCCATCGACTCCCTCAAGCAGTTCTATGAGAACGGCGAGATGGAGATCGTGATGCAGATCGGTTCCATGGACGACTCCCTCGCCGTCGCCAACACCGAGGCCATCAAGAAGGCCAACCGCAACCTCAAGGGCGACCAGCTGACCGCCAAGCTCCAGGAGGCCTACGCCGCCGGACAGAACGTGGTGTATTCCACCACCACCAAGATCCCCGTGCGCGACACCCTCTTCAACGGCCGTCAGGACTTCTGCATCGACTCCATCAAGTATATCCCGTTCTCCGGCAAGCCCATCGAGATGGAATCCGCCATCCGGATGGTCTCCGGCGTGCCCGTGCCCCTCTTCGAGGCCCGGATTCCCTGGAAGATCCTCCTCGTCGGTATGGACAACCAGCTCCGTGTCAACCTCGATGCCGAAATGCGTGACCTCAACCGCTACGAAGGTCTGCAGGTCGGTTCCGTCACCGCTCCGAACAACAACGCAGGCAACTGGGAGTAGTGTTCACCCTCGTCCCCTCCCAATTTTTCGACCCTGCGACGGCGCGTGAAGCGCTTGCCGAGGTCGCGGATTTGAAGGAGGACGACACCGTCGGACACCTCGACCTGCCGCAATATAACGCTGTCCTCGTCTATACCACGGACGGGGACAGCGTCGTTGTAGACGGCGTTCCGGAGATCTACCGCCTGCTGACCCGGCTGCCCGATTGTCCGGAATACAACAAGATCCTCTGCAGCCGCTATGGAGACAGGCTCTTCCTGGCGGTCGCCCAGGGCAAGAACCTGCTGCTCGCCAACAGCTTCCCCGCCCAGGACTTCACCACCGCGGAATATTACATCTTCCTCGCCCTCAAGTCGCTCCAGCTCAACCCGGAGATCTCCACGATCTGCTGGCGCAACGGGCTCGATGCGGAGGACGAGATGTCGCTGTACCGGTATTTCAAGGCCGTCGTCAAGTTATGAGGATCATCGGCGGCCGTCTCAAGGGCAAACCCATCCAGCCCCCGATGGGCTATGGGGCCCGCCCCACCACGGATTTCGCCCGTGAGGGGCTTTTCAACATCCTCGGCAACGAATACGAGTTCGAGGACTTGCAGGTGCTTGACCTGTTCGGCGGCACCGGCGCCGTGTCCTACGAGTTCGCTTCGCGCGGTGCGCGCCGCGTGTATTGCATTGAGATGAACCGCGACCACGCGGCCTTCATCCGCCGCGAGGCCGCCCGGCTCGGGCTGGACGCCGTCACGGCCGTCCATGCCAACGTCTTCGACTTCCTCCCCATCTGCCACGAGAAGTTCGACATCATTTTCGCCGACCCGCCCTACGCGCTGGAGGGCCTGGAGACCATCCCGGACAAGGTCCTGTCGCGGGACCTGCTGCATCCCGGATGCTATTTCATCCTCGAACACGGCGACGAACACAGCTTCGTGGACCATCCCTTCTTCAAGAAGGAAAAGACCTACGGTCGCGTCCATTTCTCTTTTTTTGAAAAATAATTCACCCGGCGTTGCAACAGACCGGGTGTTTTCGCGTTATATAGACAGAAACGACCTGAAAGAGATGACAAGGCAGGAGATCACGGAATTCTACGGAAAACATCACCAGCGGCTGTA
Source organism: Bacteroidales bacterium WCE2004 (assembly GCA_900167895.1). Lineage (NCBI taxonomy): Bacteria > Pseudomonadati > Bacteroidota > Bacteroidia > Bacteroidales > Bacteroidales bacterium WCE2004. The sequence continues at coordinate 636,548 of FUZR01000001.1, read as the reverse complement.
CAACATCAGCCTGCGGATCCTGAAGGATTCCGGCGAGGCGGAGGAAGTGATGCAGGACACCATCCTGAAGTTTGTCTCATCCGAAGGAACGTTCGGCTCCGAAGCGCAGGTTTCCGCCTGGTTGGCCCGCACCTGCATCCGCGCTTCCATCGACCGGCTCCGCAGCCGGAAACGCGAGGAAGCCTTCCTGGCAGACTATGCCCTGCAGGAAGCGGCGGAGGAGCCGGCCGAGGAGCAGCTCCGGGGTCCCGTCCCCGACGTGATGCAGATCCGCGCGGCGCTGGAAAGCCTGCCCGATCCCTACCGCCTGGTGCTGAACCTCGTACTGATTGAAGGACTGGACTACCGCGAGATCGCCGGGCTGACCGGACAGAAGGAGACGACGCTCCGCTCGCTGTTCTCCAGAGGAAAGAACAAATTGACGCTTATATTGAACAAGATATGAACGAACTCGAGAAATACATCCGCGAACACGCGGCCGAATTCGACGCGGCGAAGCCCGCCGAAGGCCACGAGGAGCGTTTCCTGGCCCGGCTCGCCGTCACGCAGCTGCCGCAGGAAACCCGCCGGGAGCCGTCCCGCCGCTTCGCCCCGCTGCTTCGCAGGGCCTGGATCCCGGCGCTCGTCTGCGCCGCCCTGGCGGCCGCTTTCCTGCTGATCCGTCCCGGTGATCCTTTCCGCAATGCCGGCAACGATCCGGAAGCCATCTACCTCGCCTATTTGGGAGAGGTCGCCCGGATCTACGAAGAGATGCCCGCCGGCAACTGCGCCGACCGCGACGAGGCCATCCGGAACATCACGGAAGAAGCGGACCCCTACTTCGACCAGCTGCCGGACGAATACCCTGCCGAAAAGCGCGCACGGATGATCAAGTCCTATTACGCGGAGCTGCTCGCCCTCGCCGAAGAAGTCAACGAAAAATATTGATAACACTTAATACAGATAGAAAATGAAACGCTTCATCACCCTCATCATCGCGGCCTTCGCCGCCGTCCTGTCTCTCTCCGCCCGTGAGGCGAACGCCTCCGTCCCGGCCCAGATCGAGACCAAAGACTACAACTTCGCCCATTTCACCGAATTGGAAATCGGCTTCACCTATCAGGTCGAACTGACCCGTTCCGACCGTTACGCCGTCAGCGTGGAGGCCCCGGATTTCATGGCTCCCTACCTGCGCGTCGAGCTTCGCGGCAGCCGGCTGGTCCTGTCCTGCTATGAGCTTCCGCGCGATGTCCGCCGCCGCCTGGACAGCGGCCGCTATAAGCTCCGCGCATTCGTTTCCATGCCGGAACTGGATGTCCTGAAGATGTCCGGTGCTTCCAAACTCGAGGCCACGGGAGAATTCACGCCCCGCAGGACGTTCGTCGTCGCCCTTTCCGGCGCCTGCTCCGTTTCGGGTCTCGCCGCCCGTAGCCGGGATGCCTCCTTCGAATGCAGCGGCGCCAGCAGGATGGCCTTCTCCGGCAGCTTCGACAGGGTCGACATCGAGATCTCCGGCAGCGGCAACTGCGATTTTGACTTCAGCGCCAAAGAGGCGGAGGTGGAACTGAGCGGCGCGTCCAAGCTGTTCGCGAAGGGCAATATCACCCGTCTCGACGTGGAGACCAGCGGCGCTTCCACTTTCACCATGAGCGGAAAGGTCGGCGCCCTGGACTGCGGTGCCTCCGGCGCTTCCAAGATCAGCATGGAATATGCCGCCGCCAACGTCGGAAAGGTCCGCCTGAGCGGTGCTTCCCACGCCGTCGTGGATGTCCGTGACGAGCTCGGCTTCATCCTCTCCGGCGCCTCGTCCCTGCGCTATTGCAGCCACGACAGGCTGCGCATCGTCGAGCAGAACGTTTCCCGCGCCTCTTCGGTTTCCAGCTACACGCACGCCTCCGGCCGATAGGCAATCGGGTGACGTCCGTTTCCTCGGGAATCGCGATTCCGGGAAGGAATATCTTCTGGGGAATTAATTACCATAATCGGAAAATAGTCGTTATATTTGATGCGGAAGTCATTGGGCTTCCGCATATTGTTTACCTTTAAAACTTCACTTTATGAAAAAAGTATCAGCTCTTGTGTCCGCAGCTATTCTGCTTCTTGCGGGCTCCTCGAAACTCAATGCTCAAGTGGAAGAGTATTACTACGGATTCATTACATCTTGTGGTACGGTGGAGTACGTAGATACCTGCTATGAGATGAGTGATGAAGAGTGTTTGGAGTGGTTCGATTTATTCGAGTATCTTGACTGCGAATTTGACTATGGCCTGTAGTCGTAGATCGTTCTTGATTCTGCTGTCGGTATTAATGCTGATACCGACAGCGGTTTTCAGTCAGACGGGCGGTCCCCGCAACAGCATTCAGTGCGGTTATCATTTCTTGAAGAAGAAAGATCCGAAGGCGGCTCCGGTTCAGTACTTGAATATGCGGCTGGACTATTCCGACGGGCGGTCGGTTTTCTATGATCAATTCACGTTCGAACGGGATTCCCTGCGGCTCCTGGCCTTTGATGAGAACGGGAGTACCAAGAATCAGGGTGAATATCAGAAGATTACGTCCCTGCCCCGTCCCCGTTTGGAGGATGTGACGATCGTCGATTTAAAAAAGAGTGAGATTACGCAATGCTACAAACAGGCGACCATTTCCATCCGGGGCGCGTACGAAATGGAAGCTCCGGCCTGGGTGCTTACGGACGAAACGCGTACGATCAAAGGCTATACCTGTAAGAAAGCCACGGCCAAATATCTGGGCCGGACCTGGACTGTCTGGTACACGGAAGACATTCCGGTGCCCATCGGGCCCTGGATGCTCTGGGGTGCGCCGGGCTTGATCGTTGCTGCGGAAGACAGCGAGAGCCTTTTCAGTTTCCAGCTGGTCTGGACAGATAAGCTCGACCGCGATGACCGTCTCGATTTTATTGAGTCCGGCTTCCCCCGCGAATCGTATCACAAGGGTGCTACGAGACATTTTGTACTTCCGATGAAAGACACGGAACAGATGAATTACCGGCTCATGACGGATATCGGTTTCCTGTCAGAAATGACCGGCGTCCGTCTGGTGAAAGCAAATGAAGTTTCGGATCGGATGAAATATATTCCCCTCATTCCCGGTGACTATTGGAAAGGTAAATAGAGTCATCCTGCTGGTTTTTTCCCTGTGGGGGCTGACCCTTTGCGAGGCATGGGCTTCGTACCACATCTCCGGAGTGGTACGGGACCAGAAGAGCAAAGAGCCGCTGGCGGGAGCATTTGTCCTCGCGTATGCTGACAATATCCAGAAGGGTTTTGCGTACAGCGGGTCTGATGGCCAGTTTTCTCTCCGGATTCAGGACGATGGAGATGTGGATATCCTTAAAGTCTCGATGATGGGGTATGCGCCGGTGAGCATATCGACCGAAGGCAAAACCTCCGGGTTCGTCATCGAACTGAAGGAGCAGGCACTGCAGTTAAGCTCTGCCGCTGTCAAATCGAGTCCCATCGCGCGCAAAGGCGATACGCTTTCATTCTATGTCCACGCTTTCGCCGACGGGACCGAACAGGTCCTGGACGAGCTGATCAACAAGATCCCCGGACTCACTACCAACGAGCAGGGAACCATCCAATATGACGGCGAAGCCATCAACAGATTCTACGTCGAGGGTCTTGACCTGATGGGCGGCAAATACGGCGTCGTCACCAAGAACCTCAAAGCCAGCGATATCGCCCGCATAGACGTCTATCGCAACCATCAGCCGATCAATGCTCTACGGGAGATAGACCCGTCCGAGAAGAGCGCTGTCAACATCATTCTCAAGGAAAGCGCCCGCGGCTCCTGGGTGTTTACCGGCGATGCCCTTCTCGGCCTTCCGCCGTTTCCGCTTTTTGATGCCAAGGCGATGGTCTCCCGCTTTGGGAAGACCAGCCAGGACCTTTATCTGGTCAAGGGCAACAATCTGGGAAAAGACATCACGCAGGAACTCCGAGAGCAACCGGGCGTCAGTGACGGGCCGGGATTTTTCCTTGTAAACGAGATCGACGGTCAGCTCTCTTCCGCGCTCAACCCCTCTTTCTCCAGCCTTCCCATTCCCCGGGAATACTGGTACGACAACCTTTCCGGTATCGCCACCTTCAACCATCTCGCCAAGACCGGCGAGAACACTAAGCTCCGCCTTTCCTTCAACGCCGCTGCGGAGAAATACGCTGAACAGGCATCCTCTTCGGAAACGGTCTGCTTCGAAGACGGTACATCCCTGACAATCGATGACCGAAAGTCATTGACGGACCGGAAATACTATTTTCAGGGTCAGGCTACCTATGAGGACAATGGCCCCGACAGGTATCTCTCCGAATCCTTTTCCCTTTCCGGACAATTGCGCAGCGACCTTTCTGACGGCACGGGGCGCGACAATTACGAACAGCGGTACGACCTGCCGTCCCTCAAAGCCGACAACAATCTGCGATTGACGCTCCGCCGCGGCAAAAGCGCCCTTAACTTCACCAGCGTGGCGACCTACATCCGGAATACGCACACGGGCACCTACGTCACGGGAGGACGTACGTTCGACCAGTCCTATCTGCAGAACGACTTTACGTCCAGCCATGGTACCGCCTGGAGTATTGCGGCCGGTCGGCACAGTTTCTCTGCCAGTGCTGGCGTCGATCTCGACTACCTGGACCGCAAAGCCGTCCTTTCCTCTTCCTCCGGCATCACCGATCTGGCCAAGGCGGTCTCCGGCCCGCTTCAGGATCACCTTTCCGTCTTTTCGGCCTGCCCGTCGCTGTCGCTCCGCGACATCATTGCTTTCGGCAATGTCAGACTGACCCTGTCGCTCCCGGCCGCGCTCCACATCCTGCAGGTTTGCGGGAAAGGCGGTGCGGTCTATCCCTCCGTTTCGCCTTCCGTCTCCCTCCGGTATACCCCTACGGCCAACCTTACCGCCAGTGCCGGTGCCAGTTACGGCATTCAGCGCTCTTCGCCCGAAAGCCTTCTCGGTGCCGTGGTAATGCGCAACTACCGGTCTCTTTCCCGCCTTGACAGCCTGAGCCGGAGCGACCGCGTCACGGCCATGGCTGAGGTCCGCTACTCCGACCCCGTCGGGATGCTGTTCGTTGATCTTAGCGGCGGCTACGGCCGGATCGTCCGCAGCAAGACCGCCTCCAGCAAATACCTCCCGGATATGACGGTTACCGGGTATGTGCCGCTACAGAACGCTACGGCTATGTACAACGTGGACGGGCGCATACGCAAATACTTCGGGGGAAAGGCCTTGATGCTTGAGGGCTCGGCCGGCTATGACGTGAATGAAATGGATGAATATCTCCAGCAGGTCCTGGTCCACTATACCACGCGCCGCTTCACGACCGGGGGCGAAGTCAGTTCCGCGCCCGTCGACTGGTTCAGTATTAGGTTCAAGGTGGAGTATATCCGTCAGGTCACGGAACATGGCGGCGCCGAAGTCACCAGCCATATCCTTACCGGAGAAGGCGCGATGCGTATTTCACCATTCAAAAAACTCCGCTTTGACCTTGACGGATACTTCCGGCGCGATCGCATCCCGGGTGTCACGGTGTTCAACAGACCTCTCCTTAAGGCAGTGATCTCCTGGCGGCTTCCCAAGGGAACGGTTTACCTTGAATGCAACAATGTCCTTGATATCAGGGAATACCGTCGGGAGACCGTCAACGCTTATCGTACCGTCTCCGTTGTCAACCACCTTCGCGGCCGACAGTTCCTCGCGGGCTTTAGAATGTCTTTCTAGATGCTGAAGTTGTGCCAGTGCGGGCCGAAGCGCTCGAAGGCCTGGCGGTCGAGCATTTCCCGGTCGTCCGGGTGCGCGATGCCGATCAGCAGCTTGGCGCGCTCCTGCAGGCTCTTGCCGTAGAGGTCCACGGCGCCGTACTCGGTCACGATCCAGTGCGCGTCCGCGCGAGGCGTGACCACGCCGGCGCCCGCATTGAGCTCCGCGACAATCTTGTTCTTGCCCTTGACCGTGCGGGAGGCAAAAGCCGTGATGCTCTTGCCGCCCTCCGACATCGTGGCGCCGCGGACGAAGTCCACCTGGCCACCGGTGCCGCTGAAGATGCGCGTGCCGATGGAATCGGCGCTGATCTGGCCGGTGAGGTCCACCTCCACGGCGGAGTTGATGGCCTTCATGCCGGGGTTCTGGCGGATCATATACGGGTCGTTGACGTACTTGATGTCGCGCATCAGCACGTCGGGATTGTGGTCGATGAAGGAATAGACCTCCTGCGAGCCGAGCAGGAAGGATGCCACCACCTTGCCCGTGTCGATGCGCTTGTTGGTGCCGTCGATCACGCCCGCCTTGATCAGGCGCAGCAGGCCGTCGGCGAACATTTCCGTATGGAGGCCCAGGTGCTTGTGGCCGCCGAGCTGCGCTGCCAGGGCGTTGGGCAGCGCGCCGATGCCCATCTGGATGCAGTCGCCGTCCTCGACGAGTGCCGCGCAGTTCTTGCCGATGAGCACCTCGGTGGGGGTGGGCTCGGCGAACGCGGCCGTCACGAGCGGCGCATCGTCCTGCACGAGATAGTCGAACTTCTCCAGCGGGATGAGGTCGCCGTAGGCGAACGGGACGTTGGGGTTGACCACGCCGATCACGAGGTCGGCGGTCTCGATGGCCGCCACGGAGCAGTCCACCGAAGTGCCGAGGCTCACGCGTCCCTGCTCGTCGGGCAGGGAGACGTTGACCAGGGCGGCGCCCAGCTTGATGTAGCCGTCGCGATAGAGCTTCTGGCTCTCGCCCAGGTGCACGGGGAGGTAGTCGGCATAGCCGGCGTTGACGTTCTTGCGGACGTTGGGGCCGACGAAGAAGCCCTGCTCGAAGAAGATCCCCTCGTAGCGCGGCTCACTGTAGGGAGCCGGCCCTTCCGTGTGGAAATGGTGGAAGTGGAGGTCGGTGACATCGCCCGCGTCGGCACGGCGGCACAGGGCCTGGATCAGGATGTGGGGGACACTGGCGACGCTGCTCAGGTGGACGTGGCAATGGGAGGGGATGTGACTGACCGCCTCGTCGGCGGAAACGAAGTTCACGGGCTTCATCTTGATAATTATTGTTATTTTTGCAGCGCAAATATAGCAAATTATCAATGCACACCAAAGAAGAAAAGCTCGCAGCCTTCGGCCGGCTGCTCGACACGATGGACGCGCTGCGTGAGAAGTGCCCCTGGAACGCCGCCCAGACGATGGAGACCATCCGCCCGATGACGGAAGAGGAAGTATATGAACTGAGCGACGCCATCCTCAAGGGCGACCGCCCCGGCACGGCCAAGGAGATCGGCGACCTGCTCTACCACCTGGTCTTCTATGCCCGGATCGCGCAGGAGGAGGGGAGTTTCGACATCGCGGACAGCCTGGACAAGGTCGTGGACAAGATGGTCTTCCGCCATCCCCACGTCTTCGGACCGGACGCCGGCAAGCCGACTTCCGCCAAGGAGATCGCCGACACCTGGGAGCTCGTCAAGGCCAAGGAGAAGGATGGCAACAAGACCGTCCTGTCCGGCATCCCAGACGCGATGCCGGCCCTGCTCAAGGCCCTCTCGATGCAGGAGAAGGCCCGCGGCTGCGGCTTCGACTGGGAGCAGAAGGAGGATGTGTGGGAGAAAGTGAGCGAGGAGCTGGGCGAAGTGGGCGAGGCCTGCCGGGAGCAGGACCCGCGCCACATGGAGGAGGAATTCGGCGACCTGCTCTTCGCGGTCATCAATGCTGCGCGCCTCTATGGGGTGGACCCCGAGGCGGCGCTGAGCGGCAGCTGCAGCAAGTTCCGCCGCCGCTTCAACTACCTGGAGGAGCAGACCCTCAGGAAGGGCCGCAAGCTCGCCGGCCTGACCCTCGCCGAGATGGACGCCATCTGGGACGAAGCCAAGGCGAAAGGCCTGTAGGCGAGCCGATGGCCGGCGGCGGGGAGTCTAAAAAAATGATTATCTTTGCAAGTTATTTGAAAAGAGATGCCCGATTACCAGATACGCGAAGTCACGACCCGCAAGGAGCTGATGCAGTTCGTCCGTTTCCCGGATGAGCTGTACAAGGACTGCGCCCAGTATGTGCCCGCCCTGCACAGCGACCAGGTCAGGTCGCTGACCGCGGTCGCGCCGCTCAAATACTGCTCGCACAAACTCTGGCTCGTCTTTGACGGCGAGCGCGTCGTCGGGCGCATCAGCGCGATGGTCAATCCCCGCTACAACGAGCGCTACGGCAAGCGCCGCGCCCGTTTCGGCTGGTTCGACTGCATCAGGGACATCGAGGTCGCCCGCCTGCTGATCGGCACGGCCGAGGCCTGGGCGAAGGAGCAGGGGATGGACGAGATCCACGGCCCGCTCTACTACAACACTTTCGGCAAGCAGGGCATGCTGGTGGAGGGTTTCCACAACGTCCCGCCCTTCAACTGCCTCTACAACTTCCCGTACTACAACGACTTCGTCACGGAGCTCGGCTACGAGAAGGAATGTGACTGGCTCCAGTACAAGATGGTGGCCAACCACGGCGTGCCCGACAAGGCCCGCCGGGTGTCCAAACTGGTGCAGGAGCGCTACAACCTCCACTTCGGCAGCCTCTCCGAGCTCAAGAAGGACAAGGAACGCGTCCGCAAGTTCTTCCAGGTCTACAACGACAGCTTCGCGGAGACGGTGACCAACTTCATCCCGCTGACGGACGAGGAGATCGACGAAGAGGCTGCGTCCGTGATGCCCTACATCAACGACAAGGCGAGCTGCCTGCTGCTCGACGAGCACGACGACATCGTCGCCTTCGGCATTTCCTTCCCGACCATCTCCCGGGCGCTCCAGAAGGCCAAAGGCCGCCTGTTCCCGTTCGGCTGGTGGCACCTCTGGCGGGCGATGCACGACTACGAAGTCACCGACCTGATGGTCAACGGCGCCGCGCCCGAGTGGCAGAACAAGGGCGTCTCGGCCGTCTACTACGAAGCGATGGCCGACAAGGCCCTCAAGATCGGCAACCGCTGGGCGATCTCCAACCCGCAGATCGAGACCAACAGCGCCGTCAACATCTGGAACAGCTACGAGCACGAACCGTTCATGCGCCGTCGCTGCTACCTCAAGAAAATCTGATACTTATGGCAGACAACAATACCTTACTCGACAAAGTCCTGTCCCTGGAGGGCAAGTTCACCTCCCTGCAGGAGCAGCTCGCCAGCCCCGAGGCGATGGCGGACATGAAGAAATACGTCCAGCTCAACAAGGATTACAAGGAGCTGGAGCCGATCATCCGGGCCGGCAAGGAATACAAGAAAATGATGGACGACCTCGCGGCTGCCAAGGACATCCTCGTCAACGAGAAGGACGAGGAGCTCCGGGAGATGGCCCGCATGGAGGTCTCCGAGATCGAACCGAAGATCCCGGAGATGGAGCAGCAGATCCGCCTCCTGCTCATCCCGGCCGATCCCGACGACGGCAAGAACGCGATGATCGAGATCCGCGGCGGCACCGGCGGCGACGAGGCGGCGATCTTCGCCGGCGACCTCTTCCGCATGTACCAGCATTTCGCAGAGCGCCGCGGCTGGAAGCTCGAGGTCACCGACCAGGCTCCCGGCACCTCCGGCGGCTTCAAGCAGATCGTCTTCAAGCTTTCCGGCAACGACGGCGTGTATGGCGTGATGAAATACGAGTCCGGCGTGCACCGCGTGCAGCGCGTGCCGCAGACCGAGACCCAGGGCCGCATCCAGACTTCGGCCGCTTCCGTGGCCGTGTTCCCGGAGGCCGGCGAGTTCGACGTGGACCTGAGCTGGGACGACATCCGGCTCGACCTGTTCTGCGCCTCCGGCCCGGGCGGCCAGGGCGTCAACACGACCTACTCCGCCGTGCGCCTGACCCACATCCCGTCCGGCCTCGTGGTCCAGTGCCAGGAGGAGCGGTCCCAGCTCAAGAACAAGGACCGCGCCTTCGAGGAACTCCGGACCCGTCTGTACAACCTGGAGCACCAGAAATACCTCGACGGCATCGCCGCCAAGCGCAAGACGATGGTCTCCACGGGCGACCGCTCCGCCAAGATCCGCACCTACAACTATCCGCAGGGCCGCGTCACCGACCACCGCATCAACTGGTCGATGTACAACCTGCCGGTCTTCATGGACGGCGACATCCAGGAGTGTATCGACCAGCTGCAGATCGCCGAGAACGCCGAGCGCCTCAAGGAAGCCGGCGATTAAAAGAAGATTGAAATAAGAAAAAGCCCAGCCGATCGGCTGGGCTTTTCTGTATCATCGTATCTTAATATTTCCTGAAGGCGAGGCAGGCATTATGGCCGCCGAAGCCGAAGGAGTCGGAGAGGCCGAGGTTGACGTCGGCCTTGACGGCGACGTTGGGCGTGTAGTCCAGGTCGCACTCCGGGTCCGGGGCGTCGAGGTGCACCGTCGGCGGGACGATGCCCTCCTGGAGGGCCAGGACCGTGGCGACGGCCTCGATGGCGCCGGTGGCGCCGAACATGTGGCCGTGCATTGACTTGGTGCTGCTGATGTGCGCCTTGTAGGCGGCGTCGCCCATAGCGATCTTGTAGGCCTTGGTCTCGGCTACGTCGTTGAGCAGCGTGCCGGTGCCGTGGGCGTTGATATAGACGTTGTCCTTGTCCGGGTCGAAGCCGGACTGCTCCAGGGCAAGGCGGATGCACTCGGCCTGGGTCGTGCCGTCCGGGCGCGGCGCCGTGGCATGGTAGGCGTCGCAGGTGCTGCCGTAGCCGGTCACCTCGGCGTAGATGTGCGCGCCGCGGGCCTTGGCGTGCTCCAGCTCCTCGAGGATCATGACCGCGGAGCCGTCCGCCATCACGAAGCCGCTGCGGTTGGCGTTGAACGGCAGGGAGGCGTACTGGGGGTCGGTGGCGCGGGTGAGCGCCTTGGCATTGGCGAAGCCGGCGATGCCGATAGGGATCGTGCAGTGGTCGGTGCCGCCCGCGATGATGGCGTCGGCATAGCCGTGCCGGATGGCGCGGTACGCCTCGCCGATGGAGTGCGTGGAGGTGGCGCAGGCCGTGACGATGTCGATGCAGGAGGCCTGGGCGCCGAACTTGATGGCGATCTGGCCGCCGGCCATGTCGCTGATCATCGTCGGCACGAAGTTGGGCGAGACCCACTGGCCGGAAGGATCGTCGAAGAACTTCTGCAGCTCGCGCTGGATGGTGGCGAAGCCGCCGATGCCGGAGCCGACATAGGTGCCGAGGCGGCCCGGCTCGATGTTCTCGCCGGACACGAGGCCGGAATCCTTCATCGCCTGCCAGGCGGAGGCCATCGCAAAGACCGTGAACGGGTCCTGCTTGCGGATGAAGGGCTTGTCCATCCCGTATTCTTCAGGATTGAAATTGCGGACCATGCCACCGATTTTCACGGCGAGGTCCTCAGTGGGGAATTCAGTGATATAGTCGATTCCGCACACGCCGTGCACGAGATTGTCCCAGAAAGTTTTGACGTCGTTGCCTACGCAGGAGAGCACTCCGAGGCCGGTCACAGCTACTCTTTTATCCATAAGTTTTCAAGAATTGACGGGGCAAAGGTAGTAAAAATATTCTTATCTTTGTGGTTCAAGCATTTTCAGACGGAATGATCAAGCTCGGAGACCAGCTGCCCAGGTATCTTCTGGAGAAGCACCAGATATGGACGACCGTAGTGTACACGGCCCTCTTTTCCCTGGTGTTCATCCTGGTCAGCATCCCCTTCTCGAGCAACGCCTGGTTCGAGCTGGGCGCGAGCGAAGCTTTCTTCTACACGCTCGCCTTCATCCTCATCTCGGCCCTGATCATCATCCTCAGCCGCGCGCTCCTGCACCGCTGTCGGACGCTCAAGCGTTTCTCCATCCTGGGCTACTCGCTCTGGGTGGTCGCCGAAGTGGTCGCGGTGAGCCTGCTCTACACCTTCTTCACCTTCGAAGGCACGGAGCTCGGGGTCATCCACCCCTACCTGCGCAACTCGGGCGCGGTCTTCCTCAGCGCGGCGGTCTACACGGCCGTCTGCCTGTGCGTGCCCTACGCCCTGTCCTCCCTGGCTTTCGCCCTGCAGGACAAGGACAACACGATCCGGCTGATGAACTACGGCAACGTCGTCAGCGACAAGCCCGCGGTCCCCTACAGCGACAAGCGGATCACGCTGTTCGACAACAACGGTGTGCTCAAGTTCTCCATCAGCTCGGACAACCTCTATTTCATCGAGTCGGACGACAACTACATCAAGGCCTGGTATATGGACAGCGGCGGCGAAATGAAGCAGTACATGCTCCGCTGCCGCCTCAAGACGGTGGAGGACAGCTTCGCGGACAGCGAGCTGGTCCGCTGCCACCGCAAGTATATCGTCAACATCCGCAAGATCTCGATCCTGAAGTCCGAGAAGGAGGGCTACAAGGTCGACTTCGACATCGACTCGGTGGATCCCATCCCCATCTCGAAAACCTACGAGCAGGCCGTCCTGGCCCGCTTCAATTCCCGCTAGACTACTATGTGGCAAAGAGTACAAACCCTGTATCTGATCCTGGCGACGGGACTTGTCGCCGCGCTGTTCTTCTGCACCAAGGCAGGAGACGTCACCTATACCGAATACTGGCCCTACCTGGTCCTGCTGATCGTCACCGCTTTCCTGCAGGTGATGGCCACCACGACGTGGAAGCACCGCATCTTCCAGATGCGCACCGCCGTCCTGTCGGCCATCATCCTGATCGCGTTCCAGGGCTGGCTCGTCTATGACTTCATCGCGAGCGGCAACGACCCGGCCTTCAAGGTCTCGGCCGTGTTCCCGGTCGTCGCCGCGATCCTCGACTTCCTCGCCGCCCGCAGCATCCTGGCGGACGAGATGATGGTGCGCAACGCCGACCGCCTGCGCGCCGCCAGACGCAAAAAGAAATAACCCCTAACCGCATAAGATTATGAGAATTCCCGAATCCGAACTGATCATCAACGGAGACGGCTCAGCGTTCCACATCCACATCCGTCCGGAACAGCTGGCCGACAACGTGATCCTCGTCGGCGACCCCGGCCGGGTCGCCATGGTCAAATCCTACTTCTCCGCCATCGAGGCGGAAGGCGCTTCGCGCGAATTCGTCTGGGCCACGGGAGTGTTCAACGGGCAGCGCATCACGGTCCTGTCCACCGGCATCGGCACGGACAACATCGACATCGTGATGACGGAGCTCGACGCCCTCGCCAACGTCGACTTCAAGACGCGCGAGGAGCTTCCCGAGCACCGCTCGCTGGACATCCTGCGCATCGGCACCTGCGGTGCCATCCAGCCGGAGATCCCGCTCGGCGCCTTCATCCTCTCGCATATTTCCGTCGGCTGCGACGGCCTGATGAACTGGTATGCCAACCGCGACAAGATCGCGCTCCTCGACTTCGAGGAGGCCTTCAAGAAGCATGTCCACTGGGACAGGCACCTTCCCGACCCGTACTTCGTGCGCGCCGGCGAGAAGATGATCCGCAAGTTCCAGGACTGCACCGTCAAGGGCATGACCATCTCCGCCTCCGGCTTCTACGGGCCTCAGGGCCGCGTCGTGCGCCAGGGCCTGGCGATGCCCAATATGCTCGAGGATTTCGAGTCCTTCGAGTTCGGCGGCTATAAGATCACCAACTTCGAGATGGAAGGCTCCGCCCTCGCCGGCATGGCCGCCCAGCTCGGGCACAACGCCGCCACGGTCTGCTGCGCGATCGCACACCGCTACCTCAAGGACGCCAACACCGACTACAAGCCGCGCGTGGCGCAGCTCGTGGAGCTGGCGCTCCGCCGCCTGACGGAGTAGTCCGGCCGGACGCTACTCGAGCGTCACGTCGCCGTTGTAGATGTTCTGAAATTCAAGATTGCCCCAGTCGGGCTTTTCGATGGCGCCATCCGAAAGGGTGGCGTCCATCGTCCTGTGCACGCCCTTGAGGACGTTCTCCTCCAGGAAGCGGAGCTCCTCCGGCAGGTTGCGCCGCATCAGGTTGGCGATTTCGTGGCCGTTGCCGCTGTAGCGCAGGATCTGGAAGTTGGCGCCGACGGCCTCCAGCTTCTTCGCCAGGGCGTCGCTGCCCGCGAAGTGCTTGCGGAAGATGTCGATCCGCCCGTAGGGCACGATCTTGTCGGCGGTGCCGTGGTGCAACAGGATGGGACAGGGCTTCTGCGGGAAGCGGATCGGGCCGTCCAGCGAGAGGATGGCTCCGGAGAAGGACAGGATGCCCGCGTAGTTGAACCAGCCGGGCAGTACGGCGGCCGGCTCGGCGCGGTTGCAGATCTCCCATTCGGCCTCCAGGGCCGTGATGGCGCCGGCGGAGGAGCCGCTCACGATGATGCGGTCCGGGTCGATGCCGAGCGCTTCGGCGTTGTCGATCAGGTAGTTGGTCGCAGCGAACAGATCGTCCACCGCCATCTGGATGGCGTTCATCAGGGCGCCGACGGCCGACAGGTCCGGCTTGAGCTTGAGGCCTTTCAGGCCGAGACGGTAGTCGATGGCGGCCACGTGGTAGCCCCGGTCGGCGAGCTCACGGTACCAGGGCATGTCGCCGGGCTGGTTGCGCCGGCCGGCAAGGAAGGCGCCGCCGAAGACGTGCACGACCACCGGCTTGCGCAGCGAGTCGGCGCAGGGTCCGCGGCCGGGGGCGGCGGAATAGAAATCCAGCAGGAGGTCGCAGGTGTCGCGGTGGGCGAAGCAGAGGGTCTTATCGGGAGTCTGCGCCTGCGCCAGGGTGCAGGCGAAGACGAGAAGGGCGGTGATCAGATTTTTCATCAGCTGTAGATGTTTGTTTTGTCTTGGGCTTCGGTGTAGAGGCGGGTCAGCTGGTCGCCGAGCGGCCCCAGCAGGTCCTCCATCCGGGGCAGGGTCGTGTCCTGCTCGGGCAAGGCGTAGCGCTTCTCGCGCATCAGCGGGAGGAGGTGTCCGTAGTCCAGCTGGCGGTCGCGGAGCACCTCGGCCGCCTTGCTCTTCTCGTGGCGGGAGAGGGCGAGCAGCAGGTGGGTGGAAGAGATTTCGTGCAAGCCCTGCTTGAGCGCCTCGTAGGCCGCTCCTCCCAGCAGGGCTGCCGCGGTGCGCGTCGGCCGGATGCGGTCCTGGTCCGGCCAGGGCACGGCCTGCGCGTCGAACAGATACTCGTCGAGGGTCGCCTTGAGCGCGTCCGGATCGATGCCGCAGGCGGCAAGTATCCGGCAGGCGTCGTTGTCGCGGTGGCGCAGCATCCCCAGCACGACGTGGTCGGCATTGATGCCGTAGCTTCCGGTGCGCATCGCCTCGTCGCGGGCATAGCAGAGGATGGTCTGCAGGTCTGTCGAGAACTTGATCTCCATCGCGGTAAATATATGGGCAAAAATAGCAAATTAATCGGATTTTTTAGTTAAATTTGCGTGTTTCGAACTATTGTATTTTTATGGACAGTGAGGTTAAGAATCCTGAAGAAATCCAGGAAGAAGTGACAGGAATTATAGAACCGGTCGAGATCGACCATGAGATGCGAACGGCCTACATCGATTATTCGATGTCCGTGATCGTGTCCCGCGCCCTCCCGGACGCCCGGGACGGCCTCAAACCCGTACAGCGCCGCGTGCTTTTCGGCATGGACGGCCTGGGCTTGAACTTCGGCGGCCAGACCAAGAAATCCGCCCGTATCGTCGGTGAGGTGCTGGGTAAGTTCCACCCGCACGGCGATTCCAGCGTCTACGACGCCATGGCCCGCCTCGCGCAGCCGTGGAACCAGCGCTACCCGCTGGTCTACGGCCAAGGCAACTTCGGCTCGATGGACGGCGACCCCGTCGCCGCCATGCGATATACGGAAGCCAAGCTTGAGAAGATGACCGAGGACGTCCTCGCCGACATCGACAAGGACACCGTCGACATGACGCTCAACTTCGACGACTCCCTCCAGGAGCCGACGGTGCTGCCGACCAAGCTCCCGCTGCTGCTGCTCAACGGCTCCGCGGGCATCGCCGTCGGTATGGCCACCAACATGGCCCCGCACAACCTGGGCGAGGTCTGCGACGCGATCTGCGCCTATATCGACAATCCCGACATCACGACCGAGGAGCTCATGGAGCACATCCAGGGCCCGGACTTCCCGACCGGCGGCATCATCATGGGCCGCCAGGGCATCGTGGATGCCTACAGCACCGGCCGCGGCCGCGTGGTGATCCGCGCCAAGACCGAGATCGAGGAGGGCGACAACGGCCGCGAGACGATCGTCGTCACCGAGGTGCCGTACATGGTCAACAAGGCCGACATGCTCTCCCGCATCAGCGAGATGGTGCATGAGAAGAAGATCGAGGGCATCGCCGACATCCGCGAGCTCACCAACCGCGAGGGCATCCGCATCGAGTTCGTCGTCAAGAAGGACGCCAACGCCAATGTGGTGCTCAACACGCTCTTCAAGTATACCGCGCTGCAGAGCAGCTTCTCCATCAACAACGTGGCCCTCGTGGGCGGCCGTCCCCGAACGCTGACCCTCAAGGACATGCTGCGGACCTTCGTCGACTTCCGCCACGAGGTGGTGGTGCGCCGCACGAAGTTCGACCTGGACAAGGCCCTGAAGCGCGCGCACATCTTGGAAGGCCTCCTGAAGGCGATCGACGTCATCGACGAGATCATCGCCATCATCCGCGCCTCCCGCAGCGTCGACGACGCCAAGGCGACCCTGATGTCGACCTTCGGCTTCGACGACATCCAGGCAGCCGCCATCGTGGAGATGCGTCTCCGCCAGCTCACCGGCCTGGAGAAGGACCGCCTGCAGGCCGAGTACGACGAACTCGAGCGCTTCATCGCCCGCTGCCGCGAGATCCTCGCCAGCGACGCCGAGCAGCTCGCGATCGTCAAGCAGGAGTCCATGGACCTCAAGGCCCGCTACGGCGACCCCCGCCGCACGGAGATCACCCTCTCCGACGACGAATTCAACCCCGAGGACTTCTACGCCGACGAGGATGTCGTGATCACGATCTCCCACCTCGGCTACATCAAGCGCACGGCCCTGACGGAGTTCCGCACCCAGGCCCGCGGCGGCGTGGGCAAGAAGGCCAGCGCCACGCGCGACGAAGACTTCATCGAGCATATCTACGTGGCCAACATGCACTCCACGATGCTCTTCTTCACCGACCATGGCATGTGCTACCGGCTCAAGGTCTATGAGCTGCCGGAAGGCACCCGCACCTCCAAGGGCCGCGCGGTGCAGAACCTGCTCTCCATCGACCCGTCCGACAGCATCCGCACCTATCTCAACGTCCGTTCCATCGAGAATCCGGACTACACGGACAATCATTTCGTGATCCTGGTCACGAAGCGCGGCGTGGTCAAGAAGACCAACCTGACCGAATATTCCAACAAGCGCAGCCGCAACAAGGGCATCATCGCCATCAGCATCCGCGAGGGCGACGAGCTCCTCGACGCGCTGCTGACCGACGGCTCCCACGAGGTGATGATCGCCGCCCGCAAGGGCCGCTGCTGCCGCTTCAACGAAGAGGAAGTGCGCGCCATCGGCCGTAGCGGATCGGGTGTCCGCGGCATCAATATCGACGATGACGACGAGGTGATCGGCGCCCTCTCCTTCAACCCGCAGGCGGAGGACTTCGCATCCCATACCATCCTGGTAGTCAGTGAGAACGGCTATGGCAAGCGCTCCGATCCGCAGGAGTACCGCCTGACCTCCCGCGGCGCCAAGGGCGTCAAGACGATCAACATCACGGACAAGACTGGCCCGCTTGTTGCAATTAAGGACGTAACCGAGGAGAATGACCTGATGATCATTACCAAGGCCGGACTGACGATCCGGATGTCCGTTTCGGACATCAAGGTCGCAGGGCGCGCCACCCAAGGCGTGAGACTGATCAATATCCGGGAAGGAGATGCGATCGCCGCGGTGTCACCGGTCGCCAAGGCGGAGGAAGAACTCCCGGAGGAAGCGCCGGAAGCGGACCAGACCGCAACTGAAGAGTAGTATAGGAACTAATTTTTTAACACGTATAACCCAATGAAAAAGATTTTAGCAATTCTGGCACTCGCGGCCACGCTTGCAGTGAGCGCCCAGGCCCAGACCAAGGAAGTTGCCGCTGCGAAAGCGGCCCTTGAGAAGGCCCAGGCTGGCATCGACAATGCCAAGCAGAACACCAAGACCGCCACTTGGCTGAAATATGCCGAGGCCCTGGTCAAGGCCTATGAGGCCCCGAAGGGCAGCGCCTGGATCGGTATGACCGCCCAGGAGCTCCAGGTCCTTTCCGCCAACGAGCGCCCGACCTCCGAATCCCAGGTCGAGGTCAACGGCCAGCCGATGACCAAGCGTGTCTACGCCACCAAGAACCTCTACTTCGACCAGGCCGGCCAGCTCCGCGTGATCGAAGTCTCCCAGCCGGTCGTCGCCGACGCGCTCGACAAGGCTGTCGAGGCCTATGCCAAGGCTGCCGAGCTCGACGCCAAGGGCCAGAAGACCAAGGATATCAAGACCGCCCTCGAGTCCATCAACAGCAAGTATACGGACGACGCTTACGCCGCCTATACCCTGGGCAAGGTCTCCGAGGCTTCCGTCCTCTTCGAGAAGGCCGCCAAGGCTTTCGCCACCGCTCCGCTGAGCCAGGTGGACACCAACGCCATCTACAACGCCGGCTTCACTGCATGGCAGGCTGAGGAGTGGGAGCGCGCCAAGGGCTTCTTCGAGGAAGGCATCAAGTATGGTTATTATGGCGAAAGCGGCGAGTCCTACGCCAAGCTGGCCGACATCGCCGACAAGCTCGGCGACAAGGAGGCTTCCAAGAAGTACCTGACCGAGGGTTCCCAGAAGTTCCCGGAGAGCCAGAGCCTGCTGATCGGCCTGATCAACTACTATCTCAACAGCGGTGAGGATACCGCCCAGCTCTTCGAGCTCTTCTCCGAGGCCCAGAAGAACGAGCCGAACAACGCCTCCCTGTTCTATGTGGAAGGCAACGCCCGCAAGAAACTCGGCCAGAACGAGGAAGCGCTCGCCGCCTACGACAAGGCGATCGAGGTCAACCCGAACTACGAGTGGGGTTACATCGGCAAGGGTGTCCTCCTCTATGACATGGCTGTCGAGATTGCCGAGAAGGCCAACAGCGAGTATGACGACGCCAAGTACAACGCGCTCCTCGGCGAGTTCGAGAAGTGCTACAAGGGCTGCGTCGAGCCGTTCGAGAAGGGCTTCGAGATCTGCCAGGACAACGATATCAAGGCCAGCATCGCCGAGTACCTCAAGAACGTCTGCTTCCGCTTCCGCACCGATCCCGAGTACCAGGCCAAGTACGAGAAGTACGAGAGCTTCGGCAAATAAAGATTAATCTTCGATGCCGCACGTGTCCTTGACACGCTGCCAGGTCTCGATCATATTATCGAAATCAGATGGAGTGAGCCAGTCGCTGCGGCGGCTGGCCCATTCTTTTACAAACAGGCTGGCATAGCTGTCCGGGAGCAGCCGCTCCGGCAGGGTGCACCACAGGAACTTCAGTTCCGGCTCCAGCATCCGCTTCTCTCCCGTGACCGGGTCGTGGACGAAACGGAGCGTGGCGGCGAGGCCCAGCCGCGAATTGATGATGCTCATGTTGGAGATGGCGTTGCCGAGGGAATAGATGACCGGCACGCCCTTGATGTGCGTCGTGTCCTGCACGACGTGCGGATGGCCTCCCACGATGACGTCGACCCCCTTGGACACCAGCCACCTGGCCCAGGAATCCTGCGTGGCGTCGTGGATCAGCTGGTATTCCGTGCCCCAGTGGGGCAGGGCGACGACGAAGTCCGCCCCCTTCTTGCGCGCCGTCTTGATGGCCGCTTCCACCTCATCCTTCCGCATATAGCAGACTTTCGGCCACTCCGCGTCCGGGCCCGTATTGGTCCCGTAGGTGAAGCTGACCAGCGCGATCTTCAGCCCGCGGCGCGAGAGCATCAGCGGGTAGGTCTCTTCCAGTTCCTCCGGGTCGCGGGCCGCGCCTGTCTGGCGGACGCCGAGCGAGTCGCGGATCCTGGCGTAGACGTCCAGCGTGCGCTGCAGGCCGCGCGAGCCGCGGTCGAGGACATGGTTGTTGCCCGTCAGGAAAACGTCGATCCCGCAATCCTTGCCCGCGTACCACGCATAATAGTCCGGCGTGGAGAAGGACGGGTAGCCGGCATAAGGCTCGCCGCCCAGCGGGAATTCCATGTTCGCCACGGCGAAATCCGCCGCGCGCAGGGTGGGCGCGAGCCGCTCCATGAAGGTGCGGTGGTTGCGTACGAGCTGCTTGGCGTGCATCATCACGTCGCCGATGACGACCACGCTCACGGTGTCGGGAGCGTTGAGCGTCGCTTTCGGGAACGGGATTTGATATTGATCGGAGAACCACTGGGCAGAAGGCTGTTGCGCGTGCAGTACTGCCGTGCAGGCCAGCGACAAGAGAAGCGGGAGAAAGTGGGTCGTTTTCATAAAATTGTGCAAATATAAGACTTTTTGTATTTTTGTAAGTTAAATATGAGAAAAGCAATTGTCATCGCGGCAGTAGCCGCATCTGTCTGTCTGCTGGGTGGATGTGATTTCATCCGGACCCTGGCAGGACGCCCTACTTCGCACGAACTCGCGGCCAAGCGCGAGATGATCGAGCAGCAGGCCGCCGAAGTCCAGCGCAAGAAAGATTCGCTCGAGGCGGTCGCGGCCCAGGAACGGGAGCGGATCCGCAAGTGGGTGACCGACTCCCTGGCCCTGGAGGACTCGCTGCGCCGCAGCGGGGACGATGTCGTCAAGACTTCGGAGCGCATGGGGGTCAGCAACGCTTCGCTGACCTTCCGCTACTACGTGATGATCGGCGCCTTCAGCAGCTCCGCCAACGCCGCCCGCCAGGCGGCCCGCGCGGAGAAGGCCGGCTACACCTCTGCGGTGATTCCCCTCAAGAACGGCATCTCGGCGGTCGGCGTCTGCCCGACCAACAGCCTGACCGAAGTCTGCAACGCGCTCAAGAAAGTCCGCCAGGAGCCTTTCTGCCCGGCCGACGCCTGGATCCTCAAGAACGAATAGCCCATGCGTAGGATCCTTGGCTGCCTGTTGCTCCTGTCCCTGTCCCTGGTGGCGTCGGCCCAGTACCGGCCGTTCACCGGAGGCGCGGAGGACAGCGAAGCCGTGGCTGCCCTGAAAGAACACGTCGGCTATCTGTCTTCCGCCGCCCGCGAAGGCCGCAGGGCCGGCTCGGAAGGGGAGCGGGAAGCCGCGCTCTACGTCTCGGAGGTGCTTGCCTCCTACGGCGTGGAGGTCTTCAGCGGGGACAACGGCGATCCTTTTGGCCTCAAGCAGGACGCGGGCGACACGCTGACCTCCCGCAACGTCCTCGGCTGCGTCACCGGATACGACCCGGCCCTGCGCGACCGCTACATCGTGATCGGCGCGCGCCTGGACAACCTCGGCAAGATGTCCTACCGGAAGGGGGAAGAGGAGCGCGAGCGCATCTACTACGGCGCCAACGGCAATGCCTCCGGCCTGGCCATGCTCCTGGAGCTGGCCCGGATGTTCTCCAACAACAGCGTGCTGCTCAAGCGTACCGTCATCTTCGCCGCCTTCGGCGCCTCGCAGGAGTCCGGCGCGGGCGCCTGGTACTTCCTCAACCGCTCCTTCTCCGGGGCGGATCACATCGACGCGATGATCAACCTCGACATGCTTGGCACAGGCTCCAACGGGTTCTACGCCTTCGCGGCGTCCAACCCCGACCTGAGCGACCTGGTCAGGCAGGTGAACGCCACCCTGCAGCCGGTCACCCCGGAGCTCGTGACCCGGGAGCCCTTCAGCTCCGACAACCGGATCTTCTACGACAGGGAGATCCCGTCCGTGCTGTTCACCACCGGGCTTTTCCCCGAATACAATACCGACCGTGACGACGCCTCCGTCATCGAATACGATGGCATGGAGCGCGAACTGGAATACCTGTACAACTTTGCCCTGGCCCTGACCAACGGCCGGAAGCCGGACTTCCGCCGCGACCACACGGCGGAGCCCGAGGTGGGCGAGGGCGTCGTGTCGTACTTCGACTGCGACGTCAAGCCGTCCTTCTTCCGCTCCAGCGACCCCGCCGAGTTCCTGCGGCGCTGGGTCTATACCTATCTCCGCTATCCGCAGGATGCGGTCGACGAGGGTGTGCAGGGCCGCGTGCTCGTGGATTTCGTCATCGACGAACGCGGCAAGGTGGGCCATGTCAAGGTGGCCCGCGGCGTGGACCCGCGCCTGGACGACGAAGCCGTCCGCGTGGTCGCCGCGTCGCCGGACTGGAAGCCGGGCATGTTCCGGGGCAAGAAAGTGAAGACCGCGATGTCGGTCTATGTCGAATTCCGATTGGAGAAGAGAAAGAAGAAAAGATAGTATGGATTACGATTTCAAATCGATTGAGAGCAAGTGGCAGGCCAGCTGGGCCGCGAACAAGACCTTCAAGGTGTCGGAGGACGCTTCGAAGCCGAAATTCTATGTATTGGACATGTTCCCTTACCCGTCCGGCGCCGGACTGCACGTGGGACACCCGCTCGGCTACATCGCCAGCGACATCTTCTCGCGCTACAAGCGCCTGAAGGGCTTCAACGTGCTGCATCCGATGGGCTACGACGCCTTCGGCCTCCCGGCCGAGCAGTACGCCATCCAGACGGGCCAGCACCCGGAGGTGACCACGACCAAGAACGTCAACCGCTACCGCGAGCAGCTGGACCGCATCGGCTTCTCCTACGACTGGGACCGTGAGGTGCGCACCTGCGACCCCGGGTTCTACAAGTGGACCCAGTGGGCGTTCCTGCAGATGTTCGAGAGCTGGTACGATCCCGCGCAGGACAAGGCGCGCCCGATCTCCGAGCTCATCGCCAGGTTCGAGAGCACGGGCTATGAGGACGTGACCCCGGCGCAGTGGAAGGCCGCTTCCGACAAGGAGAAGTCCGACATCCTGATGCGCTACCGCATCGCCTACCAGGGCGAGACCTCCGTCAACTGGTGCGAGGGCCTCGGCACGGTGCTGGCCAACGACGAAGTCAAGGACGGCCTCAGCGTGCGCGGCGGTTTCCCGGTGGAGCAGAAGAAGATGACGCAGTGGCAGCTGCGCGTGTCGGCCTACGCCGGCCGCCTGCTGGATTCGCTCGAGCAGCTCGACTGGACCGACTCCCTCAAGGAGATGCAGCGCAACTGGATCGGCCGTTCCGAGGGCACGGAGATGGTCTTCAATACCGTCTGCGACGGCCGCGAGATGCCGGTGACGATCTTCACCACCCGCGCCGACACGATCTACGGCGTGACCTTCATGGTTCTCGCGCCCGAGAGCGAACTGGTCGACTCCCTGACGGCCGCCGACCGCAAGGCCGAGGTCGCGGAGTACCTCAAATATGTCAAGAAGAAGACGGAGCGCGAGCGCATCTCCGAGACCAAGACGGTCACGGGCGTGTTCACCGGCTCCTACGGCATCAACCCCGTGACGGGGGAGAAGGTCCCCATCTGGATCTCCGAATATGTCCTCGCGGGCTACGGCACCGGCGCCATCATGGCCGTGCCGGCGCACGACAGCCGCGACTACGCCTTCGCGAAGAAGTTCGACCTCCCGATCATCCCGCTCATCGAGGGCTGCGACGTGTCCGAGGAGAGCTTCGACGCCAAGGACGGCATCATGTGCAACTCCGGCTTCCTCAACGGCATGACCGTCAAGCAGGCCATCGAGGCCGCCAAGGACTACGTCGAGGCGCACGGCCTCGGCCACCGCAAGACCAACTACCGCCTGCGCGACGCCATCTTCTCGCGCCAGCGCTATTGGGGCGAGCCGTTCCCGATCTACTACAAGGACGGCATCCCCACGCCGCTCCCGCTCTCCGCGCTGCCGCTGCAGCTGCCGGAGATCGACTCCTTCAAGCCGTCTCCCGACGGCGAACCGCCCCTCGCGCGCGCCAAGGACTGGACGTATGACGGCTACCCGCTCGAGAAGAGCACGATGCCGGGCTTCGCCGGCTCCAGCGCCTACTATCTGCGCTATATGGATCCCCACAACGACAAGGCGCTCGTCAGCCGCGAGGCGGATGAATACTGGCGCAATGTCGACCTGTATATCGGCGGCACCGAGCACGCCACCGGCCACCTGATCTACTCCCGCTTCTGGAACAAGTTCCTCTATGACCTCGGCTACGTGTGCGAGGACGAACCGTTCCGCAAGCTCATCAACCAGGGCATGATCCAGGGCCGGTCCAACTTCGTGTACCGCATCGTGGGGACCAACAAATTCGTCTCCCTGGGCCTCAAGGACCAGTACGAGACCACCGAGATCCACGTCGACATCAGCCTCGTCTACAACGACCGCCTCGACCTGGCGGGCTTCCGCGCCTGGCGGCCGGAGTTCGCCGACGCCGAGTTCGTCCTCGAGAACGGCGAATACATCTGCGGCTGGGCCGTGGAGAAGATGAGCAAGTCGATGTTCAACGTCGTCAACCCCGACGTCATCTGCGACACCTACGGCGCCGACACGCTCCGCCTCTATGAGATGTTCCTCGGCCCGCTCGAGCAGAGCAAGCCCTGGGACACCAAGGGCATCGACGGCGTGGCGCGTTTCCTGAAGAAGTTCTGGCGCCTGTACGCCGGCCGCGACGGCATGGTCGTCAATGACGACAAGCCGACGCCCGCCGAGCTCAAGGTCCTGCACAAGCTCATCGCCAAGGAGCAGGAGGACATCGAGAACTTCTCCTTCAACACCACCGTCAGCGCCTTCATGATCGCGGTGGGCGAGCTCGCCTCGCTCGACTGCCACAAGCGCGCGATCCTCGAGCCGCTCTGCGTGCTCCTCTCCCCATTCGCTCCGCACATCACCGAGGAGCTGTGGGCGCAGCTCGGCCACGGCGAAAGCATCTGTGGCGCCAGCTTCCCTGAATATGTCGCCGCCTACACGGTGGAGGACAGCGTGACCTATCCGGTCCAGTTCAACGGCAAGATGCGTTTCACCGTCGACCTGCCCAAGAGCGCTTCGCCCGCGGAGGTGGAGGCTGCCGTGCGCGGCATGGAGCAGACGGCGAAGTGGGTGGGTGCGCAGCAGATCGTCAAGGTCGTGGTCGTGCCCGG
This sequence comes from Bacteroidales bacterium WCE2004, assembly GCA_900167895.1. Lineage (NCBI taxonomy): Bacteria > Pseudomonadati > Bacteroidota > Bacteroidia > Bacteroidales > Bacteroidales bacterium WCE2004. The sequence continues at coordinate 611,618 of FUZR01000001.1, read as the reverse complement.
ACGCATCATCAACATCGTCATCAAATGATCCACAACAAAGTCCTTCGTGTCCTCTGGGAGTATGTCGTCCTGACGCTGGCGTGTTTCATCTTCGCCGCGGCGTGGGAGGCGTTCATGATTCCCAACGGGATGTCCGCCGGCGGCATGATGGGTCTCTGTACCGTCATCCAGTACGCCACGGGCCTCCCGGCGCAGTATACCTACATCGCGGTCAACGCGCTCCTGATCATCGTGGCCGTGATCGCGATGGGCATCGGTTTCGGGTTCAAGACCATCTGGTGCATCGCCGTGTCCAGCGTGGTGATGGATCTCATTGCCCGGGTGCCCGCGCTCCACGCGATCCCCGGGGAGTTCTTCTTCATGGAAGAGCGGCTCCTGATCCCGGTGGTGGCGGGTGTGTTCGAGGCGGTCGGACTGGGGCTTGTGCTCCGCTATGGCGGCAGCACGGGCGGCACGGACATCATCGCCGTGATGATCAACAAATACTGGCCCATCTCGCTGAGCACCGTGTTCCTGGTTTCGGATGTCGTCATCTGCGGACTGTTGCTGTTCCTGCCGGAGAAGAACTTCTCCGACATGTGCTACGGTCTGACGGAAGTGGTCATCTTCTCGATGGTCATCGAGCTGGTGGTGGGCGGCAAGCGCTCGTCCTACCAGCTGCTGGTGTTCTCCGAGCACTACGACCGGATCGCCGACCACATCATCAACAAGATGGACCGTGGCGTGACCGTCCTCAAGGCGCAGGGCTGGTACACCAAGGCAGACAAGAACGTCCTTCTGATCCTGATCAACCAGGCGCAGATGTCCGAGTTGTCCAAGGTCATCAAGGACATCGACCCGCGGGCCTTCATGTCGATCTCCCCGACCCGCAGCGTCTATGGAGAAGGTTTCGAGGAGATCAAGACAGGCGTCCGCCTGAAAAAGAAAAAATCTAACCATGACGTTTCTTAAAAAGAATGTCTGGACCTGGCTGAAGGAATACACCCTGATCACCGTCGGCGTGCTGCTGTATGTGATGGGGTGGATCATCTTCCTGGTCCCGAACAACATGATCGGCGGCGGCGTGACGGGCCTCGGTTCCATCGTCCAGTATGCTACGGGCGGTCTGATCAAGATCGGTTACACCTACTTCGTCGTCAACGCGGGCCTGCTCGTCGCGGCCCTCTTCACCCTGGGACGCTCCTTCGGCGCCAAGTCGATCTATGCCATCCTGCTGACTTCCGTCGCCCTCAACGTCGGGCAGGGACTCATTCCGCAGGAGATCATCAACCTCCTTGCCCTGGACAATGGCAAGCTGATGTGCACCATCATGGGCGGCATCATGGTGGGTGTCGGCATCGGCATGTCCATCTCCCAGGGCGGCAGCACGGGAGGCACCGACATCATCGCGCTGATCGTCAACAAATACCGCAACGTCTCGCCGGGCCGGATGATCCTCATCCTGGATGCGGTCATCATCCTGTCCTCGCTGTTCGTCCCGTCCTACGTGGGCGACGGGGTGCTGATGCCCTGGCCGGACAAGATCACGACCGTGGTCTACGGTTTCATCCTGATCACGATCGTCAGCACGGTGCTGGACCTCTACCTGTCCGGTTCGCGCCAGTCCGTGCAGATCTTCATCCTGTCGCAGAAATATGCCCAGATCGCCGATGCCATCACGACCGACCTGCACCGCGGCGTGACCGTGCTCAACGGCAAGGGCTGGTATACCAAGCACGACACCGAGGTCGTGATGGTGATTACCCGCAAGACCGACCTGAATGTCTTCCTGAAGTACATCACCGCCATCGATCCCAATGCTTTCGTGTCCGTCTCGTCGGTGACGGGCGTGTATGGAAAGGGTTTTGACAAATTCAAAACGGGAAATAAGAAATAATCCCGGATTGGAAATCACAATTTGACAATGTTACCCCCGGATTGACCCCCGTCTTTCCGGGGGGCTTTTTTATTTTTGTGTGTACTCAAAACCATGTGTCTGACCTGAACATGAAACGTAAACCTGTCATTTCATTCTACAAATGCGTCTGCATCCTGTCGCTCTTCTGTCTGTTCTTTCCGCCTGTCGCGCGGCTGTTGTCCGCCGGCGCGCCGGGCGGGCTCGATGAACTCCCTGCCGGATTCCTGTCCGGCAGCACCGTGCTTCTGCTGCTGCCTGTCGTGGACGAGTATGTCAGCGTCTCCCTTTATTACGCGCTCGCCGCGTCGGGCGTGTGCGTAGGCGGGGTGCTGACCGGCCTCACGGCTCCGGCCTGGCTGCCGGGGATGCTGGCCGTCCACGGCGCGTGCCTGGTGCGGCGGTGCAGGATCCGCCACATGCAGCTGCAGCCCCTCTTCAAGAATATGGCGGTCTGGTACAATGTGGAGAGCCACGCGCGCTTCATCTATTCGCTGGCGCTCTATCTGCTGGTCGCGTCGATGGCCGGCGTCGGCCAGCTGCCCTGGCTGAAATGGGTACTGCTCCCGCTGACCTTCGCGCTCTACGCCGTCCTGCTGCTGCGCGTGCGCACCGGCAGGACGTGCTTCCTGCGCCCTTCGCGCGAGCGGGAGATCAAGGACCTGATCCGGGGCAATCTCCGCACGCCGCCGGCGCAGGCCGGCCCCAAGACGGACGAGCTGACCCGGATGACGCGCCTCTACGAGCGCGTGGTGTCGCTGATGGAGCAGAAACTGCCGTTCCTGGACGAGGATTTCAACCTGGACGACCTGGCGGGGGCGGTCTTTACCAACCGGGGCTATCTGTCCCGGACGATCAACGTCCTGTCGGGGCGCAACTTCAGCCAGTTCGTCAATTATTTCCGCGTGCGCTACGGCGTGGAGCTGATCCGCAAGGACCCGCGCCTGCGGCTCATCAACGTGGCGCAGATGTGCGGCTTCCATTCGAGCCCGTCGTTCAACGCGGCCTTCAAGGTCAATATGGGGGAGACTCCGTCCGCCTTCCTGGAGCGGCTGCGCAGCGAGCGATTCGCTAAATGACGCCCTTCCAGCTGGAAGGCACCGGCGCCGTGACTTCCATCGGCTCCTTGCGGACCGGGTGGATGAAGCTGATGTGGTGTGCGTGGAGGCAGATGCCGCCGTCCGGGTTGGAGCGCGGCGCGCCGTATTTGAGGTCGCCCTTGATGGGGCAGCCCAGGTGGGCGAGCTGGCAGCGGATCTGGTGGTGGCGGCCGGTCAGCAGTTCCACCTCCACGAGGTGGTAGCGGTCTGTGCTGCGCAGGTAGCGGTAGTTGAGGCGCGCCAGTTTGGCGTCCGGATGGCGTGCGGGCTTCGGGGCGGCGCCGTCCGCGACGATGTAGGATTTGTTCTGCTGTTCGTTGCGGACCAGCCAGCCCTCCAGCCGGCCTTCGCGCGGCTCGGGGAGCGCGCAGCAGAGGGCCCAGTAGGTCTTGTGGACGCTGCCGTCGCGGAAGGCGTCGCCGAGCCGTTCCAGCGCCTTGGAGGTCTTGGCGAGCAGGCAGACGCCGCTCACGGGGCGGTCCAGGCGGTGGGGGAGACCCAGGAAGACCTTGCCCGGCTTGGCGTCGCGCTGGGCGATGAAAGCCTTGTAGGTGTCAGTGAGGCACTCGTCGCCGGTCTTGTCGCCCTGCATGATCTCGCCGACGCGCTTGTTGACCACCAGCAGGTGATTGTCCTCATAGAGGATGCGCCCCGCCAGGTCGTCGAATTCTTCTTTTGACAGCTGCCGATATTCCATGCCGCAAAGATAGCAATTTCTCCCGACCTTCTCCCCGCCCGCCCAGGGATCCCCGGGCGGGTCGGAGATGACGGGGGTATGACAATTTGTCAGAGATTCGGAGATGGCAAAGGTTTTGATGATAGGTTACGCGGCCTGCCGGGAGTGGCGGGCGGCGCCCGGGCGACAAGGCCGGGCGGCGAAACAAAACAACAAGAAAATTTAAAAGACAGATATTATGGGAAAAATTATCGGAATTGACCTCGGCACCACCAACTCGTGCGTGTCCGTGATGGAAGGCAACCAGCCGACCGTGATCATCAACGACGAGGGCGCCCGCACCACGCCGTCCGTCGTCGCATTTACCGAGAATGGCGAGCGCAAGGTGGGTAATCCTGCCAAGCGTCAGGCCATCACCAACCCTCACAACACCATCTTCTCCATCAAGCGTTTCATGGGCGAGACCTATGACCAGGTGGACAAGGAGATCGCTCGCGTCCCGTACAAGGTCGCCCGCGGCGAGAACAACACCCCGCGCGTGGACATCAACGGACGTCTCTATTCTCCGCAGGAGATCTCCGCAATCATCCTCCAGAAGATGAAGAAGACGGCTGAGGATTACCTCCGCCAGGAGGTTACCGAGGCGGTCATCACCGTCCCGGCCTACTTCTCCGACTCGCAGCGCCAGGCCACCAAGGAGGCCGGCAAGATCGCGGGCCTGGACGTCAAGCGTATCATCAACGAGCCGACGGCCGCCGCTCTCGCATACGGCCTCGACAAGAAGAACAAGAATATGAAGGTCGCGGTCTACGACCTGGGTGGCGGTACCTTCGATATCTCCATCCTGGAGCTCGGCGACGGCGTGTTCGAGGTGAAGTCCACCAACGGTGACACCCACCTCGGCGGCGACGACTTCGACCAGGCCATCATCGAGTGGCTGGCCCGCGAGTTCGCCACCGACAACGGCGGCATCGACCTGAAGAAGGACCCGATGGCCCTCCAGCGCCTCAAGGAGGCTGCCGAGAAGGCCAAGATCGAACTCTCCAACGCCACCAGCGCCGAGATCAACCTGCCGTACATCACCGCCGTTGACGGTATGCCGAAGCACCTGGTCAAGACCCTGAGCCGCGCCAAGTTCGAGACCCTTTGCGACGACCTCTTCCGCCGCAGCATCGAGCCTTGCCGCAAGGCCCTCGAGGACGCCCACCTGCGTGCCTCCGAGATTGACGAGGTCCTCCTCGTCGGCGGCTCGACCCGTATCCCGAAAGTCCAGGAGCTGGTCAAGGAGTTCTTCGGCAAGGAGCCGAACAAGAGCGTGAACCCGGACGAGGTGGTCGCCATCGGCGCCGCCATCCAGGGCGGTGTGCTCGCCGGCGACGTCAAGGATGTCCTCCTGCTCGACGTCACCCCGCTTTCCCTCGGTATCGAGACCCTGGGCGGCGTGATGACCAAGCTCATCGAGTCCAACACCACCATCCCTGTCCATAAGGAGCAGGTTTTCTCCACGGCCGCCGACAACCAGCCTTCCGTCGAGATCCGCGTCCTCCAGGGCGAGCGTCCGATGGCCAAGGACAACAAGCAGATCGGCATCTTCCACCTCGACGGCATCGCCCCGGCACCCCGTGGCATCCCGCAGATCGAAGTGTCCTTCGACATTGATACCAACGGTATCCTGAGCGTGTCCGCCAAGGACAAGTCCACCGGCAAGGAGCAGCACATCCGCATCGAGGCCTCCAGCGGCCTGAGCGACGCCGAGATCCAGCGCATGCGTGACGAGGCCAAGGCCAACGAGGCCGCCGACAAGGCCGAGAAGGAGCGCGCCGACAAGCTCAACAACGGCGACGCGATGGTCTTCCAGACCGAGCGCAACCTCAAGGAGTACGGCGACAAGATTCCGGCCGACAAGCGTTCCGCCATCGAGGCCGCCTGCGCCGACCTGAAGAAGGCCGTGGACGAGAAGAACGTCGACGCGATCGACAGCGCCAACGCCGCCCTCGAGGCCGCCTGGCACGCCGCATCCGAAGATATGGCCAAGGCCGCACAGGGTGGCGCCCAGCAGGGCCCTCAGGGGCCGCAGGGCGGTCCCCAGGCCGGCCCGCAGGGCCCCCAGCCTGACTACGGAAATAATGGTCCGGACGAGCAGTAATCAAAAAAAGCAGCGCAACCGCGCTGCTTTTTTTATTTCACGATGCGGAAGTAACCTTCCTTGCGGGGCTTGACCGTCGGCGGGAAGGCGGCGGGGTAGCCGAGCGCGAGGGCGCCGATGCCGATCAGGCCGTCGGGCAGCCCGAGCTCGCGCATCAGGGCCTTGCCCTCCGGTGTGGCGAACATCTCCCGCTCGCGGTTGATCCAGCAGGAGCCGAGGCCGACGGCGTGCGCCGCCAGCATCATGTTGCCCAGCACCAGCGAGCCGTCGGGCACGGAATTGGCCCATTCGGCCGGGTCGCTGCCGAATACGAGCACGATGGTCGGCGCGCCGTAGAACGGCGCAGGGCGGCCCCAGACGGCGGCGTTCATCGCGTCGATGCGCGCCACCAGGTCCGGCCGCTGCACGGCCACGATCCACGGGTCCTGCCGCCCCATGCCGGTCGGCGCCCAGGTGCCGGCCTCCAGCACGGCCTGCAATTCATCGTCCTTGATCTGCTCCGGCTTGTAGCGCCGGATGCTTCTGCGCTCGCGGAGCGCCTTGAGTACTTCGTTGTCCATAAATGCAAAGATAAGAAATAATAACATAGTTGTTTTAAAACAAAAGTGTTATTATATTTGCCGTATGGACAGTATTTTTCAATACAACAAACCCGTGACCGGCAAGCAGTTCATCGGCCGCAAGACCGAGCTGCGCGCCTTCGCCAACCTCCTCGGACAGGGAGAGAACATCGCCATCTACGAGCCGCCCAAGACCGGCCGCCGCTCGCTCGTGCAGCAGGGCTTCTTCTTCATGAAGGGCTCCGGCCAGCGCTTCGAGACCGCCCAGCTCTCGCTGCTGGACGTGCGGACTCTGTCCGACTTCTCCCTGCGGCTTGCCGGCAGCGTCGTCCGCACCTTGGGCAGCGGTCCGGCGGACTACGCCCGCGCCGTGCAGGAGCTGCTCGCCGGGACGCATTTCGTCTTCGACCGCGAGCGCTACGACAACCTGGACGAAGTCGTCTCCGCCGACGGGGCATTGGACGACGGCGACCTGCGCGCCGCCTGCCTGCTGCCCTACCGGGTCGGCCGCCAGCACGGCGACCGCCGTTACGTCGTGATCGACGAGTTCCAGAACATCATGCTCACCGAAGACGGCGACCGTGCCTGCCGGATCCTGGAGGACGTCTTCAAGACCCTTCCCGGGGACCTGTCCGGCTGCGCCTCCTACATCTTCCTCGGCTCGCAGGTCAACGCCATGCACGAGATCTTCGGCGTCAAGCGATACTTCTGGCGCCGGGTGGAGCGCGTCCGGCTCGCCCCGATCGACACCAAGGAAATCCTCGAATACGTCGTGCGCGGCTTCCTCGCCACGGGCAAGGTCATCGACCGCGACCTGCTGCTGGGCGTCTGCCGCCTCTTCCGCGACAACATCTGGTATATCAACCATTTCAGTGCCATCTGCGATTCCCTCACGCGCGGATACATCATGGAGCCGACGCTCAACGACGCCCTCAGCTGCCTGATCTCCATCCATGAGGGCCGTTTCGTGGCCACGATGAACGACCTGACGACCTTCCAGGTGAGCCTCTTGCGCGCCATCCTGGAGGGCCACAAGCGCTTCAGCGGCGCCGAGGTCATCAAGCAATATGGGCTCAATTCCTCCGCCAACGTGCGGCGCCTCAAGGACGCCCTCTGCAAGAAGGAGATCGTCACCTTCGACGAAGACGACAACCCCGTGCTGCTGGACCCGCTCTTCGAGTATTGGGTGCGCAAGTACTACTTCAACATGAATTTCGAATGATGAAAAAGAGAATTGCCGTGCTGACCGGCGCCGGTGTGAGCGCCGAAAGCGGGCTGGGAACCTACCGCGACAACGGCGGCCTCTGGGACAACTACGACCCGATGGCGGTCGCGTCCGCCGAAGGCTGGGCGCGCAACCCGGGCCTCGTGCTGGACTTCTACAACATGCAGCGCGAGAAGCTGAAGGACGTGAAGCCCAACGCGGCGCACCGCCTCATCGCGGAACTGGAGAAGGACTATACCGTGGATGTGATCACGCAGAACGTGGACAACCTCCACGAACGCGCGGGCTCCACGCATGTCGTACACCTGCACGGCGAGGTCACCAAGATCCGTCCGGAGAACACCTGCAATGACTACGACGGTTTCTCCGAGAAATACGTCGTGGACGTCGGCTACGAGCCCGTGCGCCTGGGCGACAAGGCGCCCAACGGCGCACAGTACCGCCCGCACATCGTCTTCTTCGGCGAAGCCGTGCCCAAGATCGAGCGCGCGGCCGACCTGGTGAGCCAGGCGGACATCGTCCTGATCGTGGGCACCTCCCTGCAGGTCTATCCCGCCGCCGGCCTCTACCGCTACGCGCGGCCGGAGGCGCCGATCTACCTCATCGACCCGGCGGAGGTCCGCCTCTTCGACGCGCGCATCCATCATATTCAGAAGGTTGCGACCGAGGGAATGCAAGAATTTGTTGGATTGTTAAAATAAATTGCTACCTTTGCACCCCAGTTTTAGAAAAAGGAGGTGTAAAAGCAATGATCATCGTACCCGTTAAAGAAGGCGAAAACATCGAGCGCGCGTTGAAGAAATTCAAGCGTAAATTCGAAAAGACCGGTGCCGTCCGCGAGATGCGCGCCCGCAAGAATTTCCAGAAGCCGTCGGAAGTCCGCCGCATTGCGAAGCAGAAGGCTATCTATGTCCAGCACCTGCGTCTGGAGGAGGAGTAATCCTGCTTTCACCTTTTGAGATACACGCGTGGCCCCTGCGGCCGCGCGTTCTTTTTTGCTGCGCGCGCACGTAAAAAGCGAGAAATATTTGGCAGATCGGAGTTTTTTGTGTAATTTCGCAGCCCAAAATAGATTTGATGACCGTTAAGCCATTGATAAAGAGCTGCCTTCCGGCAGACGCTTACGGCCGAAACTTTTAATAAGTTTTAAGATGTACGCAATCGTAGACATTGCAGGCCAGCAGTTTAAAGTTGAGGCTGGCAACGAAATCTTTGTGCAGCGGCTCGCCGATGCCAAGGGTGCTGATGTGGAGTTCAAGAAGGTCCTCCTCGTCGCGGACGACGCGGCTGTCAAGGTGGGCGCTCCCTATGTTGAGGGTGCTGTGGTCAAGGCCACCGTCCTCGACGATGAAGTCAAGGCTGACAAGGTGATTGTCTTCAAGAAGATCCGCCGCAAGGGCTTCCAGAAGCTCAACGGCCACCGTCAGAAACTTTCCAAGATCAAGATCAACGAAATCGCTTAAGAGTTATGGCACACAAGAAAGGTCAATCCAGTTCCAAGAACGGTCGTGAGTCGCAGAGCAAGCGCCTGGGTCTCAAGAAATTCGGCGGCGAGGTCGTGAAAGCCGGCAATATCATCGTCCGCCAGCGCGGCACGGTCCACAATCCGGACCGCAACGTGGGCATGGGCAAGGATCACACGCTGTACGCCCTGATCGACGGCACCGTGAAGTTCACCCGCAAGAGAGAGAACAAATCCTACGTGTCGGTGATCCCTTTTGAGAACTAGTCTCGGGGGATTCGAGTTGAATCAAAGGACTTGCACTTCGAGACAGGTGTGGGTCCTTTTTTAATAGAAGAAGATTATGTTGACGCTCAAGATGCTTCGCGATGACCCGAAAGCCGTCATCGAGAAATTGAAAATCAAGAATTTCGACGCGCAGCCGATCGTAGACAAGGTGCTCGAGCTCGACGCGCGCCGCCGCAGCCTCCAGACGGAGAGCGATGCGCTGCTTGCCCAGCAGAAGCAGAAGGCGGCCGAGATCGGCGGCCTGATGAAGCAGGGGCAGCGCGACGCCGCCGAGGCCGCCAAGGCCGAGGTCGCGGCGCTCAAGGCCCGCTCGGCTGAACTCCTTGCCCAGATGGACGAGGCCGCCGCCGAGCTGGAGGCGCAGCTCGTGCTGATGCCCAACACTCCTTGCAGCCTGGTCAAGCCGGGCAAGGGCGCTGAAGACAACGAGGTTGTCAAGATGGGCGGCCCGGAGGTCAACCTCCCCGAGGGCGCCCTGCCGCACTGGGAGCTCGCCAAGAAATACGACATCATCGACTTCGACCTCGGAGTCAAGATCACCGGCGCCGGCTTCCCCGTCTACAAGGGCAAGGGTGCCAAGCTGCAGCGTGCGCTGATCAACTTCTTCCTCGACTGCAACACCGCGGCCGGCTACAAGGAGGTCGAACCTCCCGTGATGGTCAACCGCGATTCCGGCTTCGGCACGGGCCAGCTCCCCGACAAGGAGGGCCAGATGTACCACGCCGAGGTGGATGATTTCTATATGGTCCCGACGGCCGAAGTGCCCGTGACCAACATCTTCCGCGACGTCATCCTGGCGGAGAACGAGATCCCGCAGCGCCTGACGGCCTACACGCCGTGCTTCCGCCGCGAGGCCGGCTCCTACGGCAAGGACGTCCGCGGCCTGAACCGCCTGCACCAGTTCGACAAGGTCGAGATCGTGCGCGTGGAGAAGCCGGAGGATTCCTACAAGGCGCTGGACGACATGGTCGCCCACGTGGAGTCCCTCGTCAACAAGCTCGGCCTCAAATACCGCATCCTGCGGCTTTGCGGCGGCGACATGAGCTTCACCTCCGCCATCACCTACGACTTCGAACTCTGGTCTGCGGCCCAGGGCCGCTGGCTGGAGATCTCTTCCGTCTCCAACTTCGAAACCTACCAGGCCAACCGCCTGCACCTGCGCTACCGCGACGCTGATGGAAAGACCCAGCTCGCGCATACGCTCAATGGCAGCTCCCTGGCACTTCCGCGCGTCGTGGCCGCCCTCCTCGAGGACAATCAGACGCCGGAGGGTATCGTGATCCCTGAGATCCTCCGTCCCTACACAGGTTTCGACAAAATTGACTAAAGAAAGAGTCATCCTCGGCATCGACCCCGGAACCAACATTTTGGGTTTCGGGGTCGTGCGCGTGGATGCGGCAGGCCATCCGCACTACCTCGACATGGGCGTGGTGGACCTGCGCAAGATAGAATCCGCCTACGAGAAGCTGGAGGTCATCCACGAGAAGGTGGGGGCGCTGTGCGACCTGCACCGTCCCGACGACCTGGCGGTCGAATCTCCCTTCTACGGCAAGAACGCCCAGGTGATCCTCAAGCTGGGCAGGGCCCAGGGTGCGGCGATGATCGCCGGCCTGGACCGGGGGGTCAAAGTCTACGAGTACGCCCCCCGAAAAGCCAAGATGGCCATCTGCGGCAACGGGGCCGCTTCAAAAGAGCAGGTTTCCCTGATCGTACAGCGTACTCTTGGCATTAAAATTGATAGCAAATATCTCGACGCCACAGATGCACTTGCCATCGCAATGTGTCATTTCTACCAATTAACCAGCCCGCTTGCATCCGTGCAGGCGGCCAGTAGTTGGGAGAAGTTTGTCGCGTCCAATCCGGAGCGTGTAAAAAAGTGATTGTATGAATTTTGCGAAACTGTTCCTGCTTTCAGCAGGGATGATGCTGGGGCTTGGCCTGTCCGCCCAGAACGTCAAGGGAGTCCTGGTCGACGAGTCGACCGGCGAGCCGCTTGGCTTTGCGACGATCTCCCTGACGCGGGATGGCCAGTCCAAACCCGCGAAGTACATCCTGTCTGACGACAAGGGTACTTTTACTCTCGAATCCGTCAGGAACGGATCTTACGCCATCGTGGCGGAGCTGCTGGGCTATCTGCCCTATTCCGCCCAGGTCAAGATGGATTCCAAGGACATCGATCTCGGTAAGATCAAGATGAAGCTCGACCGCGAACTGCTCGAGTCGGCGGAGGTTTCCGCCATCGGCAACGCGGTGATCGTCAAGAAAGATACGATCGAGTACAACGCCTCGTCCTTCCTCACGACCGACAACGACAACCTGGTCGACCTCCTCAAGAAGATGCCGGGCATCGAGGTCGCCGACAACGGTACGATCACGGTCAACGGACAGTCCGTGAGCAAGATCACGGTGCAGGGCAAGACGTTCTTCCTCGACGATCCCCAGATCGCCTCGCAGAACATCCCCGCCAAGCTGGTCAAGAAGCTCAAGGTCATCCGCAAGAAGTCCGAGCAGGCCGAGTTTACCGGCATCGACGACGGACAGGAGGAGACGGTCATCGACCTCACCGTGCCTCAGGGCATGATGCAGGGCATCGTCGGCCGCGTCACCGCAGGTGTCGGCCACGACGTGCCGTCCAAGAACAACGACCTCAACGACTGGCGCTTCAGCGGCAACGCCTTCCTGGGCCGCTTCTCTGACAACACGCAGATCTCCCTCATCGCCAACGCCAACAACGCCAACGTCATGGGCGCCACCAACTTCTCCGGCAACATGATGGGCGGCATGATGGGTGGCATGATGGGCGGCATGGGCGGCATGATGGGCATGGGCGGCATCAGCACCAACTACATGGGCGGCCTGAACGCCGCGTCCAACTTCTTCGACGACCGGATGGAGCTCGGCGGCAACTACAACTACAACAACAGCAACAGCCTTTCCGAGTCCAACACCTCGACCGAATCCTTCGAGACCAGCATGGGCAACAACAAGGAGAACCGCTACGCCAACGGCGTCAACAACTCCTACGGCCACAACATCGGCCTCCGTCTGGAGCACAAGTTCTCCGAGAACACGTCGATCCTCTTCCAGCCGAGCATCCGCTTCGGCGGCGGCGACTATACGCAGCACAACGAGACCGAGAACTTCCTGGACAAAGACGGGAGCAAAAAATACAACATCAAGCGCAACGACTCCGAGGAGAACAATACCGGCGTCAACAAGAACTTCAGCGCGCAGGGCTTCTTCCTGTTCCGCCAGCGTCTCGGCATCCCGGGCCGTACCCTCACGGCCAACGTCAACTTCAACCTGTCGAAGAACGACATGGATGCCATCAACAACAGCGTGACCAACTTCTATACCGACGGTGTGAAGACGGGCGGGACCCAGCTGAACCAGAATGTCCTCCAGGACCAGCAGAACTACTCGGTCAACACGCGGCTGACCTATACCGAGCCGCTCGGCAACTACTTCTACCTCGAGGGCAACTACTCCTACAACTGGAGCAAGTCTATCTCCGAGAAGAATTCCTACGACCTCTTCAACGACCGCGCCTTCGATCCCCGGTATTCCAACGGTACCGTGAACCTCAACCGGCGTCACGAGATCGGCGCCAACGTCCTCTTCCAGAACGACCAGCTGCACCTGCAGGCCGGCTTCTCCGCCATGCCGCAGTATACCTTCAACAGCACGAAGACCTACAACATGGCCTCCGGCGCCTATGTGCCGCAGGAATACGAAGACAACCGCTGGAACTTCTCCCCGCAGGTGATGATGTTCTACAACTTCACCGACGACAAGACCATCCGGTTCTTCTACCGCGGTACCTCCAGCCAGCCGTCCATCCAGCAGCTCCAGCCGACGCCGGATCCGTCCAACGTGCTGAACCAGACGCTGGGTAACCCTTCCCTGACCCCGTACTTCCAGCACAACATCAATGCTGAGTACCGGAGCACCAACCGGCTCACCTTCTCCTCGTTCAACATCCGTGTGAACGGCGGCTTCACCCAGAACCCGATCGCCAACATGTCCATCCGCGACGAGAAGGGTGTCTCCTACTCGATTCCGTTCAACGCCCCGACCACGAAGAACGCCGGATTCAACATGTTCAGCAACACCCCGCTGGGCCGCGGCTCCGCCTTCTCGATCAACAACAACACGGGCGCCAACTGGAACCAGTCCTTCTCCTTCGAGGGCAGCAACGTGGACATGTCCAAGTATTATGAGAGCGACTTCTACGATTTCATCAACGAGATCGTCGGCAAGTTTGCCGATCCTGCCTTCTACAAGGCGCACGTCGTGGAGCACTACACCGACAACTACTCGGTCAACGAGCGTCTCCGCCTGACCTACCGCGGTACCTCGCTGCAGGCCTCCATCGGCGCGAGCACCAACATGAACCACACCCAGTACCGCCACAAGGGCGACGAGTCGCTGGTCAAAGAATATGAGGAGCGGATGGCGGCGGCCGGTATAGATTCCAAGAATACCACGACCTGGACCAACATGGCCACGGCCGAACTGACCTGGAACTGGATGGCGCCGGGCATCTCCCTGACCGCCAACGCCAACTACCGCTGGTACAATGGTTTCACCACGCCGCAGGATCCTCAGATGATCATCAACGCGACCATCAGCAAGACGCTTGGCTCCGCCAACCTCTCGCTCTATGTGGCCGACCTCCTGGGCCAGTCCCGCAACCTGCGTGTCACCGACTCCAACAACCGTCACGTCGAAGCCACCAGCAAGACGCTCGGCCGTTACATCATCCTCTCGTTCTCCTACAACTTCGGCTCCATGGGCCGTGGACAGGGACGCGGCCGGATGGGCGGCATGCCGGGCGGCCGTGGCGGCCGTGGCGGTCGCGGCGGCGGTATGCCGATGGGCGGCCCGATGATGGGCGGTCCGATGATGATGTAATCCATATTCCGCATAGAGAAAGCGGCCTGCCGGAAAGCGGGCCGCTTTTCTTTTTATTTATTATCTTTGTAGGATATATGGAGATTTTGAGAGCATTGCTGGTCGGCGTGATCGCCGCCGTGCCTTTCGGCCCCATCCTGGTGATGGTGGTCCAGCGGACCCTGTGCCACGGGCGCAAGACCGGCCTGATGGTCGGCCTGGGCGCCGCGATGGGGGACATGGTCTATGCCGGCGTCGGCCTGCTGACCCTCGAGCTGATCAAGCGGTTCGTCCTCGACCACGAAGGGATTTTCCTGCTGGTCGGCGGTGCCATCATCGGCCTGATCGGCGTCGGGATGTGCTTCCGCGAAGTCTCCCTGTCGCTGCCCGCCGACAAGCGGCAGGTGTCCGGCAAATCCTGCACCCTGCAGGCCTTCACCAGCACCCTGTCCAATCCGGCGGCGCTGGCCACGATGCTGGCCCTGCTCACGGGCTTCCACCTGGGCGGCGGAATGTCCCGGACGCCGATCTGGATCCTGATCCCGATGGTCGGCCTGGGCGAATTCCTGTACTGGACCCTGGTCACCTGGCTGCTTGCCCGTTTCCTGCGGATCAACGAGAAGACGCTCCGCATCGTAAGCCGGGTCGCGGGCGGCCTGGTGTGCATTTTTGCCGTCGTACTGATCGTACGCGGCCTGATCATGATTTTAGGAAACTGACATAATATGGATATCAAAACGATTCTCAACAACTGGATTGTCAAGAACATCCTGCTCGCCATCGTTTTCGTGGCGGGCCTGGTGCTGCTCGTGAGTGTCCTGCTCAGCCTGGGCACGCAGCACAACAGACAGATCGCCGTGCCTGATTTCACCAACCTGACCTGGAGCGAGGCCCGCAAGGCCGCTTCGGACGCGGGGGTGCGGATCGTCCTGGCCGACTCCGTCTATGTCAAGCGCCTCAAGCCGGGCGTCGTCTATCTGCAGACGCCCGCCGCCGGCGCGCAGGTCAAGCGCGGCCGCCGGATCCGCCTGACCACCAACACCACGGTCCCCAAGGAGGTCATGATGCCCTCGCTGGTCGGCTTCTCGCTGCGCCAGGCCAAGGGCGAGCTCGCCCGGGCGGGCCTGACGCTGGGCCGCCTGATCTACACGCGCGACATCGCCACCAACAACGTGCTGCGCCAGCAGCGCGGCGGCGTGGACATCAAGCCGGGCACGCGCCTGGCCAGCGGCACCACCATCAACCTGGTGCTGGGCCTCAACCCCAACGACAACATGACCTACGCCCCGAAACTCATCGGCAAGCAGTACCTCCCGGCCGTCGACCAGGCGCTCGAGAGCTCGCTCAACGTCGGCCGGCTGCATTTCGACGCGACGGTCAAGACCTACGCCGATTCCGTGAGCGCCTTCGTGTATCAGCAGCGCCCCGCCGCCTCCGAGAAGGTGCGCATGGGCTCCGAGATCACGATGTCCCTGACCACCGATCCCGCCAAGCTTCCCGCCCCCGGCAAATGATGACGCAGGAGCCGCAGGAGATGTTCGAGCACTTCCGTCTGGAAGTGGATCCGGGGCAGGCGCCCGTCCGGATCGACAAGTATATGTCCACCCACCTCGAGGACACGTCCCGCAACCGCATCCAGCAGGCCTTCAAGGAAGGCTACGTGCGGGTGGGGGAGAGTCCCGTCAAGGCCAACTATATCGTCCGTCCGGGCGACGTGATCCGCTTCGTGATGCCCTACCGGCGCCGCGGGCTGGAGATCATCCCGCAGGACATCCCCCTCAATATCGTCTTTGAAGATGATGACGTGCTGGTGGTCAACAAGCCCGCCGGCATGGTGGTCCATCCCGGCCACGGCCACTACGAGGGCACGCTCATCAACGCCCTCTCGCACCACCTGGGCATCAGCCAGGACGCGGATGCGCTGGACGAGCGGATGGGCATCCTGGTACACCGCATCGACAAGGACACCAGCGGCCTGCTGGCCGTGGCCAAGAACGAAGAGTCCCAGCTCAAGCTGGCCAGACAGTTCTTCGATCACAGCATCGACCGCCGCTACAACGCCATCGTGTGGGGCGATATGCCCCAGGACGAGGGCACGGTGGAGAGCTTCATCGGCCGCGATCCCGCCGACCGCCTGCGCTTCCGTTCCGTCGAGGACGAAGAGCGCGGCAAGCGCGCCGTCACGCACTGGAAGGTGCTGGAGCGCTTCGGTTTCGTGACCCTGGTCGAGTGCAAGCTGGAGACGGGACGCACGCACCAGATCCGCGTCCACATGTCCCAGCTGGGCCATCCCATCTTCAACGACGAACGCTACGGAGGCGCGGAGATCCGCAAGGGGACCATCTACGCCAAGTACCGTCAGTTTATCCAGAACTGCTTCGCGATCTGCCCCCGGCAGGCGCTGCACGCCCGGACGCTGGGCTTCGTGCATCCGCGCACGGGAGAATGGCTGCAGTTCGGCTCCGAGCTCCCGGAGGACATGGCCGCCCTCCTGGACAAGTGGCGCAAATATAGCGGCCAGATGCCCGAAGAATGAGAAGAACCCGGATTCTCCTGTGGCTCCTTTCCGCGCTCTCCGCGGTCCTGTTGAGCCTTCCCTGGCTGGTGCCGCATACCGGCGTGCTGGCCCTGGTCGCCTTTGTTCCGCTGCTGATCGCGGACGCCGTGGCGGAGCAGTGCAAGGTCCGCGCGTCCTGGATTTTCCCCTTCTTCACCTTCGTGGCGTGGAACGCCGCCACGACCTTCTGGGTGTGCAACGCCACCGTGGGCGGCGGCATCTTCGCCATCGTCGCGAACGCGCTGCAGATGCTCCTGATCTGGCTCCTGTTCCGCCTCGCGCGCAAGAAGATGCAGGGCTCGCTGCCCTATATCTTCCTGGCCGTGATGTGGCTCGCCTTCGAGCGCCGCTACTTCGACGTCGATTTCTCCTGGCCCTGGCTCACGCTCGGCGGCGCTTTCGCGCAGAGCACGCGCCTGGTCCAGTGGTATGAGTACACCGGGACCCTGGGCGGCTCGCTCTGGATCTGGGTGGTCAACCTGACCGTCTACGGGCTGCTCGTCGCCGTGTGCGACCGCCACTGGGAGCGCTGGCGCGGCATCGCGCGCTTCTGCGCGCTGCTCGGCGCCGTCGCCGTCGTGGCCGGTCCGATGGTGGGCTCCAAACTCATCTACGACGCTTATGAGGAGCGCTCCGAGGGCACGGTCGACGTGATCGTCGGCCAGCCCAATCTCGACCCTTACCAGAAATTCCAGTCGCTCACGCAGGCGCAGCAGAACGCGATCCTGCTGGAAGAATTCTCCCGCGCGCTGCCCGACAGCCTGGAGCGCCCCGTGCTGCTGCTCGCGCCCGAGACCTTCACGGGCGACATCGTGCTTTCCCGCGCGGAGGAGTCCCCGACCCAGCGGACCATCCGCGGCTTCCTGGCGGAGCATCCCGGCGCCGAGATGCTCTTCGGCGCCAGCACCTACGACATCTACGACACCCACGCGGCGCCCTCGATCCTTTCTCGCCCCTACGGCTCGGGCTGGATCGTCTCGCACAACAGCGCCCTGATGGCGCGCGCCGAGGGTCCCTTCGAGCATTACCACAAGAGCAAGCTGGTCATCGGCGTGGAGATGACGCCCTGGCCGAAGATCTTCGTCCCGCTGGACGACTGGCTCTCCAGGAAGATGGGCGTCTCCGGCTTGATCGGCCGCTCCGTCGGGCAGGACCACATCTCCCTGCTGCACTTCGGCGAACAGCGCATCCCGCTGGGCTGCGCCGTCTGCTATGAATCCATCTATCCCGAATTCTGCACCGGCTACGTCAAGGCCGGGGCCAGGTTCATGACCGTCATCACCAACGACGCCTGGTGGGGCGACACGCCGGGCTACCGCCAGCACCTCAGCTACGCCCGCCTGCGGGCGATCGAGCTGCGGCGCGACATCGCCCGCTGCGGCAACACCGGCATCTCCGCCTTCATCGACCAGCGGGGAGAGGTCCTCTCCCAGACCGGCTGGTGGACGCGCGGATCCCTCGCGGGGCAGGTGAACCTGAACTCCGCCGAGACGCTGTTCGTGCGGCACGGCGACCTGGTCGGGCGCGTGTGCACGCTGATGTTTCTGCTGCTGGCTGCGCTGCTGGTGGTGCGGCTCTTCGTTCGCCGCTAGGCGCTAGAACAATTTCGGATGACTCTCCTCCAGGCCGGTGAGCACGCGCTCCATCACGGCCTGACGGATCAGTGCCGAGCGCGAGGACACCTTGAAACGCTTGCAATACGTGTCGATGGCTGCAAGCTCCTGTGCGTTGAAGAGCACGGACTTGCGGTGGGTGCGCCGGAGGGAGGCCCGCTGCTTGTCGAGATAGGCGGGGTCTACGCCGGAGAACTTCTTGTTAGTCTTCTTTTTCCTGGCCATAGAGCATATTGATATATTGGATGATTTCGAGCAGGTTGGCCATCTCCAGGCGACGCCCGAGGATCTCGCCCTCCCAGACCACGAACACCTTGGGCGTGGAGAACACGCCGTAGTCGAGCAGCAGCGTCGATTCGTTGTCCGGGTCCCAGAGGTGGACCATCCGGACGTTCTTGTTGGTCGTCCGGAGCGCCTTGCGGAAGGCGCGGAAGGCCCGCCGGTCGGTGTCCACGTCGATGGCGTAGAAGTCCATCGGGAACTGGACCTCCGCGAGCACGCCGGGCAGGGCGTGCGTCTCCAGGCGGCACTTGGCGCAGGTGGGGGAGTAGAAGAAGAGCACGGAGGCGCGGTCGGTGCGCGGGATGGTGCGCCTGCCGCCGCAGGGCTTGCGCAGCGTGATCTGCGGCGCGGGCTTGCCGATCAGCGTGCTGCGGTTCTCGAGGGCGAAGCGTTCCGCTTCGAACATCTCGAACTCGCCGCGCGTCTTGACCTTGCCCGGCGCGATCCATTCGTCGAAGATGTGCACGGCCACGGCCTCCTCGCCCATCACGCGGCTGAAGCGGTAGTGGTCGAAGATGGCGAGCGCGACGTGCTGGCGCGTCAGCGAATCTGTGCAGGAGGCGATCAGGGA
Organism: Bacteroidales bacterium WCE2004; assembly: GCA_900167895.1. Taxonomy (NCBI): domain Bacteria; kingdom Pseudomonadati; phylum Bacteroidota; class Bacteroidia; order Bacteroidales; species Bacteroidales bacterium WCE2004. The sequence continues at coordinate 592,351 of FUZR01000001.1, read as the reverse complement.
GTCGAATTCGGCGTTCTTCTCGTCGGTGTCGGCGGGCAGCAGTGCGCCGTAGAACTGCGTCAGCAGGCTGTCCAGCGGGGCGAAGCGGGCCGTGCTGTCCGCCTGCGTGTCCTGGGCCGCGGCGCGCACGCCGCAGCAGCACAGAAGCGTCAGCAGGATGGGCAGCAGTCTTCTCATTTCACTTCGGGAAGGATGACCCCCTCGGGGAGGAACTGGCTGGTGTCGCCGTGGTGGCGCAGCAGGTCGCGCACGGCGGACGAAGAGATGTGGGCGTATTCCTGCGCCGTCGGGATGATAATCGTCTCGATTTCGGGCGCAAGCCGGCGGTTGGCGTCCGCGATGGCCTTCTCGTTGTCGAAGTCCATCATGTTGCGGATGCCACGCACGATGTGGCGGATGCCCAGCTGGCGGCAGATCTCGATGGTCAGGCAGTCGTAGGAGATCACGCGTACGCGGTCGCCGAAGACGTCCGTGGCCTGGTGGACGATGTCGAGCTTCTGCTCGTTGGAGAAGAAGCCGCGCTTGTCCTGGTTGATACCCACGGCGACGACGACTACGTCGAACATCGTGAGCGCCCGGCCGAGGATATTGAGATGCCCCGCGGTGAACGGATCGAACGACCCCGGGAATAATGCTATCCTGTTCATAACAAACAAATATAGGCAAAAAATGCGTATATTTGGATGATGACAGTAAAAATCGAACCTTCCTGGCGCGACGCGCTCCAGTCCGAATTTGACCAACCCTATTTCGCCGCCCTCGTGCAGCAGCTGCACGCCGAGAAGGCGGCGGGCCGGACCATCTTCCCTCCCGGAGGGCAGATCTTCCGCGCGTTCGACCTCTGCCCGCTGGAGCAGACCAAGGTCGTGATCCTGGGCCAGGACCCCTACCACGGCTACGGGCAGGCCATGGGCCTGTCGTTCAGCGTGCCGGCGGGTGTCCCCGCGCCGCCTTCGCTCAAGAACATCTTCAAGGAGATCGAGACAGACCTGGGCGTGCGCATGTCCGGCAGCCCCGACCTCACGCCGTGGGCCCGCCAGGGCGTACTGCTGCTCAACGCCGTGCTGACCGTGCGCGCCGGCGAGCCGACCTCGCACAGCACCCTGGGCTGGCAGACCTTCACCGACGCCGTCATCCGCACGATCTCCGAGCGCCGCGACGGCGTCGTGTTCCTGCTCTGGGGCAACTACGCCCGGAGCAAGGCGCCGCTCATAGACGGAGCGCGCCACCTCGTACTCGAGGCGGCGCACCCTTCGCCGCTTGCCCGCGGCGCCTTCTTCGGTTGCCGGCACTTCTCCCGCTGCAACGACTACCTCGTCGCCCACGGCCAGCCCCCGATCGACTGGAAGCTCTAGGCCCGCGCGGCTCCCTCATCCCTCTGCCAGTGCTGCCAGGGGCGGAGAGGGCCTGTTTTGCCCCTGGCGCACAGAAAAAACTGTCGCCAGGGGCAGAATCATATCAAATTGCCCCTGGCAGACCAAGTAGAAATCGGATATCGTTCTCCGCAACCCGAAGCATCCGCCGTATCTGGTGGACACTGGCGTGGTAATCGTGATACATGATCCTGGCCATTTCTTTCTTGTGGTCGGGCGGAAGCAGGGCTGGGCGTGACGCCCTGTACTTGTCTTTGCTGATCTGGCGCACGATGGTGAACATCTCGTCATCCGTGCAAAAGTACTGGTCGCCCAGCAACTTCGCAATGTCCTGGAAACCTTCCACGCTTCTGGATACCAAAGAGTTGTAATGTCGTGCGTCCCTGAATAACCCTTCCCCCAGGGAGAGGTCGCAATAGCTTGCCGGCGACACATGGCCGTCAACGAGGATATGCGAATCCGGATACTCGACGGTCCCGCTGCGGAACAGGCGCCTTTTTTCATCATACGACAAATCGCCGAAAGTTCCGTCTTGGCGAAGCCGTGCGTCAGGATTGAAATAGAACCGGTTTGCGCCCCAGGGGTAAGAATAGGGCGTACAGTCCGGCCGTACTAGATATCCGTTCCTGTTGACGTAGGCGATGGAATTCCGCAGAAAGGATAAATTGTCGATCGGGATGATGTTGGGTCGGAAGTCTTTCAGGTCCCGGACCCGTCCGGTGGACTGATAGAAGCGGAACAAGCGCTTCCGCAGCTGCCCGAACCAGTTTTGCGCAGCAAGGGAAGGCCCTTCGCCGACCGTGTGCAGGTGGGAATCCATCACTTCGAAAGTGATGATGTTGAAATCCGGTGTCAGGTGCGTGACCAGCGCAATCAGATTCATTGCGAAACGGAAATCCTCTTCCGTTTCAAACAGGGTCAGCGTGCCGTCTCCCGGCGTGCATAGATGAAAGAATGGTCCGCGGGAATGGAACAGCGCTTCGCACTGCCGTTCGCGCTCGGCAAAGGACAGTGGCCGGTCTGGGAAATGCATTAAGTTTTTCATAGGGACAAAGCTACGGAAACGGAACCGTTTGAACGGCCGGTTAAACGATTAGTTTCGGGCCGTTTGTCATCTGCCTGACTACCAGCTGGATGCACCGGGTGTCATCAGGGATGAATCATACAAATAATGGTTTTATCCCTTCTTTTTGTATGATTCTTAATCCTGCCAGGGGCGGAGAGGGCCTGTTTTGCCCCTGGCGCACAGAAAAAACTGTCGCCAGGGGCGAAAACGTATCCATTTGCCCCTGGCGACAGATCAGTGACGGTGTGTCGGATCAGAAGATGAAGCTGATCACGTCCTGGATGGTCTTGACGTAGTGGAACTCGAGGCCGCGGACGTAGATCTCCTTGATGTCTTCGATGTCCTTGCGGTTCTCCTCGGAGATGACGATCGTGTGGACGCCCGCGCGCTTGGCGGCGAGGATCTTCTCCTTGATGCCGCCGACAGGCAGCACGCGGCCGCGCAGCGTCATCTCGCCCGTCATCGCGATGCCGTGGCGGATGGCCTCGCCGCGCAGCGCGGACACCATCGAGCTCACCATCGTGATACCCGCGGAGGGGCCGTCCTTCGGGGTCGCCCCCTCAGGCACGTGCACGTGCAGGTCCTTGGCGCCGAACTGCTCGGAAGTCATCTTGGCGAGCTCCGGGTGGGCCTTGATGAACTGGTAGGCGATGGTCGCCGACTCCTTCATCACGTCGCCCAGGTTGCCGGTCATCGTCATCACGCCCTTGCCGCCGGATACGGAGCTCTCCACGAACAGGATCTCGCCGCCCATCTGGGTCCAGGCGAGGCCCGTGACCACGCCGGGGGCTTCGTTGCCCTTCTGCAGGTCGTGGAAGTTGGTCGGCAGGCCGAGATACTCCTTGAGGTGCTCCTTCTTGATGGTCGTCGGATACTCCTGCTCCAGGGCGATCTTCTTGGCCGTGACGCGGGCGAGCTTGGCGATCTGCTTCTCCAGGCCGCGCACGCCGGATTCGTGGGTATATTCGTCGATGATGGCGGCCAGGGCCGTCTTGTCGATCTTCAGCGCGTTCTTGGCGATGCCGTGCTCCTCGAGCTGCTTGGGCACGAGGAACTTCTTGGCGATCTCCATCTTCTCCTCGGCCAGGTAGCCCGTGACGTTGATCAGCTCCATACGGTCGAGCAGAGCCGGCTGGATGGGCGCGGTGCTGTTGGCCGTGGTGATGAACAGGACGTTGCTGAGGTCGTAGTCCAGGTCGAGATAGTTGTCGTGGAAGGTGGAGTTCTGCTCAGGGTCGAGCGCTTCCAGCAGGGCGGCGGACGGGTCGCCCTTGAAGTCGGAGGCGAGCTTGTCCACCTCGTCGAGCACGATCACCGGGTTGGAGGTGCCGGCCCGGGCGATGCCGTTGAGGATACGGCCCGGGAGGGCGCCCACATACGTCTTGCGGTGGCCGCGCAGCTCGGCCTCGTCGTGCATGCCGCCCAGGGCGATGCGCACGTACTTGCGGCCCAGCGCTTTGGCGATGGACTTGCCGAGGGAGGTCTTGCCCACGCCCGGAGGGCCGTAGAGGCAGAGGATCGGCGACTTCATGTTGCCCTTCAGCTTCAGCACGGCGAGGTACTCGATGATGCGGTCCTTGACCGTCTCCAGTCCGTAGTGGTCCCCGTCGAGGACCTTCTGGGCGTGCTGGAGGTCAAGGTTGTCCTGGCTCATCTCGTCCCAGGGGAGTTCGAGCATGAACTCCAGATAGTTGTACTGGACGCTGTAGTCCGGGGAATTCGGGTTGTGCTTCTCCAGCTTGGCGAGCTCCTTGTTGAAGGCCTCGGCGATGGCCTTGGGCCACTTCTTCTTGGCGGCCTTCTCGCGGAACTTGTCGAACTCTTCCGCGTCGTCCATGCCGAGCTCCTCCTGGATGGTGCGGAGCTGGTTGTTGAGGTAATATTCGCGCTGCTGCTGGTCGATCTCGCTCTTGACCTTCTGGTTGATCTCCTGCTTAATCTTCATCAGCTCGATCTGCACGTCCAGGATGGAGAGCAGCTTGAGCGCGCGCACCTTGACGTCGTCATATTCGAGCAGCTGGATCTTCGAGTCGAAGTTCTCGACCTCGATGGTCGTGGCGATGAAGTTGACCAGGAAGCGGAAGTCGTCGATCGCCTTGAGGGCGCCGACGGTCTCGCGCGTGCCGATGTTGCTGGCGCGCAGGATATGGATGGCCTTCTCCTTCAGCGATTCGCTGATGGCCTTGATGTCCGTGCCGTGCTGGTCTTCCGCCAGGATGTCGGGAAGATAATGCACGCGGGCGGTGATATAAGGTTCGTAGCCGAGCACGGCGTCCAGCTGCAGGCGCTTGAAAGCCTGCAGGATGGCCGTGATCGTGCCGTCCGGCATCTCAAGGGTCTTGAGGACCTTGCAGACGGAGCCGTAGCGGCACAGGTCCTCTTCCTGCGGTTCTTCGACCATCACGTCGTTCTGCGGGACGGCGCCGAGGAAGAAACCTTCCTTCTCGGCCTCCTGGATCAGGCGGACGGACTTCTCGCGTCCGATCGTGATCGGGAACACCGCACCCGGGAACAGCACCGCGTTGCGGAGGGCCAGGACGGGCAGGATTTCCGGCAGTTCGGCTTCGTCGAATTTCAGCAGGCCTTCTCCCTGCATGACGGGGATGATGCTGACTTCTGCGCCAGCGGGGAGGGTGAATTCTTTATCTTGTCTCATAAATATGCCAAATTGTCAGTTTTGTCACGTTTCGTATTGTGTCTGCGAATATAGTCAATCTCCGTGCCACTGCCAAAATATGCAAATATCATTTTGAATAATAAAAAAATAACTCTATTTTTGCACTCCCAAAAAATTGACAATAATATAACTATAAATTTTTTACAATGACTAAAGCAGAAATCGTGAACGAAGTGGCGAAAGCCACCGGCATCGAGAAAGTGACCGTCCAGACGGTGGTCGAGGCCACTATGGAGAGCATCAAGGCTTCCCTGATCAAGGACAACAACGTGTACCTTCGCGGCTTTGGTTCCTTCATCAACAAGGAGCGCGCCCAGAAGGCTGCCCGCAACATCACCCGCAAGACCACGATGACCATCCCGGCCCACTGCATCCCTGCCTTCAAGCCGTCCAAGTCTTTCGCCGCTGCGGTTAAGGAAAGCGTCAAACCTAAATCCAAATAAATTATGCCTAACGGAAAGAAGCATAAGAGACACAAGATGGCCACGCACAAGCGTAAGAAGCGCTTGCGTCTGAACCGGCACAAGAAGAAGTAGTCGAGGAAAGCCTGACGGGAGATCCGGCGGGCTTTTTCTTAATTCAAGAACACCCAAGACAATGGAAACCGCGAAGACAGAAAAGGACCTGGTGGTGGACGTATCGTCCTCCGAGGTGCGGATCGCTCTGCTGGAGAATCACCGGCTGATCGAGCTGAACCAGGAATCGAACCAGGGTCAGAGCTATTCGGTCGGGGACGTCTTCCTTGGCAAGGTCAAGAAGATCCTCCCTGCGCTGAATGCCGCCTTCGTGGATATCGGCGACAGCAAGGAGGCGTTCATCCACTACCTTGACCTGGGCTTGTATTTCAACGCTTTCGACACTTTCGTGCGCGAAAGCAATCCCAACAAGGAGTTGGGCAAGCTCTACGCGGGTACGAAGATCGGCCCCGCCCTCGCGAAGGAGGGGCGGATCGAGGATCACCTCAAGCCCGGGCAGATGATCGTCTGCCAGATCACCAAGGAGCCGATATCGACCAAGGGATCCCGGTTGACTGCGGAGATTTCATTGGCAGGGCGCAACATTGTACTGCTCCCCTTCGCCGAGAAGGTGAGCGTCTCTCAGAAAATTTCCTCCAAGGAGGAGAAAAAGAGGCTCGAGACCCTCGTCCGGAACATCCTTCCCAAGAACTACGGCGCCATCATCCGGACCGCCGCGGAAGGCAAGACGGCCGCCGTCCTGGTGGCCGAGCTGCGGCTTCTCATCGAGAAGTGGGAAGGTTCCTGGAAGAAGATTGCAGCATCCAAGGGGGTGAAACTCCTCTTCACCGAGTACTCCAAGACCACGACCGTCCTGCGCGATCTGCTCAACGACTCGTTCACCAACATCCACGTCAACGACCGGAAGGTGTACGAAGAGACGCGCAAGTACATTTCGCTGATCTCTCCCGAACAGGAGAAGATCGTCAAGCTCTACGAGGGCCGGGAACCCATCTTCGACCATTTCGAGGTGACCCGCCAGATCAAGAGCTCCTTCGGCAAGGTGGTACCGATGAAGCAAGGTGCGTATCTGGTCATCGAGACCACGGAGGCATTGGGCGTCATCGACGTCAACAGCGGCATCAGGGCCAAGACGACCGACCAGGAGGAGAACACCTTCGAGGTCAACAAGCTCGCCGCGGAAGAAATCGCCCGCCAGCTGCGTCTGCGCGATATGGGCGGCATCGTCATCGTCGACTTCATCGACATGGCCAAGCCGGAGCATCGCAACGACCTGTTCAAGTACATGCGAGACTTGATGGCGACTGACCGGGCCAAGCACAACGTGCTGCCTCTGACCAAGTTCGGTCTGATGCAACTCACGCGTCAGCGGATCCGTCCGGTGACCGAGATCAACACGACCGAGAAATGCCCGCTCTGCCACGGCACCGGAAGGATCACCTCCACCGTGGTGGCCGACGAAGAGATCGAGCGCAAGATCGCCGACCTCGTCGAGAAGGGACAAAAGACTATGACCGTCCGGGTCAGCCCCATCCTCGGGGCCTACCTGACGCGCGGATGGAACTCCTTCCTCCGCAAGTGGAGACGCAAGTACAAATGTAAGCTGGACGTGGTCGAAATGTCCGATCACACCATCCTGCAGTATGAAATCGTGAATGAGAAAGGAGAGGCCCTCGACTAGAGGACCTCTCTTTTTTTGCGGCCGCAGGCGCACAATTCGCGGCAAATGCTTATCTTCGCAGAAGCGGAACGCTTTAACACGAATTCACGATGAGTATTTGGATCATCATAATCCCCGTGATGCTGGCCTCGTTCATCATCCAGCGGGTCCTGAACAGCAAGTTCGAGAAATACAGTGCAGTCCCTTCGCCCCATGGCCTCACCGGTGCGGATGTCGCCCGCCTGATGCTCGCGCAGAACGGCATCGACGACGTCAAGGTGCAGTCCGTCGCGGGCCGGCTGACCGACCATTATAATCCCCAGGATAGGACCATCAACCTCAGCGAAGGCGTCTACGCCAGCGCTTCCGTCGCGGCCTGCGCCATTGCGGCGCACGAGACGGGCCACGCGCTGCAGCACGCGCAGGGCTACGCCCCGCTGCGCGTGCGCTCCGCGCTCGTCCCCGTCGTGACCTTCGCCAACAACACGGTCCAGTGGGTCCTGCTTGCGGGCGTGCTCCTGCTCAATGTCTTCCCGACGCTGCTCTGGATCGGCATCGCGCTCTTCGCGATGACGACCTTCTTCAGCTTCGTCACACTCCCGGTCGAGATCAACGCCAGCCAGCGGGCCGTGCAGTGGATGGAGGGCGCGGGCGTCGTGGACGCCGGCACGCGCCCGATGGCCGTGGATGCCCTGAAGTGGGCCGCCTATACCTATGTCATCGCGGCGCTGGGCTCGCTTGCGACCCTGTTCTATTACATTTCCCTGGGCAACCGCCGATAAGCGATGGACAGCGTCCGGCTCGACAAATACCTCTGGGCCATCCGGGTTTTCAAGACCCGGAGCGACGCCACCGACGCCTGCAACGGCAACAAAGTCAAGATCGGCGGCGTCAACGCCAAGCCGTCCAAGGCCGTCAAACCCGGCGACGTGCTGGAGGTCCGCAAGGGCTCCGCGCTCTACTCCTACCGCGTCCTGAAGCTCGCGGAGAGCCGGATGGGCGCGCAGCTCGTCCCCGACTTCGCCGAGGACCTGACGCCGGAGAGCGAGCGCCTCAAGGTCTTCGCCCCGCGCGAGACCATCACCATGCAGCGCGACAGGGGGGCGGGACGCCCCACCAAGCGCGACCGCCGTCAGCTCGACGAGCTGATGGACGCGATGGAATTCGACTAATCCGCTAATCAATCAGCTATTTATATGTGTGGTATCGTAGGATACGTAGGGGGCCGTCAGGCCTATCCTATCCTGATCAAAGGGCTTACCCGGCTTGAGTACCGGGGCTACGACAGCGCCGGCGTGGCGCTTGTCGGCGACGGCGGCGAGCTCGCCATCTACAAGACCAAAGGAAAGGTAAAGGACCTGGAACAGGCCGCGGCCGGCAAGGACGTGTCCGGCAGCATCGGCATCGCGCACACCCGCTGGGCGACGCACGGCGAGCCGAGTGACGTCAATTCGCACCCCCATTGCTCCGAGAACCACAACCTCGCGCTGATCCACAACGGCATCATCGAGAACTACCGCGCCCTCAAGACGGAGCTCACCCGCAAGGGCTACCACTTCCAGAGCGAGACCGACACCGAAGTCGTCATCCAGCTGATCCAGTATATGATGGACTCCACCGGGGCCAGCTTCGACGAAGCCGTCCCGATGGCGCTCAACAACGTCGTCGGCGCCTATGCGCTCGTCATCATGGACAAGAATCAGCCCGACAAGCTCATCGCCGCCCGCAAGGGCAGCCCGCTCATCATCGGCGTGGGGGAGAATGAGTTCTTCGTCGGCTCCGACGCGTCCCCGATCATCGAATACACCAACAAGGTGGTCTACCTGGGCGAAGAGCAGATCGCCTACATCCAGCGCGGGCAGGAGCTCCGCATCACGGACCTGAGCAGCGTCGAACAGCCGGCGCAGGTCCGCGAGCTGGAGATGAGCCTCAGCGAGATCGAGAAGGGCGGCTTCCCGCATTTCATGCTCAAGGAGATCTTCGAGCAGCCGCGCACCCTGCGCGCCTCGATGAAGGGCCGCCTGCATCCCGAGCTCGGCGAGGTCAAGCTCTCGGGCGTCATCGACAACCGCGAGCGCCTGCTGGGCGCCGGCCGCATCGTCATCTGCGCCTGCGGCACTTCCTGGCACGCCGGCCTGATCGGCAAATACATGATCGAAGAGCTGACGCGCAAGCCCGTCGAGGTCGAATACGCTTCCGAGTTCCGCTACCGCCGTCCGGTCATCTTCCCGACGGACGTCGTCATCGCCATCTCGCAGTCCGGCGAGACGGCCGACACGCTCGCGGCCGTCAACCTGGCCCGCGAGGCCGGCGCCTTCCTGTTCGGCATCTGCAACGTGGTCGGCTCCTCCATCGCCCGCGCCACGGATACCGGCTGCTACACGCACATCGGCCCGGAGATCGGCGTCGCGTCCACCAAGGCCTTTACGGCCCAGGTCACGACCCTTTTCCTCATCGCGATGAGCCTCGCCGAGCAGCTCGGCACCGTCACGCCGGAGCGCCGCACCCAGCTCGTCACCGAGCTCCAGCGCATCCCCGACAAGATTTCCAAGATCCTGGAGCATGACGAGCAGATCGCCGCGCTGGCCAAGATCTTCACCTACACGCGCAACTTCCTCTACCTGGGCCGCGGCTACAACTATCCGGTGGCCCTGGAAGGCGCCCTTAAGCTCAAGGAGATCTCCTACATCCACGCCGAGGGCTACCCGGCCGCCGAGATGAAGCACGGCCCGATCGCCCTCATCGACGAAGAGATGCCGGTGGTCGTCATCGCCCCGCGCCGGGGCAACTACGAGAAGATCCTCAGCAACATCCAGGAGGTCAAGGCCCGCAAGGGCCGCATCATCTCCGTGGTCACGGAAGGCGACGTGGACGTCAAGGCCCTCTCCGACTGGTCCTTCGAGATCCCCGACACGGAAGAATGCTTCGAGCCGATCCTGTCGATCATTCCGCTGCAGCTCCTGGCCTACCACATCGCCATCGCCAAGGGCCGCGACGTGGACCAGCCCCGCAACCTCGCCAAGTCCGTCACCGTCGAGTAGCCTCGCCGGCCGACTGGCCCTGCCTCCCCGGTCGCCTCGCCCCGCCTGCCCGGCCCCACCTGTTGAGCTGTTTTAGCTAACTCGCAGTATGTCAGCGTGATGTGAGATTACACGTGGTTAAAACTGACCACGTGTAATCTTGTAAAGTGTTGATATTTAGCCAATAACAAAAAACGAGCATCGTGGCATATATGTTGGCTGGATGTCTCTTGTATGGGTAATTTGTCTTTTTGTGGTCTCAGGACGCGTGGGCCGGAACTCGCTGATATACTGTCTTTTAAGACTTTGTCCCTGCCCGAATTACGGCAGGGGTAATAGCTCAATTTGTTGATATTTAATTCATTGTAGTTCACGCTCGGTTGGGCAACACAACCTAATCCCTCCTCCCTTCTAGCGCCCATCCCTCCATCACCTCCTCCATCACCTCCTCCATCACCTCCTCCATCGTCCTCGCTGTCCCCACCATCTCCACCATCCCCACTGTCATCTCCGTTTCCACTGTCCTCGCTGCGCCCCGTTTTTGTATGTTGTTGGTTTTCAGGTGCTTCTAATTTTGCTTTGGGGAAATTTCCCCTAAGCAAAACCACAACATTCACACTAACAAACACTTACAAAAACAGCCCGTTCCCATTATGTGGAAGAAAGAGGCTGGGAAAAGCGGCAGCTGCCCGGAAAGGGTTGGTGGGTGTTTTTCGTAAGTTGTTTGAGGATAGGTGCTTAAGGAAAGTGACGGGGTAAAAAATGAACCAGTCAGTTCGCGCAAGGTATTGATGATGTGATGTTTATGAAAAACGGACGAGCCTGGTGAAGCCAGGCAGGACTTGGCACCACCGCCGGGCACAAAATAAGGGGTAAACGTGCCCGGGAGAGGGACCGGAGGTGGGATTGGGCCCGGAGGTGGGAGCGGAGGCTGGGACTGGGGGCGGGGGCTGGGGGCTAGTCGAGGTAGAGGGCGTGGCGCACCTTGTCGGCGGCGGCGTCGCCCTGGAGGCCGCGGAGGATCTCCAGGCCGAAGGCGACGGCGTGGCCGGCCGAGCGGCCCGTCACGATGCGCCCGGCGCGGACGGCGGGGGCGGGGGTGAAGCGGGCGCCCTGCGCGATGAGCGCGTCCTGGAAGCCGTCGAAACAGGTGAAGGCGGCGCCGGCGAGGACGTCCGGTCCGAGCTGGCTGAGCACGAGGCCCGGGGCGGCGCAGATGGCCGCTACCGTGCCGCCGGCGGCATAGTGCTCCTGCATCAGCCGGATGAGCGGCGTGCAGGCGGCGAGGTGCCGGGAGCCGGGCATGCCGCCCGGGAATATCATCACGTCCGCAGCTGTCGTGCCCTCGTGCCGGGCATCCAGCTCCGGCAGGAAAGCGTCGGCGGTGATCAGGACACCGTGGGAAGATTCGACCTGGGGATCGTCGGTCAGGGCGACCAGCTGCGTGGCGACGCCGCCCCGGCGGAGGACGTCGTTGGTGGCGAGGGCCTCGACATCCTCGAAGCCGTCTGCCAAAAAGATATTCACACCTTTCATATCTGCAAAAGTAAAGAAAAAATCAAGAATGAAAGAAAAGATTGCTACCTTTGACAGATATAATGACACTGATCACCAATCGATTTTTGGTATGAAAAAGACTATTATCCTTTCTTTGGCCGCCCTTATCCTGTCGGTCAACGCCGGAGCTCAGGTCTTCGACCACCTCTCCATCGGCCTTGGCGCCGGCACTGACGGCCTCGGCATCGAGTTGGCCGCCCCCCTCGGCAACCACGTCGACATCCGCGCCGGTTATGGCGCCGGCGTCGGCCTCGTCGGCTATACCCTCCATGGAATCCGCGTGCCCGAGCACCCTGCCAACCCCAGCAGCAACGACGTTCCTGTCCCCATGAAGATGGGATTCGGCATGAACGACGCCCGCCTCCTCTTCAATATCTACCCTTCCGCCACGAAGGGCTTCCACTTCACCGTGGGCGCTTACATGGGCGCTCCCGCCTTCCTCAGCGGCAAGCTGGCTGACATGCCTTCTGACTACGAGACCATGGGTATCGACGTGGACGGCTATGTGGTCAAGGCCAAGAACGGCGTCCTCGCCACCAAGCTCGCCGCGCCGGGCCTCGGCGGCAAGACCTTCGCCGTCAAGCCCTACGTCGGCATCGGCTTCGGCCGCGCCGTCGATCGCGACCGTCGCGTGTCCTTCTGCTTCGACCTGGGCGTCCAGTACCAGGGCAAGGCCGGCCTCTGGGCCGAGGGCGAAAGCGTCACCGGCCGCACCGAGAAGGTGCAGCTGACCCGGGAGCATGTCGAGGCGATCGGCGACGTCATGGACGAAGTCGCCAAATACGCCGCCTTCTGGCCGACCCTCTCGTTCCGCCTCAATGTCAGACTTTTCTAATCCGATTGCAGATATGAGAAAGATATTGCTTGCCGCCACGATGGTGGCCCTGTTGCCCCTGCTTTCCGCATGCAACAAAAACAACGGCAACGGCGAGACGCGTTTCGAGGATCCGCGTTTCGTCCAGTATGCCGGTCAGCTGATCCCCTGCAGCAATCCGACCCCCACTAAGGCAGAAGCCACGCCGGCGTCCGCCCTGGCGAGCATCGAGCTCACGGAGAGCGGCCTCTACGCCATCGGCGTCCGCTCCGGCAGCGAGCTCAGCTACCGAACAGGCGACTACACCGTCAACGGCGAGGTCTACACGCTCAACGGCTACGGCACGATCCAGTTCAACAACAGCGCCTCCGGCCGGGTCGAACTCGTCTGCTCGCCGACCGGCGGCACCGCCGAGAAGATGTCCGCCGACTTCACGAAGTCCAGCGGCGGCAACCAGCTCTATCGCGGCTGGACCGTCGACCGGACCCGCGTCACCGTCAGGGGCTGGACGACGGCCAGCGCCGACTTCCAGGGCTGCAACTTCTATGAGATCGCGAAATTCATCCGGGACAACGGACACGACGTCCCCGACGACATCGAACCGGGCATGAAGCTCCAGTCGATCTCCTTCACGGGCACGGAGAAGATGCTCTTCGTCTATTCGGACAATTCCGCCGACGTGAGCGAGTTCACGCTCACGGGCAGCAACATCACCTACACGTGGGATGACGACAAGATGGGATTCACGTTCCTCTCGCCGAAGGCGACCGTCGAATACATGGACGGCAAATGCATCCTGACGGTCTCCGCGACCATCGAGAACTCCACTTCTTCCGGCTCCGTGACCTTCGTGCTCTCGCCGATGGACTAGTCCTCCGGCAGGGTCGGCTCGGCCGACGGATCGATATACGGATCCGCGTCGGCGCGCACGATCGAAGTCTCGAGCAGGAGCGCATTGGACGTCTCCGGCACGAGCTGGAACTCCAGACATTCGGCGGGAACGAGTATCGTCTCGCCGTTTTTCATTGTATAATCGAGCGTCTTGCCGCCGGCGAGCGGGAGACGCAGGACCGCGCTGCCGCGCACGCAGGTGTACAGCAGGAACGGCCCGCCCTCGCGCGTGATCTCGATCGGCGCCTTGAGCGCGATGCGGTCCAGGCGCATCTGGGGCAGGTCCACGAGCCGCTCCGAATCCGGCGCCGAGCCGGCGGCCGGACGGACCGCGGCGGGGGAATATTTCTTGTAATTGATGAAATCGAGCGCGTCCACGAGCGTCAGCGAAGTGTCGAACTCGTCGGGATGCACCTCCTCGCCCCAGCCGCACAGGCAGAAATCCATCGGCGAGGACTCGGCGATCTCGAGGATCTCCACGTCGCCCAGCGCCGCATGCGGCGTGCCGGCCGGGATGTGCAGCCACTGGCCGGCGTAGGGGGCGACGGTGTTGAGGAGCTCCTCCGCCGTGCCGTCCAGGCACTTGGGATAGAATTCCGCGGCGTCGGTGTCGCGGCGGAAGCCCACCAGCAGGCGGGCGTCGAGCCCGGCGCGCACCACGTACCAGACCTTCTCCTTGCCCAGGAAATCATATCGCTGCGCGGCCACCTCGTCGTCGGGGTGCACGCGGAGCGGCATCCGCCCCTTGCAGCGCACGAGGCGCACGCACACGGGGAACTGCCGCCCGTAGTAGTCATACACATTGTCGCCGACCACGCGGTCGAGGTAGGTGTCCATCACCTCCGACATGCTGTTGCCGGCCAGCCAGCCCTCGCGGACCAGCGAATCGCGATAGCCCAGGTCCGCGAGCTTGAACTCCTCGCTGCCCCAGGGGTAATCGTCCTGCAGGGTGCAGAACTTGAAAGGGTAAAGTTTCTTCTCTTCTGACATACGGGACAAAATTACAAAAATTGTGTATATTTGTTGCTACGGTTAGTTTTATCAGTGTAATGGAAAAGAAGCTTCATCCCTCCACGCTTTGCGTCCATGCGGGCTACAGCCCCGCCAATGGCGAACCCCGGCAGATGCCGATCATCCAGAGTACCACCTTCAAGTACACCACCAGCGACGAGATGGGACGCCTCTTCGACCTCGAGGCTTCCGGCTATTTCTACACCCGCCTGCAGAACCCGACCAACGACCGCGTGGCCGCGCGTCTGGCGGCGCTGGAAGGCGGCGTGGCGGGCATGCTGACCTCCTCCGGCCAGGCCGCCAACTTCTTCGCCTGCTTCAACATCTGCGAGGCCGGCTGCCACATGATCACCACCTCGGCGATCTACGGCGGCACCTACAACCTCTTCGGCGTCACCTTCCCCAAGATGGGCATCGAGGTCACCTTCATCGACCAGAACGCCTCCGACGAGGAGATCGAGGCGGCCTTCCGCCCCAACACCAAGCTCCTCTTCGGCGAGACGCTCACCAACCCGGGCGTCCGCGTGCTCGACATCGAGCGCCTCGCGCGCATCGCCCACAAGCACGGCGTGCCCCTCATCGTGGACAATACCTTCCCGACGCCGGTCAACCTCCGGCCCATCGAGTTCGGTGCCGACATCGTCACCCACTCCACCACCAAATACCTCGACGGCCACGGCACCACGGTCGGCGGCGCCATCATCGACAGCGGCAACTTCGACTGGGAGGCCCACGCCGACAAGTTCCCGGGCCTGACCACGCCGGACGAGTCCTACCACGGACTGACCTATACCAAGAAATTCGGCAAGCTGGCCTACATCACCAAGGCCACCAGCCAGCTGATGCGCGACCTGGGCTCCATCCAGAGCCCGCAGAACGCCTTCTACCTCAACCTCGGCATCCAGACGCTCGCCGTGCGCATGAAGCACATTTGCGCATCCGCGCAAAAGGTGGCGGAATACCTCCACGACCATCCGGCCGTGGAATGGATCCACTACCCGGGCCTGAAAGACGATTCCGACTACGCGCTGGCGCAGAAATACATGCCGGAGGGCACCTGCGGCGTGATGGCGCTCGCGCTCAAGGGCGACCGCGAGCGCGCCAAGCGCTTCATGGACCACCTCCAGCTGATCACCATCGAGACCCACGTGGCAGACTGCCATTCGTGCATCCTGCACCCGGCGTCCCACACGCACCGGCAGCTCTCCGACGAGCAGCTGCGCGAGGCGGGCGTTGACCCGGGTCTGATGCGCCTGAGCATCGGCCTCGAGGATCCGCGCGACATTATCGCGGATCTCGAGCAGGCGCTGCGAGTAGAGTAATAAGGAATCCTACGGCCCCTACGCCGAGGACCGTCCAGAGCAGGTCGCTGACCTGCAGGACCACAGGATATGCCTGGAGGAAGAACCCTCCGGGCATTTTTATGATGCCGAAATGCTGCTGGACCAGCGTCAGGGCCACGCCGGCGACCACGCCGGCGGCCAGGCCGCAGAGCGACACCAGCCAGCCCTCGAACACGAAGATGCGCCGGATGAGGCGCTCGTTGGCGCCCAGGGCGCGCAGCGTCTCCATGTCCTCGCGCTTGGCGATGGACAGCATCGACAGGGATCCGAAGATGTTGGAAGCGATGATCAGCACCACGAAGAGAAGGATCAGATAGATGGCCAGCTTCTCGTAGCGCATCATCTTGTATAGCGCAGGCTGCTGCCGGATGCGGTCGCGCACCACGTAGTCCGGGCCCAGGAGCTCCTGGAAGGAGCGGAGGGTCCGGCTGTCGGGCGCGGCCGTCAGGCGCAGCTCCAGGCCGCTGACCTCGTCGGCCGACAGGCCGAGCAGGCCGCGCATCTGCGCGATGGGGAGGAGGACCAGCTCGTCGTCCGCGGTGGCGTTGACGCTCAGCAGGGCCGCGGGGGCGAGCTTCACGCTGCCCAGGGCCGCCGCCGGCCCGGTCAGCGGAATGCGGGCCCCCCGGCGGGGATAATACAGCACCAGCGGGTCGAGGAAACGCGTCCGCAGGCCCAGTTTGCGCGCCAGCGCGACGCCCACGGCCGCCTGAGGCACGTCGCCGTCGTGCAGCGCGAATGTCCCTTCGACCACATAGTCCGCCAGCTGCGAGTCCGCCTCGTAGACGGCGTCCACGCCCTTGGCGCGGGCCAGTTCCTGCCGCCCGGCATAGCCGGCGAACACCTGCTCCTCCACTACGTTGTAGGCCTGCGCCACGCGCGCGTCGGCCAGCAGCGCCTCGAAGGCCGGCCCTTCGGGCACGAAATACTTGCCCTGCGCGGGCGTGACGAGCACGTCCGGCGCCAGGTCGGACAGGCTCTGCTTGATGATCTTGTCGAATCCGTTGTAGACGGACAGGATGATGATCAGCGCGGCCGTGCCCACGGCCATGCCGATGGCGCTGATGACCGAAATCGCGTGGATCACGCCCAGTGACTTCCTGGCCACCAGGTAGCGCCGCGCGATATAAAGGTCGGGCTTCACGGAGGGGAGCGCCTATTTCTTGAGGAGCTCCTCGATGTGCTCCACGTAGTCGAGCGTGGAATCCAGATAGAAATCGATCTCCGGCACGATGCGCAGCTGGGAGCCGACCTGACGGCCCAGCTCGCCGCGCAGCGTGCGCTTCTCCTCGTTGAGGAGCTTCATCACCTGCTCCGCACGGTCGGACGGGAAGATGCTCACGAACACCTTCGCCACGCTCAGGTCGGGGCTGATGCGCACCTCGCTGACGGTGACCATGGCGCCGCCGAAAGCGGCCATCCCCCGGCTGCGGATAATCTCGGAGAGGTCGCGCTGCACTTCGCGCGCGACCTTCAGTTGTCTCGTAGATGCCGGTTTGTCCATATACTAGATGATTTTGATCAGGAAATAATCCTTCTTGCCCTTCTGGGCCAGGATGTACTTGCCGTCCACGATGTCCGCCTCGGACAGCTGGTAGTTGATGTCGGTGAGCTTGTCCTTGTTGAGGCTGAAGCCGTTCTGCTGGATCATCTTGCGGGCCTCGCCCTTGGACGGGAAGATCTGCGTGTTGACCGCCAGGGCGTCCAGGATGCCCAGCGGCAGGGCGCCGCGCTCGATCTCATAGGTCGGCACGCCGTCGAACACGGCGAGGAACGTGCGCTCGTCCAGCTTGCGCAGGTCCTCGGAAGTGGACTTGCCGAAGAGCATCTGGCTGGCGCGCACGGCGTTGTCGTACTCGGCCTGGCCGTGGACCATGATGGTGACCTCGCGGGCCAGCAGGCGCTGCAGCTCGCGGCGCTCGGGCGCCTCGCGGTGCGCCGCGATCGCGTCCTCGATGGTCTTGCGGTCCAGCATCGTGAAGATTTTGATGAAACGCTCGGCGTCCTCATCGCTCACGTTGAGCCAGAACTGGTAGAACTGGTAGGGGGAAGTGCGGGCGGGATCCAGCCAGACGTTGCCCTTCTCGGTCTTGCCGAACTTGGTGCCGTCGGCCTTGCGGATCAGCGGGCAGGTCAGGGCGAAAGCCTCGCCGCCGTCCATGCGGCGGATGAGCTCCGTGCCCGTGGTGATGTTGCCCCACTGGTCGGAGCCGCCGAGCTGCAGGATGCAGCCGCGGTTCTTCCACAGCCAGTAGAAATCATAGCCCTGCATCAGCTGGTAGCTGAATTCGGTGAAGGACATGCCCTCGGAAGAGTCGCGCGAAAGGCGCTTCTTGACGGAGTCCTTGGCCATCATATAGTTGACGGTGATGTGCTTGCCGATGTCGCGGATGAAGTTGATGAAAGAGTAGTCCTTCATCCAGTCGTAGTTGTTGACGAGCTCCGCCTTGTTGGGGGCGTCGGAGTCGAAGTCGAGGAATTTGCCCAGCTGCGCCTTGATCCCGGCCACGTTGTGCGCCAGCGTCTCTTCGTCCAGCAGGTTGCGCTCCTGGCTCTTCATCGAGGGGTCGCCGATCATGCCGGTGGCGCCGCCGACCAGGGCGTACGGCTTGTGGCCGCAGTTCTGGAAATGCTTGAGGATCATCACGCTCACGAGGTGCCCGATGTGCAGGGAGTCCGCCGTCGGGTCAATGCCGACATAGGCGGCCTGCGGGCCTTCCATCAGTTTCTCTTCGGTTCCGGGCATGATATCCTGGATCATGCCTCTCCATTTCAGCTCTTCTACAAAATTCTTCATCGATTCGACACAATTAAGACTGCAAAATTAGTTAATATTTCGTAAATTTGCACGCCTTCAGCCAGTGCTCCTGCAAAACCGTGGCCACCCATGGCCTCGTAAATGGGAGGGGCCCGCGACGAAGTCGTGGGAGGGATGAGCGAAGCGAAGTTTTGCAGGAGCAGCTGGCTGAGGCGGGAAAGCAATAACTTATTAATACTGATATGAGAAAGAAAATCGTTGCAGGCAACTGGAAGATGAATACGACCAGACCTGATGGTATCGAGCTGGCGAAGGCTGTGGCTGCCCGCGCCGCCGAAATCCCGGCCGGCGTCGGCCTCATCATCGCCCCGCCGTTCACCCACCTCTGCTGCTGCGGCAAGCAGCTCGAGGGCACCAAGGTGGAGCTCTCCGCCCAGAACTGCGCCGACCACAAGAGCGGCGCCTACACCGGCGAGATCTCCGTGGACATGCTGAAGGCCGTTGGCTGCCAGTGGACCATCCTGGGCCACTCCGAGCGCCGTCAGTACTACGGCGAGACCGACGAGAAGCTGGTCGAGAAGACCAAGCTCGCCCTCGAGGCCGGTCTCGGCGTCATCCTCTGCGTCGGCGAGAACCTTGCCGAGCGTGAGGCCGGCAAGCACTTCGACGTGTGCTCCGCCCAGATCAAGAACGTCCTCTACAACTTCTCCGCCGAGGACATGAAGAAGATCATCGTGGCCTACGAGCCCGTCTGGGCCATCGGCACCGGCAAGACCGCTACCGCCGAGCAGGCCGAGGAGATCCACGCCCACATCCGCAAGGACCTCGCCGCCAAGTTCGGCCAGGCCGTCGCCGACGACGTGACCATCCTCTACGGCGGTTCCTGCAAGCCGTCCAACGCCAAGGAGCTCTTCGCCCAGCCGGACATCGACGGTGGTCTGATCGGTGGCGCCGCCCTCAAGGCCGACGACTTCATCCAGATCGCCCTGTCGTTCTAAGACTATTCAAGGATACGCACCGTCACGCCGATCCGGCCGGCGGTGCTCCATAGCCAGAATTCATCACCCTCGAGTCGTGCGACTTCGAGGGTGAGGTTTTTTCTGGTCAATACCTCCCGCTCGGTGGTCCAGGTCACGTTGGCCGTCAGGCGCTGTCCCAGCTGCGCGGGGATGTCCGACATTTCGACCACGAAGAAGTCGGACATGGCGTCGTTGCACGCGCGGAACGTCCGCCGGTCGCGGCTGAACGACAGCTGGCAGGTGTTGGGCTCATAGGCGAACACGGTCGAGCTGCCGACCTGCAGGCGGATGTGCTCGCGCTCGCAGAACGCGCTGCACAGCCGCTCGTCGTTGCAGCCCGCCAGCAGCGGGAGCAGCGTCAGCAGCAGGAGCGGAAGGATATGGCGGAGGGGTTTCATTGCACGGAGATTTCTTTGAGGAGGGTTTCGGACGTGCCGTCCAGATACAGGATCCGGGCCACCAGCACGCCGCTGCGGCGCAGCGTGAACCAGCCGTTGGCGTCCGTCGTGACGGGCTGGCCGTCCAGGGTCCAGCGGACCTCCTGCACGCCGCTGGCGTTGAAGACGCGCAGCGGAATGCGGGTGCCCGACGGGAAGCTGCCGTCGAGGTTGCGCGTGGCGCCGCCCAGATAGATATAAGGATAGGTGCCGCTGCGCAGGACCTTCGTGGTGAAGCGCCCGCCGGCGGAGTAGCGGCCGCTGTCGGAGCAGCGCGCCTGCACGTTGAAGGTGTATTCCGTCAGGGGCTGCAGGCCCTCGACCGTATAGCTCACGGCGCTGCCGGGCAACTCGGCGCGGCCGGTCGTGACGCCGTCCGTCCAGGACACTTCATAGCTCCGGACGGTCAGGGCGGGGGAGACCGACCAGCGGACGAGCGCGGCGTCCTGGTAGACCACCAGGTCCTCGACCGTGACCGGGCGGATCACCTCGAAGGCCACGGCGCCGTCGGCGGCCGGGCGGATGCCCGTGAGGGCCAGCCCGGACGCGGCGCCGCTCCAGGCGCGGAACGCCGCAGGCGTGTCGGAGCCGAAGCTCGTGGCGGCGCCGTTTGGGAAGGGGACCCCGGCCGCGTCGGTCGCCGACGGGTCGGCGGCGACCAGCCGCGCGCAGGGGTGCTCCGGGTTGTTGTTGATCTCGCCGGAGGCCCAGCGCTCGCGCGCCGTCAGCTCCTTCTCCTGCCGCGCCGAGTAGCCGGCGGCATTGTCCGACAGGTCGACGTGATAGACATAGAGCTTGCCCGCGCGCGCTTCAAACAGGAAATATTCGCCCTCCCGGTCCGTCCCTGCCCGGAGGTAGCGGCGGCCGGACGCGAGGGGTTGCAGGAGCTGCGGGCCCACCGCCAGCGCCTCCTCGCGGCCCAGGCCGAGCAGGTGGAACTCGAGCGCCCCGAATTCGGGAAATTCCGCTGCGCGGCAGCCGTTGTCCATCAGCGACGTGTCCCAGAGGCCGGGGCATTCGCCGCCGCTCTCCGCGCCGTCGGTGTCGTAGAAGTCGGGCAGCCCGAGCGCGTGGGCGAATTCGTGGCACCACACGCCCGGCTCGCCCTCCGGCGCCACGGCGAAACTGCGGACGCCCTTGCCGCCCAGCAGCAGGGCGGGCCCGTCGGCGGGCATCCAGCCCTGCTGCGGGTAGATGTCGCTCTCCTGGCCGCTGACGTGCTCGCCCGGCCCGGCGTAGAGCAGGAAGACGATGTCGATCAGGCCGTCGCCGTCGTTGTCCGTCGCGGCGAAGTCCACCTGGTCCTTGAGCAGCAGGCAGGCCTCCCGCACGGCATCCGCGAGCCGGATGTCCTTGCGGTCGGGATAATTGGTGCCGTACCAGGCGACCGGATGCTGGAGCGTGGCCGCCGGGGCCAGCTCGAAGACGAAGGTCGTCCCGGTCCCGGCAAACTGCCGGTTGAAATACTCCTGGGCCTGCTGCACCAGCGCTTGCTGCTGCTCGCGCGTGGTGCCCAGCTCCCGGTCCTGGAACTGGACCGGCAGCACGACCATCCGGAATATGGAGAGCAGCGTCAGCAAATGCATACCACCAAGGTACGCAAAATGCCGCAAATAACCAAAGACGCTGAATGTCTTGCAGTTTGGCGAAAAATGACTATCTTTGCGCGCTATTTAAAACCGGCTTACGGTTTTGGTGCAATGGGATTCGGGCCCTGACCCGAGTTGAGTAACACATTTTAAACAAAAGCAATGAAGCATTTTGAACTGAAAGGCACGACCCGCCAGGTCGGCAACAAGGCCGTCATCAAGGCTTTCCGCCGCGAGGGTCTCGTCCCGTGCAATCTGTACGGACTTGGGATGGAGAACATCCTCTTCACCGTTAACGCCAAGGAGCTCAAGGCTCTCACCGACACGCCCAACTCTTACATCGTGGACCTCTTCCTCGATGGCGCCAAGAAGGGCCAGACCTGTGTCCTGCACGAGCTGCAGTGGCATCCCGTCACGGACGAGTGCCTGCATGTCGACTTCCTCGCCGTCGGCGACAAGAAGCCCGTCACCATCAGCGTTCCTCTCGTGATCGAGGGCCACGCCAAGGGTGTGCAGCAGGGTGGTAAGTTCTACCAGAACGTCCGCAGCCTCAAGATCAGCGCCCTCCTGAAGGACCTGCCTGACGAGCTGACCATCGACATCACCAGCCTCGGTCTGGACAAGCGCATCAAGGCTTCTGACGTGCAGGTGAAGAACGTCACCATCGTCTCCGACAAGGACACGATCATCTGCGGCGTCAAGACCACGCGCAATGTTACTGCGGCTGCTTCGGAGGAGTAAACCCGACCCCGCCGTGGCAGAGAAGTGTTATCTGGTGGTCGGACTCGGCAACATCGGTGCCGAATACGCCGCCACGCGACACAACATCGGCTTTATGATATTGGATGCCTGGGCCCAGGCATCCAATGTCGTTTTCGAGCCCGGCCGCTACGGCGACCAGGCCGTCGTCCACGACAAGGGACGCGAATTCCACCTCCTCAAGCCCTCCACCTACATGAACCTGTCCGGCAACGCCGTGCGTTACTGGCAGCAGAAGCTGGGCCTGGAGCTGGACCACATTTTGGTAATCTGCGACGACATCAACCTGCCTTTCGGCACCCTGCGCCTGCGCGCCTCCGGCAGCGACGGCGGCCACAACGGCCTCAAGAACATCCAGGAGATGCTCGAGAGCCAGTCCTGGGCCCGCCTCCGCGTCGGCGTCGGCCACGAATTCGCCCAGGGGCGGCAGGTCGATTTCGTGCTGGGCGAGTTCGACGACGCCCAGCGCGAGGCGATCCCGGAGATCGCGAAGAAGATCATTGCGGGCGCCCGCACATGGGCGTTCGTGGGCATCGGACAGGCCATGAATCAGGTCAATATCCGCCCAAAAACTTCAAATAATGTTGACTGAGGGCGCATTTTTTCAAAAAACGCTTGTTTTTTAATCTTTTCTTTTTTATCTTGCCCTCAATTAAGCAGTTACCATATTAACAATAATAATAACACCATTAAATCCATCATCATGAAAAATCTTGTTAAGAAAATCGAAGAGAACATCGAGCTCTTCAAGGCTAACGCTGAAGCTCAGGTCGTCAAAGGCAACAAGGCTGCTGGTGCTCGCGCCCGCAAGGCTGCTCTGGATCTGATGAAGGATCTCAAGGAGTTCCGCAAAGTTTCTGTTGCTGAGGCGAAGAAATAATTTTTTCCGTTTTTCTTGCAACGTTTTTAAAACCCCCTGCATCTATGTTGTAGGTTTAGGTTTTAGTACACGTCTAAGAGTCGGTGAGCCGTGAGGTTGCCGGCTCTTTGCTTTATCAAGCAAAGAGCCCCCTCCTCTATCCTTCCCGGTCGCTCCCCGGGCCCCGCCGGACTGCTTCAGACACAAAACCAACCCCCACAATATACACATACCCCAACGCCCCCGCACCCCGGGGGCGTTCTTCATTGTATCTCTCGCTTCCGGGCAGCTACCGCTCTTGCCGGCAACGGGCGTGGTCTTCTCTCTTCCGGGCAGCTACCTTGCTTGCCGGCAACGGGCGTCTATCTATGAAGGGGGCTCCGCCCCCTGCGACCCCTTGCGCCCCTCAAGTCCCTTTCCAACTTTGCTTGCGCAAAGTCACGGGACCGGGCCGGTCGGCTGATGCCGACTTCGATGCGCTCTATTGGGAGCCCCTTTCGCTCTCGGGGCGGACATCGCCCGTAACCGCCGGACGCGATGTCCGGCGGTGGTGCCAGGTCCTGCCCGATCCACCGTCGCCCGTCGTATCCGACTCAATCCTTCCTGCCCGACCTGATCGGGCATCTTCTGGAAGGGTCGTTTTTGTAAGTGTTTGTCGGTGAGGAGATTGTGATTTTGCTTAGGGGAATTTTCCCCAAAGCAAAGTTGGAAATGACTGACAATCAGCAATATGCAAAAACGGGGCGCGGCGGGGAGACGAGGGCTTGAGATGGGTTGGTGATGGGGGAGAGGAAGGGTTGATGAGAGAGAGGTGACGGGATGGGTTGATGGGCGTGGTGATGGGGGTGATGGGAGGGTGATGGGTGGAGGTGATGGGTGGGATTGATGGGAGGGGAGGCTGTCGCGGGTGTGCGCGTCAATGATTCTGGAACAGGGGAATTGTCTTAGAGTGTGGAAGATCAACGAATATTCCAGCGCACGCATTCTGTAGCCCCTTTGTGACAGCCCATCAATATAATCACCCCACTGCCTGTTTTTCGCTATTCGCTTATTGTCAATAGTTTACGTGATTTGACGGGCTAAAAAACGGGCCCGTCAATTCCTGCATATGACTAACTATCAGTATATTACGCAAAACACCTCTGCGGAAGAAAGCAAGGAGATGCCCGGTTGGTGGGGGGGAGATGGGGGAGGTGTGATGGGCGGCTGGAGGGCGGCTGGAGGGGGGACTAGAGGAGGGCGGTGAGGCAGCGGCGGAGGCTGTCGGTCCAGTAGGGGATGGAGAGGCCGAAGGTGGCCTTGATCTTGGTCTTGTCGAGGACGGAGTAGGCCGGGCGCTTGACGGGGCTGGGGTACTCCTCGGAGTGGCAGGGCTGGATGTCGCAGGCGGAACGGGATACTCGCTCGAGGCCGGGCTGGGGGGTGATGCTGGAGCCGAGCTGGGCGGTGATGCAGGAGCCGGGCTGGGGGGCGTTGCCGGGAAGGGAGGTGGTGCTGGGGCTGGTCTGGACGGTGAGTTCGTCGGCGAGGGCGGCGATGGTCTTGGTGAAGTCGAACCAGGAGCAGACGCCTTCGTTGCTGTAGTGGTAGGTGCCGGAGCGGGGATAGGGGGCGGCGGTGGGGGAGGCGGAAGATGAATGCCAGGAGGAGTAGTCGCCGAGGATGGCGAGGATGGCGGCGGCGAGGTCGCCGGCGTAGGTCGGGGTGCCGGTCTGGTCGAAGACGACCTTGAGCTGGGGTTTGGTGGCGGTGAGGTGGAGCATCGTCCGGACGAAGTTCTTGCCGAATTCGCTGTAGAGCCAGGCGGTGCGCAGGATCACGTGGTCGCAGCCGACGCTGCGGATGGCCTGCTCGCCGTGCAGCTTGGTCAGGCCGTAGACGCCTGTCGGCGTGCCGGCCTGATCCTCGCGGCACGGCCGGTTGTACGGCTCCTTGCCGAAGACGTAGTCCGTGCTGATGTGGACCAGCAGGCCGCCGGCCTCCTTCATCGCGACGGCGAGATTCTCCGGAGCCTGGGCGTTGAGCCGCTCCGCGAGCTCGGGCTGCGTCTCCGCGGCGTCCACGTTGGTGAAGGCGGCGCAGTTGACCACCGCCCCGATCCGCTCCTCGCGCACGAGCGCGCGGACGGCCTCCAGGTCGGTGATGTCGAGGCGGCGCGTGGACGTGTCCACGCCAGCGCCGCCGAGGCGCCGCAGCATCGCGACGGACTCTTCGGAGGCGTCGGCGATGTCGGTGAAGACGAAACGGAAAGGAGACTGACAGGCGGCGAGGCGCAGCGAGTTGCCGAGCTGGCCGTTGGCGCCGGTGACAAGGATATTCATATCAGCGATAAAGGTCAACGTTGTAATCGAAATCGAGCGGCGAGTCCTGCAGCGCGGCGCGGACGCGGTCCTTCTCGCTCATCACGGCGCGGTCCCAGGGGATCCGCCAGTCGATGCCGAGCGCCGGGTCCAGCAGCTGGATGCCGGCGTCCGCCTCCGGATGATAGAACTCGTCACACTTATATTGGAACACCGCCGTCTCGCTCAGCACCGCGAACCCGTGAGCGAAGCCCTTCGGGATGAAGAACTGCCGGTGATTCTCCTCCGACAGCTCCACCGCGACATGCTGCCCGAAGGTCGGGGAACCCTTGCGGATGTCCACCGCCACATCCAGCACGCAGCCGCGCACGCACCGCACCAGCTTGCTCTGCGTGAAGGGCGGCCGCTGATAGTGCAGGCCGCGCACCACGCCGTAGCTGGACATCGACTCGTTGTCCTGCACGAAAGCGACGGCGTGCCCCAGGAGCGGGACGACCTTCTCGTCGAACTCGCGCTGCGAGAAACTCTCGAAGAAATAGCCGCGCGCGTCGCTGAAGACGCGCGGCTCCAGGATCAGGACGCCGGGAATGGCGGTAGGGAGGACGTTCATACGCGTTTCTCAATACATTTGAGCAGATACTGCCCGTACTGGTTCTTCAGCATCGGCTGCGCCAGCTCGCGCAGGCGCGCGGCACTGATCCAGCCCTGCTGGTAGGCGATCTCCTCGAGGCAGGCGATCTTGAGACCCTGCCGCTTCTCGATCACCTCCACGAAGATGGAGGCTTCGGCGAGGCTGTCGTGCGTGCCCGTGTCCAGCCACGCGAAGCCGCTGCCGAAGGTCTGCACCTTCAGTTCGCCGGCCTGCAGGAACTCCTGGTTGACCGTCGTGATCTCCAGCTCCCCGCGGGCGGAAGGCTTGATCCGCCGGGCGATGTCCACCACCTTGTTGGGATAGAAATACAACCCCACCACGGCGTAGTTGCTCTTCGGATGCGCCGGCTTCTCCTCGATCGAGAGGCAGTTGCCGTCGGCGTCGAACTCCGCCACGCCATAGCGCTCCGGGTCGTCCACGCGGTAGCCGAAGACGGTGGCCTTCCCGTCCGCCTCGGCGGACCGGACGGCCTCCTTGAGCATCTCCGTCAGGCCGGCGCCGTGGAAGACGTTGTCTCCCAGCACGAGGCAGGCGCAGTCGTCGCCGATGAACTCCCGGCCGATGATGAAGGCCTGCGCCAACCCGTCGGGGGAGGGCTGCTCGGCGTACTCGAAGCGCACGCCGTAGTCCGACCCGTCGCCGAGCAGCCGCCGGAACCCGGGGAGGTCCTGCGGCGTGCTGATAATCAGGATGTCGCGGATGCCCGCGAGCATCAGCACGCTGATGGGATAATAGACCATCGGCTTGTCGAAGATCGGGAGCAGCTGCTTGCTGACGCCCTTGGTGATGGGGTAGAGCCGGGTGCCGGTGCCTCCGGCGAGGACGATGCCTTTCATATCAGGTGGATTATATCAAAACAAAGATAGGAGTTTTTTGTTATATTTGCGCCCATGCACCGGATCAAGTCATACCTTATCCTGCTCGCAGCCGTCCTCCTGGTCGGCTGCAACGGCATCGACCGCCCCTTCACCGGGACCTTCGACCAGGTCCTCATCTACTACGGGATGGGCTACAACAACCTGAGCGGCAACCTCAGGACCAACCTCGACCAGCTGCGCAGCGACGTCCTGCCCGGCCTGTCCTACGACAAGGCCATCGTCGTGTTCAGCCACAACACCAGCGTGTCCGGCGACTACAAGACCTACAACGAACCCGTGCTGATGCGCTTCTACCGCGGCTCGGACGGCAAGCCCGTGACGGACACCCTGAAGGTGTATGACAACATGGACGTGAGCGCCTCCAAGGAGTCCATGCGGCAGGTGCTCGAAGACGTGAAGGCTCGCTTCCCGGCGCGCCGCTACGGCCTGCTCGTGTCCTCGCACGGCACCGGCTGGCTCCCGCCGGGCTACAACTACAACTCCGAGGCGTCGCGCCTGGCGCGCCGCAAGGCGCTGGCGCAGCCCGCGCAGCCCTGGCCGGAGACCAAGGCCATCGGCAACCAGTACCTCGGCTCGTCGTCCAGCACGACATGGATCCCGCTGGAAGACTTCGCCGGGGCGATCCCGATGCACCTCGACTACCTCATCCTCGACAACTGCCTGTCCGGCGCCGTCGAGCTGGCCTATGAGCTCAAGGACGTCTGCGACCGTTTCGTCGTGTCCCCCGCGGAGATCCTGACCGCCGGCATGGTCTATTCGACCCTGTCCTGGGACATGTTCGCCGGCGGCGACCCGGACCTCCGGACCTATTGCCGGGAGTATTTCCAGTACTACGACGCGCAGTCCGGCAACCATCGCGCCGGCACCGTCACCCTGGTGGAGAGCGCCGGGCTGGATGCGCTCGCCGGCGCCTTCGGCGCCATCGTCGACGCGCATCGCGCCGCGCTCGCCGACCCCGCCCTCCGCGAATCCGTCCAGCGCTACTACTACGGCTCCTCCTCGCTCCGCTTCTTCTACGACCTCCGCGACCTCTGCGTGCAGCTGGGTGCCACGCCGGCAGAGCTGGACCGCCTGGGCGCGGCCCTCGCCGCGGCGGTCCCGTACCACGCCGAGACCCCCATGTTCTTCGACCTTCCGCTCGAGCGTTGCTGCGGCCTGTCGGTCTACATCCCCGAGTCCGGCCGCCCCGCTCTCAACGACTACTACCGCTCGCTCGCATGGAACCGGGCGGTCCGGCTGGTCGAATAGATTTGGTCGTACGCCATTTTTTACATATATTTGTAACAATATCCAGGTCCTGGATTGGACCGGATATGCAGGATCGCAGCACCGGCTCTTGGATAGGAGCGCGACTGTCCGGCGGAGCAGAAAGCCGCCACGGATCCGATTCTAGCCCGGCACTCCGCGTCAGGAGCGCCGGGGAGTGGAAGAAATATCCCGCTCGTGACTGACCATCTCATCCAACCATCTCCCGAAGGACTCCACTGGTACGCCCTCAAGGTGTTCTACAACAGGGTCATATATCTCCGTTCTCTCTTCCCGGAGGACGTCGAGACCTATACCCCCATGCAGACCGTTGAGCAGTACGAGCGGGGACAGCTGAGCTATGTCGAGAAGCAGCTCATCCCTTCGCTGCTCTTCGTGCGCTGCACGGAGGATTGGCTGGTGAAGTTCAAGCACGCGCACAACGCCGACTTCATGTACTACGCGGAGCCGGATTCTTCCAAGCCGGGCGCCATCCCCGACAGCGAGATGCGCTCGTTCATCCTGGTGACCTCGGCCGACGCGGGCCGGGGCGTCAAATACTTCGGTGCCGACGCGCCGGAATACCGCACGGGCGACCGCGTACGCGTGACCGGCGGCATCTACGCGGGCGCCGAAGGCTACATCAAGCGGATCAAGAAAGACCGCAAGCTCATCGTGTCCGTGACCGGCGTCGCCGTGGTCGCGGTCAGCTACATCCACCCCGATTTCCTGGAGAAGATATGAAAATCGCAGTCGCCGGCACCGGCTATGTGGGCCTCAGCCTCGCTACGCTCCTCGCGCAGCACAACGACGTCGTGGCCGTGGACGTGATCCCGGACAAGGTCGACAAGATCAACCGCCGAATCAGCCCCATCCAGGACAAGGAGATCGAGGAGTACCTCGCCACCAGGCCGCTGCGGCTCACCGCCACGCTCGACGGCGCGGCCGCCTACCGCGACGCCGACTTCGTCGTCATCGCCGCCCCGACCAACTACGACCCCAAGCAGAACTTCTTCGACACCACCCACGTGGAGGAGGTCGTCGAGTTGGTCCTGCGCGTCAACCCGGAAGCCGTGATGGTCATCAAGAGCACCGTCCCCGTGGGCTACACCCGCTCCCTGCAGCAGAAGTACCCCGCCGGGCGCTTCCTCTTCTCGCCGGAGTTCCTCCGCGAGAGCAAGGCCCTCTACGACAACCTCTACCCCTCCCGCATCATCGTGGGATATGATACCCCGGCCGCCAGTGCGGGGGCGTGTGACGAAGACGGAAAATGGTTTTTCGGGCAACTGCACGAAAAATATTTTTCGTCTGAGTTGGGGGCAGCGGCCGGCAGATTTGCAAAACTGCTGCAAGAAGGCGCCATCAAGCAGGACATCCCCGTCCTGTTTATGGGCACGACCGAGGCCGAGGCCGTCAAGCTCTTCGCCAACACCTACCTGGCCTTGCGCGTCAGCTACTTCAACGAACTCGACACCTACGCCGAGATGAAGGGCCTCGACACACGCGCCATCATCGAGGGCGTGTGCCTCGACCCCCGCATCGGCACCCACTACAACAACCCCTCCTTCGGCTACGGCGGCTACTGCCTCCCGAAGGACACCAAGCAGCTGCTCGCCAACTTCAACGACGTGCCCGAGAACCTCATCAAGGCCATCGTCGAGAGCAACCGCACCC
Organism: Bacteroidales bacterium WCE2004; assembly: GCA_900167895.1. Taxonomy (NCBI): domain Bacteria; kingdom Pseudomonadati; phylum Bacteroidota; class Bacteroidia; order Bacteroidales; species Bacteroidales bacterium WCE2004. Next base: position 562,293 of record FUZR01000001.1, on the reverse strand, counting down.
GCAAGGACTACATCGCCGACCGCGTCCTCGAGCGCGCCGGCTACTACAGCGCCAACAGCGACTTCGATACCTCCAAGGAGCACGAAGTCGTGATCGGCGTCTACCGCCTCACGATGAAATCCGGCTCCGACAACTTCCGCCAGAGCGCCATCCAGGGCATCATGAAACGCATCAAGGCCAAGGGCGCCACGGTCATCGTTTACGAGCCGTCCCTGCCCGACGGCAGCACCTTCTTCGGCAGCTCGGTCGTCAACGACCTCGCCGCCTTCAAGGCCCGCTCCGCCGCCATCATCGCCAACCGCTACGACCCCGCCCTCGACGACGTCGCCGACAAGGTCTACACCCGCGACCTCTTCAAGCGCGACTAGAATGAGGTGGTCAAAATTTTTGACCACCTGATAAAGATTTGAAAACAACAACCAACATACTGAGACGTTGCCTCGTGGCCTGCGCGGCCCTGCTGCTGACGATGTCGGCGGCCCGGGCCCAGTTCGCCGACTGCAGCACCGGCCTGCTGCAGATGCCCACGGCCGACATGCAGCCGGACGGCACGGTCATGATCACCAACAACTACCTCAACAAGAACGCCCTGCCCCGGAGCGGTTGGAACTACGACACCTTCCAGTACGGCATCTACGTGTCCTTCTGGAATCGCGTGGAGATCGGCTACGTCTGCACGATCTTCAACGGCAAATGGGACCCCCGCCCCAACAAGACCTACCGCCAGACGATCATGCGCAACCAGGACCGCCACTTCACCGGCCGCGTCGCCCTGCTGCGCGAAGGTGACTTCGGCGTCAGCTGGTTGCCGGCCCTCGTGGTCGGCATCTCCGACCCGACCACCGGCGCCGGCGGCGGCGAATACCTCGAAGCCGACGTGACCAAGGGCAACGGCTTCTTCAACCGCAACTTCGTCGTGCTGACCAAGCACTTCGCAACCCCCTGGGGCACCCTGGGCGCCCACGCCGGCTACCAGTTCAACCGCCGCAAGGACTACCGCCTCAACGCCCCCTGCGTGGGCGTCAACTGGCAGCCCGTCTGGCTCCAGCACCAGGGCATCCTGGACCGCCTGGACCTCATCGCCGAATACGACGCCCGCACCGTCAACCTCGGCCTCACCGCCTCCGTCTGGCACGACCACTTCGAGGCCATGTTCGAACTCCAGAACTTCCGCTGGGTCAACTTCGGGTTGCGGTTCAAGTTCCGGGTGAAGAAATAAGCTTCCTTTCGTTCAGACTTTTATGAATTAGTCTCTTCTGGCCACTTTTATGTGGGATATATGTACCAACTATCTTTCAAAATGAGAGAAATGGTCTTCAACCAGGAGATTCAAATAATGGGAAGGAAGGATGTTTTTTGAAATAATATATATTTAATTTTATATGGAACGAATCAAAGTGGAAATTCAGAAACTGGGACGTGTTACAGACTCAGTTATAGAGATTGCTCCTTTTATGATTTTCTCCGGAGAGTCAGGAATGGGTAAGAGCTACCTTGCTCTGTTGGCGCACTATTTCTATGAGATTCTCATCCTCCCTGATCGTGATCCTCGACTTCAAAACCTGTTCGAGTTTTTGAAATACGATTATAAGGAGATGGCAAAGGGTTTTCACGATGAAGGTGTGGCCTTAACCATCACAAAAAAAGAAATTGAGGACTGGATGGGAAAAGATGCAGTGTATTATCTGCGTTTTATGCTGAACAACGAGACTTTGGAAGGGAAGATTCGTGTTGCTCTTCCGGCCTCGGTCCCGGACAGGATTGTTTTAAAATATAGAGAAGAAATAACGGGGTTGGTGAATAACGAAGATGTTGATATCATCTTGAGTATCGGTGATATTGGCTATCGTGCTAGTCATTCCGCAATTAATGATACTACACCTTATGCTATTCTTCTTGCCGCTTATCTTCGTCTGTGTCTTTTTGGAAGCATACAAGCTTTGCTCGGTACTTTTAATCTACCCCCATCTCGTGGACCAGTTCTCAGTGAAAATGTTCTTGCTAATTCCGGCATGTATAAGGATTTCATTGCGGATGTGGTTGATCTTAGTAATGTACAGCCTAATCCTAATACAAAAGCGGAACCCTTACTGGCCAGTTTGCGCTCCATCATAGAAGGTGAAGTAAAAAAAGAGAATAATCGGTACGTTTATTTAACTAATGGGATAAGTATGCCAATCTCTGCGGCTGCCGCTTCTGTGCGTGAAATTGCGCCTTTGCAGATCTTGGCCAGTCGCTGGGATATTAGTCGAACAGCCATCCTCATCGAGGAACCAGAGGCTCATCTTCACCCAGAGAAGCAACGCATGATGGCCGACGTTGTTGGCTATTTACGTAAAGTAGGGGCACATGTCCATCTCACAACGCACAGTGATTATTTTTTGCAACGCATTAATGAACTGATTATGTTTCAGCGTTTTGTGAATTCTCACCAATCAAGCGAGATAGCCCAATTACAGGCGGAGACAGGTATTAACCCTGGTTTTAGTATAAACGAAGAGGATTTGGTCGCATATTTATTACTTCGCCAGCCTGATGGGGCTTCTCGCGTTGTCCTTCAAGATGTGAAGAATGGCGTCCCATTCTCCTCATTTAACCATGCTGTGCGAGAAGGTATGAGAGTCCGAGACATTTTAGAAACCGCGTTAGATCGATGAGTCTTATAACCTCTTTTTCTAAGTTGTATGATCTGGCCTCTAGGCCGACCTTTGCAGGTATGCAGACTGAAAATGGCTTCTTTGTGATAAATGAGCAGGACGCAAAGAGCTCTCCAGTGCCAATGACACAACTTCGTGTTGAGCAGAACGGTGTTATTTTCACAGCCTTTAATTTTAGATTGGTGAAGGGGATGAAAGATATAACAAGTACGCGTAGTAGTATGTTAAAAGACCACGACTGCGATGGTATTGTATTTGCGTCTGACAATACACATGATAGCATAATTCTTGCCGAATTAAAATCTCGGTTTAGTTCTCGACACTTAGCGGAAGCATTTGAACAGATGGTTCATTCGTATCTTAAACTGCATGCTATGCTGTCAATGTGTAAAGGTTATTCCATAGACACAGTATCGGTGCATTTCATCGCAGCGTGTCAATGCTTTGAAGACGCGAACCAGAGAGATGGTGTTTATAATTTTTTAGGCAAAGCAGAAGTTGTTCCTAACACTTCTTTTGAAGGGAAATTCCTGCGCAGACTTATCGAGAAACACACTATAGATGTGACCCTTGGTGATGTGACAGATCTGTGGGGAATGCCGCTGAATGAAGCGCTTGCAAATAGGAAACTAACCATGTCATTGCAGGTGACTAATAATTATGGTGATGATCATGTAAAGTGCATTATATGATCATCGCTATTATTCCTTATGGACAATGATAAATGTGTGACAACATCGTTGACTCTATTTCGGGACAAGAGGCGAGAATCCTTGTGAAGGGGAAGAAGCTCATCTTCATATGGAACGAAGAGTGCTGATTAATTGTCGGATTCATTAAGAGAATCCCGGGAAAAGAAATTATTGCTTTAATCCCTGCGGACCGAGGATCTTGTCCGCGTAGCGTATTGAGCGAGGAGTCGGGAGGGGAGTCGAGAATAACCAGAAAACTTGCGTGAGAAACTCGCCGGAAGGGGTTGAGCCCTCTGGCGGCGTGTTTAAGTTTTAGAATGCAAGAGATGCGGCAGTGGTAATACAGCCGCCCATGATGAACAAATAATAAAGCCAATGCCAATTATTCTCCGCGGGCTGAGACTGCTGTCCGTATACCGGTTGGAGCGGAAAGTCTCGAGGATTCCCGGCAAAATTAGCCGAAAACTTACCAGGAAACTTGCCAGAAGATGTTGGTTCCTCTGGCGGCATTTTTGAAATGCGTCCAACCATAATTGACTAACAATGAAGACAGTCCTTACGTTTGGAGTATACGATATGCTCCACATAGGTCATATATTACTTTTCAAGCGGGCGAAAGAGCTGGGCGACCGGCTCGTCGTGGCCGTGCAGGACGGCGATTACATCCTCAAATACAAGCCGGGCACCAAGATGGTGTACACGACCGAGGAGCGCGTCTACATGGTCAGCACCATCAAATACGTCGATGAGGTGGTGGTCTACAAAGACGTCGATATCGACATCCAGAAGATTGACTTCGACATTCTGGCGCGCGGCGAAGACCAGGTTCACGCCGGCTTCCAGCGCGCCGAGCAGTGGTGCGCCGAGCACGGCAAGGTGGTTAAGGTGCTGACCCGCACCGAAGGCATCTCCTCCACGATGCTGCGGCAGTATTCGAGGGAGAAGTAAGAATGAAACAGAAGACGAGCCCTATTAGACGATAGGAATATTGGTCCCCTTAGTGGAACTCTGCCGTATTAGTTCTTAATATACAGTTTTATTTATTTCCTCTAAATGGATCCTGTTTATATTGATATTCATATCCATACTTCGGAGAACCCGGATGAGCTCAATGGGTCCTACGATACTAGAGTATTGTTGTCTGGTGTTGAGCGAATGGCGAAAGGAAGTAACGCTCTTATTTCTTTAACCGATCATAATACTGTCAATAAAGCGGCATATCTTTCGCTTCTAGCAAATGCAAATTCGAATATTCATTTACTGATAGGTGCTGAGTTACATATAAAGAATTATCCAGAAGCCCCTGCTTATCATTGCCATATTATTTTTAAGTGTGCTATCAATGAGAGCACCATTGATGAGATTAATGCTGTTTTAGATAACCTTTATCCGAGAAAACAAGTTTGTAAGATGGATAGTAGTATTCCATCTATAGGTGATGTAATTAACGCTTTTGATAGTTTCGAATTTATCTTACTCCCTCATGGCGGGCAATCCCATTCGACATTTAATGATTCTATTCCCGCCGGTACAAAGTTTGATACGACGCTGATGCGAAGCGTATATTATAATCAGTTTGATGGCTTTACAGCTAGGAGTAATTCGGGCTTGGAAGAGACTGTAGCGTATTTTAAACGATTAGGTATAGCGGAATTTGTGAATCTCGTCACTTGTTCGGATAATTATGACCCTAAGAAGTATCCGGAAGCGAAGCGTCCGTCCACGAGCCCGTTTCTTCCTACGTGGATGTTTGCTGAGCCTACTTTTGATGGGCTTCGATTGTCTCTTTCCGAGAAAACACGTTTCTTCTATTCCAATGAAAAGCCGGATTCCTGGTCTGAATTTATTAAGAGTGTTCATTTGAAGAGTGATGGTATAGATATAGACATTCGTTTAACACCTGGTTTAAATGTTATTATTGGGGGATCCTCAAGTGGTAAGACCTTATTAGTTGACTCAATCTATAGGAAATTGTGCGATATTTCTTTTGAGGACTCACCTTATAATAAATTCGGTGTGGCTAATATCGATGTCTATAATCCTTCTTCTACACGTCCACATTTTCTTCCACAGAATTATATTATAAAAATCATAGATCCGGATTCTGAAAAGGGGATAGATAATATTGAAATAATACGAAATGTTTTCCCCGAGGATGCCGAACTCAAGAGGAAAGTAGGAGATGGCATAACGAAGCTGCGAGAAGATGTGACACATCTAATGTGCTGTGTAGAAGAAATCGAGAAACTTGAAGAGGCGCTTCGAAAGATCCCAAGTGTAGGCCGATTGATAATCAAAGGAGAAGTAAAAAAGAATATTATAAGTGGGTTACTGCCTCAACCAGCGTTGCGCTCAAGTGTTCGTTACGATAGGAGGAAGTATGAGAGCCATCAAGCGGCGATGGAAGATATTCGCCGTTTATTTGAACAGAATGCTTTCGCATCAGAACATGAGGCGGCTATTAATGAGATAGAAAATGAACTCAAACGGTTGTTCTCTATAAGTGAAATTGAAGAGGTCGTTTATCAGACAATTAGGTCCGCTAAAGAGTCCTATGAGGGTTGTCTCCGCGAGCAGAGTTATGAGAATCAGCAAAAAAATTCGAACATAGATTTTCTGCTTGGTAGCATAGCGAAGTATATTAGGCTTCAGCTTCAATTCAAGGATATCCTGAATTCTATTTCTACATATTCGATTACGGTGGAAACCAGGGAAATAGAATCTATGGGGCATCATTTGTATCTTGAGAATCATTTCAATCTATCGAAAGAAAAGGTGCTAGAAACGTTTAATGAATGTCTGAAAACACCGGATGCAATATCTTGCTTTGCAAATATCACAGCAGATTCATTGTTCCTTTCTAAGTTTAGGCAAAGGGCACCCAAGATTACTTCTTACAATGAGTTTGTCGAGAAGGTAGTTGAGAAGTTCTCAAAGTTGAATAGAACACTCTATAAGATAAAAACTCGAGACAATAGGGATTTTGAGGATTTGAGTGCGGGTTGGAAGACTAGTGTGTTGCTTGATTTAGTATTAGATTACGACAAAGACATGGTTCCGGTTATTATTGACCAACCTGAAGACAATCTTGCTAGCGCATACATAAATGAAGGGCTTGTTAGCGCTATAAAGAAGACCAAAACACATAAACAGATTATTCTCGTATCACATAACGCTACAATCCCAATGTTGGCAGATGCACAAAACATAGTTTATTGCAAAAACGAGAATGGAATGATAACCATTAAATCATCTTCTCTTGAAGGTAGTCTTGATGGTATTCCTGTTTTGGATTTGATTGCCAAAGTTACGGATGGGGGGAAACCATCGATTAAGAAACGGGTGAAGAAGTATAACCTAAAAAAATTCACGGATTAATGAAGCTGTTTTTTAAAAAAGACGAGCAGGGAGAGATTGTCCTTGATATTCAAAAAGGGACAATAAGGACGAGTTTTGATTACGTTGAAATGCTAAGGCAACTTTTAGAGAATAATGAGATTGATGAACCAGTATTTGAGAACCTTGATGACGAGGAAGTCTGTAAGGTGAAGGAATTGCTTAGTAGGATTAAAACAGCGGTAGATTCCGGTATGAAGATAGAAGAGGTGTGATTTGTTGGGATAATGGTCTGCATGAGTAATGCGAAAAGTATTTTGATGGGGTAACTACTGTTGTCGAAAAAGTGTTTATCAAATAAAGAATTTTGAGTAAGACGTTGTATCCATTCCCGGTCGAGGCTCTTCTGAATTCGGTCCAAAAGAGATTAGCGGAAGCCCAGACCGTTGACCTATATAGGGGGATAGAAAATGGTCTAAAGAATGACATTCAATTGATAGATCGGGATGGAGCATATACAGAGATAGCCTCTGTCTCTCCGCAAGGGCAGGTATATTTATCTTTGGCCTATTGCCAGTTTCTTCTACTAATGTGCCATATTGGTTTGATTGTGCACGAAAGTATTGCGATGGAAAGTAAGTTTAAAGGGCTGACTGAAGATGAAAGGGTGTCATTTCGGAATTCTCTTGAAGATGATAATTCGCGTAATTGCTATCTTCGTGATATCCCAGACTTTGAGTCGGCAGTTAAGTATTGTTCGGGTTTGATTGATATTGCGCGCCCGCTTTTAACAGCCAATCCTTTGACGCAGCAAGAATTTGATGACATCCTTCGGGCCGTTGATTATAATTCGCCAATTGCTATAAGTGCTAATAGTCTCTGTGTCTATGGGATTGTTTTTACATTATTACATGAAGCCTCACACGTCATTCTTGGCCAAGATTTGATGAAGAAAGGAACGGTACAGGAAGAAATAGAAGCTGATCATAATGCCTTTTGGGCTTTATCGAATGACTTGGAAGGAAAGCAGCGCAACACGGCTATGATGGGGTGCATTTGTGCGCTGACCTCTCTTCTGTTTTTTAATCCAGGGTTGACACCTGATGAAAACTTCCCTCACCCTCGGGAGGATGACAGATTGTTCTCATTCTATGATATTCTTAAATCAGAAAAAAACTCATATACAGAGATGATTACAATTCTTCTCGCAGCGTGGGCCACAACATTTCATGTTGAGAATTTCCCTGTGCTGTCATTGTCCTATGAGGATTCTTTAGCAAGACAAAGATCTTTCCTTTCCTCGATAGGGCGAGTTGAAGCGTAGTATTCTAATGAGTATAACTGATAACAGACCTGGGAATGTGACGGAGATACGATTAAGTATGCGCGTTACATCTATGAAGTGAGAGAATGGCAGAGAAGAGTTTAAAACAGAAAGCTGTAAATGGAATGATCTGGTCTGCATTGCAGAAGTATTCTACAATGGGGATCCAGTTTATATCGGGCATCATCCTGGCCCGACTGCTGACACCCCACGATTATGGCTGCATCGGCATGCTGTCCATCTTCATGGTGCTGGCGGAAGCGTTTATTGACGGAGGATTCGGGTCGGCTTTGATCCAGAAGAAAAATCCAACGCAGGTAGACTATTCGACGATTTTCTTTTGGAATATCGGGATGGCGTTTGTGATGTATGCTACTTTGTACTTCTCTGCGCCGGCAATTGCTCGTTTCTATAAGATTGACTTACTAAGCGATGTTCTTCGAGTACAGGGCCTCGTCCTCTTTGTCTATGCTTTCAATATTATTCAACGCAATCAGTTACAAAAGAAACTGAATTTCAAGGTTCTTTCTATCGTGACGATTGCTACGGCCGTCATCAGTCTGGCTATAACCATCTTAATGGCATATCGTGGTTTTGGCGTTTGGGCCTTGGTTGCACAAAACCTCTTGACAGCTTCGATTCCAGCGATTGTCTTCTGGTTTTATATTAAATGGCGTCCGATTTGGGCTTTTTCAAAGGCATCTTTCAAGGAGTTATTTGGTTTCGGGTTCTATATGTTCCTTTCTAGCTTGTTGAACCAGTTTAGTCAGCAGATACAAGGACTCTTGATAGGAAAAGTCTACAATCCGTCTTTGATGGGTTATTATTCCAAGGCGCAGAGTACTGAAAAGTTGGCGAGCACCTCCATCAGTAGTGTCATGACACAAGTCACATATCCACTGTACGCGGAAGCTCAGGATGATAAGATGCAATTGGGAAATATGATCAAGCGTATAACCATGACGCTTTCTTATGTCTCTTTCCCGTTGATGTTTGTACTTCTACTTTGTGCTAAACCTATTTTTTTGTTATTGTATTCCGACAGGTGGTTGCAGAGTGTCCCGTATTTCCAGATTCTTTGTATAGCGGGGTTGGCCTATAGCCTTCAATCCGTCAACACACAATCGATAGCTGCCATAGGGAAAAGCAAAGTCATGTTTATCTGGACGGTAATAAAAAGAACCGTCGGAATAGGATTTGTGGTTGGCGGCCTGGTGATTTGGGGCATGAAAGGACTTTTGGTCGGATGTGTCTTGAATACCTGGTTTTCTTTCTTTGTCAATATTGGTCTTGTCTCGAAGTACATCGGTTTTAAGTGGACCGATCATCTTCTGAGTATTATGCCCGTTGCCGTGTTGTCAGCTTTGGCTGCTTTAGGTGCATACGGGATTAGTTCTGCCCTTCACTTGTCTTTGTACTTGGACGGGCTGGTCAGATTCTCGGTTTTTTGTCTCATATATCTTGGTTGGTCCTTCATTTTTAGGCCTGAGGCATATGAATACTTCAAAGGTATCATATCTTCGATGGTGAAGAAGGTCAAGCATAAACGAGTCACGGTATAATACTTTTTGAAAACAGCATGGACCCAATAAAGATAATAATTGCGGGTGATTTGTTCCCTTCCGAGGAGAACAATGATTTGTTCGTCGAAGGGGATGCAGATGGTTTATTTGGGAGTGTCGTTTGTGGTTTGTTTCGCAATGCGGATTTCTCTATAGCCAATATCGAGGGCGTTTTAACGGATTCGAACGTGGCCCAAAGGAAAGAAGGGCCAAAGATAAAGGCGCCGAAAGGAACTGTAGCTGGTATAAAGAATCTTGGCCTGTCCGCAGTCGCGCTTGCGAATAATCATATTACGGATTACTTGCAGAGAGGGTGTGTTGATACGTTGGAGGCCTTGGATGAGGCGGGAATTTCTTATGTTGGGTTGGTAAATGATGGCGCTGATGCCGACATTAGGCTCAAGAAATATCTCTCGCTTTCGTTAAAAGGGAAAAGAGTCTGTATCTACAATGTTTCGGAGACCTTCTTCAACCAGCCGTCCAAAGATAGCCTTGGAGCGAATGTGTACGATGAGTGGATAGTTCTTAATGAGATTAAAGAACTTAAAAAAGAGCACGACTTCTTGATAGTGATTTATCATGGAGGAGCCGAGTATCTGCCGTATCCTACGCCGCAAACCCACACCCGCTTCTATCGGATGGCTGAGTGTGGCGCTGACTATATAGTCGCCCAACATACGCATTGTATCGGGTGTGAAGAATGGTATAAAGGCTCATATCTGCTGCATGGGCAAGGTAATTTCTTATTTGCTCGTCAAAAGATGTTCCCAGCTATAACTAAACAAGGACTAGTTAGCGAGATAACGATTACGGATAATAAGTTCACGGTAAAGAATCATATCGTGAATATTGAAGATAGTGTTATTAAATATGACTCTCTCCAGGACTTCACTGCCTTTAACGAACGAAGTCAACATGTAAAGGATGAAGAGTACATCATAAGCGAATACCAGAAGTTAAAGTTTAATGAGATAAAGAACAAGTATCTTATTGCGGCAAAAGGGGGATTCCCTTTTCGGAGGATTCTCAATAGATTATTCCCTGGTACTGTAAGATTCCCCGAAAGCACATACACTTATGAACAGGTGTTAAGGAATCTTGACGTCACTCAAGGAGAGCGGCGTAAAGAAGACATGTTCTATGTGTGGAATTATATTCGGGAGAATTTTAAAGCGAATAAGTCGTTATGGTTCAAGTTGTAGAAAAGCCCGAATGGGTGTCGTGGGACGAAATTCATAACGTTTTGTATGAGGCTCATGCCGAAAATCGAGCAAAGGGCATTATTATGAGGAAACCAACATTGCCTGGAGAGGAGATAAAGAAAGAGATTGGTGAAAAGGGCGTAATGCTGGTTGCTATGGATGGGAAGAAAGTTGTTGGGACAGCCGCTCTTCTTAAGAAAGAAGGGAAGACTTGGTACAACAAAGGGAATTATGGTTATTTGTGCTTTGATTCTATTCTCCCCGCGTATTGTGGTAGAGGTATTTATAAACTTCTTTGTGAGAAGAGGGAAGAAATTGCAAGAGAAAAAGGGCTTGATAAACTATCGTTTGACACGCATCTCAATAATTCTCACGTAATAGAGATTAATAGAGCCCAGGGTTATCTTCCGGTATCGATCAAGGTGCTCCCCGATCATTGGAATGCCATATTCTTTAAATGGATGAATGGTTGCCCTTTCTCGGAGAAACTGATCGGGCGGAAGTTCAAGTTGTCAAAGCTCATAACTACAATTCGATATAAGCGGGGTAATGTTGAACGCTCGCGAATTGTGTCATTCCTCTGTCGAGGCACGCGAATTATCCTAAATGTTTAGCCCTCTAAGTGCGTTTTGTGTCAGATCGCTATTTTGTTAAAATGGAGCAGATTTCGCAGGGAGTCGGGTTTTCTCTTGTGCCGAGACCGATTTGAATAGCGCTGATTGCTTCTATTCTGTGCTTGTTGTAGAACAGTGAGGTTACGAAAAAGGTATAGAAGCATTGTTGGAAGAGCAGAAGTAATGTTTATTCGAAGTATGACAGAAGGTGGTAAGCAGAAAGTCGTTGTCATTGGACACGGTTATACTTCCCGTTTGGGGGTAATTCGTGCTCTGGGGCGTGCTGGCTACGAGGTGATCGTTATCGTGATGGTCGTCAACAAGAAGAGGGGAAAACCAGATTTTACGCCACCAATTGACAGCTATAGTAAATTCGCGAGCAAGGTTTATTACTGCATGCCCGATGCTGAGCAGTTGATCACTTTACTCCTGGACAAATGCACGGATAAGGACCGAAAAGTCGTCCTTTTCCCGGACAGTGATGTCTCGGCCGCTGCAATTGATCTTAATCAAAAGAGGCTTGAAAACGATTTTCTCTTCCCCCATATTGATCATACGCCGGGGGCGGCCGTGGAGTGGATGAGTAAGATCCGACAGAAGCAGGGCGCGGAAAAAGTGGGATTGAACGTTGCTGGCGGAGAAGTTATTGAAATTGTTGACGGCGCGTACGAGATCCCGTCTACAATATGTTATCCGTGTTTTTCCAAACCCCTGGAGTCGATTGCTGGCGCTAAAACAGGCGTTGGGCGTTGTGATAACGAACTGCAATTGCGGGCAGCGTTGGATAAAATCATCAAGCGCTCTCCAACGATTTCCGTATTGGTGGAAGAGTACAAAGAAATCGAGGAAGAGTATGCTCTATTGGGAATTTCAGATGGAGCGAATGTGCATATTCCCGGGATTCTTCACGTTCTGTCCCTTGCTCAAGGTGGGCACTATGGTGTGGCAAAGCAAGGAGAGATCCTTCCTAATGAGGGATACGAGTCTTTGATTGATGGGTTTAAGTCTTTTGTGAAAGAGACCCGATTCGTGGGGTTATTCGATATAGATTTCTATAAAAGCGAGGGCCGCTTTTACTTTTGTGAGATTAATTTCCGATATGGCGGGTCGGGCTATGCCTATACGAAGTCCGGTGTAAATCTGCCTGCTATGTGTGTCCGGGTCCTTAATGGGGAAAGAGTCGAATCTGGGGCGCTCGTCACCAAGAAGGCCAAGTATGTGAACGAGCGGATGTGTTTGGATGATTGGTACAATGGATTCATCTCCACGCAAACGTTCTCTCGGTTGTTGCAGGATTGCGATATCAGTTTTATTAAAGATCCGGAAGATTCTGAACCTCAGCGGATGTTTAAAAAGATGATACACGGAATGTGTGTGAGAAGAATTATCAAGCGTTGTGTTGGGCGGTAGTTTTTCGGGATTAATTTCATCGTTTTTTACATGCGCATAAAACAATACTGTTGTCTGTTATTCTTGGGCTTTTGCCCACTTGATGAGAACCTCCCTTGTTTGGTTAATTGACTTGTTCTGGCTCTCATTACTCGAAATAGTTTTAAGGATAAAGATTTAGTAGGGATTGATTAGATTGACTATGGAGTCCACCTCTTTCGAATTATTGCATTCTATCCAACTCGATATGTTGGTAAAATTTGATAAGCTTTGCTCAGATAATAATTTAGTTTATTTTCTGGACAGTGGGACTGCGATTGGCGCTGTGCGGCATATGGGCTTTATCCCTTGGGATGACGATATTGATGTCGCTATGCCGAGGAAAGATTACAATAGATTATTGGAAATCAGCGCTAGCGCTTTGCCGGAGAATTTATATTTACAGACGTATGAAACGGACCCGAACTATATGTATCCGTTTGGGAAAATCCGATTGGGGAGATCCTTCTTCCCGGATATAGAAGTTGAGAAACTGAAGTTCCAAGGCATATATATTGACATTTTCCCGTATGATAAGGTCCCGGCCAATGCTACTCTGGCGGCCATGAGGATTAAGATATCAAGGTTATTGTGGTTTATCAGTGTTTTTAGCCGCAGGCATTATCCGGGGAAGAATCTTGTCTTGCGTGCTGCGTCGACTTTTGCACATCGACTATCCGTTGAGGGGACGCGCAGGCTTTTCAGATTTTATGATCGTTTTTGTGCTAAGTACAACTCAAGATCAACAGAGAAATGGACATGTTATTGCTGGAATATGAGCCAACATAATGTCTATCTATTTGATCAGAGCGAATTGTTCCCGACGAATTCAACTTTATTCGAAGGGAAAGAATTAAAGGTCGTACATGATACCGATTCCTATTTAACAAAGATGTACGGGGATTATCATTCATTGCCTCCTGAGGAAAAGCGGAAATCACATTTAAAAGGCCGTGTGTTCATCCTGGATTGTGACTAGTATTTATGGAACCTGTTTGCTGATATTATAGGTGAAGACGGATTTTCTATTATTCAGCATTTCATTGTTTTTCTTCCTGCTGGGGCTATTGTTGAAAGACGTGGCGCCATCGGTGTCGTTGATAATAGCTTTCCTGAAATATATTCCGTTGTTGGTGCTTTATATCAAGCATTTGCGCAAAAATTTTTCATCCTTCATCCCGCTTTTGTTCGCCCTGTTTCTGATTGCTTTAATGGTAATTGGGGGGCAGAATTATGGCATTTCAGGTTTGCTGGTTGCAATCATGGTCCCGGTCTCGTTGTATGTTTTTAATTGTATCACGTTTACTCGGAAGCAGATTCAAATCCTGCAATGGATGCTGCTCTTGACCTATCTAGTTTATATTGCCATTAGTTTTTACTTCCGCAATACCTTGAATCCCAATCAGGTAGGATTTACATTTCTGATTCTTTCGCTGGATATCTTTATCTGTGCATATACAAACAATAAAAGAGGAAAGAATAACGTGTTTCTTCTTGCGTTCACTTTATGCACCTTGCTTTTAATCCTCTATACAGAGTCACGGACATCTTTGCTTGTGTTCCTGATGTTGCCATTCGCATTCATTTTCAGGAAGAAAGTGACGAAGACGATGCTAATCCTGTGGATAATACTGATTCTATATCTTTTGTATCCATTCGTCTATTGTCTGTTGGCAGGGGATACTGCTCTTCGTGCGTCACAAGACACAACACTAATGAATCAGAACATTTTCTCCGGGCGAGAAATTATATGGTCATATGTCATTACTGAATTGATGGATCCTTCACCTTTTTGGTTTGGTGGGATTAATACAGAATGGTGGGGGAAAAGCATGCATAACTCAGCGATAGATATAATCGTGAGGTATGGCGTTCCTTCTCTTGTGGTGCTGTTCCTGACTGTTTCGCATTATTTCAAGCGTATTAGTTCTTTGGTGAATAACGAGTATAAGTCGTTGCTGCTATTAGTTTTAGTGACGATGATTTGGGGAACGAATGAATCTGGCCTGTTCTTGGGCTTTTCATTCTTCTTGTTTTTCCCCTTTTGTATCATTCATTCTAAGAACATACCTGGAAGATCAAAAGCACTTAGGCCGAAGTCATATTCGGATAATCAGTAACTCTTTTCATTTTAGCGATGTATATTCTCATTGTATCTCACGGGATTCCCTCAAAAGAAGACGCTCAATGGGGGTGTTTTGAGTTGGATCAAGCCCGGGCTCTTTCTTCGCTTGGGTATAATGTGACTATAGCAGCTATTGATGGAAGATTCCGTCTATTATGGCGGAAAATTGGAATCAAGACGACTACTTTTGAGCAAATTAAAGCATACCTCTATTTCCTCATTCCGCTTAAGGCTTTTGTTTTCCCTTTCCTGCAAAGGAGAATCAGAGCCAGAATGTTTGATCATCTGTTTATGCAGATTGTGAAGGAAAATGGTGTGCCTGATATTATATACGCGCATTATTTGTTTACGATAGATTCGCTTAAAGTGGTGCGGAAACATTTCCCGGAAATTCCTGTCGTGGGTATTGAACACTGGAGTGAATTATGTAAATCTCGAGTGCCCAAGGGCCTTCTTCGATGCGGGAAGGATGCATATCAATTGGTCGACCGCTTACTTGCCGTCTCTCCCAGTCTGCAAGAGCAGATCAAGAAGCATTTCGGGAAGGAATCGGAGGTGGTGTATGATATGGTCGACCAGTATTTCCTGGATGTTCCGCTTGCGAAGCGGCCTTCCGGGAACGAACCGTTCCGGTTCGCGTCTTGTGGCAGCCTGATTCCTCGGAAGGGATTTGACGTGCTGATCAAGGCGTTCGCCAAGATAAAGGATTCTACGGCCGAGCTGCTCATCATCGGAGAGGGCCCGGAGAAGGAAGCGCTGAAAGAGCTGAGCCAGGCCGAAGGCGTGGCGTCCCGAGTCCGTTTCCTTGGCCGGATCCCGCGGGAGGAGATCGCCGCTGTCTATGCTACTTGTTCCGCGTTTGCCCTCGCTTCGCGTGCCGAGACTTTCGGCGTGTCCTATATCGAGGCTATGGCCATGGGCATCCCCGCGATCGCTACACCTTGCGGTGGCCCGGAGCACTTCATGAACGACACATGCGGCCTCCTGGTCGATGTGGATGACGTGACGGGTTTGACGAGGGCAATGGACAGCGTGGAGGAACACATCGGAGACTACTCGCCGGAGGCGATCCGGGAATACGTCCACAGCCGCTTCTCCGGGGAGGTGATTGCCAAGCAACTGGAAAAGATTTTTATCGAGGAGATTGAAAAAAAGAAATCATGAAGAACCTGATCATCATCGGGGCCGGCGGAATGGGCCGGACGATATACAGCAATGCGCTTGAGAGCGTAGGATACGGCGAGAAGTTTGTCGTGAAGGGATTCATCGACGACAATCTCGCGGCGCTGGATGCGTTTGAGAACTATCCGCCGATCGTCGGGACGATCCGGGACTACCAGCCGCAGCCGGACGATGTGTTCGTGTCGTCCATCGGCGGTGCGTTCCGTCGCGCCTGCATGGAAGAGATCATCCGCCGGGGCGGCGAGTTCATGGAGCTGATCCACGAGACGGCGCGGATCTATCAAAATGCCAAGTTGGGGAAAGGTAATTTCATCGGGGCCTTCTCCGTGATCGGCAACGACGCCGTGGTCGGAGATTACAACATGATCCAGTCCTACACCGTGATTGGGCACGACGCCCACATCGGCAACTGGAACCGCATCGACACGCACGTCACCTGCGTGGGCGGGATCGTGATCGAGGATGAGGTTAACATCCACACCGGAGCCGTGATCAGCCACAACGTGACGGTCGGGACGGGCGCCCACGTGGGCGCGCTGAGTTTTGTGATCAGGAAAGTGAAACCCGGGACCACCGTATGCGGCAACCCGGCCAAGAAGTTAGAGATATAAAACACATAGCATCATTATGGACATCAACGAATTCATTGTCAATTTCGCCGACCAGTTCGACGACACGCCGGCCGAGGATCTCACCCCGGAGACGGTCTTCCACGATCTCGACGAATATTCTTCCATCATCGCCCTCTCCATCATCGCCATGATCGACGAGGAATATGGCGTAGCGCTCACCGGCAACGAGATGAAGTCGGCCGTCACCATCCAGGATCTGTTCAACACGGTTCAGGCCAAAGTAGCGTAATGGAATACAATCCTTTTGCCCTGACGGGGAAGACCATCCTGGTCACGGGCGCAGCCGGCGGCATCGGCCGGGCCACGAGCGTGGAGTGCGCCAAACTGGGCGCCCGGCTCATCCTGACCGACATCAACGAAGCCGGTCTGGTGGAGACGCTGGGCCTGCTGGAAGGGGAGGGGCACCAGTATCTGGTGGCCAACCTCACCAGCCAGGAGGCGCTGGACGAGCTGGTGGCTGCGCTGCCGCAGCTGGACGGCTTCGTCAGCAACGCGGGCGTGACCAAGCCCACGCCGGTCAAGTTCATCAACAAGGAGGACCTGGAGCGCATCATGGGCATCAACACCTTCGCACCCATCTACCTCACGCAGCGCCTGCTCAAGAAGAAGAAGTTCAACCAGAACGCCTCGCTGGTGTTCACCGTGTCGGTAGGCGGCGTCTATACCACAGCCCCCGGCAACGCCATGTACGGCGCGTCGAAAGGGGCCCTGCAGGTGTTCGTGCGCAACGTGGCCCTGGAGGGCGCGCCCCGCATCCGCTGCAACAGCGTGAACCCGGGTATGGTCAATACCAACCTGGCCGGGCGCTCCTACTCCGACGAGGACAAGGCGCGCGATATGGAGACCTATCCGATGAAGCGCTATGGCGAACCGCGAGACGTGGCCCTGGCCATCGTCTATCTGCTCTCGGACGCTTCGTCCTGGGTGACGGGACATTCTCTCATTATCGACGGCGGTAAAACCTTGTATTAGCGAATGAAACTCTTAGAGAACAAAGTATCCCTCATCACCGGCGCAGGCCGGGGGATCGGGCGCGTGATCGCGGAGCAGTTTGCCAGCGACGGCGCCATCGTCTATATCAACGACCTGATGCCCGGCGACATGGAGGAGTGGGCCCGCGGGTGTGCGGAGCGCCACGGCACCAAGGTGGTGCCCATCTGCTTCGACGTGACGGACAGCGCCGCGCTCAAGAACGGCCTGATGTCCATCTACAAGGCGGAAGGCCGCATCGACGTGGTGGTCAACAACGCCGCCATCATCCAGAACCAGAAGCTGGGGATGGTGACCAAGCCGCTGCTGGAGAAGATGTATAGCGTCAACGTGTTCGCCGTCATCGACATGATCCAGATCGTGTCGCGCCTGATGGCCCGCACGGGAGGCGGCAGCATCGTCAACATCGCCTCCATCACGGGCGTGGTGGGTTCCCCGGGCCAGGTGGCCTACTCGTCCACCAAGGGCGCGGTAATCGCCATCACCAAGTCGGCGGCCAAGGAGCTGAGCCCGCAGCAGATCCGCGTGAATGCGGTGGCCCCGGGCATCATCAAGACCGAGCGTTTCGAGGAGCTCTACGAGGCCAGCGGCGACAAGATTGACCAGCGGATCAGCCGCATCGCACTGGGCCGCCTCGGCACGCCGCAGGACGTGGCGAACGCCGTGAGCTTCCTGGCGTCGGACCGCGCGTCCTACATCAGCGGCCACATCCTGGGCGTGGACGGATGCGCAAGCATATAGTGTATGTTTTTAGACCTTGACAAGAAAGAGCGGACCCGCATCGCCGCCATCGACGACAGCGGGGAAGCCTTGACCTATGGCGAGCTCTGCGACTTCGCCGCGGAGTTCCGCCGATATCTGCCGGAGCGGGCCTTGCTGTTCCTCCTCTCGGAGAACTGCCACGGCTCGCTGCTGGGTTATGTCGGGTGCCTTTCCAACGGCATCGTCCCGCTCATCCTGAGCGCCCGGACGGAGGAGAGCCTGTACACCAACCTCCGGGACATGTACCGGCCCGCCTATCTGTGGGCGCCGGAGGCGATGGCGGAGACGCTCGGCTATGCGGAAGTGTTCCGCGCGCACGGCTACGTGCTGCTCGCCACGGGCAACGCCCCGGTGGCGATGCATCCCGACCTGGCGCTGCTGCTGCCGACTTCCGGCTCCACCGGCAGCCCCAAGCTGGTGCGGCACAGCCTGCGCAACATTGAGGCCAACGCCGACAACGTGCGGCGGCTGTTCCAGCTGACCGGCGCGGAGAAGGCGATGGCCATCCTTCCGATGCATTACACGATGGGCCTCTCGGTGATCGCAAGCCACCTGCTGGCGGGCGCCACGCTGCTCCTGTCCGGCCGGTCCCTGCTGGACCGCGGGTTCTGGAGCACGCTCAAGGAGGCCACCAGCTTCACGGGCGTGCCCTACAGCTACGAGCTGCTGATGAAGATGCGCTTCACGCGCATGGACCTGCCCAAGCTGGAGGTCATCACCCAGGGCGGCGGCAAGCTGACGCCGGAGATGTTCCGGGCGCTGGCCGAATACGCCCGCGACAAGGGCAAGAAGTTCATCGCCACCTACGGCCAGTCGGAGTGTACGGCGCGCATGGCCTACCTCCCGGCCGAGTTGGCGCTGGAGAAGACCTGCAGCATCGGCTTTGCCGAGCCGGGCGGGCAGCTCTCGATCGTGGACGCCGAAGGCAACGAGACCTTCGAGGGCGAAGCCACGGGCGAGATGGTGTATCGCGGCGAGAATGTGACCCTGGGCTACGCCTATGGCGTGGAGGACCTGCAGAAGGGCGACGAGAACCACGGCGTGATGCACACCGGCGACCTGGCACGGCGCGATGCTGACGGCTGCTACTTCATCGTCGGCCGCCTGAAGCGGTTCCTGAAGATCTTCGGCCTGCGCATCGGCCTGGACGAGGTGGAGAACCTCATCAAGCAGGAATACAAAGCCGACTGCTACTGCAAGGGCGACGATGAGAAACTGGTGGTGCTGGTGATGGATCCGGCTCTGGTTGAGGCCCTGCCGGGCTTCATCGAGGAGAAGACCCACCTGTTCCACAAGAACATAGAAGTGCGCCTCGTGGACGCGATCCTGCGCAACGAGGCCGGTAAAGTGATCAATCAATAAGTAGACAATATGACCAATCTGGAGAAATTGAATGGCATCTTCTGCGAGGTGTTCTCGGTGGATGCCGGGGCGTTGGGCGCCGGTTTTGACAACAAGAGCGTGGAGGGCTGGGACAGCGTCCGCCAGCTGAGCCTCACCGCTGCGGTGGAGGACAGCTTCGACATCATGCTGGACCCGGAGGACATCCTGGAGTTCACCTCCTACGACAACGCCAAGACCATCCTGGCCAAGTACGACATCGAACTGTAAGGCATGGCACGCTGGGAAATCAAGAACGTAGCCGTCCGCGGCGTCACCGGCACGGTGCCCGACCATGCGGTCAAGACCGCCGACTTCGACATCTTCACGAAGGAGGAAGCGGAGATCTTCGACAACACCGTCGGCATCAAGAACCGCTACATCGGCCCGGACGACGTGTGCACCTCCGATCTCTGCTTCGACGCCGCCGAGCGCCTGCTCGCGGCCCTGGGCTGGGAGAAGGAGAGCATCGACGTGTTGGTGTTCGGTTCCGTGACCGGCGACTATAAGACGCCGCCCACGGCGGGCATCCTGCAGCACCGCCTCGGGCTGCCGACCAGCACCTTCGTGCTGGACATCCCGATGGGCTGCTGCGGCAGCATGTACGCCATCAACGTGGCGGGCAACCTGCTGAGCGCAGGCAACGTCAAGCGCGCCCTGCTGCTGGTCGGCGACACGGCCCTGCGCATGGGCTCGATGAAGGACAAGAGCCGCGTCCCCCTGTTCGGCGACAGCGGCACCGCCATGGCCCTGGAGTATGACCCGACGGCCGAGGACATCGTCATCGAGTTCAACACCCTGGGCTCCGGCTACGAGGCCCTCATCACTCCGCATGGCGGCTTCCGCCACCCGATCACGCCCGAATCCTTCGTCGAAGAGGACTTCGGCAACGGCATCGTCCGCGCCCCCAAGGACACGCTCATCAACGGCATGGACGTGTTTTCCTTCGCCATCTCCCGCCCGCCCATCAGCATCAAGCAGATGATGGAACGCTACGGCCTGACGACGGACAACGTGGACTACTTCCTGATCCACCAGGCCAACAAGCTCATCGTGGACCGCATCGTCAAGAAGCTCAAGCTCCCGCTCGACAAGGTCCCCTACGACCTCCAGGAGTTCGGCAACCTCGGCGGCGCCTCCGTCCCGATGCTGATGACCTACAACCTCGCCGACGAGCTGCAGAAGCGCCCCCTGACGCTCCTCTGCTCCTCCTTCGGCCTCGGCCTCACCTGGGGCACGATGGTGTTGAGGACGAGTGGGGTGAAGGTGGAGCCGGTGAATCATTTTAAGAAGGTTTAATTCGCAGAATATGAAAAAGTTAATCATTGCTTGTGCATTAATGCTGGCCCCTGCTTTTTTATTTGCTCTGGGGCGTATTGATGGCGTCTTGACGCAGGAAATGTTGAATTCTGCCCGGAATTCATTTGTCATAAACAGTGATTATACTTTGCTTGGGAATACTGTCGTGGTTCCGGACGGTCTCACACTGGTTTTCTCTGGTGGGAGTGTTGATCACGGAGAACTGCGCGGGTCGAATTCGAAAGTTTCTGTTAAAGGAAGTCAACCCGTTTTCGGCCTTGATATCAAGATCTCCGGAACTTGGGACGTTCCCGAAGTTCACGATGGTTGGTTTGCCTTTAATGATGCGGAAGATTTTGCCTCTAACCAAATCATCCATAATATCTTGGCGTTCTCGAATGATGAGATTCCGTGTCATATCTTCTTTGAAGAAAAACGGACCTATTATTTTGAATTGCCATATAAAGGGCGAACGGATTTGGCAAATCTTCTATCATTCAAGATGGTTGATGGCAAGAAAAAACGCAATTACTCTGAGCTCAATAATGACGAGTACGCTTATCTTAGAATCTTTACCATACCATCTAATACTCATCTGACTGTCAATAACACGTTGAAAATGCTTCCGACTAATCAGGGAGCATATTTTGTTTTTTGGGAGTATGGCAAGGAGAAAGTGATAGTCGATGGTGTTGGAACTATTGCGGGTGATAATGATTGGCATCGGTATGATTCTCCATTTCTTGGTAAGAATTATTTCGGAGAGTGGGGACATGTTTTCTGTTGCCTTCGCTGTAATGATTTCTCCTTTAAGGATATAACGGTATCCGATGCATTTGGGGATTGTATTTATTATTCCGGGTCGTATTATCCACATGAAAAGAATTCCCGCTGGGCGTCTAATCTCACAATTCAAAATGTAAGAATTTTAAGGGCCAGAAGAAACGGAGTCGTTATTGGCGCTAGAAATGTGAGGATTACTGGGTGCTATTTTGAAGGCTGTGGTACGGATGAGGTTAAAGGAACTGCTCCCAAAAGTGCTATTGATTTTGAAGCGGACGAGGTGGCGTCTTTCCCGGTGATCGGTAATCGTGATGTGGTGATGGAGAATTGTGTCTTTGAAAACAACTTCTTTGATTTGGCCTCTTCAATGAATACTGTTCCTGGATATGGAAAGTTGGCGACGACTATTAAGAATTGCCGTTTTACTTCTCAGGTGAAGATTCGCGCTACCTATTGGATGCGGTTTGAGAATTGTTATATCCCATTTCTGTACAAAAAAAATGGAGAGGCACAGTATTATTCCAAACACATGGAGTTCGTGAATTGTGAGTTTGGTGAAGATGAAGACAGTGCCATCGGCCATTTTAGCAAGGCTACGAATGTATTCACTAATTGCAAGTTTAATTTAAAGAAGAAGTAGTAGTTCATTACGAAATAAGTAGTAATGCGTAGAATCGTATGTATAAACATTTTTTCAAGAGAGTTTTAAGTATTATCGGCGCGGTGATCGGGCTGGTGCTGGTGGGGTGGTTGATCGTGATTGTGGCCATCTTCCTGCACTTTGCCAACAAGGGCGCGGGGGCGTTCTTCACGCAGGAGCGGCCCGGGAAGGGTGGCAAGATATACAAGGTGATCAAGTTCAAGACGATGACGGATGAGAAGGATGCGGATGGGAATCTGCTCCTGGACGAGTTCCGGATCACGCCGGTGGGCAAGATTGTCCGGAGCCTGTCGATCGACGAGCTGCCGCAGCTGATCAATATCCTCAAGGGGGACATGTCGTTCATCGGGCCGCGGCCGCTGCTGCCGATGTATCTGCCGCTGTATTCGCCCGAGCAGATGCGGCGGCACGAAGTGCGGCCCGGCATCAGCGGGTGGGCGCAGGTGAACGGACGGAATGCGATCACGTTCACGAAGCAGTTCGAGTATGACGTGTACTACGTCGACCACCTGACGTTCTGGCTGGACGTGAAGATCTTCTTCATGACGATCCTCAAGGTGTTTAGGCGTGAAGGAATCAGTGCTGAGGGCCGTCCGACTCGGGATTATTTCGATGGGACGAACTGATTATCTGCAGGACGGGCGGCTGCGGTGGCTGCGGTTCGTGCTGCATCCGACTTCGCCCAGGCCGGAGGTCCGGGACTGGGTGGGGCTTTATAAATTTGCCCGGAAACAGGCGCTCGTGGGGCTCTGCAGCCCCACGCGGTTTGAGGGGGAGCTTCCGCCGAAGGAGCTGCTGCTGGAGTGGTATGCCACGGAGTCGGCGATCCGCGCGCGGAATGCCGTGCTGAACCGGCGCGCCGTGGAGCTGACGGAGCGGCTGCGGGCGGACGGGATGGCGTGCTGTATCCTGAAAGGACAGGGGAATGCGCGGCTGTATCCCGACCCGGCGCTGCGGATGTCCGGCGACATCGACGTGTGGGTGGACGCGGACGGGGCGGCCCTGCGGGAATATGTGAAGAAGCAGTTCCCGGACGCGAAGGAGGGGATCAAGCACATCAAGTTCCCGGTCTTCGAGGACGTGGAGGTGGACGTGCACGACACGCCGCTGAAGCTGTACTGCCCGTGGCGGAACAGACGCCTCCGGCGGTGGCTGGAGGAGAATAAGGCTGCGCAGATGGCGCACAAGGTGCGGCTGCCGGGCACGGACGCGGATGTGGCGGTGCCGACGGCCGCGTTCAATGCGGTCTATCAGCTGGGACATATCCTGATCCACCTCATCGACGAGGGGATCGGCCTGCGGCAGATTGTGGATTATTTCTACGTGCTGCGGGAGCTGGGGGGCGCGGGCGCGGCGCAGCAGGCGGCCGTGCGGCGCACTTGGCGCCGGCTCGGCCTGCTGCGCCTGGCCCGCGCGCTGATGTGGGTCGAACGGGAGATCCTCGGGCTCGAGGACGAGTTCCTGCCGGTCCCGCCGTCCGCCGGGGCGGGGCGCCTGTTGGCGCACGACATCCTGGACGGGGGGAATTTCGGCCGGCACAGCAGCCGGCAGCGGTTCCGCCGCCACGGCCGCGCCGCGAAGGTCGCGGACGGCACCTGGCACCTGCTGCGCCTGTCCACCCTCGTCCCCGGCGAAGCCTTCTTCCATTTCTGCCACAAGAGCAGAGCTTTTATCACGAAATTTGTATTGAAATAACGTGCGTTTGCTTTTTCAGTTCCGATAAAGTATATTTGCGGATACAGGAGTGAGACATGGTTAATTAAAATTGTCGACTATGATCTTCATTAAAAAGAACAAGACAAAGATGGATTCGGACCAGGTTAAAGAGATCCGGATCTCTACTGCTTGTGTCTCCTCCGTGCAGAATGGGAATAAGCAGTCTAAGACAGTGATCCGGCTCGCCGGGTATGACAAGCTGTCCGCGTCCGACAAACGCGCTATACGCCGGGGGACGGGCTTTGTCCCGGTCCCGGATGAGGAGCGTGCCCGTCAGCGGATTGATGCTTATTCTTATCTGATCCGATGATGGAAGATTTCTCGTTTTCTTCATTCCAATTCTGATTAATGCTTATTATGGCGGAGAGATGTTTAAACACTATCTCTCCCGTCAGGTAGGGTATATATTATGCTTCGCGCAACCGTCGCCGAGAAGGATCCTTTAATCGTGGAACGAGTGAGCGAGCGGTTTATACTGATGTATGACTATTTTGAGTAGTAATTACTAAAAAGATGAACAAGCGTATATATTTATGCCTCGCACACATGAGCGAGGCGGGACTTGAGCAGAAATACATCCAGGAGGCGTTTGACACGAACTGGGTCGTGCCCCTGGGACCGAATGTGAACGGGTTTGAGAAGGATCTGGAGGAGTTTGTGGGAGAGAACAAGCGCGTGGTGGCGCTGTCGGCCGGCACGGCCGCGGTTCACCTGGGCCTGATCGGCTGCGGCGTGGGCCCGGGCGACGAGGTGCTGGTGCAGTCGTTCACATTCTGCGCAAGCTCGCATCCGGTCACGTATCTGGGCGCCACCCCCGTGTTCGTGGACTCCGAGCCGGACACCTGGAACATGGATCCGGCGCTGCTGGAAGAGGCCATCAAGGACCGGATCGCCAAGACGGGCAAGACGCCGAAGGCGATCGTGCCCGTGGCGCTGTACGGCATGCCGTATCGGATCGACAGGATCATGGAGATTGCCGACAGGTACGGCATCCCGGTCGTCGAGGACGCCGCCGAGGGCTTCGGCTCGCGCTACAAGGGGCAGGTGCTCGGCACTTTCGGCCGCTATGGCGTGCTGTCGTTCAACGGCAACAAGATGATCACGACTTCCGGCGGCGGCGCGCTCATCACGCCGGACGAGGAGTCCTGGCGGGAAATCATGATGTACGCGACGCAGTACCGCGAGAGCTATCCGTACTACCAGCACGAGAAGATCGGCTACAACTACCGCATGTCCAACATCTGCGCCGGCATCGGCCGCGGGCAGATGACGGTCCTGGGCGACCATCTGGCGCACCACAGGCACGTCCAGAAGCTCTATGAGGAGCTGCTGGCGGGCGTGCCGGGCGTGCAGGTGCACGCGCAGCCTTCGTCCGGCGAGTTTGACTCGAACTTCTGGCTCTGCACCCTCACGCTGGATCCCGCGCTGCGGGTGAAGGGGCAGGAGAATGCCTACAAGACCATCGTGCAGGGCGCCGTGGGCGGCGCCGCCGGCGTGATCCACGCGGCGTCGTCGGCCGTCACGGACTGCCAGCCCAACGACAACGTGGAGGCGATGCGCGTCTGGCTGGACGCCGCAGGCGTCGAGGCGCGCCCCGTCTGGAAGCCGATGCACAGGCAGCCGGTGTACCGGGATTGCCCCGCGTATGTGAACGGCGTCTCGGAGGCCATCTTCAAGGTGGGCATGTGCCTGCCTGCCGGGCCGTATGTGTCCGACGAGGACGTCCGCTACATCGTCGAGACGATCAAGAACGGCATCGAATAAGGCCCGCATGCTCCGGGTATCGCACATCGTCAATTCCGTGTTCACGTCGCGGACGTATATCCTCTCGAAGGAGGGGGAGAATGCGTGCTGGATCGTGGACTGCGGCGACGTGGAGCCGCTGCTGGAGCGGCTGGCGGCGCTGGGCGGCATTCCCGTGAAGGGGGTGCTGCTGACGCACGCGCATTTCGACCATATCTACGGGCTGCCGCGCCTGGCGGAGCTGTTCCCGGAGGTCCGGGTCTATACGTGTGAGGCCGGGCTGAAGGCGCTGCTTGACCCGCGGCTCAACATGTCGAAGTACCATGATGCCCCGATCGTGTTCGGGCCGGACCGCGTGGCGGTCTGCGGCGAAGGCGACCGGGTCGAGCTCTTCGACGGCGTCGCCGCGGCGGTCTACGAGACGCCGGGGCACCATCCTTCCTGCCTGACCTTCGAGGTGGACGGCTACCTCTTCACGGGTGACGCCTACATCCCCGGCATCGCCGTGGTCACCACCCTCCCGGGTGGGGACAAGGCGCTCGCCGCGGCCTCCCGCGAGCGCATCCTCGCCCTCGCCGCCGGCCGCGCCCTCTGCCCCGGGCACGAGGTCGCCGGCCTCCCCGAGGGCATCGTCCTCCCCGGCTCCGCCCGCTGATCTCCCGGCCCTCCGCGGCCGCATAAATAAAGCACCCTGACCCCTTCGGCCAGGGTGCTTTTGTTTTGCCTCCGGCGTTCGAAGATTGGCGATTTTTCCGTATTTTTGTGCCCTAATTTCAATTAAATCCATATGACAAAAATCGGAACTCCGCTCACTGCTGTCGCCAAGAAGGCGCTGCTGTGCGGTTCGGGAGAATTGGGCAAGGAAGTTGCCATTGAGTTACAGCGTTTTGGCGTCGAGGTGATTGCGCTCGACCGGTATGAGAACGCGCCTGCGATGCAGGTGGCGCACCGCAGCTATGTGCTGTCGATGCTGGACGGCGCGCGGCTGCGCGAGATCATCGAGCAGGAGAAGCCGGACATCATCATTCCGGAGGTGGAGGCCATCGCCACGCCTACGCTCGTGGAGCTGGAGAAGGAGGGGTATAACGTGATCCCGACGGCCAACGCGGCGTTCCTGACGATGAACCGCAAGGGCATCCGCCAACTGGCGCACGAGACGCTGGGGCTGCCCACGTCGCCCTACCGTTTCGCGGCTACGCGCGAAGAGTTCGACGCGGCCATCGCGGCGGTCGGAACGCCCTGCGTGGTGAAGCCGATCATGAGCTCGTCGGGCCACGGGCAGAGCGTGTGCAAGACGCCGGGCGACGCGGACGCCTCCTGGCGCATCGCGCAGGAGGGCGGCCGCGCCGGCGGCGGCGAGGTGATTGTGGAGGGATTCGTCAAGTTTGACTACGAGATCACGCTCCTGACCGTCCGCCACAGCGGCGGCACCACTTTCCTGAACCCCATTGGCCACCACCAGGTGGACGGCGACTACCGCGAGTCCTGGCAGGCGCAGCCGATGAGCGCCACGGCGCTCGCCCAGGCGCAGGACATCGCCAAGAAGGTGACGGACGCCCTCGGCGGCTACGGCATCTTCGGCGTGGAGATGTTCGTCTGCGGCGACGAGGTGCTGTTCAGCGAGGTATCGCCGCGCCCGCACGACACCGGCATGGTCACGATGATTTCCCAGGATCTCTCCGAGTTCGCGCTGCATGCGCGCGCCGTCCTCGGGTTGCCGATTCCGAAGGTCAATTTCTTCGGCCCCAGCGCCTCCAAGGCCATCGTGGTCGAGGGCGACACGACGATGGTCGAGTTCGAGAACCTGGAGGAAGTCCTCGCCGAGCCCGACGTGCAGATCCGCCTCTTCGGCAAGCCCTTCATCAAGGGCCACCGCCGCATGGGCGTCCTGCTGGCCCGCGCCGAGAGCGTGGAGGCCGCGCTCGCCAAGGTCGAGCGCGCCTACGCCAAGCTCCGCGTCCGGGTGCTCTAGCCCCGGGCCGCCAAATAATAGAAATTCCCATTCCTGGACAGAAAACCCCGGGAAATCCTGGAGGGTCCCCGTTCACAACCGGGGACCTTTCCGTTTTCCCCAGCAATTCCTGATTTTCCGTCAACGTCGCCTAGGCGTATGTCCGGGAGTATAGACTCAATCTTTTGGTCGATTCAACCAAAACCCTGCTGCGCAATGCTGCAATGGATCGATTAATAGCGATGTCCACGAAACAGCCGGACTTACTATTAAACGATACTGATTATATGGAACTTTTATTCCACGGCGTTCGTGCGGTGGCTAAGTTTTATAGAAGTAACGTGCTATAGATATAATTCCTATTGTAAACCATTTATATAGGTCTTCTCGAATCCATATTCTGCTGTTACAATTCTAATGTTGTGCTCTCTGGCATAATCTATTATTTCACCAAGCATATAAGCAGAAGTGCCTTCTCCCTTGCCCCTGACCCATCCTTTAGAGCTTGAAGTATGCATCATCCATATCATCCATCCTCCAGATGATGATAGCTTGTTAATCATGCCCTTCAGCAATGGCAATTCCCAATGATAATTTGAATTGTTTCCTATTCTAAAACGAGGAATTTTGTACCTGTCTGTGTCTCCAAAGGTAATATGATTGTCTCCTGCGAGAAAAGCGCCTTCGAACGAAACCCTTTTACATGCTTCTTGACATATGTCATATAGGCCTGATGAACCACTAAAAACCAATAGAGAAGGAGTTATGCCATGATCTTCTAAAATGTTTTTCGCTTTTCTATAGTCTTCTTCAAAAAACTCTAAATCATACGGCCAACCATCATCTGTAGTTAATACATGGCTATAAGTATGACATAATATTTCCATGCCATTACGATATGCGTCTTCAATGTTATCCCAAGTCATATAATACTTATTTCCGACTCTCCCAGCGATAATAGCAGAGGATATCGATACTTTCTTGGCTTTAGCGACAGGATAAATATCATTATAATACCCAACGTTACCATCGTCATCAATAATAGTCAACAACTTTTCTTCAAGAGGAAATTGAATGTTGCTTTCCATTATCTGGTACATATTGAATGTCGCAGCATATGAAACGTCAATATTCTCTTTACTACGATAAGAAATATGCATGTAATACACACCACGAGGAATGGTGATTGTGCTCCCACTTTTAATTGAGAAATAAGGAGATGCTAATTGTCCATTGCTGTTATAATAGAAGCCTAAAATTACAGTGCCACTTGCTGCTTCAATAGTATACTTCTCTCCCTGACTCACTATTATGGGGATGGCTGTTCTAATAACGTTATCGTTAGGAGCTTTCGCTCCTGTAGTAGTAAAGCGACCTTGTTCCCAAGATAATTGTTGCAACAATTTCGTTGTATTAGTGGGTGAATAAGTCTTTGAATATAACAACTTTTCGTCGCTTTCAGCTATTCTTACAGCTTCGATAGTATAGTGCCCACTAAAACTAACATCGTTTAGTTTGTTCTCAGCATCTTTGCAGGCCAATATAACCTCTTTGTCACAGTCTGAGGCTAAACCTTTTCTCGTAAAAAGGCCAAAATCCCCTGTAAGGGACTTTGAATACTCATCTGTAATAATCTGAAGTTCATCTTCTTGCGATGATTCTACTTCTTTAAAAGCTATCCGATAATTGTTAATATCGGCATCATCGTATATCAATCCTTTTTCACAGCAGGAGTATAGTGATATACAAAATATCGCTAAAACAGCAGTTCCTGATAATTCTCTTATTTTCATGTGATTAAATACTTCTTCTGAATCTTTAGTGAGATAAATAGCTACAGTTTTTGCAAAGATAAACCTTTATTTCTATTATCAATATCATTTTATTGTGATAGGATGGAAAGACGTTGGTGCGTGCCTTTCGCGCCGCTCCTCCCCACACACCTGTCATCCTGAGCGCAGCGAAGGATCTCGACGCTGGCGGGCGCCCTTGCAAATGCGCGATTTCTTCATAACTTCGTAGAAACCTGAAATTCTGCCAGTTATGGAAGAACATGTGAAACCTAAAACGCCCAAGAGCGAGAAGCTGCAGCCGACGGCGCCTTCGAAGCAGGAACTGAGTTCCCTGCCGATTCCCAAGACCCGCGAAGACCTCCTCAAGAGGATCGCCCAGCGGGGCTTCGAGGTCGGCTATGCCGCCAACCTCAATTTCGCGACCCACGACATCGCCGACAAGGTGCCGGTCGTGATTTCGTTCGTGTCGATGGCCGTCGGCATCCTGGCGCTCGTGGCGCCGGTCTTCCAGCTCACCGGCGTGGCCGTCTGCCTGACGCTGCTCGGCATCCTGACCCTGTACATCGAGAAATACCCCGCGCACGAATACGGCGAGCGCGGCAAGCGCACGATGGACATGCTGCACGACCTCGAGACGCTCTACTGCAAGGTGAAGAACAACGCCGACCCGAACGCGACCTTCCGGGAAGAGGAGGACGAACTCTCGACCCTCACCATCGAGTTTATCGCCTCCACCAACCCCCGCCAGATCCTCTTCGCAACCTGGTACGCCAACTTCAAATTCTTCGCAGAGAAAGACTACGACTGGATCGACGAACAGCTCCACTTCCGCTTCTGGCGCGACAAAGTCCCCGCCAACCTCCGGATCCTCCTGATCCTCGCCGCGGTGGCCCTGACCATCTCCGCCATCGTCAACTGGCCCGTCTGGACCGCCTGGTTCCGGTAGCCCGGCGCCTGCCGTCCCTGCGCGGCCGTTGCCCGTGTCCTGTCCGGCCCTTGTTGCGTCGTGTCCGGCTTCACCGGGCATATCCTCTGTCATTCTGAGCATCGCGAAGAATCTCCTCTCCGCCCCCATCCCTGTCGTCCGAGATACAAATTCTTTCAAATTCGACCTAATAATCGCAAATCCACCCACTTGTGGCCTTGCGATTATTTGTTTTAGAAATAATTTTCGGTAAATTCACGACAAGAACAGAGTGTGCGCCAGTTTAACACATGTTGATTTGCCTAGTCTTCGGATCGTGATCAATTGCTATCGCGTATAGAATAAATGCCAGGTTATTTCCCATGTGCTATTGGTTGTGTTTTTGCGAGGTGTTTTAAAAGGGACAGGGGGGGTGTTGGCTGTACTTTGAATTGATTGATAACAATTTAGATAAGACGAATATGAATATTATTGAAGAGGCATTGTTTAAAAAGACGGAAAATTTTCAAGAAGGTCAAATCTATTCTGAGCAATGGAAATTTGCGAAATCTTATTTGCCACAGATGTTAGATACGATTTCTCATATATTCCCACACTATAGCCTCCATAATTCGACACATTCTGATGCTATTCTCAATAATATCGTAAGGATTATAGGTCCGGATAGCGTAAAGAAGCTTTCGGTTGTTGATTTGTGGCTTTTATTGGCTGCGGCATATTATCATGACTGTGGCATGGTGGTGACGGGAGAAGATAAACACAAATTGTTTGAAGATGGGAGCAAGTTCATCAAATTTGTAAAAGACATACAACAGGACAAGTTTTCCCCTTTACATCAGTATGCGAATTTATTTGAAGTTAGAGCGGAAAAGCTCTTTTATAAGAATGAGCAATTGACTTCTGAGAGTTATGAGTGCGCGCGTTTTTTATTGGCGGCTTTTATTCGCGATAAGCATTCTGAACGCTCTGGGAAAAGAATCGAGAAGGAAGATTCTCTGCATTTCCCAGGTAATCCGATACCGGAGAGAATAATTCGGATATTGAGATCTATTTGTGATTGCCATGCAAAAGATGTGGAAGAAGTTATGAAACTGCAGCCTGTAGAATCCTCAGGATGTGGGGTAGAAGATTGTCATCCGCGATTCGTGGCGGCCATGTTAAGGCTAGGTGACCTGCTAGATATTGACAGTAATCGTGTCTCGGAAGTGCTGCTCTCTACGCTTGGTTGTATTCCGTCGGACTCGAAGTTCTATAATGAGACAAATAGAGCTATTACACACATTCGTGTTGATCAGTCTATTATTGAGATAACAGCAGAGTGTAATGATTATCATGTCGCGGATTTAGTTAATCGATGGTTCCAGTGGCTTAATGATGAACTTGTCTTTTATATGAAAAGATGGCATAAAATCATCCCGTTTGAGGGGTTTGGTTATTTGCCAACTGTCGGAGAGTTGAAGGTTAATTTGGTCAATTATGATACGTTTGATGGGAAGAAGCGCCCGAGTTTTGAGATTGATTCCAATAAGGCCGTCGAGCTTCTGCAAGGCGCGGGATTATATTTGGATTCATGTGAATGTATAAGAGAACTGCTTCAAAATGCAGTGGATGCTACTTATCTGAGAGTATATAAGGAGAATCCGGGGATTAGTGACTTGAAGAAGTTCAAATCGGAATGTAATAAATACGCGATTTGCGTAAAACTCGATAAAATCAAAAATACTAATGCAAAGGAGAATGAGATTATTTGGAAGATAGAGATATCAGATAAGGGGATTGGAATGACCAAAGATGACTTGGCTTATTTGTCGAAGACTGGCAGTTCGGGAGAGAACAAAGAAAAGAAAAGACTTATTCAATCTGTCCCTTGCTCATTGTGGCCTTCTGGTACGTTCGGGATAGGCTTTCAAAGTGTTTTCCTACTCACTGATAAGGTATGCGTTGTCACCAGAAAGATTAATAAAGATGAATATGTTAAGGCCGAACTTCATAACCCATCCGGGAAAGAAAAAGGCGCGATTTTGATCCAATCTATTCGCAAGGAGGACGTTGGCTATGGAACAACTATTAGCTTTGAATTCAATGAAAGGATAGATGAAAGGCTTCATTATGAACGTGTAGATAACACGGATTATAATTCAGTATCTGCTTTTATTTCGTTTGACTTTGCCAAAAGTAAGAGCTTAAGCATAATGGGCGTGAAAGTTATAGACGAGTTAATCCGTTTTTCAAATGGTTCTTTTGTTCCAATTGAGATCATCTTTTCTGGTGGGAAAAAGAAGATTCTCTCGCAGAATAAGATTCCTTTTGATGACCTCAATGAGGAGACTGGTCTACAAGTTTGTATCGACAAATTGAGTTTTCAGCCTCGATATGAGAATCGATCTATGGTTTTCTTTCGAAACCAAAAGGTCCGCCAGTGCTTTTTGGCTTTTCCGTTTGTCTCGTTTAATATAAATATTCTGAAAGGCACGGCTAAAGAGGCCTTGACATTGAATCGAGATTCAATAAGAGCGGAGTATTGGCCTAGTCTCTATAAAGATATTAAGCTAACTGTTATAAAGTACGTGATAAAGAAGTATGATTCGTTAGATGTAAAAGATAAGCAGTTAGCTTCGATGTTCCTCTTTATGTTTAGGCAGTATATTATTGAAAATAATATATCTGATCTCCAAGGTAAAGACAGCTGGAGGTCATATATAATACCCGTAAAAAAACGCGGGCAAGAGAAAAGCGAGCGTTGTTCGTTGGGTGAGTTATTGAGTGCGGACTCTATCGAGTATATTGATCCGGATTATCAGAAGTCGTATTTTAAGTTTATAATAGCGGATGCAGAGTATAGACTTGAAGAGTCGTATGACTATTTGCGAAGTAGACTCATAAAAACAATAGCGCGCGATGAAGGATATTATTATATGATAAAGCATAACGGCTATTTGTTGAGCAAGAAACCTTGCGATGTTATTGAGGATTCTGATGAGACTCGAGAGACATTGATTAGAAAGTATTTGGATAGGGATCGTTGGGCGAGGGGGCTCTTCCCTTGTAGTGAAAAGTATGCCGCTCTTCGTATTAATAGGCAGGAATTCTCAAAGTATACAAAGGCGATAGATGAATTTGATTTAAATAACTATCCATGCATGATTTGCCCATATGTTCGAGTATATGATTTGGATCGATCCGATGAAGCGATTAGACTAGAATATAATTGTGATTCGAAAGTTATTAAGACAGTGTATGATAATCGAATAGATAAGGCTGTAACAAAAAAACAAATAGAGCAAGCGTATAATCTCTTCAGAAAAGAGTGGGACCCGATAATTGAGAGGATAAATAAGAGCAATAAGCCTCGCAAGAAGACAAATCTTGGTTCTTTCGAACTGGTTTATTAAAGAGAATAGCCGTGAATTTATTAACTCAGGGCTAGCCGGGCTTTAAGCAAATGAATGTTATGCCATTTTATGTTGGTATATCGCAAAAATCCAAAGATCTCTGTTTGGTGGGGTTTTGGGTGACTTCTCTTTTGGGAATAGATTCTTCGCTGCGCTCGGAATGAAGGAGATGCCCGATCAGGTCGGGCATGACGGGCTGGGCCCGGCGACGGAAGGAGCGGGCCTATTTCCGGGGATGGTGCGCGAGGATGGCGGCCTGCCAGGTGGCGGTGTCGATGTGGGTGTAGATCTCGGTGGTGAGGATGGATTCGTGGCCGAGCATTTCCTGGACGACGCGGAGGTCGGCGCCGCGCTCGATGAGGTGCGTGGCGAAGGAGTGGCGGAAGGTGTGGGGGGAGATTTCCTTGTTGACGCCTGCGATGAGCGCTTGCTGCTTGACGAGGTTGAAGATGGCCACCCGGCTGAGCGGGCGGCCGTTTTTGTTGAGGAAGGCGACGTCGTCGAAGGCGGGCTCGGCGGGCGCGGGGCGGGCGGCGAGGTAGGCCGCGAAGGCGTCGGCCGCGACCTCGCCGAGGGGCACGAGGCGCTCTTTGTCGCCCTTGCCGACCACGCGCACGAAGCCTTCCTTGAGGTAGACGTGCGAGATGAGCAGGCCGCAGGCCTCGGAGACCCGCAGGCCGCAGCCGTAGAGGATCTCGAGGATGGCGCGGTCGCGGAGGGCGCGCCAGTCGCCGGAGGAGACGTCCACGGAGTCGAGGATGGCGCAGACTTCCTCGACGGAGAGGACCTCCGGCAGGTAGCGCCCGAGCTTGGGCGCGTCGATGCGGTCGCAGGGGTTGTCCTTGCGTTCGCCTTCGAGCACGAGCCAGTCGAAGAAGGAGCGCAGGGCGCTCAGGAGGCGCGCCTGGGAGCGTTTGCTTAATTCTTTCCGCTGCTTCAGGTAGCGTTCGATGTCCTCGGAGCGGACGGCGCGGGGCTCCAGTTCCACCGCCTGCAGGAACTCTGCGACGTCGCGCCCGTAGGCCGCCACCGTGTTGGGCGACAGCTTGCGCTCCATCCGCAGGTAGTAGCGGTAGTCCTGGAGGATGCGGGTCATTTCTCCTCCGCGGCGCGGGCTGTGTTGAAGCAGTCGCGGCAGAGGGGCTCGTAGATGTCTTTCTCGCCGAGCAGGACGAGGTCCTGGCTCTTGCTGAGGCGGTGGGAGAAGGTGGCGAGCGCGCCGCACTTGACGCAGATGGCGTGGACCTTCTGGACGTCCTCCGCCACGGCCATCAGGCGCGGCATCGGGCCGAAGGGCTGGCCGAGATAGTCCATATCGAGGCCTGCCACGATGACGCGCACGCCGCGGTTGGCGAGGGCCTGGCAGACATCGACGAGCGAGTCGTCGAAAAACTGGGCCTCGTCCACGCCCACGACCTTGACCTCGGGACCGACCTTGAGCATGTCGGCGGGGTCCTTGATGGGGGTGGAGGTGAGTTTATGGAAATCGTGGGAGACTACTTCCACGTCGGAATACCTGTTGTCGACGGTCGGCTTGAAGAGGGCGATCTTCTGGTTGGCGAACTGGGCGCGGCGGAGCCGGCGGATGAGTTCTTCGGTCTTGCCGGAGAACATGGAGCCGCAGACGACCTCGATGCAGCCGGATTTTCTATGATTCTCGGAAAACATTGCTTAAATTTGTGGTTGCTAGTCCTACAAAGATAGCAATTAATTGCCGGATGGAGATGAGCCCCGCAGGAATTTTATACATCGTGCCGACGCCTGTCGGCAACCTCGAAGACATGACCTTCAGGGCCGTCCAGGTGCTGAAGGAGGCCGACCTGATCCTGGCCGAAGACACCCGCACGACGTCCGTCCTGCTGCAGCACTTCGACATCCGCGGCAAGCAGCTCCTCTCGCATCACAAGTTCAACGAACACCAGACCGTCGCGATGATCCGCGACCGGATCCTGGCGGGGGCCAGCGTCGCGCTGGTGAGCGACGCAGGGACGCCCGGGATCTCTGATCCGGGCTTCCTGCTGGCGCGGACCTGCGCGGAGGAGGGGATCCCCGTCCAGACGTTGCCGGGCGCCACGGCCTGCATCCCGGCGATCGTGTCGTCCGGGCTGCCGTGCGACCGCTTCTGCTTCGAGGGCTTCCTGCCGCAGAAGAAGGGGCGCGCGACGCTGCTGACGGCGCTGGCGGCGGAGCCGCGCACGATGGTTTTCTACGAGTCGCCGCGGCGACTCGTGAAAACGCTGGAGCAGCTCGCGGAGGCCTTCGGCCCGGAGCGGCCGTGCTCCGTCGCGCGCGAGATCTCCAAGCTGCACGAGGAGCACGTCCGGGGCAGCCTCGCGGAGGTGCTGGCGCATTTCCAGGAGGTGGAGCCCAAGGGCGAAATCGTGGTGGTCGTGGGCGGCCGGCGCGACGACGCGCCCCGCGAGCACCGCAACAAATACAAGGATGCGGACTAGCGCCGGCCGCCGCCTGTAAGAATCGTATTTTTAATTTCCGTCATTCGTCCCACTTTCTTGGCGGGACGTTTTTTTGTCGCCATCTTCACGGGTGACTATGAAGGACGATACCCAAAACAGACGCGTCCGCCCGACGGCGGCTTCGTTCAAGGTCGGCGCCATCGCGCTGGCTTTCCTCATTCTGGGCTACCAGACGGCCCTTTTCGTAACGCGCGCCGCCGGCCTGAAGCTGGCCGCAAACCGCGACCGCCCCGACACGGTGTATGTCTATCTTCCAGCAGATTACTCTCCGGTCGGGAGCTCGACTCGCCAGCCGTCCGGCGATTCCGCCGGACCCCTCCCACTTCCTGCGGAAGCGGGCCCCTCCCTCTTACGAAGCCGCCTCGAAGAGAAAATGTCCCCTGACAGGGGAGCACCGGGGTTAGAGGGCAAGCCAGCTCGCTGGCTACGGGCTGGCGAGTCGACTCCCGAACCGGTCAGGATCGAGCGGCGGAACGCGCCCCACTCGCCGCGGGCGGAGGCGTACCGCCGGGCGACGCGGCGCGTGGAGAGCTTCCGCTTCAACCCCAACACCGTTTCGGTTGAAGACCTCATCCGCCTGGGTTTCAGCGAGAAGCAGGCGCGCGCGATCGACAATTACCGCGCGAAGGGCGGGCGTTTTCGCCGCAAGGCGGACTTCGCCAGATCGTTCGTCGTCGCCGACTCCGTCTTCCGGCGGCTCGAACGCTTCATCGACATTCCGAAAGTGGACCTGAACCGCGCTGACTCCGCGGCCCTCGACGCCCTGCCGGGCATCGGGCCGTGGTTCGCCGCGCGCATCGTCAGCTACCGCGCCGAGCTGGGCGGCTATTCCTACCCGGAGCAGCTGATGGACATCTACCGTTTCGACCGGGAGAAATACGACGCGCTCAGCGACCTGGTCTTCTGCTCGCCGCCCGCGCCCTTCGCGCTGTGGTCGCTGCCCGCCGATTCGCTCCGCCTGCACCCCTACATCCGTTCGGCGCAGGCCGCCCGCTCCATCGTCCTCTTCCGCGACCACACGCCGCGCGAGGGCTGGACCGTGGCGGCGCTCGGCGAGGCGGGCATCCTTCCTCCGGAAGATGCCTCCCGCCTCGCCCGCTGCCGCCTCTCCCCGCCCTGATCCTGGCCCTCTCCAGATGCAAAAGCTCCTTACTCGATTTGCTGTTTTTTGCAACTTGCTCATCGATAAATGGATACGAGAATACACGTACCGGAAAACCGTTACGTGTAAAATGATAAGTCGCTAAACGATAACTATTTAACAAAAACGGAAAACATATGAAAGGG
Source organism: Bacteroidales bacterium WCE2004 (assembly GCA_900167895.1). Classification (NCBI taxonomy): domain Bacteria; kingdom Pseudomonadati; phylum Bacteroidota; class Bacteroidia; order Bacteroidales; species Bacteroidales bacterium WCE2004. Next base: position 524,383 of record FUZR01000001.1, on the reverse strand, counting down.
AAAAGAAAAACTGCTCAAGATGCACTTCAACATGTATACAAGATTACCCGCGACAGGGGCGTATTGTTCTATCGTAAGGAAGACCATATTGTCTACTTTACAATGCAATCAGTCTTATCCAGAAGATATAGATTGCGGGTTCTCGGAACAAGCCATATGTATACGCATGTTCACGAAGGGGCTTTCCCGGAAGATATCGTGCAACTGTCTGAATATGAGCATGACCTCTCGTCAATCTTTGCAAAAGAGTATAATCGTGAGGTCGGCCGTTCAGGTTCTCTGTTTGAAAGACCTTATGGGAGTGCACCCAAGCGGAGCGACAAAGAGAGAAGGTCCTGTATGGTATACATTTTCAATAATCCCGTTGAGAAGAAACTGGTTCAACGGGCGCAGGAGGACCGGTGGAATTTCCTGGCCTATTATGAGAATGATTATCCTTTCTCAAAGCGACCGTTTATCCGATACAGTCGGAAACAACTGGTAGATGCGATACATCTTGTTGAGCATGAATTCCGGGCTGGACGCTATCTGGGATACAAGATGTTGCATCGCGTATTTGCAGAACTGAATGCTGTCGAGCGGGAGCAGTTGACGGATTTTATCATTCAGCTATACTTCTTTTTCGACCGCCGGGCATGTGAGGATTTGTTCGGCAGCATTCCCCAAATGATCAAAGCGACGGAACTGACGACGGGAAAGGAGTTTGATGTCGGGGAGGAGTTTGATCCATACTCGGATGTCCCTTACAGGGAGATGTGCGCCATTGTTGAGAAGCACGGCCTGATGGGAGCAGGAATGCCGTTTCTACACCTGCCGGAAGAGCGGCAGATGAAGTTGGCGTCATTCCTGATGCAACATACGGGCGCGACGCCCTGGCAAGTCGCGCGGTTCCTGCATCGGGAGGAAAGCCGTTTTCGTTAAGTAGTTGATTGTCAGCTTTAAAGGTGATTTGACGGGCAAAATTTTTGGCCAGTCGCTCTGCGTACAGACTTGGCTATCAATCAGTTATAAAAAACAGCCAGCAGAGAGGTCGGAGGTGTCGGGCGTGTCGGGGGGATGGGGTGTTGTGGAAGGTGTCGGGGGGATGGATTACTCGTCGGGGAAGGGGGGAGACGGGGCTAGTTGTCGAAAGTGGAATCGTCGGGGTTGGGATCGTCGGGGGAGTCGGAGGGGGCGGTGAGGCGGGAGAGGAGGGGACGGAGGGGTTCGTAGTCGTAGCCGCGGGAGAGGGCGAAGCGGATGAGCTTGAGGCGGCCCTGGGGGTCGTCGCGGAGGGTGCGCCACTTGGCATCGAGGACTTTCTCGAGCTTGGCGGCGGCGCGCTCGGGGTCGATCTCGCCGAGGGCGTCGAGCGCGACCTCGCGCGAGATGCCGCGGGCGAGGAGCGCCGTGCGGATCTTGACGGGGCCCCAGCCCGAGAGGGCGGACTTTTCGCGGGCGAAGGCGGCGGCGTAGCGGGCGTCGTCGACGTAGCCCTCGCTCGCGAGGGCCGCGACGACCGCCTCGGCCGCCGCCGCATCCCACTCGAGCCGCTCGAGGGCTTTCCGCCGGATGTCGGCGGTGCAATATTCCCGTTTCGCGCATTGCGCGGAAAGCGCGTCGAAGACTTTCTTCTCCCGTTCGTCCATAGCCGCCTAGAAGTCGAATCCGAAGGAGAGGTGGGCGCCCCAGCCCTGCGTGTTGGACCAGTGGAAGCTGGCGCGGACGGGGCCCGCGATGGTGTTGTAGGCCGCTTCGGCGCCGAGGGCCCAGGTGTCGAAAATCGGGTGGCTGAACAGCGCCCCGATGGAATTGTCGTGGATCAGGAAGCCGCCCATCGCGCTGACATAGAGGCTGCTGAGGGGATTCCAGCGGAGCGTGGCGACGGCGTCGATCAGGTAGTCACCCGTGGCGACGATGTCGTTGAGCCCGAAGAACGGGAGCTGGTCCTCGGCGCAGCGGGCAGGCAGCATACCGCCGACGAAGTTGGTGTGCGAGACGCCGTCGATCACTTCCTCGCCGAAGTGCGAGATCGTGCGCAGGCGCAGGTCAGGGATGAAGGTCAGGTTCTTGCCCGCCGGGATGGCGGCGCGGAAGTCCAGGCAGCCGGTGAGGATCGGACTGAATTCGCGCGTCGTCGGGCTCAGGAAGTCGTAGAGCGCGCGCCAGGAGAGGGAGATGCCCCGGGTGGGGAAGTAGTAGTTGTCGAGGGTATAGAGATTGCCCCGCAGGTAAGTCCCGAGATAGTCCGCGACTAGGGGGATGTGCTCCGAGTCCAGCAGTTTGCCGAAGTAGGTGTCCGGCGAGATGATGTAGCCGTGGTTGGTGACGCCGGCGCGGATGTCGAGCCGGGTCCAGTCCAGGCCGGAGAGGTAGAAGTCCTCGTGGTGGGCGCGGTAGGCCATGTCGTAGCGGACGCCGTTGTCCGCGAGATGGCCGCGGTAGCGCTCCATGGCGGCCGTGACATTGAGGGTCGGCAGGTTGGCCATGTCGAGGGAGTAATGGGCGGAGAACTTGAGGTTCTGCGCGATGCGGGCGCGGAGGTCGACCTTGGAGCCCGACAGCCGTCGGGTGCCGAGGCCGACGCCGATCAGCACCGCGGCGCCTTCTTCCGTGTCGGCGCGCAGGCCCAGCGAGAAGTCGTGGACCGGAGCCGGGCTGCAGTGGAAGACCAGGTGATAGGGCTCGTGGTTGCCGTAGAGGGAATAGGTGACCGACTCCAGGGCGCCGGTCGCCTGGAGGCGGTTCATCGCGGCGTCGATGGTGGCCTTGTCGAGCGGCGCCGTGATGTCCAGCGCCGCGATGCGCGCGAGGCGGACTGCCTCCTTCGCGCTCACGCCGCTGAACTCGATGCCGGTGATGCGGACCGGGGTCTTGGAGATATCCGTGGCCCGGGGTCCGGCGGCGGGCCTGGCGCGCCCGGTGCGCTCGCGGATCGCGAGCAGCCCGGCGCGCTGCGCCTCCGCCGCCCGGTACCCGCGGACGAGCATCGAGTCGACAGCTTCTGCGTTGAAGCTGAGCATATTGTATTCGCCGATGCTGGGCTTGATGAAGACGTCGCTCTTGCCCACGTTCTTGGCAAAGGAGTCCGTGCCGAGCATCGTGATGAACTGCCCGAGGATGTCGCCGATGTTGTTGATGTCGGAGAATTCCGGCGAAGCGTCGGAGAGCTCGATGCCGATCAGGTAGTCGGCCCCGACCGCCTTGGCGATGTCGGTCGGGAAATTGTTGCGCACGCCGCCGTCCACGAGCACCATCCCATGCGTGCGGACCGGGTTGAAGAGGCCCGGGATGGACATCGTCGAACGCATCGCCGTGGTGATGCTGCCGTTGCCCCAGTACTTGGCGCGGGCGCTGACTACGTCGCCCGCCACGCACATGAACGGAAGCGGCAGCTTCGCGAACGAGATGCTGTCCTGATAGCCCACGGACATACTGGAAAGCAGGTTGTTGACGTTGTAGCCGTAGGCGTAGCCCGCCGGCAGCGACGCCGCCAGGCTCCCTGCGCCGCCCCGCTCCGCGGACACGCTGCGCAGGTCACGCCCGCGGTTGTCGTGCAGGGTGTAGCTGACCTCCGAGCCGTCGCTCGAGCAGGGGTAGTGGAACGGGAACGTCAGCAGGTACGTGGCCTGGTCCATCTTGGTGGTGTAGGGGATGTATTCCGACGGGATGCGGTCGGTCAGCATCACGCTCCAGTCCTGCGAGCGGAAGAGCTCTTCGAGGTCGGCGGCGCGGTAGCCCATGGCGTAGAAGCCGCCGACCAGGCCGCCGATGCTCGTGCCGCAGACGAAGTCGACGGGGATGCCCAGTTCTTCAATATACTTCAATGCGCCCACCTGGGCGGCTCCTTTCGCGCCGCCGCCGGAGAGCACGAGCGCCACGATGGGGCGCTTCTCTTTCTCCCGCACGTCGTTGAGGCGCCGGCGGATCTCGCGGAGGACGGTCGCGTCCGCACGCGGGTCGACGCTGTCCGTCGCGAGCCCGTTGGGGTAGGTCTGGGCGATGGACGTGAAGACGTTGAACAGAAGGGCTATTGCGCAGCAGAGCGCTGTCCGGCGAGCATCCCGCAGGCTGCCAGGATGTCTTCGCCGCGCGAAGAACGGATCGTGCATAGGACCTGATGATTGTTGAGCCGGTCGCGGAAGGCCTCCATGGCGGCGTCGGACGCGCAGTCGTAGGGGAAATCCGGGATCCGGTGGAAGCGGATGAGGTTGACGCGGCATTCCAGGCCGCGGAGCAGGCGGATGAGCGCGTCGGCGTGGCGCTTGTCGTCGTTGAAGCCGGCGAACATCGTGTACTCGAAACTGACACGGCGCTGGCCGCTGAAATCATATTGCCGGATGAGGTCGAGGACCTCGCGGATGTCGAAAGCTTTCTGGACGGGCATGATGGAGAGGCGCTCGTCCGGGAAGGGGTTGTGGAGGCTGACCGCCAAATGGCAACGCTGCTCGTCGAGGTAGCGCTTCAGCGCGGGCAGCACGCCGATCGTGCTGACGGTGATGCGCTTGGGGCTCCAGGCGAAGCCCCACGGCGCCGTCAGCACCTCCAGGGCGCGCGACACGGCGTCGTAGTTGTCGAGCGGTTCGCCCATGCCCATGAACACGGTGTTGGTGAGCTGGTCGGCCTCGTCGATGCTGAGGAACTGGTTGAGAATGTCGGCGGCGTCGAGCTGCCCGTGGTAGCCGTTCCGGCCGGTCATGCAGAACTTGCAGCCCATCCGGCACCCCGCCTGCGAGCTGACACAGAGTGTCTTGCGGTCTTCTTCCGGGATCATCACCGCCTCGACGTAGGCCTGCTGCTCCTTCGGAGCGCCCGGTCCCGTCGGCGTCACCTCGAAGAGGTACTTCTTAGTGCCGTCGCTGGACACCGCGCTGCCGACCGGGGCGCTCACGCCCAGGTCGTAGCGCTCCGCCAGCGCCTCCCGCCCCGCCTTGGAGATATTGACCATCCGGTCCCAGGACCCGGCGCGCTTGGCATACAGCCAGTCCGCGAGCTGCGTCCCCACGAAGGGCTTCAGCCCGCACTTCACCGCCGCTTCCTTCAACTCCTGCAGCGTCATTCCGAGCAACTTCTCTTTCATCGTCTCTCGCAACTTCTCATTCATCTCTGCAAAATTACAAAAATCTCCGCACATATCCTCCTCCGTCCGTCCGCCCGCCCGGCCCCGCTGTCCCCACCGTCCCTACCGTCCCCACCGTCCTCACCATCCTCACTGCACCCCGTTTTTACATATCCATGATTCTCAATAACTTCCAATTTTGCTCAGGGGAAAATTCCCCGGAGCAAAATCACAACATTCACACTAACAAACACTTACAAAAACGGCCCGTTCCCATTATGTAGAAGAAAGAGGCTGGGAAAAGCAGCAGCTGCCCGGAAAGGGTTGGTGGGTGTTTTTCGTAAGTTGTTTGTGGATAGGTGCTTAAGGAAAGTGATGGGGTGAAAAATGAACCAGTTAGTTCGCGCAAGGTATTGATGATGTGATGTTTATGAAAAACGAACGAGCCTGGTGAGGCTGGGCAGGATTTGGCACCACCGCCGGACGTTGCGTCCGACGGTTACGAGCGATCTCCGTCCGAGAGTTGGAGCTCTCGGACGGAGTGCCCGTTGCCGACAAGCAAGGTGGCTGCCAGGGAGAGAAAAAGCCGGGGTTGCCGGGCACAAAAAGGGGCTCAAACGTGCCCGGGGAGGAGAATTTTGGGTTGTCGGGCACAAAATGGGGCCTAAACGTGCCCGGTAGAGTGGGGGGGCGGGGATGCGGCGGGGATGAGGTGTGGATGAGGGGCGAAAGTGATGTGACGGGGATGTGGCGGGGGTGTGGCCAGGGCCACGCCAGGGCCACGCCGGGGCCCCGGCGGGGCGCATAAGTGCGTCCGCGGGGGGCTGTTTGCCGGAAAATGGGGTGAGTTGGAGTACAATGAGAGAAAATATGCTTATATTTGTTTCCCTTCGGGAAATTCGAAGCAGGAGCGAAACCGAACGTAAACTATCAAAACTTTGTTTAACGTTTAAACCAAAAAACCACTATGGCGAAAGAAGCAGAAGACAAGACCGTGGATGTGAATGCGGCGAAACTCAAAGCCCTCCAGGCGACGATCGACAAGATTGAGAAAGATTACGGCAAGGGCACCATCATGAAGTTGGGCGAGCAGCCCGACTGGGATGTCCAGGTGATCCCGAGCGGTTCCGTGGCCCTCGACCACGCCCTCGGCATCGGCGGATACCCCCGGGGCCGCATCATTGAGATTTACGGACCTGAGTCCAGCGGCAAGACCACGCTCGCGATCCACGCGATCGCCGAGGCCCAGAAGGCCGGCGGCATCGCCGCGATGATCGACGCCGAGCACGCCTTCGACCGAACCTATGCCAAGGCGCTGGGCGTCAACCTCGACACGCTCCTCATTTCCCAGCCGGACAACGGCGAACAGGCCCTCGAGATCGCGGACAACCTGATCCGCAGCGGCGCCATCGACATCGTCGTCGTCGACTCCGTCGCGGCGCTGACGCCGAAGGCCGAGATCGAAGGCGAGATGGGCGACAACAAGGTCGGCCTCCAGGCCCGCCTGATGTCCCAGGCCCTCCGCAAGCTCACGGCCAACATTTCCAAGACCAACACCTGCTGCATCTTCATCAACCAGCTGCGCGAGAAGATCGGCATCATGTTCGGCAATCCTGAGACCACTACGGGCGGCAACGCCCTCAAATTCTACGCCTCCGTCCGCCTGGACGTGCGCCGCACCAGCCAGATCAAGGACGGCGAGGAAGCCCTCGGCAACCGCACCCGCGTCAAGGTCGTCAAGAACAAGATGGCCCCGCCCTTCAAGAAGGCCGAGTTCGACATCGTCTTCGGCGAAGGCATCTCCCACGTCGCGGAGATCGCCGACCTGGCCATCGAATTCGACATCATCCACAAGAGCGGCAGCTGGTTCAGCTACCAGGGTGAGAAGCTCGCCCAGGGCCTTGCGTCCGTGAAGCAGCTTCTCAAGGACAACGTCGAGCTTTGTGACGAGATCGAGAACCAGGTGCGGGAGGCCCTCAAAGCAGTAAAAGACTGATGGAAGACAACAAGAAAAAGATTATCCTGACAGGCGACCGGCCCACCGGTCGCCTCCATATCGGACACTATGTAGGGTCCCTGCGGCGCCGCGTGGAGCTGCAGGAGAGCGGCGCGTTCGACGAGATCTACATCATGATCGCCGACGCGCAGGCGCTGACCGACAACGCCGACAACCCCGAGAAGGTCCGCCAGAACATCATCCAGGTGGCCCTGGACTACCTTTCAGCCGGCATCGACCCGGCCAAGAGCCACATCCTGATCCAGTCGCAGGTGGCGGAGCTCACCGAGCTCACGTTCTACTACATGAACCTCGTCACGGTCCAGCGCCTGCAGCGCAACCCGACCGTGAAGCAGGAGATCCAGATGCGCGGCTTCAACGACGCCGAGGGCGCCGACAACAAGGCGGGCACGCCGGTCGGCTTCTTCTGCTACCCGATCAGCCAGGCGGCCGACATCACGGCCTTCCGCGCCACGACGGTGCCGGTGGGCGAGGACCAGGAGCCGATGATCGAGCAGACGCGCGAGATCGTGCGCAAGTTCAACAGCACCTACGGCCCGGCCCTCGTGGAGCCGGAGATCCTCCTGCCGGACAATGCAGCCTGCCTGCGCCTGCCCGGCACGGACGGCAAGGCCAAGATGAGCAAGTCCCTGGGCAACTGCATCTACCTCTCCGACAGCGCGGAGGAGGTCAAGGCCAAGGTCCGCGGCATGTTCACGGACCCCGGACACCTGCAGGTGAGCGACCCGGGCAAGGTCGAAGGCAACACCGTCTTCACCTACCTCGACGCCTTCTGCCGCCCGGAGCATTTCGACCGTTTCGGCGAATGCTTCCACGGCAAGAAGGTGAGCTTCGACTTCCACTCGCTCGACGAGGTCAAGGCGCAATACCGCGCCGGCGGCCTGGGCGACGTGATGATCAAGAACTTCCTGACGGAAGTGCTGAACGATACCCTGGAGCCGATGCGCCAGCGGCGCAAGGCCCTGGAGCAGGACCTGCCGTATGTCTACGAGGTCCTGCGCAAGGGCACGGAAGCCGCGCGCGCCAAGGCCGCGGAGACGCTTTCGGCCGTCAAGGCCGCCATGCGGATCAACTACTTCGACCCGGGTGTGCTGGAGCAGCTGATCCAGGAGCAATCCGAACTGTTTAAATAATAAGGAATAACACGCGTTCCCGTGCCGGACGCCGTTCCGGCACGGGAACGATAAAACTAATATACTGATGAAAATCAAGACCTTGTTTGCAGCCATCCTGGCTGCCGGACTCCTATTCTCCGGATGTCGGCAGGATGAGGACTATGTGTTGCCTGACCTGCGTGTCGGGACGGAGTCCCTTGAATTCGGGCAGCAGTCGAATGAGCAGACCGTGGACGTCACGGCCTCCCGCGAGTGGCTTGTCCGCAGCAAACCGGACTGGGTCGCGATCGATCCGGACCACGGTCCGGCTTCGTCCGCACCTCAGCGCGTGACGCTCACGGTGCTGGACAACGCCGGCTACGACCGTTCGGGCGACGTCGTCTTCTCGATCGGCCTGTCCAAGGCCGCCGTGACCGTCAACCAGAAGGGCGCCAAGGGCGCGAAGTCCAACGGCACAGGCAAGCTGGATGACCCGTACACGGTCGAAGGCGCGCTTGCGGCGGTGGCCAACCTGACGTGGACGAGTAGCACGGAGTACCAGGCGACGGAAGTCGTATATGTCAAGGGTATCATCAGCAGGATTGCCGAAAACGGCAGTTTCGCCCAGACCGGCACTTTCGGCAATGGCAACTTCTATATCAGCGACGACGGCGCCACGGGCGACAAGGAATTCTATTGCTACCGCGTCCTGTACCTGGGCAACAAGAAGTATACTTCCGGCACGGACATCAAGGTGGGCGACGAGGTAATCATCTGTGGCAAGCTGATGAACTACCGCGGCAACACGCCTGAGACCGTGGCCAACGAGGCCTACCTCTACTCGCTCAACGGCGAGACAGAGGGCGGCGGCGGTGGCGGCGGCAATACCGGCACGCCGCAGGGCACCGGCACCCAGGCCGACCCGTACAACGCCGCCGCGGCCAACGCCGCCGCGTCTACGCTGACATATACGGATAAGGATAATTATCAGAAATCTGACAACGTATATATAAAGGGCAAGATTTCCCGTATTGCCGTCGACAAGAATAATGTCGAGCAGGTCTTCACTGCGCAGTTCGGCAATGCTTCATTTTATATCTCCGATGACGGAAGTGCAAGCAACGAGTTCTATGTCTATAGAGCCCTTTTCCTCGGGAATGCGAAGTGGCAGGAGGGCAATACGCAGATTAAAGTCGGAGACGAAGTGATTATCTGCGGCAAGCTGATGAATTTCAATGGGAAAACTCCGGAAACGGTGGCCAATGAATCTTACATCTACTCGCTCAACGGCACCACCGAAGGCGGTGGCGGCAACGGCGGTGGCGGTGGCGGCGGTACAGCCAATGGTACCGGAACTCTGACCGATCCGTACAATGCTGCCGGGGCGATTGCTGTCGCTTCCGCGCTGGCGGAAGGTGGGAAAACGGCCACGGATGTGTATGTGAAGGGAAAGATCTGCCTGGTGAAATATCCGTTTGATGCTACGCACAAGACGGCGACGTTCTTCATCTCGGATGACGGGAACGCTTCTGGCGACCAGTTCCAGTGCTACAGTGTGAAGTATCTTGGTAATACCGACTGGGCAGAGGGAAACAAGCAGGTTCAGGTCGGAGATGAGGTCATCGTCTGCGGCAAACTGACGAATTATCAGGGTACGCCGGAAACAGCCTCGAAAGAAGCTTACATCTACTCGCTCAACGGCGTCACCGAGGGCGGGGGCGGCAGCGGCGGCGGTGGCGGCCAGACGCAGATCTCCTATTCCAAGGTCAGCTCGATCACTGCTGGCGGGAAGTACATCCTTGTCGGTGTCAAGGAAGGCAAGTACTATGCTGCGACGCCGATCGCTTCGGACAAGACCTATGGCCGTCTGAACGGCAAGGAAATCTCGGTCAGCGGCGACAAGATCACCGCCGACCTGGCTGCGAACGAGTTTACGATCACTGCCGTCAACGGTGGTTACGAGATCGCCATGCCTGACGGCCGCAAGCTGGCCGTGGATACGGAGCATGACGGGACTTTCCAGATCGGAGACAGCTTCGACCACACGTTTACTGCTGAATTGTCGGGCGACCTGTTCAAGATTTCCCACAAGTCCACCGGCAAGACGATTTATCATGGCGGTGGCACTTATACGAATTTCAGCTGCGCCTCGTCGGTCCCTGCTGACGGCACTCTGCTTCAGCTTTATTTGAAAGACAATTAATAGCCTGACCTATGCGACATCAAACGCATATCCTGCTGTTCCTGCTGGCTGCAGCGGCGCTGCTGAGCTCCTGTACGAAGGGGCTGAAGCCGCCGATGCTCAGCGACGCGGCGTCGCTGGAGGTCGCTTCGACGACGCTTCCCGCCGAGGCGGGGAACGCGTTCGTGAGCGTCCGGACCGACGGCCCGTGGGTGCTGGAGATCGCGGACGGCGCCGGCTGGGCCTCCGTCTCGCCGGCAACCGGCATGGGCCCGAAGAACAACGTCGTCCTGTCCTATGAATCCAACACCGGCGTGGCGCCGCGCAAGCTCCGCCTGGTGCTCGACACCGGCCTGGCCACGGCCTCGGTCGAGCTGACGCAGGAGCCGGGCGCCGCCCCGGGCGTCGTCGGCCCGGGCAACCAGACGGCCCTGCCGCACTGGCTGGAGCTCCCGGCCACGTCCGCCTACGACGGAATGGACTTCTTCTCCCGCTCCTGCTCGATCGGCGGCAAGGCGCTCCGCAACTACGCCTACTACTGGGATTATACGAACCGCGTCTCGCACTGGGTGGCCTACCCGCTCTGCCGGGTCTACCTGGGCTCCTCGGGGCGCAGCGAGGCCTGGGGGTACGACCCGCTCCTGCCCGCCTCGAAGCAGTCGAACGTGTCCGGCGGCTACAAGGAGGGCGACAATGGCTGGTACGCCCGCGGGCACCAGCTCCCGTCCGCCGACCGCACGGCCAACGAAACGCTCAACGCGACGACCTTCTACGGCACCAACATCACCCCGCAGAACAACGACTTCAACGCCGGCGTGTGGGCGACCCTCGAGGGCCGGGTCCGCAGCTGGGCCAACAGTTCCGACACGCTCTACGTCGTCACGGGCTGCGTGACCGACGGCGCGGTGCACTATGTGTACGACCGCAGCAACAACAAGGTCACCGTCCCGACCGCTTATTACAAGGCGGTGCTCCGCTACCGCAAGGACGCCACCATCGGCCATGCAGGCTATATGGCGGCGGCGTTCTGGTATAACCACGATGGCTTCCCCCGGAACTTCTCCAAGAACGAGTCGCTCTCCGTAGCGGCCCTGGAGGAGCGGCTCGGGTACAAGCTTTTTGTCAACCTGTCCGACGCGGTGGGCGAAGTCGCCGCGACGAACATCAAGTCTGAGAAACCTTCCACCGTCAACTGGTGGTGGCAATGATCGTGAAGCTATGAGAAAGACAGTTCTATACGGCCTTCTGACCGCCGTCGTCCTGTGGGCGGCGCTGGCCGCGCCCGCCCAGGCGCAGCGCGGCGGCCGCAACTACGTGGTCGGCTTCTACAACCTCGAGAACCTCTTCGACACCTACCACGACGAGGGCAAGAACGACTATGAGTATCTGCCCGACGGCGCGAACCAGTGGACCGAAGTCAAATATGCCAAGAAACTCCACAACATGGCCTCGGTGATCCGGGCGATGAAGGAGGACAACAAGGTCTGGCACGCCGTGTTGGGCGTCAGCGAGATCGAAAACCGCCATGTCCTCGAGGACCTGGTGATCCAGCCCGAGATCGCGGAGGCCGATTTCCAGATCGTCCATTTCGACGGTCCCGACCGTCGTGGCGTGGACGTGGCGCTGCTCTACCGGCCCAGCGTGTTCAAGGTGCTGGAGAGCCGCTCGATCCCGTTCACGTTCGCGGGCAGCGACATCACCTTCGACATGACCCCCGAGGAGCAGGCGGACTTCCGCACGCGCGACATCCTGATGGTGCGCGGCCTGCTGGGCGGCGAGATGTTCGCCTTCTTCGTGGCGCACCTCCCGTCGCGTATCGGCGGCAAGGGCGGCGACCTGCGTTCCCGCGGCGGCGAGATCATGTACCGCGAGTCGATGGCGCTGATGGAGCAATATCCTGACATCAAGATCGTTGCGATGGGCGATATGAACGACAACCCGTCCGACGAGAGCATGCTCAAATATATGCGGGCGAAGGAGCGCATTTCCGAAGTGCGGGACGACGACTTCTTCTCCCCGTTCCTGTCGATGCTCAAGGCCGGCTACGGCTCGCTCGCCTACCAGGGCGAGTGGAACATCTACGACATCATCGTGGTCAACTCCAACCTGGTCCGTCCCCGCAAGGGCACGCTCGGGATCATCCCGATCGTCAAGGACCGGTTCTACGGCCGCATCTTCCACAAGCCGTTCATGACGCAGCAGGAGGGCCAGTACAAGGGTACGCCTTTCCGCACGTCGTCGGGCGGCGCTTTCATCAACGGCTACAGCGACCACTATCCTACGTATATCGTCGTCAGCACTAAACCCGCAAAGAAATGAGTCACAAGAGATTGATAACGGCACTCTTTGCCTTGCTGCTCCCGCTCGCCCTGCTCGCGCAGACGGTCGGCGGCGTGACCGGCGTGGTCTTCAGCCGCGCCGACCGCGCGCCCATCCCGGGAGCTTCCGCGGTCCTGTACCGCGGCGCCCAGCAGGTGGCCGCGGCCACGGCCGACGCCGAGGGCCGCATCCGCATCAACGGCCTGGCGGACGGCTCGTACGACCTGGTGGTCTCCGCGACCGGCTATATGGAGACGCGGGTCAACGTGACGGTCACGGACGGCCACATCCGCAACCTGTTCAACATCTCGCTGAGCCAGGCGCGTCCCGAGATCTTCAACGAGGAGATGATCGAGGAGTTCGACATGGGCGATTCGGGCTACAACGACAACCCGACGGTGCTCTTCGACCAGAACGACGTATTCAACAGCCTCGCCGGCTACAATTTCAGCGCCGTGCGCTTCAACGTGCGCGGCTATACCTCCGAGACGCAGCGGGTCTACCTCGCCGGCGTCCTGATGAACGACGCCGTGACGGGCAGCGCGCCTTTCTCCCTGTGGAGCGGCCTCAACGAGGCCACGCGCACCAAGGACTCCGTGACCGGCGCCGACGTGTCCGACTACGGCCTGGGCGGCATCAACGGCGTGACCAACATCTTCGCCGACGCGCCCAACGTGCGCACCGGCCTGCGCGGGAGCGTGATGACCAACAGCACCAGCTACCGCCTCCGCCTGATGCTCACCTACGGCTCCGGCGTGCTGGACAGCGGCTGGTCCTACGCCTTCTCCGCTTCCGCCCGCCTGGGCGGCAACGACTGGGTGACGGGACAGTACTACCGTTCGTTCGCGTATTTCGCCTCCGTGGCCAAGGAGTGGCGCACGGGCCGGCTCGCCCTGACGGCCTTCGGCACGCCGGGCAGCCGCGGCGCCCAGAACGCCTCCACGCAGGAGGTCTACGACCTGGTGGGGGACAACATGTACAACTCCAACTGGGGCTACCAGGACGGCAAGCTGCGCAATTCGCGCGTGCGCAACACGCACGAACCTATTACATTCCTGAAATACGACTTCTTCCCGTCCGACGCCTTCAAGGGCTCGCTGACGGTGCTCTACCGCTTCGGGAACAACGGCTACACGGCGCTCGACTGGTACGACGCGCAAGACCCGCGTCCTGACTACTACCGCAACCTGCCGAGCTACTTCTATATGGAGAATCCCGACTACGGACGCAACAGCCTTTACAAATACGCCGCGGCGCGCGAGGCCTGGATGTATCCGGAGCATTTCTCCAACATCACGCACCTCAACTGGGACCGTCTCTACGACGTCAACCGCAACAACATCGAGAGCGGCGGCCTGGCCCGTTCGAAGTACATCCAGGAGGAGCGCTTCACGGACCAGCGCGACCTCAATTTCGCGTTCAACTTCAAGTGGCGCGTGGACGACCAGATCACCTTCACCGGCGGCCTGGACGGCCGGATCAACCGGACCGAATACTACAAGAAGGTCGCCGACCTGCTCGGCGGCGACTACTACGTGGACATCGACTCCTTCGCGGAGCGCGAATATGCATCCGTGGAGGCCAAGACGCAGAACGACCTCGACTACTGGCTCGCCCAGGGGTCGGCGCGCGCGCTGCGGGTGGGCGACAAGTTCGGCTATGACTACTACGCGCAGGTGCGCAAGGTGGGCGGCTGGGTCAACGGCCTGTTCACCCTGGGCAACTTCAGCGCCAACGTGGGCTGCTCCGTCGGCTACACGACCTTCTGGCGCGAGGGCCTCGTGCGCAAGGGCCTGTTCCCGGGCCTCCGCCCGGACGGCAGCGACTTCGTCATCGGCGGCGTCAACATCAGCCGCGGCCCGGACGGCGAACTGCTGCCTGCTTCGTTCGGCAAGTCCGAGGCGCAGCGTTTCCTGACCTGGTCGGGCAAGTACTCGATGGGCTGGGTGATCGGCGGCCACATGCGCATCTACGCCAACGCTTCCGCGCTCCAGGACGCTCCGAACTTCTCGACGGCCTACCTGTCGCCGCGTACGCGCGACTCGGTGGTCGACGACCTCAAGCCCGTGCGGACCTATGCCGGCGACATCAACTGGCAGTATTCCGGCGGCGGCTTCAACGCCCGCGTGACCGGCTACTACACCAAGGTGGTGGACCAGACGGACGTGATGAGCGCCTACGACGACCTGCAGAACGCCTTCTCCAACTTCGCGCTGAGCGGCATCGACGAGCAGCACTACGGCGTCGAGGTGGGCTTCAAGGTCCCGCTCCCGCTCCCGAACATCGCGCTGCAGGGTGTGCTGAGCGCCGGCCGCTACGAATACACCTCCAATCCGACGATGGTGCAGACGGTGGACAACAACGCCGCGCCGGTGCAGTATGAGGGCCGCACCAAGGTCCTGATCCCGTACTGGAAGAGCCATCCCGTCTTCAAACGCGACGAGGGCGGCGTGATCACCGACGAGATCGACCATTTCCAGCAGCACTTCGTGCCGGGTTCGCCGCAGCTGGCCGCCAGCATCGGTCTCGCCTACAACTACGACTACTGGTTCATCGACGCGGACTTCGAGTATTTCGCGAACTCCTACCTGAGCATGAACCCGCTCTACCGCACCGACTTCGCCACGGCCGGTCCCGACAACATCGTGACCCCGACCGAGGTGGAGTACATGACGGCGCAGGAGAAGTTCCCGCCGGTATGCCTGCTCAACCTGAGCATCGGCAAGAGCTGGTCGCTCGGCCGCAAATACCAGCTCGGTTTCTCCTTCAACGCCAAGAACCTGCTCAACCGGCGCGACGTCAAGACCGGCGGTTACGAGCAGACCCGTCTCGTGGACAACACCGTGGGCAAGGAGCGCTACTATCGCTTTGATGCCAAGTATTTCTATATGAGCGGTTTCAATTATATGTTGAACGTTTACTTCAGATTCTGACGCCGTATGAGAAAGCTTATTGCATCCTTCCTTTTCCTCGCGCTGCTGGCTTCCTGCCAGGAGTGGGATCCCGTGTTCACGGGCCGATACGGCGAGCCGCCCGTGCGCGAGCCGGTGATGGCCGTGGTCAACACGACCATCGCGGAGCTCAAGCAGCTCTACATCGACAACGGCAAGGCGGTCGAGATCACGGGCAACGTGGTGATCGGCGGCCAGGTCGTCTCGAGCGACCGCAGCGGCAACGTCTACCGCGAACTCTATATCCAGGACCAGACCGGCGGCCTCGCCATCAAGGTGGGCAAGTCTTCGCTCTACAGCGACTATCACGTGGGCCAGTGGGTCTATGTGGACTGCAAGGGCCTCACGCTGGGTTCCTACAGGGGCATGCCGCAGCTCGGTGTCGAAGACGAGAGCGGTGAGTATGACACCGCCTACATCGACGCGCAATACCTGATCGACACGCATATCTTCCGCGGCCGTGAGGCCGAAGGGCCCGCGCCCCGCGCCGTCACGGCGGCGGAGTTGCAGCAGGCCCTCGCCGACGGCGGCTTCAAGAGCGACCTCTGGGGCAGCTATGTGACCCTCAGGGGCTTGACCTACGGCGCCAAGCCGAGCCGCAACACCGACAGCTACAAGCGTATCTTCGCCATCCTCTATGCCGGGGATGGCCAGGAGAACCGCGTGTTCCTGAGCGACCGCACCTATGGCGTCACCACCTGGGCGATGTCCAAGGCCAAGCTGCTGGAGTATATCGCCGCGGGCAATTTCGACGGCGTGTCCACGCAGGGCGGCAGCCGGGTCGAGGGCGATGTGCTCGACGTCCTGATTGCCGGCGCTTCGCCGGTGACGATGAGCCAGTACTTCTCGCTCGGCGACGTCCCGGTCCAGATCCGCACCAGCGGCTATTCCAAGTTTGCCGACGCCGAGATTCCCGCCGCCGTGATCGGCGACCCTTCCGCCTCTGCGGCGGACGGGGCGGCGATCGAGGTGACGGGCATCCTCACGATATATGACGGTGCCGCCCAGTTCACCCTGATCGACCTGGACGACGTACGGATTGTACAGTAAGAAACAGTAGTCCCACTTTTATTTGTGAACCTATGCGAAGAATTCGACTTATCCTGATCACGATAGCACTGCTCGCCCCTGCGCTGGCCTTTGCCCAGATACAGAGCGATTCGGTCAAGGTTTATTTCCGCCAGGGCAAGACGGAGTTCGACCCCCATTTCGAGGGCAACGGCCGCCGTTTCACGGCATTCTCCAACAAGGTGCGCTCCCTGCAGCGCGACACGACCGCCAACATCCTCCGCGTGGTCGTGAACGCCACCGCTTCGCCGGAAGGCTCCGCCGAGGTCAACGAGCGGATCGCCTACAGCCGTGCGCAGAACATCGCCGAGTACCTCTCCCTGTCGCTGCGTTTCGACCCCAACAGCTTCGAGGTCAACTACAAGGACATCGACTGGCCCCTGTTCGAGCAGCTGGTCCGCGAGGACCCGTACGTCCCGATGCGCCGGCAGCTTCTGCCCCTGATCGAGGACCGCGACCTGCGGCGGATCAAGGTGGAGCGTTTCCAGCGCACGTGGGATTACCTGCTGGAGAACGTCTTCCCGGAGATGCGCTCGACCGTGGTGGTCTTCGAATATGAGATCGTCCCGCAGGCGCCCGCCATCGCGCCGGGTCCCGCGACCGTGACGCCGCAGGCGCCCGTGGTCGTGGTCCCGCCGGTGCAGGAGGAGCCCGCCTACAACCGGCTCCCGCCGCCCCTGCCGGACGACGACGAGCTTGACGCGGACTATGATTTCTCCGAGAAGTGGCCCTGGAGCTGCTATCTCAAGACGAACCTGCCGGCCTGGGGCCTGCTGGACGCGAACCTGGCGTTCGAGGTCGAGATGGGACGCCACCTGTCCTTCAGCCTGCCGGTCTATTATTCCGCGGCCGACTGGTTCAGCGTGCAGAACAAGTTCCGCGTGTTCGGCACCCAGCCCGAGCTCCGTTTCTGGTTCCGCGACAATTTCAGCGGCCCGTTCCTGGGCGCGCACGGGACCTTCGGATACTACAACATCGCCCTCAAGAACGAGACCTTCCGCATCCAGGACCGCGGCGGCAAGACGCCGGCCTACGGCGGCGGTTTCAACTTCGGCTGGAAATTCCGCCTCGACCCGAACGGTTCCGACCGCTGGGGCCTTGAGCTCTGCGTGGGCGGCGGCTACCTGCATCTCGACTATGACATGTTCTACAATGTCGAGAACGGCCGCTACTCCTCCTCCGAGGTGCGCGACTACTTCGGCGTGGACCACGCGTCCATTTCCCTGACATATCGCCTAGGCAAGAAAAGATGAGGTATTCAGCACGGATATGGCTCCTGCTGATTGCGGGCGCGGCTTTCGCGGCCTGCAATCCGCACGAATTCCCGAGCAGCGAGTACGGAGATCCCGCGCAGGATTTCTCCGTGCGCCTGGTGTTCGAGGAGGACATGGAGTCCCTGACTGTCAACGGACAGCCGACCAAGGCGGGCAATACGCCGCGGGGCTACCGCTATGCGGTCCAGTTGTTCCGCTACCAGGGCGACGCCCAGTTCGGCCTTTCGCCCGCCTACACGTATGAGTTTACCCGGACGTCGAATGTGGTGGCGCTGGACACGACGGTCTTCCTGCCCATCGTCCCGGCCCGCTACCAGGTGTATGCATGGGTGGACCGGCTGGATGAGGCGGGGGAGCGCTGCTACGACGCTTCCGCCTTCGAGAACATCCGGATCGGCTCCGACTATTCCGCGGGCGCGACGGCCCGCGACGCCTTCGTCGGCCAGACGGACCTCGACCTGTCGGGCCGCTTCGTGGCCGGCGAGCGGGTGCAGCGGACGCTGCGCCTGTCGCGCCCCGTCGCCCAGCTGCGCTTCGTGGCGCCGGAGGCGCTCACCTACCTGAGCTATACCGGCGGCATCGGCATCAGCCGGATGCGCGCGACGCTGCGCTACACGGCGCCGCTCGCGGACGGCTATGACCTGCTGCACGACGCGACCGTTTCGACCTTGGAGGGCCCTACGGTCGAGATGCAGCCTGCGCTGGATCCTTCCGGCGAACTGGTGTTCTGCTCCGACTTCGTCTTCGCCCCTGCGGGCAGGGACGGCTCGGTCAGCGTCGAGTTCCGGCTCACGGACCTCGACGGCAATCCGATCAACTCCTTCACCGGCGAGCTGCCGGTCCGCCGGGGCTGGGCCACCACCGTCACGTTCGGGATCCCGGACCTCGGCGGCGGCAACAAGACGGGCGGCATCGGCATCAGCCCGGGTTTTGACGATGAAATTGAGATAATAATATAACTACCATCCTTATATGAAAAAGTTATTTTATTCCTTGCTGACGATAGCGGCCGTGATGGCCGTTGCGTCTTGCCAGAAAGAGATTGAGCAGGGTCCCGTCACGGACGGTTCCACGGTCAATGCTTCTTTCTCCATCAACCTCGGCGCGGCCACCAAGGCCTTTGCCGACGGTACTTCTGTCGACCAGCTCTACGCTGGTATCTATGAGATTGGGGCGAATGATGCATATACCTGGGTAGCAGACAATTCCGACGCGCCGGTTGCGATCAGCGCGGGCGGCGCGACCGTGACCTTCAACGGCAAGATCGCCCTCGGTAAGTCCTACAAGGTAGTCTTCTGGGCCCAGAAGGAAGGCGCTCCGTACGCCATCGACTGGGCGAAGAGCGCTACCTCCGGCCCGGCCATTACGGCTACGGCCACCGGTGCCGCCAACGATGAGGCCCGCGACGCGTTCTTCGGCGCGTATGAGACGGGAACCGTCACCGGCAGCATCGACCTGACCGGCTCGCCCGTCACGCTCAAGCGCCCCTTCGCGCAGGTCAACGTGCTCGTCCCGACGGCCAACTTCGCCGACGCCACGGCCGCGGTCACCTCTTCGATGACCGTCGCCCAGGCCCCGACCGTGCTCAACCTCGCCACCAAGGCGACTTCCGACCCTGCGGACTGGACCTTCAGCCCGGCCGCCATCGCCGAGGGTGCCTTCGGTTCCTATTCCAGCACGCACAAGTATGTCGCGATGAACTACGTCCTGGTGGACCAGAGCGCCGCCGGCGCGCAGTATGACGTCACGTTCTCCGTGACCGCCGGCACGCAGGTCGCCGCCGACAAGCAGGTGAAGAACGCTCCGCTCAAGGTCAACGGCCGCACCAACATCGTCGGCAACGTCTTCGCCGAGGACTTCAATATCACCATTCCGATCATCATCGATCCGGAGCACGGCTCCGACCAGGTCCTGACCACGGTCACCGTGGCCGTCGGCCAGACCGCTGCCGAGGCTGTCGAGCTGGCCTACAACCCGGCCAGTCCTGCCGCCACCTCGATCGAGGTCGCCGTCAGCCACCCCGTTGAGGTTGAGGCTGACAAGCCGCAGATCACCGTCGAACCGGCGAACGTGGCTTCCGCCGAATGGAACCTCACCACCGGCAAGCTGGACGTCACCCCGCTGGTGGCCAACGGCTCCGCCGTCATTACTCTCGTGTTCCCGGCCGTCACCAAGACCGAATATTCCGCCGCCACCGTGCAGGTCTATGTCAAGGTCGGCAACGGCCAGAACGAAGAGCTGGAACAGGTCGCTACCCCGACCTTCACGCCGGCCGCCGGTGAGTACACCGCCGCCCAGAGCGTGGAGATCGCCTGCGCGACCGACGGCGCCTCGATCTACTACACGACCGACGGCACCGACCCGACCGCCGCGAGCACGGCCTATACCGAGGCCATCGCCGTCGGCGAGAGCATGACCATCAAGGCCATCGCTGTCAAGGAAGGCATGACCGACAGCGAGATCGCTTCCGCCGCCTACACCATCAACATCCCTGCGGAGCCGGACTTCACGACCGTCGCCGGGCTCAAGGCCCTCCTGGGCGCTGAGTCGGCCACCTTCACCGGCACGCTGACCGATGCGGTCGTCACCTTCATCGCCGGCACGAGCGACGCTGTGATCAAGGACGCCACGGGCTCCATCCTCTACCACAAGGAGAGTGGCCACGGCCTGCTGCAGGGCCAGACCATCTCCGGCGACGTCATCGCCGAAGGTGTGATCTACAACGGTATCAATGAGATCACGGATCTCGCCGCCACCGTCGAGGGCGAGGAGAGCGCCGTCGAGCCTGAGGTCGTCACCTTCGCCCAGCTCGCCGCCGACTATGCCACGTATGAGAGCGCCTATGTCAAGGTGGTCGGTGTCACCTCCAATACCACCACGACGAAGAAGGGCAACATCGAGGCCACCCAGGACGGTACGAACTATATCGTCTACACGAACGTGGCCATCCCGGTCAACACCGGCGACGTCTTCACGGCCGAAGGCACCGTGACGAAATACAACACCACTGAGGAACTCAAGGTCTGGAAGGCCGCTGACCTGACCGTCACGGCTGCTGCTCCGGTCCTTTCCGCTACGCCGGCCGCGACGACCGTCGCCGCCACGGCGACTTCCGTCACCTGGACCATCACCTCCAACACGGACTGGACGATCACCCCGGGCGCGGGCATCACCGCGTCCGCGACTTCCGGCAACGGCAACGCCGACGTCACCCTCTCCTTCGCCGCCAACACGGGTGAAGCGGCCGTGACCTACACGGCCACGGTCAGCGCCACGGGCTGCGACGACGTGACCATCACCATCACGCAGAGCGCCGCCGGCAGCTCTTCGGACATCACCGATACGATCACTTCCGCCCTGCTCACCGCTACGAGCACGACCTATACCGACTTCTCGAACGTCGCCGCGACGTCCAGCGCCCGGTATGCCGGCAATAGCGCGAAGAGCAGCTCCGGCGGCATCCAGATGCGTTCCAAGAACAGCAACTCCGGTATCGTGTCTACGGTCTCCGGCGGCCGGGTCAAGTCCGTGACGATCACGGTCGAGTCCGGATCCAACACCATCGACGTCTACGGCAGCAACACGGCCTACACCGGCGCTGGCGACCTCTACGCGACGGGTGAAGGCGCCAACCAGGGCACCAAGATCGGTTCGCTGACCGCGACCGGTACGATCACGTTCACGGATGATTATGCCTATGTCGGCATCCGCTCCAACAACGGCGCCATCTACGTGACTTCGGTCGAAATCGTCTGGGAATGAAGTGCAATCCCCCCGCAGGTCACGGCCAACGTGATTACCGGGGGTACTGAAAACCTGAGTTCAGCAGGGGCCACCCTGCTGGGCTCCTTTTCAGGAGCGACCGGAACCATATACGACAGGGGCTTCGAATGGGGCACCTCGTCCAGTTCGCTCACCCGGAGCGAGTATCTCGGAAGTGCTACCGGCACCTCCGGCTCGTTCAGCGTGTCTCTGGGCAGCCTGGACGCGGGCGAGACGTATTACTATCGCGCCTATGTCCGCCTGCAGGACAGTCAGGGCCGCATCGGGAATCCGATTTATGGCGAGGTCCGTTCCTTCACGACCGCCTCGTCGGCGGGTCAGGGCGGCTACCGGCCCTATCTGTCCGGCTACGAGATCCCGGCCATCGCCCTGAAGGCCGGCACTACCTACAGCTCAGGCGACGAGACCAGCGGCTACGGCTACAAGTGGTTCAACCACGAGACGGACAACGCGATGCAGAAGGTCGTCACGCACACCTACAAGTCAGGCGGCAAGACGGTCCGCAACTACACCTGCCTGGTGGACGGCAACAAGATGGCCCCGCTCTGGAGTGCCTTCGTGATGCACAAGGATGCCTACCCGGACAACGGCGTCGGCCGCAACGACGGCTGGAAGAACGACCCGGCCATCCCCTCGTCCTGGCAGCAGAGCGGCGTGTCGGGCTACAGCCGCGGGCATTTCGTGGCGTCCAACTACCGCCAGGCCAGCGTGGACGCCAACAAGGCGACCTTCTACCACACCAACCAGGCGCCCCAGTACCAGAGCTCGTTCAACGACGGCGTCTGGAACAGCCTGGAGCAGTCGGTCAAGAGCAACGCCCCTTCGGGCCGCGACACGCTCTACGTCGTGGTCGGCGTGCTGTATGAGAATTCAAAAACGGTGAGCGGCGTGCCCATCCCGAGCCATTTCTACAAGCTCCTGATGAAGTGCTCGTTCGGTGCGGACGGTGCGATGACGGCCGCCCGGGGCGTCGCCTACATCTACACCAACGAGGCCCACAAGGACGAGCAGTACAACGACAGTAAGTTCCGCACCACCATCGACGCCATCGAGGCGCGTTCCGGGTTCGACTTTTTCGCTGCGGTTCCCGCTTCTCTCCAGGCAGCGGCCGAAAGCAGCACCTCCGAGCTATGGTAGCCGGATGACATGTCAAAGCGATGAATATGACCTTATGTGATATGAACAGGATCTTGTACAGAATCTTCTTGACACTTGCCGCGGCGGCCCTGCTGGCCGGCTGCGCCCCTGAGGCGCTCCGGCCGGACGCGGCGCGCGGCGGCAAGCCCCGGACCGTGACCTTCACGGTCGGGCTGAAGCATGTCCTGACCAAGGCCGGCGGGCCCACGTCCACGGAGCTGGACGACGCCTCCGGCACCTTCCAGCTCTATGTGGCCGCGTTCGACAAGGCTGACGGCGCCCTGGCCGCCGCCTCGCGCGTCGGCGGCGAGGGCTTCGCCCCCGTGGCGGAGCTGGCCGGCGGCCAGGGCGGCGAGGTCTCCCTCTCCCTGCCGTCAGGCCGGGAATACAAGGTCGTCTTCTTCGCGCAGCGGGCCGGCGCCTATGATGTCCGTTTTGCGGACGGCGCCGCCTCGTTCTCTTTCAAGAGCGCCCTGCAGGCCAACGACGCCTCGCTGGACGCCTTCTGGACGTCGGTGGACGTGAGCGCTGCGAGCCGCAGCTACGAAGTCACGCTCCGCCGTCCGTTCTCCCAGCTGAACGTCCTCGTCCCGGCCGCCAACGTGCCGCCGGGACAGACGGCGTTCCGCTCGTCCATGACCGTGAAGGCGCCGGCGGCCTTCGACTTCCTGACGGGGGCGCCGACCGGCGAAGCGGTCGAGATCGCCTTTGCGGAGAGCGCCATCTCCGCGGCGCCGTTCGGCAAATACGCCGACGCGTCCAAGCCCTACCGCTGGGTGGGGATGAACTATGTCCTCGTACCCGCTTCGGGCCAGGTGGAGGTCACTTCCTTCCGGGAGTCCGGCATGGCCCGGGCGATCGCGCCCGGCAGTGTGCCGGTGCGCACCAACGGGCGGACCAACCTGGTCGGCAACATCTATGACGAAGAGCTCAGTTTCTCCTTCTCCGTCCAGGTGGATTCCGAATTCGGGTCGGAAGAGGAGCTGGGCGACACGCCGCCCGTCCCGCCTGTCGGCGGCGGCTCAGACACCATCATTTTCTCCGAGCTGGGCCTGCAGGACGCCACGCAGTATGCGGACCCGTTCGTGCAAGGCGACATGTCCGTCATCTTCGCCGGCGGGGGGAATGACGGCAAGTATTACAATACCGGTTCCGCCATCCGGATCTATGGCGACGGCTCGGTCACGGTCAGCTCCGCGCTGGAGATCGTGAAGATCGAGTATTTCTATTCTGACGGCAAGTGCCCGGTCACGGCCGATTTCGGCGGCGTGGACACGGGTGCGTATGACCTGGAGACCCACGTCTGGACCGGCTCCGCCAATTCGGTCACGCTGACCCGCAGCACCGGTTCCGGGCATTGGCGCCTGAAC
Source organism: Bacteroidales bacterium WCE2004 (assembly GCA_900167895.1). NCBI lineage: Bacteria > Pseudomonadati > Bacteroidota > Bacteroidia > Bacteroidales > Bacteroidales bacterium WCE2004. The sequence goes on along the minus strand of FUZR01000001.1, from coordinate 500,150 downwards.
AAGGTGACCGTCCATTACGGCGCGGACAATTCCGAAGCCATCCTCTCGCACAAGGTCCCCGGATGCTATCTGCCCGGGAACGAGCGCGCCTACGTGGCCGGTGCGGACCAGTATGTCCGCGAGTACGACGGCCATGCGCTGACCTTCGTCCTGCTCAACCCGGACCAGGATGAGCAGCTGGCCGTTTCCGGCTATTCCGACACGATGCGGGCCGGGGATGCGGCCAGCATGGACGTTTTCTGGAAGAAAGGCACCACCGCCGTGCTGAACCGTACCGCGCAGATGACCGTGGTCCGGGATGAGGGCGGCCTGGTCTGGATCGCCGACCGGGGCGGCAACGGTTTCGTCATCAAAAAGTAGTGCGCCATGAAGAGCAAGATTCTCCTTTCCCTGTTGTTCCTGCTGACGGCCCTGAGCCTGTATGCCGTCCCGGCCCGCCCGGGCAAGTTCCGCCATGTCCAGCCGGACGGTTCGACCATTACCCTGGTCCGCCACGGCGACGAATGGGGACACTGGCTTACCGACGGGGCAGGCAACGTGGTCCGCAAAGACGCCGACGGCTTCTACCGGCCCGTCCCGGCATCCAAGGCCGAATCGATCCGGCGGCAGGCCGCGACGCGCCGCGCCGAGGCGCGCCGGCGCCGCGTCCCCCGCGCTTCCGGCATCGCCCTGGACAAGAAACACTTCCTGGTGATCCTGGTCGCGTTCAGCGACCTGGACTTCAAGACGCCCGACGCCAATACGGCCTTCGGCAATCTGCTGAACCAGCAGGGCTACAGCGCGAACGGCGGCAAGGGCTCCGCCCGGGACTTCTATTATGAGAATTCCCAGGGCAAGTTCGAACCCGTCTTCGACGTCTACGGCCCCGTGAAGCTTTCGCACGACAAGGCCTACTACGGCGGCAACGACAGCGACGACAACGACCTGCGTCCCGAGCAGGCCGTCGCCGAGGCCTGCGAGGCGCTGGACGGCCAGGTCGACTTCTCCCGCTACGACAACGACGGGGACGGCCAGGTGGACCTGGTGTTCATGTATTACGCCGGTCACGGCGAGGCGGATTCCGACGACGAAGACTCCATCTGGCCGCACCAGTGGTCGCTCTCGAACGCCGACATCAGCCTGACGCTGGACGGCTGCAAGGTCGACAGCTACGCCTGTTCCAACGAGCTGGAAGGAATGGGAACCTATAAGGGACAGATGTGCGGCATCGGCACGGCCTGCCACGAGTTCGGCCACGCCATGGGCCTGCCGGACTTCTACGACACCGATTACGACACGAACGAGATCGCCGCCGGCCCGTTCGAATTCTCGCTGATGTCCGGCGGCAGCTACAACGGCGAAGGCCGCATCCCGCCGTACCTCGGCATCGAGGAGCGGATCCTGCTGGGCTGGCTCGACAGGAGCGTCCTGGCCGAATTCCCCAAGTCCGGCGATTATGTCCTGCCTCCCGTGCAGGAAAACAAGGCCTACAAGACCCTGACCGACCAGGAAGGGGAGTACTTCATCTACGAGTGCCGCGGCGCTTCGGGCTGGGATGCCGGCCTGCCCGCGCACGGCATGCTGGTCTACCACGTGGATAAATCCTCCCGCAAGGTCCGGATCGAGGATTTTGGCCAGGTCTCTGCCGCCGACCTCTGGTCGAAATGGGAGCAGACCAATTCCATCAACGAGAACGGCGCGCATCCCTGCTACTATGTGGTTGCCGCCATCGAGCCGGACAACCTCAAATACGGCTACCAGTACCTGCCTGACTACGGGGCGTCCTATTTCGATCCTTACTACGAAGGGCTTGCGGTCAACATTCCCTTCCCGGGAGCGAAGAAGGTGACCGCCTATACCGCCAGGAGCTGGAACGGTGTAGAATCGTCGGTCTCCCTGAGCGGCATCGCCTATGCCGACGGCCAGGTGACGTTCCACGTCACGATGCCGTCCGCGGGCCTGTCCTACTATAGCATCAGCAACCCCGGCAAGGGCAGCTACAAGGCCGGCTCTCCGTTCGCGCTGGCGCTGAACGAGGTGGCCGACCTGCCCTACACGAGCGTCGAATGGCGCCTGGACGGCTCCGCCGTGTCCGGCCCGTCGGTGACGCTCACGGCCGGTGCGCATACGGTCGAGGCGGTCGTTTCCCTGCAGAACGGGAAGCGGCAGGTCGTGACGTTGGAATTGTCTGCGGAATAATTTTAGACGGTATTGATGAAAAAGATAATATATTCCCTGCTTGCCGCCTTCGCGGCGCTTGCATTGGCGTCCTGCGCCAAGGAGCCGGGGTTGAAGGATCCCGCACGGGGCGGCAAGCCGGTCCCGGTGACTTTCTCCCTCGACCTGGGCAGCGCGCTGACGAAAGCCGCGCCGGAGTCATCGGTATTCGACGACGCCTCCGGCGAGTTCCGGTTGTATGCGGCTGCATTCTCCGGGAGCGACGGCTCCCTGATGCCGTGCTCGCGGATCGGCGGGACGGGCTTCCAGCCTGTGGAGACGATTTCCGGCAGGAACGCCAGCGTGACCCTGACCCTGTCCGGGAACCAGGACTGCCGGGTGGTCTTTTTCGCGATGCGCGAAGGCGCCTATGACGTCCGGTTCGCGGACGGCAACGTGGCGTCTTTCGCCTTCAAGCGCAACCTCAAGGCCAACGACGCGTCGCTGGATGCGTTCTACGCCTCCGTGGAGGTGAAATCTTCCTCGACGAACTATGACGTGACGATGAAGCGTCCCTTCGCGCAGCTCAACGTGCTCGTCCGGTCGGATAACGTGCCGGCGGGCCAGGACTCCTTCAGCTCCGCGATGAGCGTGCTGGCGCCGGTCAGCTTCGACCTGTTTGCCGGCGCCGCCGGCAGCGGACTGGAGGAGATCGCTTTTGCGGAAAACGCCATCCAGGCCGATGCGGTGGGCCAGTACAAGGATTCGCACGTGTGGATCGGGATGAACTACGTCCTCGTGCCGGCTTCCGGCGCCGTGACCGTGACTTCCTTCCGGGAGTCGGGCATGGCCTCCGCCGTCAGGGTCGGCCAGGTGCCCGTCAAGGCCAACGGCCGCACCAACCTGGTCGGCAACGTCTATAACCTCAGCGACTTCCATTTCAGCGTCCTGGTCGATCCCGGATTCGGCAGCGAAGATGAGCACGGCCTGGGCGGCGGTGGCGGCACCGGTGGCGGCGGTGGCGGCGACGCGGACAAGGCGGTGCTGACCAACGCCGAGATCTGCGCGGCCACCCTGGATGCGTCGATGACGGACGAGAGCACGCATTACGGCGAAGCCTCGATCACCAGCGCCTCCGGTGTCTGGAACGGCAACTTCGCCCGCAACAAGAACGGCCTCCCGTACCTGCAGCTCCGCAACAAGAAAGGCGCCTGCGTCATTTCTCCGGTGTTCTCCGCCGGCATCAGCCGGGTGGAGGTGACCCTGACCGGCGATGAATCCGTGAACCTGTCCGACCGGACGCTGCACGCCGTGCCGGCCGCGACCGTCCTCCCGACGGGGCAGGCGAACGGCAAGGATATCCTGTATTCCGAGACGGAATGGGCCGCCGAGTATGGCTGCGTCCGCACCGGCACGGAGAAGGGCGCCACGGTGAAGATCGACTTCCCCGAAGGCGGCGACGTCCGGCAGTTCATGCTGATCGTCGAGGGCGGCGCGACCTATATCGACCACATTGAAGTCTTCTGCGGGACATCCGGGGGCGGGGGCGGCGAGCCTGCGGTCACGACGGGCGCGGCCAGCTCCGTGACCACGGCCGGCGCCGTCCTTTCCGGCAGCTTCGCCAACATGAAGGACGTGCGGGACTACGGCTTCTATTGGGGCACGTCGTCCACCGCGCTCACGGAGCAGACGCACCTGAACAGCTCCGCCAGCGGCGCGGAGAGCTTCAGCTCGACCCTGTCGAGCCTGGAGGCGTCCACGACTTACTTCTACCAGGCTTATGTAGAGGTGCTGGACGGCGGCGAGCTCAAGGAATACAAGGGCGCCGTCAAGTCCTTCACGACCGCCTCGTCGGCGGGTCAGGGCGGCTACCGGCCCTATCTGTCCGGCTACGAGATCCCGGCCATCTCCCTGAAGGCCGGCACCACCTACGGCTCGGGCGACGAACTCAGCGGCTACGGCTACAAGTGGTTCAACCACGAGACGGCCAACGCGATGCAGAAGGTGGTCACGCATACCTACCAGTCCGGCGGCAAGACGGTCCGCAACTACACCTGCCTGGTGGACGGCAACAAGATGGCCCCGCTCTGGAGTGCCTTCGTGATGCACAAGGACGCCTACCCCGACACCGGCGTGGGCCGCAACGACGGCTGGAAGAACGACCCGGCCATCCCTTCGTCCTGGCAGCAGAGCGGCGTGTCGGGCTACAGCCGCGGGCATTTCGTGGCGTCCAACTACCGCCAGGCCACCAAAGAAGCCAACAAGGCGACCTTCTACCACACCAACCAGGCGCCCCAGTACCAGACTTCGTTCAACGACGGCGTCTGGAACAGCCTGGAGCAGTCGGTCAAGAGCAACGCCCCTTCGGGCCGTGACACGCTCTACGTCGTGGTCGGCGTGCTGTATGAGGATTCGGACAAGGTGAGCGGCGTGCCCATCCCGAGCCATTTCTACAAGCTCCTGATGAAGTGTTCGTTCGACACGGCCGGCGGGATGACGGCCGCCCGGGGCGTCGCCTACGTCTTCACCAACGAGGCCCACAAGGGCGAGCAGTACAACGACAGTAAGTTCCGCACCACCATCGACGCGATCGAGGAGCGGACGGGATTCAACTTCTTCGTCAACGTGCCGCCTGACCTGCAGGATGCCGCCGAACGGCAGAGCGCTTCGCTCTGGTAGATTCTTCGCTGCGCTCAGAATGACAGAAAAAGGCCTGCGTTGCTGCAGGCCTTTTTCTTATGCGATCTGCGGCTTGCCGCCGTCTTTCTTCTTCTCCTTGTTGAGGAAGCGCTCGGGCATCTTGCCCTCCTGAAGCTCCTCCCATTGCTGGCGGTTGCGGAAGATGTCGATGGCCGTGAAGATGGCGGCGCGCATCGAGCGGGGGTCCGCCTCGTCGCGGCCGGCCATCTCGAAGGCCGTGCCGTGGTCGGGCGAGGTGCGCACCATCGGCAGGCCGGCGGTGAAGTTGACGCCGTCCTCGAAGGAGAGGGCCTTGAAGGGCGCGAGTCCCTGGTCGTGGTACATCGCGAGCGTGGCGTCGAAGTCCTCGAAATGGTTGAGGCCGAAGAAGCCGTCGGGGGAGAAGGGACCGAAGGCTAGGATGCCCTCGTCGGTGGCCTTCTTGATGGCGGGGATGATGATGTCCTGCTCCTCGGTGCCGAGCAGGCCGCCGTCGCCGCTGTGCGGGTTGAGGCTGAGCACGGCGATGCGCGGCTGGTCCACGACGAAGTCGCGCTTGAGCGAATCGTTGATCAGGCGGAGCTTGCTGAGGATGCGCTCCTCCGTGATCTGCTTCGCCACGTCCTTGAGGGGAATGTGCCCTGTGACGACAGCCAGGCGCAGGCGGTGGCTGACCATGAACATCAGCGAATCCTGGGCGCCGAAGGCGTTCTGGATGTATTCGGTGTGGCCCGGGAAGCCGAAGCCCTCGAGCGACATGGCCTTCTTGTTGATCGGGCCCGTGACGAGGACGTCGATCAGGCCGGCCTTGAGCTCGGCGACAGCCTTCTCCAGCGAAGCGATGGCGCCGCTGGCCGACTCGGCCGTGGCCTGGCCGGGCTCGGCGTAGGCGCTCTCCGGCAGGCAGTTGACGATGTTGATGCGCTTGGCATGCGCCTCGGAGGCGCTGCTGATGGCGTTGGTATCCATCTGCTCCACCTCGGGAATGGTCTTGCGGTAGAAGCTGAAAAGCTTGGATGAGCCGTAGATGACGGGGGTGAACTGTTCGAGGATCCGCGGGTCGGCGAGGGCCTTGATGATGACCTCGTAGCCGATGCCGTTGGAGTCGCCCTGGGTGATACCCACGATGATTTTGCCGTTCTGCATGTCTTTATTGTGTTGCTTCGTTGAGTTCGTATTGCTCGTCGGGCGGGAGGCCGGGGAGGGAGTAGGCGGCGACGGCGAGACGGTCGCAGCGCTCGTTCTCCGGGTGGCCGGCGTGGCCCTTGACCCAGTGGAATTGCAGCCGGAACCGCGGAGCGAGGGCGTCGAACTGCGCCCACAGGTCCTGGTTCTTCTTGCGCTTCCAGCCTTCGGTCACGGTCTTGACGACATAGGTCGAGTCGCTGTAGACGTGCACCTCGGCGCCCTGCCAGCGGATGGCTTCGAGGCCGCGGATGACGGCCAGGAGCTCCATGCGGTTGTTGGTGGTGCGGCGGAAGCCCCCGGACATCTCCTTGCTCGCTTCGCCGCAGCGGAGCACGATGCCGTAGCCGCCGGGACCGGGATTCCCGCTGGCGGCGCCATCGGTGTAGAGGAATATGGGAGGTCGGTTCGTCGCCATCAAATACTCGCTTCCTTGCAGGTGAGTGCAAAATTAACTATTTTTGCGGACTAGAAGAATACCCTGCGTATGAATTTCGAAAGGACATTGCTCATCACCGGAGGCGCCGGATTCATCGGCAGCCATGTGGTGCGTCTGTTCGTCAACAAATATCCCTCCTACAAGATCATCAACCTCGACAAGCTGACGTACGCCGGCAACCTGGCGAACCTGAAGGACATCGAGGACCGGCCCAATTATCGCTTCGTCCGGATGGACATCTGTGATTTCGAGGGCGTGTTGAAGCTGATGCGGGACGAACGCGTGGACGGCGTCATCCACCTGGCGGCGGAGTCGCACGTGGACCGCTCGATCAAGGACCCGTTCACGTTCGCGCAGACCAACGTGATGGGCACGCTGAGCCTGCTGCAGGCCGCCAAGGCCTGTTGGGAAGGGCATTTTGAAGGGAAAAAGTTCTACCATATCAGCACGGACGAGGTGTACGGGGCGCTGGAGATGGACGGGACGCTGTTCACGGAACAGACGAAGTATCAGCCGCACAGCCCCTACAGCGCTTCCAAGGCCAGCTCCGACCATTTCGTGCGCGCCTTCCACGACACCTACGGGATGCCGACGGTCGTGACCAATTGTTCCAACAATTATGGCCCCTACCAGTTCCCGGAGAAGCTCATCCCGCTGTTCATCAACAATATCCGCCACCGCAAGCCGCTGCCGGTCTACGGCCGGGGCGAGAACGTCCGCGACTGGCTGTACGTGGAGGACCACGCGCGCGCCATCGACCTGATCTTCCACCGGGGCGCGGTCGGCGACACCTACAACATCGGCGGCTTCAACGAGTGGAAGAACATCGACATCGTCAAGGTGCTCATCCGGATCACCGACCGCCTGCTGGGCCGCCCGGAGGGCGCCGACCTGGACCTGATCACGTATGTGACCGACCGTGCCGGACACGACCTGCGCTATGCCATCGACTCCCGCAAGCTGCAGCGCGAGCTGGGCTGGGAGCCGAGCCTGCAGTTCGAGGAGGGGATCGAGAAGACGGTCCGCTGGTATCTCGACAACCAGGCCTGGCTGGACAACGTCACCAGCGGCGATTACCAGAAGTATTACGAACAGATGTATTCGGACCGATGAAGCGTTTTGTCCTGACGTTTCTGGCGGCCCTGTCCCTTTTCGTGCCGCAGGCCCGGGCCCAGATGGCCGTCCGCGTGGACACGGCCGCGTTGCGCGCGCCGGCGTTCGACGCAAAGGAACTGATCACGCCCGGCGTGCTGGTCGCCACGGGCGTCGGCATCCACTGCTTCGCCCATCAGGCCATCGACGTGCCCGTCAACGACTGGTTCCAGCAGAAGTGGCGCGCGGGCGGGCCCGAACGCAATTTCGACAATTATATCCAGTATATCCCCATCGTGATGGACCTGGGCCTGGGCCTGGTCGGCGCGCGTGCGGAGCATGGCTTCGTGGACCGTCTGATCGAGGGCTCCCTGGGCTGCCTTTCCCTGGGCATCCTCTCCTGGGGGTTCAAGGAGATCATCGATTCTCCGCGCCCGAACGGCGTGGACAACCGCTCTTTCCCGTCCGGACATACTGACTGGGTGTTCATCGGCGCCGAACTGGTGCGGATGGAATACGGCTGGGACTGGGGCCTGCCCGCGTATCTGATCGCCACGACCGTGGCCGTGATGCGTAACTACAACAACTGGCACTGGCTGAGCGACTGCCTCTTCGGTGCGGGTCTCGGGATCCTCACGGCCCGGATCGGCGGGTGGCTGCTGGAGCCGACCAAACGCTGGCTGCACATCCGCACGACCGACTGGGGCTCCGGCCGCCGCACCGCCGTCCAGGCGTCGTTCGCTCCCCGCGTGGACCCCGTCAGCGGCACTTTTTGCGCCGGATTGGCGTTTAATTTCTAGTCCCCAGGAGCCGGGGTTGCATATTTAGCCTTTTTTTAGTTATATTTGCTAATTATAAGGTAAACTATTCGCATCTCATTTATGCTGGGCATAGGTAAGAATCTCGATAAGTACAGTTCCAGGTTCCTTGGCAAAGGACGGGTTTTGGGGATGGATTTGACACTTTCGCTGCTTGTTTCCGTGGCAGTGGCCGTGTTCGCTTTTTTCCTTCAGGTAGATGTAGTGATGGAACGCCGGTTCAATCTGATCTGGGGCCTCAGCTCCGTCGGCGGTTCCCTGCTGATGTTCTGGCTGCTCAAGACCTATGTGATCATCATCCGGCATTTCTCCTTCAAGGATACGATGCTTTTCTTCGTGGCTTCGATCGGCAAGGTGGCCGTGATGGGGCTCACGATGTCGGCGTTCGGCTATTTCTTCTATGACGGCGTCCTCACGATGCTGCTCACGGACGGCGCCTTTACCGTATTGATTCTCTGCGCCATCCGTCTGGCGATGGTGTACGTATACGATGCCTACAAGGCCAAGGTGCGCGACCTCCAGAAGCGCTCCCGCGTGCTGGTCTACGGCACCAACGACAAGGCCGTGGCCACGGTCACGCGCCTGCGCGGCTCGCGCCGCTATGAGGTCGTGGGCCTCATCTCCAAGAACCAGCAGATCGTCCACACGCTGATCGCCGACCAGATGGTCTATCACTTCGAGGACGAGGATGAGTTTGCGTTGACCGTGCGCAACCTGTCGCTGCGGGGCGTCATCTTCACCGAAGAGCGGGACGTCGCCGCCGAGCAGAACAACCTCGTGCGTTACTGCTCCGAGCAGGGCGTCAAGGTGCTCATCGCGCCGGCCGTCGACGAACTGACGGGCGCGCCCAACGAGCACCTGCAGGTCCGTAAGATCCGGATCGAGGACCTGCTGGGCCGCGAGGAGATCAAGATTTCGATGGACGCCATCCGCGCCAACTTCAAGGACAAGGTCGTGATGGTGACCGGCGCCGCCGGTTCGATCGGCTCCGAGCTGTGCCGTCAGCTGGCCGGTTTCGGCATCCGGAAACTGGTCCTGTTCGACAATGCCGAGACCCCGATGCACAACCTCCGCCTCGAGCTGGAGGAGCGTTTCCCCAAGCTGTCGTTCGTCCCCGTCATCGGCGACGTCCGCCAGGCCGCGCGTCTGGACTTCGCGTTCCGTACGCACCGGCCGCATGTCGTCTTCCACGCCGCGGCCTATAAGCATGTCCCCCTGATGGAGGAGAATCCCTGCGAGGCGATCCTCGTCAACGTGGACGGTACGCGCAACGTAGCCGACAAGTGCATCCAGTACGGCGTCGAGAAGATGGTGATGATCTCCACCGACAAAGCCGTCAATCCGACCAACGTGATGGGCTGCTCCAAGCGCCTGGCCGAGATTTATGTCCAGAGCCTGGGCCGCGCCATCGAGTCCGGCAAGGTGGAAGGCCACACGAAGTTCGTGACCACGCGTTTCGGCAACGTCCTCGGATCCAACGGTTCCGTGATTCCGCGCTTCCGCGAGCAGATCGAGCGCGGCGGCCCGATCACGGTCACGGACAAGAACATTACGCGCTACTTCATGACCATCCCCGAGGCCTGCCGGCTCGTGATGGAGGCGGCCACGCTCCCGACGGAGAACCGCATCTGCGTCTTCGACATGGGCCAGCCCGTCAAGATCGACACCCTGGCCCGCCGGATGATCGAGCTGGCCGGTCTCGTGCCGGACCAGGATATCGAGATTGTCTACACCGGCCTGCGCCCGGGCGAGAAGCTCTACGAGGAGGTCCTCTCCAAGAAGGAGAATACCGACGAGACTTCGCACGACCGCATCCGCATCGCCCGCGTGCGCGAATACGACTATGCCGACGCCGTCAAGGCCGCGGACAAGCTGACCGAGCTGAGCCACGAGGTGCGCATCCCCGAGACGGTCAGGCTGATGAAGGAGATCGTTCCCGAGTTCATCTCCAACAACTCGCAGTTCGAGGCTTTCGACAAGAAATAATCTTTCTGCCGCTATATGAAGGTCCTGGTCACCGGAGCCGCCGGCTTCATCGGTTTTCATCTCGTACAGCGCCTGCTTGGGCGCGGAGATGAGGTCGTGGGACTGGACAATCTCAGCGACTATTATTCCGTCGCCCTGAAGGAGGCGCGCCTGGCGCAGGTGCGCAGCGACCGCTTCCGCTTCGTGCGGATGGACCTGGCCGACCGCGAGGCGCTTCCCGCGCTCTTCGCGGCCGAGCGTTTCGACGCCGTGGTCAACCTGGCCGCCCAGGCCGGCGTGCGCTATTCGGTCGAGAACCCCTGGGCCTACGTGGACAGCAACGTGGTGGGCTTCCTGAACGTCCTGGAGTGCTGCCGCCACTATCCGGTACGGCATCTCGTCTATGCGAGCTCCAGCAGCGTGTATGGCGGCAATGAGAAGACGCCTTTCAGCGAGGAGGACCGGGTGGACGATCCGGTGAGCCTGTATGCGGCCACCAAGAAGTCCGACGAGCTGATGGCGGGCTGCTACGCCCATCTGTATGGCCTGAAGGTGACGGGGCTGCGGCTCTTTACCGTTTACGGCCCCTGGGGCCGCCCGGACATGTCGCCGATGCTTTTCGCTTCCGCGATCCTCGCCGGCCGGCCGGTCAAGGTCTTCAACCACGGCGACATGCTGCGCGACTTCACCTACGTCGACGACATCGTCGAGGGGATGGTGCGCGTGCTGGACCGCGTGCCGCAGAAGCACGAAGTGTACAATATCGGCTGCAGCAACCCGGTGCGGCTGATGGATTTCATCTCCGAGCTCGAGCGCGCCCTGGGCCGCGAGGCGGAGAAAATCATGCTCCCGATGCAGCCGGGAGACGTTTATCAGACTTATGCCGACACCACCAAGTTGGAGCGGGAGCTGGGCTACAAGCCCGGCGTGATGCTCCGCGAGGGGGTCGACAGGTTCGTGGCCTGGTATCTTTCTGACCAGAATCCGCTCCGCTAGCGGCGGTTTGCGGGCTTTTTGCCGTTGTACAGGAATTCAAGCGCCTGCCGGAGGATCCACTCCCGGTCGGTGGCCCGCAGGAACGTCTCGACCGGGACGCCGAGGCTGACGGCCCTGTAGGTCTCCGCCTGCCTGGTCACGGCGCCGGCGTAGGGGGCGCCGGGGTAGCGCAGCCAGGCCCGGGCGCCTTCGCCGGCAGGCCGGAGCCCGTCGGGGCGCTCGACGCAGTAGACCGTCTCGTTGGGGTGGGCGCTGAAGGGCATGCCGGCCAGGGTGCCGGTGTTGGTGCCGAAGGCGCTGGCGAGTCGGTAGCCGAGGATTTCCTCGGCGAAGGCGGCCGCGTCGGCGTCATTGTCGGAGGCGATGTTGGCGCCGCTCACCAGCAGGTTGCTGCCTTGCTCCACGGCCGTCCGGAGGGCGTCCGTGAGGGCTTTCGGGAACACGGTGAAGCGCTCGGGGAAGGCGCCGCGGCCCACGGGCGTGCGCGCCTGCTTGCCGCAGACCAGGTCGACCACGAAGGCGGGGGTGTCGTTCTCCACGAATGCGTCGCGGGACATCGAATAGAAGGGATATCCGAGCCGGAAGAAGGTCTGCCCGTGGACATAGGGATAGTCGAAGGTGTTGCCGGCGACGGTCTGGCCGGCGCGGTCGTCATGGGACGCGCCGAAGCCCGGGGAGTCGTTGTCGACGAAGAGGGCGGAGCGGCGGAACTCGTAGTTCTCGCCCACGTAGCCGATCTCGCTGAGGTAGGGGACGCCCGTGTCCAGGCGGCTCTCGAAGCCGGCGAATCCGGGGCTCTCGACCCAGGCCGGGGCGGAGACCCGGTCGAAGTTGTTGACGATCAGGACCGGGGCTTTCTGGGTGTTTTTCGGGATGCCGACGGAGAGGATTTCGGACGGGAAACTCCGGCCGCCGGCATTGAAGGCTTCGACCTTGTAGCTGTAGATGTGGCCCGGCTCGATGTCGAGGGTGAGGGTGGAGGAGCCGCATTCGACGCCCTCGTCGAATGCGCCGTCGTCGATGCGGGTGTAGACGATGTAGCCGTCAGGCTCGGCGGTGGGCTCCTTCGGGTCGGGCGTCGGCGCCCAGTCGAGCCGCACGCGGCCGCTGTTCTCGAAGCGGGCCGCGAAGGCCTTCGGCGGGAGCGGCTGCACCACGTAAGGGGTGTCGTAGAACTCGCTCAAAGTTTTGAGGATGCCCTTGTAGACGGCCCGGCAGGCCGTGAAACGGAAGGCCGGGTCGAGGCCGTATTTCATGTCGGCGAAGTTCTGGTGGCTCAGCAGCTCCAGGATCATCGCGGGGACGCCCGAGCTGCGGGGCTCGCTGTAGCTGCGGTCCCAGAGGCCGCGGCGCGACCATTTCGGGTCGAAGTCCAGCCGCAGGTCCTGGACGACCTGGCTCTGGACGTAGTCGCAGAGCACGCGGCTGATCACGCGGTCGCGCCCGTCGGCGAATTTCCGCTCGCCGTCGTTGCGGAGCGTGTAGATGGCGAGCGTGCCCACGGTGCTGTCGTTGGGCGTCACGCCCGCGTCGGTGTGGAAGGCGAGCGCGAGGTCGACGGGGATGTCTTTCTGTTCGCGCAGCGACGTGGTCCAGGCGCCGCGGGAGGCATAGTCGCAGACGTAGTCGGTCTCCCAGGCGCGCGTGACGGAGGTGTCGGCGCCCGCCCATTGCAGCCAGTAGTGGGCGCCTTCGGCGGAAGCCGGCATTCCGGAGGTCTGCCCGCCGCGCTCCAGCTTGCCCATGCCGCCGCCGATCTTGACGGCGTCGGCGGTCACGACGTAGCCGGAGCCGCCGCGGTTGTCCAGGACCACCTTGCCGTTGTTGCCTTCGGCGAATTCGAAGGTGCCGAGGTAGATCCAGGTCCCGCCGCCGCGGCGCTGGTCGACGGTGTATTCCGTCGCGCCGCCGAGGTGGTAGACCGTGTAGTGGGCCTCGCGGGTGCTGTTGGGGAGGGATTTGTAGGAGATGTAGACGGCGTAGCGGCCGCGCTGTTCGATGTCGGGCGTCCAGGCGGCCGTGGCCGTGGCCGTGCTGCCGGCGCAGCGCGCCTGCCGCGCCGTCCCGGCCCGGAACGGGAAGTCGTCGAAGGTGTAGGCGGGCTTGGTGTCGGCGAAGCCCTCGCCGGCGTCGCTCCAGCCGCCCTGCTCGTGGTAGCGGCCCGCGCGGCGCATCAGCCCCTCGCGCGGCCCGCCGAACGACGGGTCGTTGTCCGTGATGATTTCACGCACCTGCGTGTCCCGTTCGCGCGGCGTCATCACGTAGGCGCCGGCATTCTCCAGCATCGGGATCAGGAAGGGGAGGACGTAGGTCTGCGTGTACATGTCCTCCACCGTGCGGTGGATGGTGGCGCGCTGCCAGGACCAGCAGCTGTCAGCTTCGTTGAAATAGCGTCCGTGGCTCTGCCAGAGGACGATGTAGCGGTCGTTGAGGCCCTTGAGGAAGCGGCGCGCGCCGACCCGCTCGATGAAGCGCGCCTGGACCTGGCGCGGGTCTCCGGTGCTGTGCGCGTAGCCGGACGGCTTGCCGCTGGAGCCGAGCACGGGCGTGGCGAGCTCCTCCAGCTCGTAGCGGTTGGTGACGATCTTGCCGGGCCGGTAATCTTTCCACCTCCATTCCTTCTCGAGCTGCTCGCGGAACCAGGATACGTCGGCCGCGTGCCAGGGGAAGTAGGAGAGGTTGTTGTTGAAGGTGATGTCTATCTTGTTGCCGTTGACGACCGTTCGGGTCGCCGTGACGCGGTAGTCCACGGTGGTGCGGCGGTGCAGCCGCGCCGTGAGGGTGTCGCAGATGGTGCGCAGGTCGCGGATGCGCGGGGCCTGCGCGGCGGCGGGCAGGGCGGTCAGGAGAACCGTCAGGAGCGCCGTAAGGAATGGGCGGGTCTTGCAGGGCATTTCTGTTTCCGCATCTTGGAGAGGTCGATGATGAAGGTCAATATCGAGGCGATGCCGATGGCGAGGCAATCGGCACCGAAATCCGTGATGTCCTGGCTCCGGTAGGAGAGCGACCCCTGGATCATTTCCGTGATGCCGGCGAAGACGCAGCCGATGGAAGCGATGCTGATCAGGGCCGCAAAGGCCTTGAGGGGCGTGTCCGTGAGCTTGTCATAGGCGAGGTAGGCTAAGATCGGGAAAGGGAAGAACATCCAGAAATGGACGATCTTGTCGACCGGGATGCCGAGGAAGGTCTTCGGCACTTCGGGAAGTCTGTGGAAGTTGGCGAAACAGAGATACGCGACGAGCCCGATGTAGAGGGCCATCGTGATGGAGCAGAGGATGGAGCGCTTGCGGTTAGGTTTCATCAGAGAGCCTGCATGTCGTGAAGTTTCCGGTAATAGCCGCCCAGGGCGAGGAGATCCTCGTGGGTGCCGCGCTCGACGATGCGGCCTTCGTGCATCACGATGATCTCGTCGGCGTGCTTGATGGTGCTCAGGCGGTGGGCGATGGCTATGGTGGTGCGGCCGGCCATCAGCTTCTCCAGGGCCTCCTGGACGCTGCGCTCGGACTCCGTGTCCAGCGAGGCCGTGGCCTCGTCGAGGATCAGGATGGGAGGATTCTTGAGAATGGCGCGCGCGATGCTGATGCGCTGGCGCTGGCCGCCGGAGAGCTTGACGCCCCGGTCGCCGATGTTGCTGTCGTAGCCGCCTTCGCGCTCCATGATGAAGTCGTGGGCGCCGGCGATGCGGGCGGCCGCCTCGACTTCTTCGCGCGTGGCGTCGCTCTTGCCGAAGGCGATGTTGTTGAAGACGGTGTCGTTGAACAGGATCGCGTCCTGGTTGACGTTGCCCATCAGGGCGCGCAGGTCCTTGAGCGCCACCTCGCGGATGTCGGTGCCGTCGATGGTGATGCGGCCCGCGTCAGGGTCGTAGAAGCGGGGGATGAGGTCCACGAGGGTGGACTTGCCCGCGCCGCTCGCACCCACGATGGCGACCGTCTTGCCCTTCGGGATCTCGAGGTCGACGGCGCGCAGCACTTCGCGTCCGCTTTCGTAGCGGAAGGTGACGCCCTCGAAGCGGATGCTGTCGCGGAACCCGTCCAGCGGCCTGGGCCGGGCGGACTCCCTGATCGGATTCTCCGCGTGCAGGATCACGTTGATGCGGTCCATCGAGGCAAGGCCCTTGGGAATGCCGTAGGCGGCCCGGGAGAGGTCCTTGATCGGCTGGATGACGCTATAGAGGATGGCCATGTAGGACATGAAGGTCGGGGCGTCGATGGTGGCGTGCTCGCCCAGGATCTGGGTGCCGCCGAACCACAGCACGATGGCGATCATCGCGGAGCCGAGGAACTCGCTGACAGGGTGGGCGAGCGCCTGGCGGACGGCCACCTGGCTGCTCTTGCGGCGCATGTTCTCGGTGACGCCTTCGAAGCGTCCTTCCATCCGGCGCTCCGCGCGGAAGGCCTTGACGATGCGCAGGCCGCCGAGGGTCTCCTCGACCTGGCTCATCGTGTCGCTCCAGTATTTCTGCGCCTCGGCCGAATCGGCCTTGAGGCGGCGCCCGGTGAAGCTGATGATGCCGATCATCAGCGGGGCGAAGACGATGACGAACACGGTCAGCTGCCAGGACATGCGGAAGAGGGCGGCGAGGTAGATGACGATCAGGATGGGGTTCTTGACCAGCATCTCGATGGTGCTGGTGATGGAAGTCTCGACTTCCTGGACGTCGCCGCTGATGCGGGCGATGATGTCGCCTTTGCGCTCCTGGCTGAAGAAGCCGAGCGGGAGGGAGAGGACCTTGCGGTAGATCTCCATCCGGAGGTCCTTGACCACGCCCGTGCGGATGGGAACCATCACGGCGGAGGCGCCGAAATAGCAGGCCACCTTGATGAGCACGATCGCGATGAAGAACAGGCAGAGCATCAGCAGGACGCGGCTCTCGCCGGCGTCGGTGATCCATTTCGAGACGTAGTAATAGCCGTTGTTCGCGACGTC
Organism: Bacteroidales bacterium WCE2004; assembly: GCA_900167895.1. NCBI lineage: Bacteria > Pseudomonadati > Bacteroidota > Bacteroidia > Bacteroidales > Bacteroidales bacterium WCE2004. The sequence continues at coordinate 483,911 of FUZR01000001.1, read as the reverse complement.
GCTGAAGGGCATTTGCCAGCTCCAGGGCTTGAATTCGTAGGTCTTCTCCTCCATGTTGAAGAGGATCCGCAGGATCGGGATCAACAGCGAGAAGGAACAAAGGTTGAAGACGGCCGCGAGGATGTTGAGAACCACCGAACCGCCCACATAACCCCTATATGGTGCGACATAGCGCTTGAGTATCTGCCAGAATGCTTTCATAATATATCTTGCAAAGATAGCAATATTCCCGGATTATCCGCTCCGCCCCCGTCCGGCCCCCATTTTGTGCCCGCCACCCTTCTTGCCACCGACGTTCCCGATCTTCTCTCACCCGGGCAGCCACCTCGCTAGCCGGCAACGGGCACTCCGTCTGAGAGCCTCATAGCTCTCGGGCGGAGATTGCTCGTAACCGCCGGACGCGATGTCCGGCGGTGGTGCCAAGTCCTGCCCGGCCTCACCAGGTTTGCCCGTTTTTCGTAATCGTCACATCATCAATACTTTGCGTGAATCGACTGGTCCATTTTTCACCCCGTCAATTCGCCTAATTACCTGGCTATCTGCAACTTATGAAAAACAGCCGCCTCCCTTCCCCGGCAACCACCTCTTCTTCCCAAATCTCCACCCATCCCGGACAGCAACCGCTTTCCCCACCTCTTTTTTCCTCCTAATGGGGACGGGCCGTTTTTGTAAGTGGTTGATGGCGAGGTTGTTCTGATTTTGCTTAGGGGAAAATGCCCCTAAGCAAAATTGGAATTTCCTGACAATCAGGATGATACAAAAACGGGGTGTCGGGGGTGAAGTGATAGAGAGGGAGACGGGGGAGAGGGGGGAGAAGGGGGAGACGGGAGAGATGGGAGAGTGGATGAGAGTGGAAGGGAGAGTGGAAGGGAGAGTGGAAGGGAGAGGGCTTGGTCGAGGTCGAGGGATGTGAGGGGCTAGAGCTGGGAGCGGAGCCAGGCGGCGATGAGGTCGATGCGGCGGGAGAGGAGGCCGTAGTCGAGGGTGGCGGGGGTGTCGGAGATCTTGTTGGTGTGTTCGGTGATGCCGGAGGTGAACATCACGGCGGGGATGCCGGCCTCGAGGAAGCAGCGCTGGTCGCCGACCCGCCGGTAGAAGAGGTCGGTGAAGGCGCGGCTGCCGTAGTAGTCGTAGCTGAGGTCGAGCCGGGGGCCGCGGTTGGCCGATTCGAGCGCGAAGCGGTAGCGGTCGCCGCCCAGGGCGATGAGGTAGTCCGGGCGGCCCTTGCGGACGGGGGCGAGCGAGGATCCGAGCTGGTCGAGGTTGACCATCAGGATGGGCGGGTACTGCTCGCGGAAGCGCTCCAGGAAGGCGCCGGAGCCCGCCAGGTCGGCCGTGTGTCCGTCGAAGACGACGAAGACGATGCCGACCTCGCCGCGGCAGCAGGCGGGGAGTTCGCGGGCGAGGGCGAGGAGCGCGGCCACGCCGGAGGCGTTGGCGTCCGCGCCCGGGTAGATGCGCCCGCCGAGCGTGCCGAGCGCGTCGGCATAGGCGCCGACGACGATGTAGCGGCGGAACCAGCCGGGGGTCACGGCCACGACGTTGTGGCCGGTCCGCCCGGCGGCGGAGAAGGACTGGACCATGGTGCGCAGCCCGGCGTCACGCAGCTGGCGCTTCAAATAGAAGGTCCCGAAGGTGGAACCGCCCGAACCGAACTCCCGTCCGGCGCACAGCGAGTCGCAGAGGAAGCTGACCTCGGCGCGCAGAACCGCCTCCCGGTCCGGCTCTGAGGCGGCGAGCGGCCGCGCGGCGGACAGGGTCAGCAGCAGGATCGGAAGAAAAATGGGGAGATGTCTCAATTCGGGTCCGATAATTGTTTATCTTTGCAAAGGTAATGAAAAAGTTTCTCCTCGCCATAGCGCTTTTGCTCCTCGGAGCGACTTTCTCCTTCGCCCAGTACGACAAGGATGTCTTCATGTGGCGTGGGCGTCAGGCGCTTTCCGACGGGCGTTATGCCCTGGCCATCGAGAACTTCAACGTCCTCGCGCGCCTGGACACGACCGACTATTGGAGTTTCTTCTTCCGCGGCATCGCGAAATACAACCTCGGCGACCTGCGCGGCGCGCAGACGGACTTCGACACCTCCGTGCGGCTGAACCCCGTTTTCACCAACGGTTTCCACTACCGCGCGATCACGGAAAGCCGCTTCGGCGACTACGAAGCCGCTTTCCGCGACTTCGACCGCGCCCTGGAGCTCCGCCCCGGGCAGGTCGGTATCTATTTCTCGCGCGGCGTGGCCAACTTCCTCGCGCGCAAGTTCGACGATGCCGTGGCCGACTTCGACTATTACATCAAGAAGGAGCCGCGCGACCCGTCCGCGTTCCTGAACCGCGGCGCCTGCCACCTCTTCCAGAACGACACGACCAGCGCGCTGGCGGACTACAACACCGCCATCCGCCTGGACCGCAACGAGCCGGAGGGCTTCGTCCGGCGGGCGCGCGTCTATGCTTCGCAGAAGCAATACGACGACGCCGTGGCCGACCTGGACCGCGCCATCGCGCTGGACAAGGAGAATACCTTCGCCTACTTCAACCGCGCGCTGATCTACTACGAGCAGAAGCGCTACAACGACGCCGTGTCCGACCTGGACACCGTGCTGGAACACGAACCCGGCAACGCCTTGACCCTCTACAACCGTTCGCTGATCTACGCACAGGTGGGGGCCTTCGAGGAGGCGCTCGCCGACATGGACCGGGTGATCAACATCAACCCGGGCAACGTCCTCGCGCACTTCAACCGCGCGGCCATCTTCGTGGAGATGGCCCGCTGGCAGGACGCCCTCGAGGACTACAACAAGGCCATCGAGCTCTATCCCGATTTCGCGAAAGCGTACCTGAACCGCTCCTATGTGGAGAACATGCTCGGCCGCACGCGCGAATCGAAGGCGGACTACCAGACGGCGCAGCAGAAGGTGCGCGACTACCGCGCGCGCAGCGGCGAGACTTCGTTCGCCGACACCACGCGCCGCTACGACGCGCTGCTGGCGCTGGATGCCGACTTCGCCAAGAAGGATTTCGACAACGAGCTGCTGCAGCACCGCGACATCGACATCCGCCTGCGGCCGCTCTACAAGTTCAGCCTCGCGGCTGAGAAGGAGAACCGCAACGTGGCCCTTTCGCGCCACTACGAGAACGCCCTGATCGACCGTTTCATCGACGCGGCGCCGACCCCGATCACGCTGGGCAACACGGAGAGCCGCGGCACGGAGAACTACCTGTTCACGTCCAATGCCGAGGAATGCTTCGTCAAGGGCCTTCAGGAGCTGCAGCGCAAGCAGTTCAACGCGGCGCTGGGCTGGTTCGACAAGGCCGTGGCCGCGGCGGAGTCCGACGTGGAGCGCGACCGCTACGCGCGCTACTACAAAGCCTTCTACCTGATGAACCGCGGCGTGCTGAAGGCGGAGATGATCGACTTCATCGCTTCGCTGGAGGGCAGCGTGCAGACGCTCTCGATGGACACCGAGGGCTCCACGCGCGCCCGCGTCAGCGACCGCGTGGCCCGTACATACGACTATTCCGACGCCATCGCCGACATCAAGGAAGCCCTGTCGATCCTGCCGGACATCCCGTACCTGTACTTCGACCTGGGCAACCTGGAGTGCCTCTCCTCGCGCTTCGTCGAAGCGCTCGAGAACTACGACATGGCCATCAAGCTATACCCCGGCATGGGGGACGCCTACTTCAACAGGGGCCTCGTGCTCATCTATCTCAAAGACAAGGAGAAAGGCTGCATCGACCTGTCCCGCGCCGGCGAGCTCGGCGTGGCGGACGCCTACAGCGTGATCTCCAAATATTGCACGGAGGATGAAAACAATTAGGTTCAAGTCCTTCACTTCCGGCAGCTGCGGCAACTGTTATTTCCTGGGCATATTCGAGGAGGAGGCCTGCGAGGCGGGTGTCCTGATCGACGCCGGCTTCAGCCCGCGCCGCCTCAAGAAGGAGCTGGCGCGGGAGGGCCTCTCCTTCGACGATTTCTCCGCGATGCTCGTCACGCACGACCACAACGACCACATCCGCTCGCTCGGCTCCTATTGCAAACACCTGCACGTCCCGATCTGGACGCCGCCGGAGCTGGCGCGCGCCCTGACGCACCATTTCATCACGGGCGACTACTATCCCGCCTGCCGGCACGAGCTCGCCGAAGGCTGGAACGAAATCGTGCCCGGACGCATCCGGGCCCAGTATTTCGCCGTGCCGCACGACGCCTCCTGCACCTTCGGCTACGCCGTGCTGCTGGACGGCTACAAGTTCGTGATCATGACCGACATCGGCCGGATGGTGCCGCAGGCGCTGAGCTTCGCGAAGCAGGCCGACACCGTGGTGATCGAGTCTAACTACGACCTGGAGATGCTGCGGAACGGCCCTTATCCCAAGGTGCTGCAGGACCGCATCTGCGGCGGGCACGGCCACCTGTCCAACGTCGAGTGCGCCGAGGCCCTGCGCGACTTCGTGCACCCGGGCCTACGCAACATCTTCCTCTGCCACCTCTCCGAGCACAACAATACCCCCGAACTTGCTTACGAAACGAACGCCGCCGTGCTGCAGGCCTGCTACGCCGAGGTGGAGGGCCGCATCCCGCGGCTCTGTCCGCTGCCGCGGATGACCCCGTCGCCGTTCTTTGTCCTCTGACTGTTTTGAACTACCCATAATTGCACAAAAAACTATGAAGCATTTGAAATTCTTCTCCATCTTCCTCCTCCTCTCCGGAGTGATGCACGCGCAGACAATCCCCATCGATTCCCGGTCCGGCAAGGTCTCCGAAGCGGAATGCGCCCTGACGACGTATCCGCTGGATACGGCCGCCGCCGCGCTGGTCCTGTTCGAGGACCATACGCTCAAGATCGATTTCGACGTGACCGAAGGCGTCCCCCTGATGAACATTTTCCATCGGGAGCGGGTCAAGATCCTGAAAGAAGAGGAGAAAGACCGTTGCGATTTCGAATTCTACGTGTCCCGGGATCCGGACGACCTGGAGTCCCTGACCAACATCTCCGTCGTGACCTACAATCTCGAGAACGGGAAAGTGGTCGCCTCGAAACTGCCCCGCAGCAACATCTTCCGGACCCGGGAGAACGACCACCTCGACAAGGTGACTTTCGCCGCCCCGAACGTCAAGGTCGGCTCGGTCATCGAAGTCCAGTTCAACAGGAGCACGGCGCGGTTCCGCGACATAGGCGATTTCTATTTCCAGCGGGACATCCCGGTCAACAAATGTGTCTATACCCTCAAACTGCCCCGTTGGCTTCAGTTCAAGACACTCACCCGGGGCGAAGCGTCCTACTCCATCAAGGAAACGAGCGAGGGCGGTACCCAGCTCGGTGATTTATTCCCGGGCAACACGCTGGACGTCACGGAATACACGGCGGTGGACCTCCGGGCCCTGAACCGTGAGCCGGGACTGTATTGCCCCCGCCAGTACCGTTCGTCCATGTCCGTCGTCGTCAGCGGCCTCCGTTTCCCGTCGCTGTACCGCGACTACAGCACGACCTGGGACGACGTGGACAAGCAGGTCCTCGATTCTCCGATCATCGGGCAGATCAAGGCGAACTGCCGCTTCGAGAAAGAGGTGGACCAGGCCCTTCAGGGAAAGGAAACGCCGCAGGACAAGCTGGCGGCCATCATTGCCCTGGTGCGTGAGAAAGTCCAGTGGAACGATTCTTTCCGCCTGGTCCCGGCCGAAGCCTCCAAGGTGCTGCGCGACCGTTCGGGCGACAGCGCGGACATCAACGCGCTGGTGGCCTCGGCCGCACGCTACGCCGGGTTCGACGTCGCTCCCGTGCTGCTCCGCTGCCGTTCCAACGGCCTCCTGATGAACATGCTGCCCGATACGGACGCATTCGACAAGATGATCCTCCGCTTCGAGTTGTCCGACGGCACGGCGCTCTATGTGGACGCGGCCGATCCCGACGGCTGGTTCAACCTGCTGCGCGACAACGACCTGGTGACCCAGGCCCGTGTCGTCCCCATCAAGGGCCCCGGCTACTGGGTGGACCTGTCGAACCTCTCCCGCAACATCACCCAGTACACGGTGTCCGCGGAGCTGACGCCGGACGGCGTGATGAAGGGCACGGCCAAGGCTGCCTATGGCGGCATCCCTTCCTATGAGTTCAAGGAAGCGGTGCGCAGGCTCGATTCGGAAGAGAAGGTCCTGGAACTCCTGGAGAAGGAAACCTCCGCCGAGGTCGAGGATTTCGTCAGCGAAGGGCTGGAAGAATACAGCGACCATTCTTCGATGCAGTACAGCTTCGAGCGCAACTGCGACGTGACCGGCGAGACGGTCTTTGTGAATCCGTTCATGGAGCACTTCCATTCGGAAACGTTGTTCCGGGCGGAGGAGCGCAAACTTCCCGTCGACTTCCCGTACCAGGAGCAGGTCGTCTATACTTTCCGGCTCGTCCTGCCGGAGGGATACACCGTCGAACAGCTCCCGCAGCGCCGCCGGATCGCATCCTCCCTGCCGTCTTCCGCGGTCCTGATGGCCGCGGTGCAGGGCAATGCCGTCACGCTGTCCTACCGTTTCGATCTGGGCACCCTCCTCTGCACGCCGCAGGATTATCAGGACGCCCGCGCCTACTGGACGGCGCTGCTCGGCCTGGGCGAACAGATGATCGTAGTCAAGAAGAATTAAGATGAAAGGTCTGTCTATCGCGGCCATCGCCGCGTCGATGCTGCTGGCGGGCGTGGCCCACGCCCAGCCGGCGGCCGAAGTGCTCGAAATGGAAGCGAAATTCACGCTTTCTTCGCCCACGGAAGCCCGCTACGAAGTGCACCAGCGCGTCCGCGTCAACAAGCAGAACGGTCTCAAGTCCGGGACTTTCGTGGTCTATACGGACGAATTCCGCACCCTGAGCTCCTTCTCGGGGAGCATCACTTCGGGCGGCAAAGTCATCCGCAAACTGAAGAAGGACGACGTCTACGTGTCCCTGGAGTCGGATGCCCTGGCGGACAAGAGCTATGTCAACGCCTACGAACCGACGGCCCCGTATCCCTTCGAGGTGGAATATAAGTACACAATCTCGTACCGGAAGGCGATCGCCTTCTTCCCGTCTTTCATCCCGATGGAGGATTACGACGTGCCGGTCCGGAGCGCTTCCTATACGATCGCCGTCCCCTGGACGAAGAAGATCCAGTACAAGGCTTCCTCGGCGCCCGAGGAAACCCTGTCGAAGAACGATATGGTCTATCGCTGGGAATTCAAGGATCTGCCGGGTATTTCCCGCGAGGGAAGCATGCCGCCCCTGTCCGAGCTGGTGCCGTTTGTCCACGCGAGCCCGCTTGAATTCCAGTTTGCCGGCACGTCCGGCACCCAGAACGACTGGAATGAGGTCGGCCAGTGGCTTTGGTCCCTGATGCCGGCCCGTCCGGCTCTCCCTGCCAACGTGCAGCAGGAGATCGCGAATCTGACGAAGGACTGCACCTCGGACCTGGAGAAGATCCGCGTGGTCTATGATTACCTGCGCCTGCATACCCGTTACATCAGCATCCAGCTGGGCATCGGCGGCTTTGCTCCCACCGCTCCGGAGCGGGTGGCCGCGTCCGGTTTCGGCGACTGCAAGGCCCTGTCCTTCTATATGCAGCAGCTGCTCGCGCTGCTGGACATCGGGTCCGAATACGTGATCGTCAATACCAACCGGCCCAAGCTGTACGACGGCTACGCTTCGGTGGGACAGATGAACCACGCGATCCTGTGCGTCCCGATGCAGCAGGACACCCTCTGGGTGGAGTGTACGAATCCTTCGGTCCCGCTGGGCTACCGCCACGAGGACATCGCCGGCCACGAGGCCGTCCTGATCCGCCACGACGGCGGGAAACTGACCCGCATCCCGGCCTACCCGGACTCGCTGCGCGTCGAGGCGGACCGCATGGAAGTGCGGCTGGCCGCCGACGGCTCGGCGCGGGTCGCGGTGGAGCGGACGACGCGGCTGGACCGCGCCGAGCGCTTCTTCGATTTCGCGGAGCTGAAGGCCGATGACGCGCGGAAATTCCTCCTCTCGGGCGTGCAGGGGCATCCCGAGGATTTCCGGGTGGAGTCATTCTCCGACAATTTCCGGAACTATGACGGGACGCCCGGCTACGTCCCCGAGGCCCGGGTCCGCTTCTCCTTCGGAGTCAGCGGCGTCGGCCGCGTGAACGGAGACCGGATGTTCGTCCGGGTCTTCCCGTACCAGGTCGCGATGAACGCCCAGAAATCGGCCCGCAAACACGATATGGTCGTGGGCCGCGCCACGACGAGCCGGGACAGCGTCTTCGTCGTCGTCCCGGAGGGATACGCGGTCGAACATCTCCCGGAAGGACGCACCCTGTCCTGTTCCGTGGCGGATTTCCGGCAGGAGTTCCGGCAGGTCGACGGAGGCGTGCTGGCCGTCTGCGAAATCAGGATGAAACCCGGCCGGATGCCGGCGGCGGACTATCCCGAATACCGCGAATTGGCGAAGGCTGTCAACAAAGCGTACGAAAGTTCCTTGGTGCTCAAGAAAAATCCTTAAATTTGTCGGCTGAAAATCCGACAAAATCTATCTTATCATGGTTAAAGTCAATGTAGGAGGCTGCAGCTCCTTTGTCAAAGATGCAGAATACAAGAAATATGTCGAGAAGGCGCTCGCCGCGTACGACGTCCTGGACGCCGAGTCCGGCGCCGGCAACGACTTCCTCGGTTGGAAGACCCTTCCGGTCGACATCCCCGAGTCCCTGGTCGCCGATTGCGAGGCGATCCGCGACGCCTGGGCCGCCAAGGGCGTAGACCTGGTGGTCGTGATCGGCATCGGCGGCAGCTACCTCGGCGCCCGCTGCGCCATCGAGGCGCTCTCGCACGGCTTCATCCGCAAGCAGGGCGTCCCGCAGATCGTCTATGCCGGCAACAACCTCTCCGAGGACTACCTCGCCGAGCTGATGGACCTGGCCCGCACGCGCAACACCGCCTGCGTGGTGATCTCCAAGTCCGGCACCACGACGGAACCGGCCGTCGCCTTCCGCATTGTCAAGGAATATATCGAGCAGACCTACGGCAAGGCCGAGGCCGCTTCCCGCATCGTCGCCATCACCGACGCGAAGAAGGGCGCGCTCAAGACCCTCTCCACGCAGGAAGGCTACAAGACCTTCGTCGTGCCTGACAACGTGGGTGGCCGCTACAGCGTCCTGACCCCGGTGGGCATCCTCCCGATCATCCTCGCCGGTTTCGACATGCGCGCGATGCTCAAGGGCGCGCGCGACGAGCGGGCCGAGCTGCTCAAGAAGTCCGCGGACAACGCTGCCGTGCAGTACGCCGCGATGCGCAACCTGCTCTATTCCGAGCAGGGCAAGAAGGTCGAGATCCTCGTGACCTTCAACCCCAAGCTCCAGTACCTGGGCGAGTGGTGGAAGCAGCTCTACGGCGAGTCCGAGGGCAAGGACGGCAAGGGCATCTTCCCCGCCTCCGTCGTCTGCACCACCGACCTGCACTCCATGGGCCAGTTCATCCAGGAGGGCGAGCGCGTGATGTTCGAGACCACGGTCACCGTGGAGAACGCCTCCCGCGAGGTGAAGATCGGCTCCGACGAGCAGAACCTCGACCAGCTCAACTACCTGGCCGGCCAGCGCGTCGAGCACTGCAACAAGATGGCCCAGCTGGGCACCAAGCTCGCGCACATCGACGGCGGCGTGCCGCAGATGGAGGTGAGCGTGGAGCGCCTCGACGAGGAGAGCCTCGGCGCCCTGTTCTATTTCTTCGAGTTCGCCTGCGGCGTGAGCGCCTATACGCTCGGCATCAACCCGTTCAACCAGCCGGGTGTGGAGGCATACAAGAAGAACATGTTCGCCCTGCTCCGCAAGCCGGGCTACGAGGCGCAGACCGAGGAGATCCTCAAGCGCATCTAGTTATTTGAACTGATATTCCGAGGGGGCCTTGAGGCCGGGGATTCCATAGTACCCCGCCACAAGGTCCCCCCGGACGTATATGCCCCGCCCCAGCAGCTCCGGGTGGTCCTGCAGGTTGAGGGCGTTGCGGACCGCGCCGGCGGGCAGTTCGACCGTCAAGCAATGGTCCAGGTCGGCCGTGGAGGCGCGGGTGCCGAGCACGAGGTTGGTGTTCTTGCCGAACGGCGGCGCGAAGGCCACTTTCTTGGAGCCGGTGGCCACGCCCACGATGTAGCCCCAAGCCCAGACGCCGCTCTCGCCCGGGTGGAGGCGCGCCTCGGCCACGTCGTAGGCGCGGTCGACGTCGTCGCCCCGGTCGCCGTAGACGAAGCTGTCGCTGAGCCAGGTCCGGGCGGTGTCCAGCCGGATGCTGACCCCGCCCGTCTGCGCGCCGCGGCGGGCGCTCAGCCGGACCGTGAGCATCTGGCACGCCTCCAGGCGGCGGGTGAAGAGCGTCTGCACGTAGCCGCCGTCGTCCAGCGCGAGCGATACCGGGCCGGGGAGGAAGAAGGCGGTCCGCCGCTCGCCATAAGGGCAGACGAGCGTGCCGCCGGCACCCGTGAGGGCCAGTTTCCCGTCCGGGAAAACCTCCCGGAAACTCTCCTCCACCTCCAGGCGCAGGCCGCTGTTGAGCTGCCGGCACGCCAGCGTCACGGCCACGCTGCTGCCTTCGGCCACCGCTACGACCTGCGTGTCGCCCCACTGCGGGACGTCGTAGGCCGGGGCGGAGAAGTCCGCCGACATGACGCTGACCGTGTAGGTCCCGGCGGGGACGGTCAGCTCGTCGGGGAAACGCGCGTAGACGCTTTCGTGGACCGTCTGCCCGGACGCGTCCGTGACCGTGACGCGGAAGGTCCCGACGTCCGGCGCCCCGGTCTCCGCGCGTGTGGAGGGCGGGCAGAGTTCCGGCACGGTGACGCGCAGCGTGCCCGTGCGTTCTTTTCCGAAGAAATCCCGGCAGGAGGTCAGCATCAGCGATGCGAGCAGGCAGGCGAGGACGGCGAAAGCCGCGAAAGCGGGGAGGCGGTCCCGCAGACGGGCGGGACGGGCCAGGGGAGGGAATGGAGTTTTCATGGTCGTTCGTTTTTCATTGTTTGCCGCCAAGTTGGCAAATACTTCGAGACGCTCCGGAACGAATCGTATTTTTAAGAAAAAAAATTGTGGAATTTTTCCGTTTGCCTCCCGGCGGAAACGGGAAACGGGCTCCGAAAGCAAATCGGAGCCATAAAGAAAAATTATGGCGCGTGCGATGGGATCCGTCGGAGGGGTTAATGCTCAGAATGTGCCTTTCAAGCCCGCAGAATGCGTATTTCCCGGCGAAATCCGTAAAAAATTCACGGGTCAGTTGCATCACTGCGACTGACCCGTTACTTAACCTAAACTTAAACTATGAAAAACTTCGATGCTAAAATACTCGGTTTTATTGAAAAATGCAAGTTTTTGTATCTTTTTTCGTAATTTTGCTCTCCCAATTTTACCATCGTCATAACCCATTATGAAGAAAACTTCCCTTCTCCTTCTGAGCGTTCTCGCATTGGTCGCGATGACGCTTTTGCCGGGTTGCAAGCGGTATGAGACCGTGTCCGGCGACCCCCTGAAGACCAAGATCTATACCCTTGACAACGGACTCAAGGTGTACATGACGGTCAACCGTGAAAAACCTCGCATCCAGACTTACATCGCCGTCAAGGTCGGCAGCAAGAACGACCCTTCCGAGACGACCGGTCTGGCCCACTATCTCGAGCATCTGATGTTTAAGGGCACCGAGCAGTTCGGTACCATGGACTACGCTGCCGAGAAGCCGATGCTCGACGAGATCGAGCGCCTGTTCGAAATCTATCGCAAGACGACGGACGAGCAGGAGCGTCTCGCCATCTACCACCAGATCGACTCGGTGAGCTACGAAGCCTCGAAGGTGGCGATCCCCAATGAATACGACAAGCTGATGGCCCTGATCGGTGCCGACGGCACCAACGCCTGGACCACGGCCGACGAGACCGTCTACGAGGACAATATCCCCTCCAACCAGATCGACAACTGGGCCCGCATCCAGGCCGACCGTTTCCGCCATCCCGTGATCCGCGGCTTCCATACGGAGCTGGAGACGGTCTATGAGGAGAAGAACCGGTCCCTGACCCAGGACAGCCGCAAGGTCTCCGACGAGATCGACCGCGCCCTCTTCCCACACCACCCCTACGGACTCCAGACCACCCTGGGCAGCCAGGAGCACCTGAAGAATCCGTCCATCACCAACATCAAGGTCTATCAGCAGACCTATTATGTACCGAACAACATCGCCATCTGCCTGTCCGGCGATTTCGACCCGGACGAGATGGTGGCCACGATCGAGAAGTACTTCGGCGACTGGGAGCCCAGCCCGGGCGTCCCGACCCTGACGTTCGAGCCGGAGCCGCCCATCACGGAGCCTGTCGTCCGTGAGGTCTACGGCCTGGAGTCCGAGATGCTCGCCATGGCCTGGCGCCTGCCCGGTGCGGCCGACCTCAAGACCATGGCCGCGGCCAACATCGCCAGCCTGCTGCTCTACAACGGCACCGCCGGCCTGATCGACCTGGACGTCAACCAGCAGCAGAAGGCCCTTTTCGCCTATTCCCAGGCCACCGTCCAGCCGGACTACAGCTATCTGAAGATCGCCGGCCGCCCCAAGGAGGGCCAGACGCTGGAAGAACTCGCCGCCCTGCTTCGCGAGGAGGTGGCGAAGCTCCGCCGCGGCGACTTCGACGCTTCGCTCCTGACCGCCACGGTCAACAACCTCAAGCTGGAGTTGATGAGCCAGCGGGAGCGGAACGAGAACCGCGCACAGGAATTCGTGGATGCCTTCATCGCCGGTATTCCCTGGAAGGACGCCTGCAAGGAGCTTGACCGCCTGGGCGCCGTGACCAAGGAGGATGTCGTCGCTTTCGCGAACGAATACCTGGGTGAGAATGCCTATGCCGTGATCTACAAGCGGATGGGCGAGGATACGACCGTCCGGAAGGTCTCCGCCCCGAAGATCACCCCGATCGCGACCAACCGCGACAAGACGAGCGATTTCCTGGCCGAAATCCAGAACAGCACTGTCAAGCCGATCGAGCCGCGTTTCGTGGACTTCGACAAGGATATGTCCCGCTTCACCCTGACCCAGGGCGCCGAAGTGCTCTACAAGAAGAACGAGCTGAACGACGTCTTCAACCTTGCCTTCGTTTTCAACTTCGGCAAGATGCAGGATCCCGCCATCGGGCTTGCTTTCGACTATCTGAGCTATCTGGGTACGCCGGAGATGAGCGCCGAGCAGATCGCCTCCAAGATGTACGGGCTGGCCTGCAACTTCAGCTGGGGCTCCTCCAACACCCGGAGCACGATGTACATCTCCGGCCTGGGCGAGAACCTCGCCGAGGCGATGCGCATCGTCGAGGACCTGGCCTGGAACGCCGTCCCTGACGAAGCGGTCCTGGTGAACGTCAAGGCGGACATGATGAAGAACCGGATGAACGCGAAACAGCAGCAGAGCAGCTGCTTCTCCGCGCTCTCCCGCTATGTGTACTACGGCCCGGACGTCGTCAAGTCTTCGGTGCTGAGCGACGAGGCCCTGATGGCCCTGACCTCCGAGGAGCTGCTCGCCAAGGTGCGTGCCGTGCTCGACCTCGGCCACGAGATCCTTTATTATGGTCCGATGTCCGAGGCGAAGGTGAAGGAGACGCTGGCGGCCGGCCACCACGTGGCTGAGGGCGCCGAGATCCGGCCTGAGACGCACCTCCTGTCGCAGCAGACCACGGACAACCAGGTCGTGCTGGTCCAGTATGAATCCGCCCAGCTCCTGCTCCTCCAGTATTCCGACCGCGGCGAGCGCTACGATGCCTCGCAGGCTCCCGCCGTGGCGTTCTACAACGAATATTTCGGTGGCGGCATGAACGCTATCGTCTTCCAGGAGATGCGTGAGGCGCGCGGCCTGGCCTATACGGCCGCCGCTACGCTGAACACGCCTTCCTATCCGGAGGATTCCTATTCTTATCGGGCGTTGATCGGCACGCAGAACGACAAGCTGCAGCAGGCCGTCGAGGCCTTCGACTCGATCATCAACGACATGCCGCGTTCCGAGACTGCCTTCAGCGTGGCGCGCGACGCCCTGCTGAGCCGTCTGCGCACCAACCGCCTCACGGGATCGGATGTCCTGTCCGCCTATATGTACTGCCGTGACCTCGGCGTGAAGGAAATGGAGGACCGTGCCATCTTCGAGGCTGCCTCCGACTTTACCCTCGACGACGTGGTCGACGCCCAGGAGCGCTGGGCCAAGGACCGCAAGTTCACGTACGCCATCCTGGGCGACATCCCCGCCCTGGACACGAAATTCCTCTCCACGCTCGGCCCCGTCAAGGTGCTGACCCTCGAAGAAATTTTCGGCTACTAGGATGAATGTCACGGCCTGCATACGGTCCATGCGCCTGCGCACGCTCCCGCTCTCGATGGCCGGGATCGCGCTGGGCGTGCTGCTTGCCGCCAGGGGCCATGAATTCAGTTTTATTTCGGTTGCCCTGCTGATCCTGACCACGGTCTGCCTTCAGATCCTGAGCAACCTGTCCAACGAATTGGGAGATACCCTGCACGGTACGGACCGTGCCGACCGGCAGGGTATCCACTATTCGCTGCAGGACGGGACCCTGACGATTCCGCAGATGAAGCGCCTGATCGGCTGCTTCGTCTTCCTGTCCTGCGCTTTCGGTTTCGGGATGGTGTGGAGCGCTTTCGGGACGGTGTTCGCGCCGCAGCCCGCCGCTTTCCTCGTCCTGGGCGCCGTCGCCGTCTGGGCGGCGATGCACTATACCCTCGGCAAGAATCCTTATGGCTACCGGGGCCACGGAGACATCTCCGTCTTCGTTTTCTTCGGCCTGGCCACAGTGTGCGGGGGGTATTACCTGACCTGTCTGGAATGGTCCTGGGACATCCTGCTGCCGGCGGCCGCGATCGGCTGCTTCAGCGTGGCGGTCCTCAATGTCAACAACATCCGCGACATGAAGAGCGACGCCGCCACGCGCGTGACCGTCGCCATCCGGCTGGGCCCGCGCCGGGCGCGCATCTACCAGACGGTCCTGATCGTGGCGGGCTGGATCCTGATGACCGTGTTCGAACTGATGCGGCCGCCCTTGAGCCCGTGGCGTTTCCTGTACGTGCTCACCCTGTTCCATTTCATCCGGCACCTGGTCGGGGTCTGGACCCTGGAGGACAAGGACCTGGATCCGATGCTCCCGCTGCTCGTGATCAGCGCGTACTGTTTCGCGCTGCTGGGCGGGATCGGTTTTCTGCTTTAAGCTGTTTTCTCTCCGACATACATCCGGCACAGGCCCAGCGTGAAGGCCTTGTGCCGTACCTGCGCGTAGCCGCAGCCGGCCATCGTGGCCGTCCATTCGCGGCGGCCCGGGAAGGCCTGCACGGAGGCGGGGAGGTAGGTGTAGGCGGCGCGGTCGCCGGAGATGCGGCCGCCGATCCAGGGCACGAAGTGCTTGAAATAGAGATTGTAACCCCAGCGCAGGAGGCGGTTCTCCGGGACGGAGAGCTCGAGGATGACGAGGCGCCCGCCCGGCTTGAGAACGCGGAGGATCTCCCGCAGCGCCGCCTCGCGGTGCGCGAAGTTGCGGATGCCGAAGGCGATGGTCACGACGTCGAAGCTCGCGTCTGCGAAGCGCATCGCCTCGCTGTCGCCCTGCTCGCAGGAGATGCGGCCGTCGAGGCCGGCCCTGGCGACCTTGTCGCGCATCACGGCGAGCATGCCCTCGGAGAGGTCGAGCCCGACGATGCGGCTGTCGGGGTGCATCCTACCCGCGATGGCGAGGCTGAAGTCGCCCGTGCCGCAGGCGATGTCCAGGATGGACTGCGCCCGGCCGGCGTCGACGATCTCGCGCAGCGCGCGGCGGCGCCAGCTGCGGTCCACGCCGAGGGACATCAGGTGGTTGAGGCGGTCGTAGTCGGGAGCGATCCCGTCGAACATCTGTTGGATTTTCTCTTTCTGCGGCATATTGTCGGAAACGAAAAATCCGGCTTGGGGCCGGACCTTGGAGCAGGATAAGGGAGTCGAACCCTCCTCCTTGGCTTGGGAAGCCAATGCACTACCGATGTGCTAATCCTGCTTGGGGCGAAAATGAATCATATTCGAAATTGTTTGGAACACGAATAATGGTCAAACGCGATGCAAATATAATAAATAATTCGTAATTTTGGCAACTTGAAACAAAACGTAGAAATGTATTCTTTGGGTATCGACGTCGGATCTTCATCCGTCAAAGTTGCGCTGCTCGATATCGCGGGCGGCAAGTGTGTAAGTTCGTCCACCAACCCCAAGTCCGAGGCTCCCATCAAGGCGGTCCGCAAGGGCTGGGCGGAGCAGGACCCGCAGTCCTGGTGGAAGTATATGTGTGATGGTATCCGCGAGATGGCGGCAGCCGGCTTTGACATGAGCCAGGTCGCTTCGATCGGTATCTCCTACCAGATGCACGGCCTCGTGGCGGTGGACAAGGACGTCCACCCGGTGCGCGACGCCATCATCTGGTGCGACTCCCGCGCCGTCGAGACGGGTGCAGCCGCCCTGCAGGGCATCGGCTACGACCGCTGCATGGAGCATCTGCTCAACTCTCCCGGCAACTTCACGGCCTCCAAGCTGGCCTGGGTGAAGCAGAACGAGCCGGACATCTATGCCAAGATCTGGAAATTCATGCTGCCGGGCGACTACATCGCCTACCGGCTGACCGGCGAGGTCACAACCACGGCCACGGGCCTGTCCGAGGGCATCCTCTGGGACTTCAAGGGCAACCGCCGCGCCGATTTCGTGACCGAATATTTCGGCATTGAAGCCGACAAGTTCGCCAACATCGTCCCGGCCATCGGCGTGCAGGCGCACACCACGGCCGACATCCAGCGCGAGCTGGGCATCCCGGCCGGCACGCCCGTGTCCTACCGCGCCGGCGACCAGCCCAACAACGCCTTCTCCCTGGACGTCCTCGAACCGGGCGAGATCGCCGCGACGGCCGGCACCAGCGGCGTCGTCTACGGCGTCACCGACCTGCCCAAGGCCGACCCGCAGTCCCGTGTCAATACGTTCCTGCATGTCACCGATTCCGCCGAGCCCCGCATGGGCGTGCTGCTCTGCATCAACGGCACGGGCATCATGAACGCCTGGGCGCACCGCAACTTCTGCCCGGACCTTTCCTATCCGGAGATGAACGAAGTCGCGGCCTCCGCGCCGGCCGGCTCTGACGGCCTGCTCGTCCTGCCGTTCGGCAACGGCGCCGAGCGCGTCCTCGCCAACGCCAGCACGCACGGCCGCCTGGTCGGCATCGACCTCGTGCGCCACGGCCGTCCGCACATCCTGCGCGCCATCCAGGAGGGCATCGCGTTCTCCTTCCGCTATGGCATCGACATCATGCGCAACCTCGGCCTCAAGCCCGACGTGATCCGCGCCGGCAAGGCCAACATGTTCCTCAGCCCGCTGTTCCGCTCGACCCTCGCGACGCTCTGCGACGCCAACATCGAGCTCTTCGATACGGACGGTTCCCTCGGCGCCGCGCGCGGCGCTGCGCTGGGCGCCGGCATCTACAAGAATGCCGCCGAGGCGTTCTCCACGCTCACCAAGCTGGACGTCATCACCCCGATGGATGCCTGGAAGCAGCCGCTCGAGGAGGCCTACGCCCGCTGGAAGAAAGAAGTCGAACAATCTGTCAACAAATAAACCAATTAACAATCCAATTCAATTATGGCAAACAAAGAGTACTTCCCGGAACTGGGAAAAATCAAGTTCGAAGGCAAAGATTCCAAGAATCCTCTCGCTTACCGCTACTACGATCCTGAGAAGGTCGTCGCCGGCAAGAAGATGAAGGACTGGTTCAAGTTCGCTATGGCCTGGTGGCACACGCTCTGCGCTGAGGGTGCCGACCAGTTCGGCGGCGGCACCAAGACGTTCCCTTGGAACACGGGCGCCACGGCTGTCGAGAAGGCCAAGAACAAGATGGACGCCGGTTTCGAGATCATGCAGAAGCTCGGTATCGAGTACTACTGCTTCCACGATGTCGACCTCGTCGACGAGGGCGCTTCCATCGAGGAATATGAGGCCAACCTCAAGGAGGTCGTCGCCTACGCCAAGAAGAAGCAGGCCGAGACCGGCATCAAGCTTCTCTGGGGCACGGCCAACGTGTTCGGCCACAAGCGCTATATGAACGGCGCTTCCACCAACCCTGACTTCAACGTCGCTGCCCGCGCCATGGTGCAGATCAAGAACGCGATCGACGCCACCATCGAGCTCGGTGGCCAGTGCTACGTGTTCTGGGGCGGCCGCGAGGGCTACATGTCCCTGCTCAACACCGATATGAAGCGTGAGAAGGAGCACATGGCCACCATGCTGACCATGGCCCGCGACTAC
Source organism: Bacteroidales bacterium WCE2004 (assembly GCA_900167895.1). Lineage (NCBI taxonomy): Bacteria > Pseudomonadati > Bacteroidota > Bacteroidia > Bacteroidales > Bacteroidales bacterium WCE2004. The sequence continues at coordinate 465,620 of FUZR01000001.1, read as the reverse complement.
GCCCGCGCCAAGGGCTTCAAGGGCACCTTCCTCATCGAGCCGAAGCCGATGGAGCCGACCAAGCACCAGTACGATGTCGACACCGAGACCGTGATCGGCTTCCTGAGGGCCCACAACCTCGACAAGGACTTCAAGGTCAACATCGAGGTCAACCACGCCACCCTCGCCGGCCACACCTTCGAGCATGAGCTCCAGTGCGCCGTTGACGCCGGCATGCTCGGTTCCATCGACGCCAACCGCGGTGACTACCAGAACGGCTGGGATACCGACCAGTTCCCGATCGACCTCTACGAGCTCGTCCAGGCCATGATGGTCATCATCAAGGGCAACGGCCTCGTGGGCGGCACCAACTTCGACGCCAAGACCCGCCGCAACTCCACCGACCTGGAGGACATCTTCATCGCCCACATCGCTGCGATGGACGTGATGGCCCGCGCGCTGATGATCGCCGCCGACCTCCTCGAGAAGTCCCCGATCCCTGCCATGATCAAGGAGCGCTACGCTTCCTACGACAAGGGCGAGGGCAAGGCCTTCGAGGACGGCAAGCTCACCCTCGAGCAGGTTGTTGAATACGCCAAGAAGAACGGCGAGCCGAAGTCCACTTCCGGCAAGCAGGAGCTCTACGAGGCGATCGTCAACATGTACATCTAACAGATGGCTGCTTCGCAAGAGAAGGGATCCGGCGCGTATCTGTTTTCGATCGTGCTCGTCGCCGTGCTCGGCGGCCTGCTGTTCGGATATGATACGGCCGTGATTTCCGGTGCAGAGAGAGGTCTTCAGGCCTTCTTCATGGGGGCCGAAGACTTCACCTACACCAATGGTCTGCACGGCTTCACCTCTTCCAGTGCGCTGATCGGATGCATCATCGGTAGCGCGCTTTCCGGTCTGTTCGCCGGCAAGTTCGGCCGCAAGCGGAGCCTGTTCTTCGCAGGTATCTGCTTCTTCCTGAGCGCCGCCGGTTCCTACTATCCGGAGTTCCTGTTCTTCGAGAAGGGCGTCCCGACCCAGTCCCTCTGGGTGGCGTTCAACCTCTACCGCGTGCTCGGCGGTATCGGTGTCGGTATGGCTTCCGCCATCTGCCCGATGTACATCGCCGAGGTGGCCCCGGCCAACAAGCGCGGCAAGCTCGTGTCCTGGAACCAGTTCGCGATCATCTTCGGCCAGCTGGTCGTTTACTTCGTGAACCTGGTGATTCTCGGCGACCACATTGCCCCGAAGATGGAATCCCTCGCCGAAGGTCTGAACCGCATCCTGAACGTCTCCGAACTCGCCACTGACGCCAATTGGTCCATTACCACCGGCTGGCGTCTGATGTTCGGCTCCGAGTGCGTCCCTGCCGGCCTGTTCACGCTGCTGATCCTGCTCGTGCCGGAGACGCCGCGTTACCTGGTCATGTCGGGTCAGGAGGACAAGGCGCTTGACGTGCTTTCCCGGATCAACGGCAAGAGCATGGCTTCCCAGATTCTCTCCGACATCAAGAACACCGTCGTGGAGAAGAAGGAGAAGCTCCTGGCCTATGGCTTCATCGTCATCTTCATCGGCTGCATGCTCAGCGTGTTCCAGCAGTTCGTCGGCATCAATGCCGTCCTCTACTACGCGCCGCGCATCTTCGAGTCGATGGGCATGGGCGATCCGATGATGCAGACGGTCTTGATGGGCGTCATCAACATCAGCTTCACGCTGGTCGCCATCTTCACCGTCGAGAAACTCGGCCGCAAGCCGCTGCTGATCACGGGCTCCCTGGGCATGGCCCTCGGTGCTCTCGGCGTGGCTCTCGCGGACGCCGTTCCGGGCGTGCCCGGCATCATCGGCGTGCTCAGCATCATGATCTACTCCGCGTCCTTCATGTTCAGCTGGGGTCCGATCTGCTGGGTGCTCATCTCCGAGATCTTCCCGAACACGATCCGCGGCGCCGCCGTGGCCATCGCCGTCGCCTTCCAGTGGATTTCGAACTTCATCGTGAGCTCCACCTTCGTGCCGCTCTACAGCTGGAGTCCGGCTTTCACCTACGGCCTCTACTGTGCGATGTGCCTCCTGGCCGCCCTCTTCGTCTGGAAGATGGTCCCGGAGACCAAGGGCAAGACCCTGGAGGAGATGTCCGCTCTCTGGCGCAACCGAATGAAATAGAAGATTCCATCTTACGACTGACAGGCCGGATGCCCCCGCATCCGGCCTGTTTTTTCGTCTTTTTTGCTAATTTTGCGGGTATGAGACGCTATCTGATAACCATTTTGCCGCTGATGGCGCTGGTGGCGCTGCTGGCGGGCTGCAGGCCTGAGGCCGGCGCGCCGAAGCGCGGCGAGGATTTCAATTTCGACTGGAAGTTTGCGCTGACCGAGGATCCGCTCTGCATGCTGCCGGACTATGACGACTCCGGCTGGCGGGCGCTGCATCTGCCGCACGACTGGAGCATCGAGGGCGAGTTCTCCGCTGACAATCCTTCTACGCCGAGCGGCGGCGCCCTGCCGGGCGGCCTCGGCTGGTACCGCAAGCACCTCCAGGTCCCGGCGGACTTTTTCGACGAAAAAGGCACGCCGGCCCGGGCCATGCACCTGGAGTTCGACGGCGTGTTCATGAACGCCACCGTGTTCGTGAACGGCGTGGACGTGGTGAAGCGTCCCTATGGCTACAGCTCGTTTGATTGCGACATTTCCGCGTTGCTGGAGCTGGGCGACAACGTGATCGCCGTCCGCTGCGACAACAGGGACCAGCCCAATTCCCGCTGGTACGCCGGCTGCGGCATCTACCGCAACGTCCGGCTGGTGGTCACGGATCCGCTCCGGGTGGCCTACAACGGCGTTTTCGTCCAGCCGACGGAGATCTCCGACCAGGAGGCGAAGGTCGTCGTGTCCGTGCGGACGGAGGGCAGCCTGCCCGGGCAGATGGTCCGCTACGACATCCGCATCAAGGATGCGCGCGGCCGGACGGTCGCCCGCTCCAGCGAGCTCGGCGCCCCCGTCTATCAGACGTCTCTCCAGCTTGACAGACCGCATCGCTGGGACGTGGACGATCCCTATCTCTACCGGGCCGAGGTCACGGTCTCGACCGGCAAGCTCAAAGATACCTATACCACCCGCTTCGGCGTGCGCACCACGGCGTGGGACGCCGACCGCGGCTTCATCCTCAACGGCCGTCCGGTCAAGATGCTCGGCGTGTGCCTGCACCACGACATGGGCTGCCTGGGCACGGCCGTGCATCCCCGCGCCCTGCAGCGCGAGCTGCAGATCCTGCGGGACATGGGCGTCAACGCCATCCGCACCTCGCATAACCCGCCCGCGCCGGAGCTGCTCGACCTTTGCGACGAGATGGGTTTCCTGGTGATGGACGAGGCGATGGACATGTGGCGCAAGCGCAAGACGCGCTACGACTACGCCCGCTATTTCGACGAATGGCACGTCCGCGACGTGCAGGACTTCGTCCGGCGCGACCGCAACCATCCTTCGGTGGTGATGTGGAGCATTGGCAACGAGATCATCGAGCAGAGCGACTCGAGCGCGGACGACATTGCCAACCTGACCCCCGAGCAGGCCAACGAGCTGCTGAATTTCATCCATTCGCTCGGGCAGAACGACCCCTCCGAAAGCAATCCCAACATCCTGCTGACGCGCCACATGGCGCAGCTCATCCGTGACCTGGACACGACGCGCGCCATCACGGCCGGCTGCAACGGCGTCTGGCCGGGCAACAACCTGCTGCGCAGCGGCGCGCTGGATGTCTATGGTTTCAACTATCATCCGCAGCTGTATGATTCCTGCCGCGTCTGGTTCCCGGGCAAGCCGCTGATCGGCTCCGAGACCGTCTCGTCGCTCAACAGCCGCGGCGTCTATTTCCAGCCCTCCACGGACCGGAAAAAGCTGCCCGGCCGCGGCTGGCAGTACACCGCCGAGGGCGAGGTCGACTGGAACCACCAGGTGACCGCCTATGACGCCTGCTGCGCCCCGTGGGCGAATTACCACGAGGAGGCGTGGACCGCCGTGCGCGACCGCGACTTCATCGCCGGTACCTTCATCTGGACCGGGTTCGACTACCTCGGCGAGCCCACGCCGTACGGCTGGCCTTCGCGTAGCTCGTACTTCGGCGTGGTGGACCTCGCCGGCTTCCCGAAAGACGCCTACTGGCTCTACCAGGCGGAGTGGACGGACCGGACCGTGCTGCATCTCTTCCCGCACTGGAACTGGGAGCCGGGCGAGCCGGTGGACATCTGGGCCTACTACAACAACGCCGACGAGGTGGAGCTCTTCGTCAACGGCGAGTCCTGGGGCCGCCAGGCCAAGACGCGCGACGTGCTCCACGTCCAGTGGAACGCCGTGCCGTTCGAGCCGGGCTGCATCGAGGTCGTGTCCTACAAGGATGGCAGGGAAGTCGCGCGCGACGCCCGCTACACGGCTGGCGCGCCCGTCACGCTGTGCCTCACGCCCGACCGCACGGTCATCACCGCCGATGGCTATGACCTCTCCTACGTGACCGTGGAGGCCCTGGACGCCGACGGGCGCGTGGTGCCGACGGCGGACGACCTGCTGCATTTCAGCGTGAGCGGCGCCGGCGAGCTGGCGGGCGTGGACAACGGAAACGCCGCTGACACATTGTCGCTCAAGGGAAGTGACAAGGCGTTGTTCAGCGGCAAGGCCCTGGCAGTGGTCCGCTCCCTGCGCGGCGAGCCCGGCATGGCTACGCTAAGCGTCTCAAGCACATACGCTTCGGTCAAGACGAACATTCTCACGAAATAATTTTTTACGCTGACATGAACCGCCCCGCACCACTGACAAAAAAGTGCGGGGCAGGGTTGTTGCAGATGACGCGACAAATCATTATCTTTGTGCAATTGCGCGCGCAAACGGGCAATTTTTTTGAAAACCGAAATAACTAACTGAGAACAATGTCATTTGCATCTGTCATAGGCAAGATCTTCGGCTCCAAGTCCGAAAGAGACTACAAAGCCGTAAAGCCTACCCTGGACAAAATACTTGCTGTTTACCCTGAGATCGACGCCTTGGACGACGATGGCCTCCGTGCCCGTTCCGCGGCGCTCCGCGCCCGCCTGAAGGAGGTCGAGAAGCCCTTCGAGGACCGGATCGCCGAGATTAAGGCGGAGCTCGACAAGGATATTCCCATCAGCGAAAAGGAAAAGCTGGCCGGCGAGTCCGACAAGCTGGTCAAGGACGAGGACGAGGCGATCGAGAAGTGCCTCGACGAGATCCTCCCCGAGGCGTTCGCCATCGTCAAGAGCACGGCGCGCCGCTTCAAGGAGAATGCTTCCATCACGGTCACGGCCACGCAGTTCGACCGCGACCTGTCCGTCAACCACGACTTCGTCACGATCGACGGCGACAAGGCCACCTACGTCAACCACTGGATGGCCGGCGGCAACGAAATCACCTGGGACATGGTGCACTACGACGTCCAGCTGATCGGCGGCATCGCCCTGCACCAGGGCAAGATCGCCGAGATGGCGACGGGCGAGGGCAAGACCCTCGTCGCCACGCTCCCCGTGTTCCTCAACGCCCTCGCGGGCAAGGGCGTGCACATGGTGACCGTCAACGACTACCTGGCCAAGCGTGACTCCGAGTGGATGGGCCCGCTGTATATGTTCCACGGCCTGTCCGTGGACTGCATCGACAAGCACCAGCCCAACTCCGACGCCCGCCGCAAGGCCTATGAGTGCGACATCACGTTCGGCACCAACAACGAATTCGGTTTCGACTACCTGCGCGACAACATGTCCATCACCCTGGAGGACCTGGTCCAGCGCAAGCACCACTTCGCCATCGTGGATGAGGTGGACTCCGTGCTCATCGACGACGCCCGGACCCCGCTCATCATCTCCGGTCCGATCACGCGCAACGAAGCCGACGAGGCGCAGTTCATGGAGTTCCGCCCCAACGTGGAGCGGCTCTACCAGACTCAGCGCGCCCTGGTCAACCAGGTGCTCAACGAAGCCAAGAAGAAGATCGCCGAAGGCGACGAGGCGGAGGGCGGCAAGCTCCTCCTGCGGGCCCACAAGGGCCTTCCCAAGTACCAGCCGCTCATCAAGTTCCTCTCCGAGCCGGGCATGAAGGTCCTTCTCCAGAAGGCCGAGAACTACTATATGCAGGACAACGAGAAGGAGATGCCGGTCGTCACCGACCCGCTCTACTTCGTGATCAACGAGCAGCTCCACTCCGTGGACATGACCGACAAGGGCCATGAAGTGCTCGCCAAGGGCGTTGGCGAGGAGGACTTCTTCGTCCTGCCCGACGTGGGTTCCCGCATCGCCGAGATCGAGCACACCGACCTTCCGCTCGCCGAGAAGCAGCAGAAGAAGGACGAGCTGATGGCCGAGTTCGCCACCAAGAGCGAGCGCGTCCACACCGTGATCCAACTCCTCAAGGCCTACACGATGTTCGAGAAGGACGTCGACTACGTCATCATGGACGGCAAGATCAAGATTGTGGACGAGTCCACGGGCCGTATCATGGAGGGCCGCCGCTGGAGCGACGGTCTGCACCAGGCTGTCGAGGCCAAGGAGAACGTCAAGGTCGAGGGCGCGACCCAGACCTTCGCGACGATCACCCTGCAGAACTACTTCCGCATGTATCACAAGCTGGCCGGCATGACCGGTACGGCCGAGACCGAGGCGGGTGAGTTCTGGAGCATCTACAAGCTCGACGTGATGGTGATCCCGACCAACCGTCCGGTAATCCGCGACGACCAGAACGACCTCATCTACAAGACCAAGAAGGGCAAATATGCCGCCGTGATCGACCGCGTCGTGGAGCTGACCCAGGCCGGCCGTCCGGTGCTCGTCGGTACGACGGACGTCGAGACCTCCGAGCTCCTCAGCCGCATGCTCCGGATGCGCGGCATCCCCCACAACGTGCTCAACGCCAAGGAGCACGCCCGCGAGGCCGAGATCGTGGCCCATGCGGGCCAGAAGTCGGCCGTGACCATCGCCACCAACATGGCGGGCCGCGGTACCGACATCAAGCTCTCCGACGAGGTCAAGGCGGCGGGCGGCCTTGCCATCATCGGCACGGAGCGCCACGACTCCCGCCGCGTCGACCGCCAGCTGCGCGGCCGTGCCGGCCGTCAGGGCGACCCGGGTTCCTCCACGTTCTACATCTCCCTGGAGGACAAGCTGATGCGTCTGTTCGGCTCCGAGCGCATCGCCGCCGTGGCGGACAAGATGCACCTCGAGGAGAACGAAGCTCTGGAGTCCTCGATGCTCTCCAGCGCCATCGAGAACGCGCAGAAGAAGGTCGAGGAGAACAACTTCGGCATCCGCAAGCGCCTGCTCGAATACGACGACGTGATGAACTACCAGCGCGAAGCCATCTATTCCCGCCGGCGCAACGCCATCAGCGGCGAGAAGGTGGAGATCGACCTGCAGAATATGATGAAGGATACGGCCGACCTCTTCGTCGACCGCAGCAAGGGCCTCCCGTTCGAGGAGTTCGAAGTCTCCCTGATGGCCCAGCTCTCCATCGACTCCGGCCTGGACGAGGCCACCTACGAGAAGGCTAAGCCGGCCGAGATCGCCGACCGCCTCGTCGAGCACATGCTGGAAGTCTACAAGCGCCGCATGGACGCCCTTGTGGAGCGTCTCTACCCGATCATCAAGGACGTCTACGAGAAGCAGGGGTCGATGTACCAGAACATCGCCATCCCCATCTCCGACGGCCGCAAGCAGATGACCCTTTCGGTCAACCTTGAACGTGCCTACAATTCCGAGGGTCGCGAGATTGCCAAGACCCTGAGCAAGAATATCATCCTCTACCAGATCGACGAACACTGGAAGGAGCACCTCCGCGAGATGGACGACCTCAAGCAGAGCGTCCAGAACGCCTCCTACGAGCAGAAAGACCCGGTCGTGATCTACAAGCTGGAGAGCTACAACCTCTTCGCAAGCATGCTTGAGACCCTCAACCAGGATGTCCTGTCCTTCCTCCTCAAGGCGTTCGTCCCGCTCCAGGACCGCCCGCAGCAGCCGCAGCGCGCCGTCCGTCCCCGGACCGACATGAGCCGTTTCCAGGCCCGCCACACCGACCTGTCCACCAACGGTGAGCAGAAGGCCAACACGCCGGTCAAGGTCGACAAGCAGGTGGGCCGCAACGACCCGTGCCCCTGCGGGAGCGGCCTCAAGTACAAGAACTGCCACGGCAAAGGCCTGGTATAAAAACTTCGCTTATGAATATTGGCAAGAATATCAATCTCAATAAACCCCCGAAAACAGTGGAACAGAACGTCAACGATGTGAGCAGGATCTCCCAGGGTGCAGCCATCCGGGGCGATCTGTCTTCTTCCACCGACATCCGTGTCGACGGTCAGGTGGATGGAACCCTTTTCTCTGAAGGCAAGGTCGTGGTCGGCGAGACCGCCCGTCTCTCCGGCAAATTGTTTGCGACCAACATCGACTTCTGGGGCAAGATGGACGGCGACATCTTCGTCAAGGACACGCTCTCGCTGAAGAGCTCGGCCGTGGTCAATGGCAACATCCACGTCCGCAAGATCCAGGTGGAGATGGGCGCCCAGATCAACGGCTCGTTCAAGATGATCTCCGAGCAGGAGTACGAGCAGCTGGTCGCCACGATGGTCCACAAGAGCTCCGCTCCGGCTCCCAGGCCGGCGCGCGTCGCCGCCCCCAAGCCGCAGCCGCAGCCGGAGGCCATCAAACCCTCCGCGCCGCAGGCTTCCTAGTCGGAACTCTTTCATTTTTAGATCCATAACCCCCACTTTCCTGCCATATTACGGATAATGGGGTGAAAAAAGCCGTACGAAGTGTTGCTTTTTGGACGAATGATGGTTAACTTTGTTTTAGACTATTAGCCGCTAGATGTCCCGAAGACCATACCATATACGTCTTCTTGTTTCCCTCTGTTTCCTTTTGTTCGGACAACTGGGAGGAAGTTTTGTTTTCGCGCAGGACCACTCTGGCGCGGAGGGGAGGACGGATGTCCTCCGCCTGAATGTCTTCTTCCGGCGTGGTATCTCCACGATCGATCCGGATTTCCGCGACAATGGCGCGCATATGCGCGACTTTAAGGATATCATCGACGCGCGTATGCGCGAAGGCTGCACGGTGGATGCCGTGCTGCTGCGCGGTTCCGCCTCGCCGGAAGGCGCGTCCTATGACAACCGCACGCTCGCGGAGGACCGTTCGCATGCGCTGGACGCCTGGTTCGCCGACTCGCTCGGCCTCAATTCGGCCCTGTATCACCGCGAGGCGGTGGGCGAGGACTGGGAGGGCCTGGCGCGCATCATCCGCACGCTCGACGTGCCCTGGCGCGACGAGGCGGTCGACATCATCGAGAAGACGCCCGAATGGGTGGTCGAGGGCGGCAAGGTCGTGGATTCCCGCAAGAACCGCCTGCGCCGCGTCGACGGCGGCCGCGCCTGGCGCTGGCTGGATGAAAACGTCTTCCCGGAGCTTCGTGCCGTGGGCGTGTCCGTGGAGTGCATCATCTCGTACCCGCTTCCCGCGCGCACGGATACCGTATTCGTCACGCGCACGGTCCGCGATACGGTCTATATCGACATCACGCCTGCCGTGCCGCAGGAGTGGAAGCCCGCGGGGCCTGACTATTCGGACCGCCGGATGCTTTTCGCCCTGCGCACCAACGTCCTGGCCATCCCGTTTGCCAATACCGGCATCGAGATTCCGCTGGGTCGCCGCTGGAGCGTCGGCGCGGACATCTATTATCCCTGGATCTGGCGTCCCGCCCATTCCAAGGGCGTGGACGACAATGGCGTCTGCAACGAGCTGATGGCGGCGGACGTCGAACTCCGCTACTGGTTCCCGCGCAAGAACATGCAGTCCGGACAGCGCCTGCTGGGCCATTCCATCGGCGTGTACGGCGCCGCCGGACATTATGATTTCGAACGTGACTGGTCCGGCCTGCAGGGCGAATTCTACAATGTCGGCCTGGACTATCTCTATGCCGCTCCGATCTTCCGGGGTGCGATGCACCTGGAGTTCGAGATCGGTTTCGGCTATATCTGGTCGACGGCACGTCCCTACGACTGCCTGGAGCCCGGCGGGGTGCTCTACCACCGCAAGGGCGTGACGCAGAATTTCAGCTGGATCGGGCCTACGCGCGCCCAGTTCTCGCTGGTCGTTCCCATTTACGTGCGTAAGAAAGGAGGTAACCGATGAGGAAGTATCTCCTGTTGCTGATGGCCGGCTTCCTGCTGGTCGCCGCGGGCTGCAAGCGCATCCCGATGTACGAACGCGAAGCGGGCATCTATCTCCGGATCGCGGTGGACCAGTCGCTGGACCCCGCCCAGGAGTCGCATCTGGATTTCGGCGCCCGTCCGCAGCTGCGCGACAAGGTCGTCGGCAAGATGCCGGAGCTCGTGCGCGCCTGCTTCTATGACGCCGTGAGCCACGAACTGGTGGCGGAAGACTTCCTGCCGCCCACCGGCGGCTTCGTCGACGTCCCGGCCGGTGCGTATGACGTGATCGTGTACAGTCTCGGCACGGAAGTGACGCAGGTGTCCGGCACGGAATCGCGTGCGGGCGGCTTCGCTTCCACGAGCCCCACGGGCGCCCGCGTGAAGCTGCAGGCCGTGCCGACCAAGGACGATCCCGACCAGGGCGGCGAGCCGGCTTCCAGCGAGCAGGCGGTCCTCTTCGAGCCGGACCACCTTTTCGTGGGCAAGATTGCCGGTGCGATGGTCCCGGTGCGCCCGGAAGAAGCCGAGAGCGTGGTCCTGGACGTCACGCTTTCCCGTCTCTCGGAGAGCTGGTCCGTGGAGGTCATTGACGTCGAGGGCGCGGAGCGCATCCAGAAAGCAGAAATCTATATCACCGGGCAGGCTGCGGGCCGCTTCCTCTGGGACGCCCGCGCGGCCACCCGCCCCTGCGCGCTCGGTTTCGAGTGCGACGTGGACGTGGCGAAGGGGCAGCTCTTCTCGGCGTTCAACACCTTCGGGCGCCATGCCGACCCCGAGACCGAAGTGATCGTGAACGTGCTCGTGACCACGAACGCCGGTGCCCGTTTCCGCTATGTCTATGACGTGACGGACCAATGGCTCAACCCCGACAACTCCGCGCACAGGATCGTCGTCGACGAACCGTTGGAGATTCCCGGCGACGACTACCAGGGCGGCGGCTTCGACCCGGTCGTGAACGACTGGGACGGTGAGGCGATCGACATCATCATCGGATAAAAAGAACATAAAATATTCACCTACTTAAAAGCAACCAACATGAAAAGTATCCACCTTTCTCTTCTCGCCGGTGCAGCCGTGATGCTGGCCGCCGTGTCTTGTGCCAAGACCGAGACCATCCAGGATGAGACGCCCGCCGAGATTGGTTTCAAGGCCGTTGCCACCAAGGCGGACCCGGAACTTGCCGGCGCTTCCCTCGGTACGGACAACGATTATGTCATCTACGCGGCCGCTTCGGCCGATGGCTCTCCCAAGTATTTCGATCCTGCTGCCACGAGCTACGGCGGCCAGCTGTTCGCCTATTTCACGGACGGCGCCAAGTGGTTCCCGGCCAGCGGCAGCCCCTATACCAAGCAGCATATCTATTGGCCTTTCGGCGGCGTGAAGGTGGATTTCCTGGCCTATGCGCTGACACCGGACGCCAAGACCGCCCTCTCTCCGACTTTCCATGCCGAGACCCACGCACGCGAATTCACGATCGACGACTGGGATACTTTCGCCAATCAGTATGACGTGCTGTATGCCGTGGCCAACGGCTGCGTGCCCGGCACCGACGGCAACGTCGCCCTGGCCTTCAAGCACGCCCAGGCGCTCCTTGCCTTCACGGCCAAGAAGAGTGCCACCACGACGGTGGACCTGACGATCAACAAGATTACGATCAAGGACCTGGAGTATGCAGGCACGCTGAAGGTGGACAACTACCGCGCCAACCTGAAGGCCGGCTGGACCATCTCCGCCCATGGCGACAAGGACCTGTCCGCCGCCGAGGGCATCTCCGATTTCCCTTACACCCTGAACAGCACCGCCACCCAGATTACCACGAACCTCCTCATTCCGGAGCAGTCCGCCAAGCAGATCGTGATCAACTACTCGATGGGCGGCAAGACCTTCGACTACGAGCTCAACATCCCGCGCAACCCTTGGGTGATGGGCAAGAAGTATACCTTCAATCTTGAGTTCTCCGCTGCGGAGATCACCCTGGAGCCTACGGTGAACGTCTGGATGGAAATTGTTGACAACGAGCAGATCGGCTAGTCCCTGCCATGTCCAACGTTCCGTTCCGGCTGGCCGTGTTGACGGGTTGCCTGGCGCTGGCCTGTGCCTGCGCCAGGACAATTACCGTCACTGAAGCGCCCGAGTTGTCGCTGAATGCTGCGGCGTCCGCCTCCGTCAAGGCGGACCCGGAGCTCGTCGGCGCCTCGCTCGGCATGGACAACACCTACGTGATCCTCGCTTCCGCTTCCGCTGCGGAGGAGCCGGAGTTCATGCGCGAGCAGCTGTTCACCTATTTCTCCGAGACCGCGAAATGGCAGGCGTCTGCCGCTTCCGGGCCGGGCCTTGGCGGGAGCTATACGCATGACCCCAAGTTCTGGCCGCTGGGCGGGGTGACGGTGGACTTCCTGGCCCTGGCGCTCAAGCCGGCGGCCTATGACGCCCTGAACGCCGACCCGGGAAGCATCAGCTTCTACCGTCCTTCCGACGGTGGTGTCGCTGCAGGCGTCTCGGTCGTGGAATGGGATACGTATGCCGACCAATATGACGTGATGTACGCGGTCAACAACGCGCAGTCCAGCAGGAGCAATCCCGGCGGGACGGTGCCGCTCGAATTCCAGCATTCGATGGCTGTGGTGGGATTCACGGCCAAGAGCGCGTCCGAGGCCGGCGTCTTCACGCTGAAGGACCTCACGCTCGAAGAACTTCAGTTCAAGGGGTCGCTCGTGATCGACAACACGACCACCGAGCTCGACGTCAACTGGATCGTCCCGCAAGGCGACGCGAACCAGTGTGACAAGACGGTCCCCTTGATCGTGTCGGAATTCTCCGTTCCGGAGTCTTCTGCGACGGCTGCCGCCGCCAAGTGCACCGACCATCTGCTGGTGATTCCTCAGCCGTCGCGCACCGTCAAACTTACCTATCACGTCAAGAACTCTATCCCCGACCTGACGTACGAGCTTCCGTTGCCGCGTACCGTCTGGAAGGCAGGCCACCGCTATATCTACGACCTGGTCTTCACGCCCACCGAGATCCGCGTCTCGGACGTGAACGTGACGGACTGGGACGGTACGCCGGTGGATGATACGGCGATTGTTTCGAACTAGCTTCAAATTCTTTTACCGTTGAGGAAGACAGCCATTCTCCTCATTGTCGCATCGTTGCTCCTGTCCGCCTGTTCCAAGGCGCCGGCAGGGGCTCGGCGTGACGCGGAGGCGTCCGAGGTGCCGGTGGCGTTTGCCGTGGACGGGCCGCAGACCAGGAGCCAGGCGCCGCTCACGACGCTCGCCGCGCTCGCGGCGCAGGACTTCAGCGTGAGCGCCTGGTATTCGCCGGAAGGCGAGATTTTCGATGGCGAGCATTCCGTCAAGTATTTCGCGAACCACCGCTTCGGCTATATCAAGGGTGCGTCCGAGGATGATTCCTACGCGAACCACGCCTGGCAGGGTGTGTCCCGTTCGCCGACCAATGTCCTGTCTCCCAACCTGGTTTACTGGCCCCTCGACGGCACGCTGAGCTTCTTCTGTTACGCCCCGTACCGGGAGGGGGACGCAGACATCGTGCTGGAGGATCCCGTCATGGACGCCGGCGTCATCGCGCGCCTGCCGGACTACCTGCCCGGCTCGCCGCTGATCCGCGTCACGCCGGCGGAGACTGCGGCCGGCCAGGCCGACTTCCTCTGCGCCCCGCCGCTGCTTGACCGCGACCGCACCGACGAGGGCGGCGCGTTCCCGCTGGACTTCAGCCAGCACCGGATGACGCAGGTGGAGTTCGGCTTCAACTATATCGGGACGCTGGTGGATGACGACGTGCTGAATATCCACGAGAAAGTGCGTGTCACGAGCGTCGAGATCCAGCAGGTGATCGGATCCCGGTATTTCTATTTCAAGGAATCTCCGTCCAACGGCGTCGACGGTGCCTGGAGCGAGCTGGTCTCGCCGTCCGATCCGTCGGGCGCCGACTTCCCGAAAGCCTCCTACCGGATCAGTACGGCCGGAGGCGAGCTGAAGACCGGCCTGGATGCCAACCTGCCGGAGCAGGGGAGCGGAACGTATCTGACCGTCCGGAAAGAAGACACGCTCGACGGCGTGTTCTGTCTCCTTCCCCAGACGGTTCCCGCTGGCGCCAGCCTGGTGGTCAGCTACAACATCGTCGATGATTATGCCGGCGTCCGCGGTTCCGAGGTGATTACGGTGCCGCTTTGCTCCGACCCGCCGACGGACCATCCCACGCTGGCTGTCTGGCCGGCCGGGAAGAAGGTGCGCTACCTGATCACGCTGGATATCCCGAACCGGGGATTCGTCTCCATGACGGCGAAGTACTACGATTGGAATGATGCAAACAACCCGCATCCCGGGCAGGAATTGATGTATTAGGTATGAGCGGCTTCGGTTTCCATAGGATTTTGCCCGGCTTGTGCGTCCTCGCGCTGGCCGCCGGGGCTTGCTCCAAGCAGCCGCGCCCCGTCGGGTCACTGCGGGAGGCGCCCGTGGACATCCGCGTCTCCATGGACGGTGAATCCGAAGCGACCAAGGCGCTGGTCGATTTCGCCAACGGCAGCTATTACGGCATCTTCGCCTGCATCCACGAAGACAGCCCGTCCGTTTTCGCGCCCTTCAAGTCCAGCGTCTATAATGCGCGGGCGAAGAAGGTCAGCGGCAAGTGGCTCTTCGACTATGTCGGAACGGCCTCGCCGGGCGCGCTGGATGCCACCAACGCTTCCTCTTTCGTCCTGCTGCAGCGGACTGACGACAAGACGGCCGACCTCTATGCGTATGCTCCCTGGATCCAGGACGCCTATCTGCCTTCCGTCGGCCCGACGAGAATCCCCTTCAAGGTATCCGAGCAGAAGGACCTGATGTATGCGGAGCAGAATCTGAACAATGACAACGGCGGCCTGGATCCGGCAGGCATGGCCCCGCTTTCCGCGACATTCCATTTCAAGCATGCGATGGCCCGGCTGGTCTTCAAATTCCGGGTGCTCAACATGCCGACCAATTACCGCATCACGTCACTGTCCATCGCCCGGACGGACGATGCCGCGACCACGCATCTCTACACCTCCGGCACCTTCAATGCCATTACCGGGGCGCTCGACTGCGAGGAGGGGACGAATGCGGACGGCAAGCATATCCTCGCGGTCCCGAAAGAATTGACCGTGGACTCGACGACGCCGGCGGCCCTTGCCGTCCTGCTCGCCCCGACGGAGGTGGCCGACGACGAACTGAGCTTCACCTTTACGGTCAACGGCCAGAAACTCCAGCCCTTCGTCCTGAAGAAGGACTTTGTCGAACACGAAACCGGAAGCGGAATTTATGGCTTCCAGGCCGGTTATACCTACACATTCAATTTCACGCTGGACAATTACGTCTATTTCGACGGCTTCAGCGTCAATGAGGATTGGGAGTCCCTGGACCTCCCGCTCCCGGATTATATTTGATGCCCTATGAGACTTGGATCAGACCTGCGCGTATTCCTGGCTTCGGCCCTGCTGCTTTGCGGCGGGCTGGCGGCGTGCACCCGTGTGCCGCAGCCGGCCGGAGAGGAGCCGGAAGGGACCGTGCGCCTGAGTCTGGACACCAAGGGTCTTCCCGCAGGGCAGCGTACTTTCCGGGCGGTCATCTTTGACAAGAACAACGAATACGCCACCAACGGTTCCTATTCCACGACGACTTCCGGCTCCCACACGGATGCCCACACGGGCGCTGTGCGCGAATGGCTCCTGCCCTGCCGGGTCGATGACGGCGGAACGCCGCTAGACGAGTCCGGGGCGGCGGTGGACAATCTGGCCGACGCGGACCATCGCAGCGTTTACGGGCTGCGCTGGGGCGGCTCGGGCAGTATCACCCTGGCGGCGGTCTCGCCGGCCGTGCGCGTCCTCCAGGACGAACTCGACGACAGGCGCTGCTACGTCGAGTGGTCCGCCGATACGGACGCGCCGCTCTATGTGAGCGCTCCGGCTGCGGGGACCTTCGCCGGATCGTGGATAAGCGGCGCGTATGTGTACGAGTCTTCCACGCGGATCCCGGCGCTGGTGGACTACCGGGCCTCCCTCTCGGTATTCATCGACTTCGACCGCGATCCCAACAACGACAGACCCGTGGACGAGGCTTATATCCAGTCGGTCAGCGTCACCAACCGGGTCGTCTCCGACCGCTACTACCTTCAGGAGAAGGGGGATCACGCCCTCGGTTTCACCTTGAAGGCCACGCCGGATGAGAACCGGCACTACACGGTCTCGGACACGCCGAAGGTCCTGTATGACTGGTCCGCGGACGGCGGGGTCATCCATTTGGAGAAAGCCAACAACGATACCTGGTCTTCATCCGGCGAGCGCAAGGTCTATCTGCCTGCCGTCAATTTCGCCGACACGGACTTGACCGACGCCGTACGGCCGGTGGTCCTGGTCCGGCTGGGCAGCGACACGGACCATCCTTTCACGGCAAAGGTGGTCCTGAACCAGACGCTCCTCCCGATGAAGCATTATACCTACAAACTGATGGTCTCCAAGACCTATGTAAACGTGTTCCTCGCTGTCGCGGACTGGGATACCGGAGGGGTGTCCGGGACCGTGACGGAGGCTCCGGCTTATGTCGGCTCGGTCAGCCTGGTCGACGGCGGCTGGGAAGATGGCGAAGGAGGGGCCGCAGAAATCTGATGATGAACAGGAGACCGCTCATATCCATGTTTTTGCTTGCCGCGCTCTGCGCCTGCAATCCGGCTGCCCTGACGCCCGGGGACGAGCGTCCGGCCGTGGGCGTGGACCTTTCGCTCGCCATCGCTCCCATCGAGGACGCGACGCCCGGCACCAAGACCGATTACGAACCGGATTACTGGAACTCCCTGGCGGACGCGGGGGAGCGGGCGGCTGCCATTGCCGCCTCCGTTAAGACCATCCTCCTGCTCCAGTTCGAGTGGACGGACGCCGTTGCGGCCGACGCTGTCTTGATCGGCCAGCATTTTGTCGGTGACTGGGCCACCCGGAAGCCCGTCCTGCTGCCTTCCGACAAGAAGAATACGGTCTTGGTGATCGCCAATGTCCCCGGGAAACTACCGATCCCGGTCGGGACCACCCTCGGCGATTTCCTGGAAGAGCGGAATTACAACCTGATCGACGGCCTGGACGACCTGTCCGGGCGGGGAGTCTGGTATTCCCCCAACGGCGGCACGGACCGCTACCTGCGGATGAGCTGCGCGGTGGAGAAGAACTCCATCGCCCAGGACGAGAGCATTTCCGCGACCCTGAAGCTCAATTGCGCCAAGGTCGTGGTCAAGGTGACCAACACCTCGCCTGCGGGCGAAAAGGTCGCGATCGACGAGGTCCGGCTGGGCGGCATCAACCGGAAATATTACTACGTTACGAACATGGACGGGTTTGTGGATCCCTTCTCCGTCCGGACGCCCCATCGCTACGAGGAGGGTGACGCCTTCCCGGCGGCCTATAATGAAAGCGGCGACACGCAGACCTACACGTTCTATGTCCCCGCGAACCTCCGGGGCGTCCACGCGTCCAGCACGTCCGCGCAGTCCAAGAACGATTATGCACCCCAGGGAGCGACCTATTTCAGGATCCTGGGCACATCGGGGACGACACCGGTCATCCACACGTACTATCTGGGCAGGAACCTGACGGAAGACTTCAACCTTGCCCCGAACCATAAATACAGCTTTGATTTCAAGGTCAGGACACCGGGCGACGCAGCCCACGATTCCCGCGTGGAGGACCTGTCGGAGGTGACTTTCACCACGGATGCCAATTGCTATATCCTCCAGCCGCCGGCATTGGCGGGACAGTCCCGGACCTATGCCATCCCGGTCCGCCGGGCGGCGGTGTTCTGGAATCCGAACAACGTCGACCAGGGACTTTATGGCGCGTCCGGCGGCGACAACGAGGTCTTCACGCTCAGCGAGGGTACGCCCTGGACCGCCAGCGTCGAGTGGTCGGATTTCGCAGGGGACTTCGATGCGGACGCTTTCCTGACGGTCAAGTCGGGGGCGGGATTCGACTCCGGGAGCAATCCGGGGGCTTTCTTCAAGGTCAGGGTGGATGCCGGTATGTCGGGCAGCGCCTACGTATCGGTAAAGAATGCTGCCGGCGTGATCCTGTGGAGTTGGCTGCTCTGGGTGACGGACTACAATCCGGACGTGCCGATGGCGCCCGAGGCCGGGAAGTATCTCTACGCCGTACCGGGCGGAGAGATCCATCGCTACAACGGAGCGACGCTCTGGGCTGCGGGAAAGGCATATGAAGGAGCTTTCATGATGGACCGCAATCTGGGGGCCCGGGCATCCGGGAGCGTGTACATGCCGGATACCTATGGCTACTTGTATCAATACGGACGGAAAGATCCCTTCACCTGGGATTCGAAAGGTACGGGTGCTGTCAACTGGACGACGCCGAATCCCGACGGCGGTTATGCGAACACCCGCTGGGCTGTCCATAATCCGACGCGGTGGATCAATCGGGGTGCCTGGCAATCTGGAGACTGGACCGCGACCACGGATGAACTGTACAGCACGAAAGTGTGGCACGACCCTTTGTTTGACGCTACTACCGGAGATGAGCGGCATGAAGCGGACAAGTCCATCTATGACCCTTGTCCGCCCGGGTGGTCCGTACCGCAGAACGGCGTCCTGCAGGATGTGATGGCTTCCGGGAAAAACCGCTGGGATGGCACGGAAGGCCGCCAGGGCCGGTATTATTTTCCGGAAGGGTATGACAACCGCGGCACCACGGGCGTGATCTTCTTCCCCGCCGCCGGAGCATACGACACCTCTTCCCCCGCCAATCCATTGGTCGGTGGATGTATGTTCTATCGGCTCAAAGGAGAAAGCGCCATGTTCAATTCCGGCAATTTCGTGAACAACAATGGCAGTTATACATACGGTCTCCGCAGCGTCCGGTGCATTAAAGTGAAGCAATGATGAAACGGTTCAGTCTCATATTCCTGGCGTTGCTGTCATACGCTTGTACGCCGGAAGTCCTCACGCCGGATTCCCCGCAGAATCCTCCGCGTGAGCCGGTTCCCGTGTCCGTTTCCCTGACCGCGGCTCCGCTGGAGGGCGAAGCCGTCGCGACCAAGGCCGACCAGGAGTCGCAGATCAAGTCCGTCGGCCTCGTCCAGTTCGAGTGGATCGACGACGATCCCGCCCACGTCCTGCAGGCCAGGATGGTCAGCCGCCAATACTTTGACCATTACCCGCTGGACGAAGCGGGCGGTGAGAATTTCGCACTGGTCTCCTCCAACCGCAAGAACACCGTCCTGGTCATCGCCAATGCCCGCGAGGTGGACCTCTCGTTCGGAATGGAAGAGGGTGCGGAGGAGCAGCCGACGTTCGAGGAGATCCTGACCCGGCAGAACGCCACCCTGCTCGCGACCCCGTCCCTGGACGACCTGTGGTACAGCGACGGCACCGACAATTACCTGCGGATGAGCGCATCCGTCGTCCTGGACGGCGTGGCCATCACGCCGGTCCCGCGGATCGGTACCGATTCCGACCCGCTGCAGCTGAAGCGCAACTGCGCCAAAGTCACGGTCAATGTCACGAACGAAACTTCCGGCCCGGAAGCTGTGACCATCGACCAGGTGCGGCTCTGCGGCGTCAACCGGCGCTACTATCTTGCGGCCCATCTGGATGCGGGACTCTTCCGGGATGTGTATTCGCATTCCCAGCCCCAGCGCTTCGACGCGGAGCCGGAGGCGTTCAGCGGTCCGGCCCAGACCTATACCTTCTATGTGCCGCTCAACCTGCGCGGCGACAACGGAAGCAGCACCCAGACCGGCAAGAACCTGAACACCCCGGCAGGAGCGACTTGTTTCCGCCTCTACGGGCATTACGGTGCGGATTCTCCCATTGTCTATACCTACTATCTGGGCGGCGACCTGGTCAGCGATTTCAACCTGGAAGCCAATAAGAGTTATACTTACGATATCACCCTTTCCGTCAAGGGAGATCCCGAATCGGATTCCCGCGTGGAGGACTTTGGCGAGATCAAGCTCCTGACGGATGCCAACTGCTATATGCTGCAGGCGCCGGACGTGCCCGGCGTGACGTATACCTATGCCATCCCGGTGCGCCGTGCGGCCGTGTTCTGGAACAGCCCCGGCACGAATATGGGCGTCTATGGCGCCGCCAGTTATGAAGCGGCTCCCTTCTCTCTGGAGGAGGATACGGCATGGACGCCGGCGGTGGTGTGGAAGACGATGGTGGAGGGAGACGTCACGGACGATGCTTTCCTGCTGACGCCGACCGGAAGCGGCATGGGCTTCAATCCGGACCATCCCAATCCGCCGGCAGGGCACCAGCCCTGGCTGCGCGTCAAGGTGCCTTACGGGATGCGGGGCAATGCCCTCGTGGCCATCAAGGATGGCGCCGGCAACATCTTGTGGAGCTGGCATCTCTGGGTGACGGACTATGATCCCGACGTGCCGATGACGCCCGAATCCGGAACGTATGTCTATGCGGTGCCGGGCGGCGAGATCCACCGCTACAACAATGCGGTCTTCAATACGGGTGGGTATAGCCAGGCGTTCATGATGGACCGCAACCTCGGGGCCAACACCGTCTGGGGAACTACGGCTGCAACCAGCCAGGGATACCGATACCAGCTGGGGCGGAAGGATCCGTTCCTGGAGAACTTCTCCCATCCGACCCTTGCGAACAGTGTGGCGGGCGACAGGAATGTCCGCTATGGCGTGCAGCACCCGAATGTCTGGTTCCGGATGGCCACATCCGCGGGCCAGTGGACCTCGCCGCAGGATCCTTTGATCTTGAAGGGCACGTATGCCAACTGGTTCGACCGGCTGTACACTGAGCATGGAGGAGACTATTGCGAGCCGGGCAAGTCCATTTATGACCCGTGTCCTCCGGGATGGCGTCTTCCGCTTTCTACGGTATGGACCGGGATCATCACGACCAGTCAATGGAGTACCGTTGACAAGGGTTTGATATACTATCCTGAGGGCTATGACAACCGGGCCGCCACGGGCGTCGTCTTCCTTCCTGCGGGAGGCTGGGCAAGTCCGGCAAATCATTGGCGTCGCGGTGTCGCGGGTGTCATCGGGGCATATCATTGCTCGGATGGAGGAAAGAATATTCTGAATTTCCGATCTGACGGTCAGTATCAAGGAGTTACTAATGATTATGATGAAGCGGCCCTTATCAGTGCCCGTTGCATCCGCGTGAATTGATAATAGATATGAAGAAGTCATTCGTATATATTTCTGTCCTGCTGCTCGCGGCCGTTGCCTGCACGAGGGAGCCGCTTGACGTGGCTTTCGTGCCGGGCGGCGGGCTGCCGGCGGCGTCGGACGTGCCGGTGGCGTTTGCCGTGGGCGGGCCGCAGACCAAGAGCCAGGCGCCGATCACGACGCTCGCCGCACTCGCGGCGCAGGACTTCAGCGTGAGCGCCTGGTATTCGCCGGAAGGCGAGATCTTCGACGGGGTGCACTCCGTCCCGTATTTCGCGAACCACCGTTTCGGCTACGTCACGTCCGACCTGGCGGGAGAGACGAGCTTCTCCAACGCCTGGCAGGGCGTCGCCCCGCACGGGGCAGCCGGCCTGGTGAACGCGAACCCCGTCTACTGGCCCCTTGACGGCACGCTGAGTTTCTTCTGCTACGCGCCGTACCGGGAGGGCGACGCCGACATCGCGCTGGAGGATCCCGTCACGGACGCCGGCATCGCGGCGCGCCTGCCGGGCTACCTGCCCGGCTCGCCGCTGATCCGCGTCACGCCGGCGGAGACCGCGGCCAACCAGGCCGACTTCCTGGCCTCGCCGGCGCTGCTTGACAGGAGCCGGCTCGACGATTCGGGGCGGTTCCCGCTGGACTTCAGCAAGCACCGGATGACGCAGGTGGAGTTCTGGTTCGCCTACAAGGGCACGCTCCAGAACGATCCGAGCCAGACGCAGACCTTCGAGCAGGCCCGCGTCTCGAGCATCGAGATCCGCGATGTCGTCGGGTCCAAATACTGCTATTTCACGGAAGCTCCCGACCGCACCCTGGGCTGCGCCTGGAGCGAGAAAGTCTCGCCCGAGGACGGAGGCACGGTGCTCCCGAAGACCACCTACCGCCTGGTCAGCGCCACCGGCGGCGAGTTGAAGACCGGCCTTGACGCCAGTCTGGAAGACATCGAGGAAGGCGGCGACTACCGCTTCATCAACGACACGCCCGCGGGCCATCTCTTCCTCCTCCCGCAGAAGCTGCCGGCGGATGCGAAGCTTGTGGTCAACTATGCCATCCTGAACCTGTATGCAGGCACCCGCGTCTCGGAAGTCGTGACCCTGGACCTGGCGTCCGGCCTCACGGAATGGCCGGAAGGGAAGGTGGTGCGCTATCTGCTCACGCTGGACCTCCCCGAGCGGGGCGTCGTGGGCGTCAAGACCCAGATCATCCCCTGGGAGGATGCCGGAATCCCTTATTACGAACAGGAAATGCTTTATTGAGATGAGAGGTAGATCGAATATGCTGTGCGTGTTGGCCGTCCTGCTCGCGGCGGCCTGTACCAAGCAACCCGCCGGGGAGCAAGGTGCCGTCGTGGAGATCCGGACCGCCGTCGAGGGCGCGGCCGGAGACACCAAGGCCATCGTCACGGGGACGGATTTCCCCAGCTGGAACGGCCGGGCGGATGATCCGACGGGCACCTTCGGCATTTTCTCCTGCGTGCACGAGGACGTTCCGTCCGAGTATGCCGCCCACAAGCCTGCGACCTATAACATGCGCGGCTACAAAGCCGGCTCCACCCTGCGCTACCACTACGTGGCCACGGCGGGAAGCGGCACGCTGGAAGGGGAGTATTCCAACCGCTTCATCCTGACGCAGCGCAAGGACGACAAGACCGCGGACCTGTATGCCTACGCGCCGTGGACCGTGGACGCCTGGACGAGCGGCCCCACCGCGATCCCGTTCGAGACGGTCAAGCAGTGGGACTGGATGTATGCCGTGGAGAACGACCGGCCCTACCTCACTCCCATCGACGCGAACGACCGGGAGAACAGCAACCTGGATCCTGCCGGGACGGACCTGAAGGCTTCTTTCTACTTCCGGCATGCGATGGCGCAGGTGCGTTTCGAGTTCCGCCTGCTCAACACCCCGACCGACTACCTGGTCCGGCTGGTGTCCGTGACGCGCTCGTCCGGCGCGCCCCTCTACAGCGCCGGCACGTTCAACGCCATCACGGGCGCGCTGGAGAACCTCGAAGAGACGGACAGCCTCACCCCCGACCTTCATGAATGGATCCGCTCGACCAGCCCGACCGCCATCAGCGTCCTGCTGGTGCCGGGAGAGATCGGCCCCACCGACGAACTGACCTTCACGTTCACGGCGAACGGCCAGACGCTGCAACCCTTCGTCCTGACGCGCGACCGCGTCGCGCACGGTGACGGCATCACCTTCGGCCTGCAGCCCGGGTATATCTACACCTACCACTTCACGATGGACAATTACGTCTTCTTCGACGGCTTCTCGGTCAGCACCGACTGGACGACCCCGGCGAGCCCCGACGACGACCTGAATCCCATCCACATCTGATGCCTATGAGACGCTTTCCCGCTATCCATATCCTCCTGTTCGCCGCCTGCCTGCTCCTGGCGGGCGCCTGCGGCCGCGTGCCGCAGCCGGGCGAAGGCCGGGAGATTCCCGTCCTGCTGAACCTGGACACGAAGGCCTCCGGCAACTACGAGGGCACCTTCCGGGTGGCGCTCTTCGACAACAACGACGAATTCACGGGCGCGACGGGCACGTACTGCTCGCTGCCCGCCGGGCAGACCTGGTGGTCGCACCCCTGGCTGCCGCCCTGCCGCGTGGATGCGGCCACGGGCCGGGCGCTGGACGCCGCCCTGCCCGTCGGCAACGCCGTGACCGACCTCGGCGAGGCGGACCACGACAGCAAGTACGGCCTCCGCTGGCGGACGCAGACGAACAACGCCGCTTCGGTGAACGTCTCGCTGGTGGCTGTCGCCCCGGCCCTGCAGGTCCATCCGGACGGGGCCCTGGGCACCTTCGCCTATGTCACCTGGACGCCCGACGCCGAGTTCTACGTCAGCGACCCGAAGCGAGGGACCTTCACCGGCACCTGGGTCGATGCGGAATACGTCTATACTTCCGATGCGAAGCTTTCCACCAGCATGGTGGACCACCGCGCCTCCGTCACCGTCCGCATCGAGTGCGGCGAGCTGACCGAGGGCGACATCCAGTCGGTCACCCTGACCAACCATATCAAGTCCGCCCGCTACTACCTGATGTCGAAAGACATCTACGAGCGGGGCTTCTCCTATGCCGACGGCCACTTCACGACGGGCCCGACCGTCCTGTACGACTGCGGCGACGGCGCGCCGGACCATCTGGTGCGCGCCGACGGCGATTACCGGGCGTACGAGAAGGTCTATTTCCCGGCGGCCCGGTTTTCCGACAACTCGCTGGAGCCCATCCGGCCGGAGTTCATCATCATGCTGGGCGGCGACAAGGCCAAGCCCTTCAAGGTGCGCGTGGTCCTGAACCAGGACCTGAACGCGATGACGCATTATACGCTGACCCTGCTCATCTCCCGGGCCATCGTGGACGCCACGCTGACCCCGACCGCCACCTGGGACGTCGGCGGCACGCTGACCGCCATGGAAGACGACGGTCTCAATGCGGGGACCTTCCCGCTGGAATCTTTCTGGCATGACGGCGGCTCGCACGACGCCGAAGATGTTGACTAAAGAGGAGGAACGACGATGAAATGCAAGTTTTCCATATTCCTGCTGCCCTTCCTGCTGGGCGCGTGTAACCAGATGAACCTCGCGCCGGACGGACCCCGCGATGCGGACGGCCCACTCGTCCCCGTCGCCCTGACCCTGGACGTCGCCGCCCCCGAAGACGGCATGCCCGGCGCCAAGGCGGACATCTACCACGAGCCGGAAGATCCCGCGTTCGACGCGGATGCGGCCATCAGGACCGTCCTGCTGCTGCAGTTCGACGGCGAGGACGCGGACGCGCAACTGATCGGCCAGCAGCAGTACTTCGACCACTGGCCGCTCGTCGCGGCGCAGGGCGAGGGCTTCGCCCTGGTGGCGCGCTCCACGCCGCAGACGGTCGTGGTGATCGCGAATTCCTTCGGCTACCTGCCCCTGACGGACCACACCACGCTGGGCAACTTCCTGGAGAATGAGAACCATAGCGTCGTCTCCATGCTGTCCAACGTCTGGCACGAAGTTGAAGACGGCGGCGACCGGCACCATTATCTCCAGATGGGCGGCCACCACACCTTCGACTCGGTGACGGAATCAACCGCGATGAACCTGACGCTCCGGCGTAACTGCGCCAAGGTCATCATCAATGTGACGAACAACGCCTTTGACAAGTCCGGCGACAACAAGGTCGTCATCGAGGACGTCCGTCTGTGCAACATCAACAGGAAGCACTACTATGTAACTGACTTCGCGCAAAGCGCGGGTGACGCCATCGACTTCGAGGACAAGTTCTCCAACATGTATCCGATGCGCTTCGACGCGCCGGAGGAGGCCTTCGCGGCCAACGACGGCTCCACGCAGACGTTTGCCTACTATATTCCGGCCAACCTGCGCGGACTGGGCGCCAACACCGATGCGGCCGCCTCCCAGAAGGGCAAGAACCTGGGCGCGCCACTCGGCGCGACCTGCTTCCGGATCTATGCGCACTACGGCGACAACGAAGAGCCGATCGTCTATACCTACTACCTGGGCGGGGACCTGGTCAATGATTTCGACCTGAAACCGAATACCAAGTACACCTACAACATCACCCTGACCGGCAAGGGAACGCCGCTGAACGATTACCGGATCGAAGACCTGGGCGACCGGCTGACGTTCAAGGTCGATGCGAACTGCTATATGCTGCAGCCGCCGACCCGCGCGGACAAATCGCTCACGTACACCATCCCGGTGCGCCGGGCCATGGTGTTCTGGAACGCGCCGGGCGTGGGACTGGGCGTGTACGGCGCTTCCGGCGGCGACAACGAAGTGCTGACGCTGAGCGAATCGACGCAATGGACGCTCAGCTTCGTGTGGAACAGGATCAAGCGAGAGGATGCCAGCCTGGTCGGCGAAAGCGAGCTGCTGGTCGGCTCCGTCGATGACGGCTCGGGGAAATATGTCTTCACCGGCAAGGGATTCGACCCGAATTATTCGGGCGTGGCGATCGACGGCCACGATCCGTTCTTCCGGATCAAGGTGGACTCCGGGATGAAGGGCGACGCCCTCGTCGCACTCAGGAATGCCGCCGGCGTCATTCTCTGGAGCTGGCATATCTGGGTGACGGATTATGATCCGGACGTGGAGATGAAACCGGTGAGCGGCACCTATGTGTATCCCGTTACCGGCGGCGCGCTGCACCGCTATGCCGGCACGCTCTGGGGCGCCGGGAAGGAATACGAGCATGCCTTCATCATGGACCGTAACCTGGGCGCTTTGTCAAGTTATGGGGAAATCGATGACACCCGCGGCGCTTACTACCAGTTCGGCAAGAAGGATCCCGAGCCGACTGGTGCGCCCATCTCAAATAATAGCGCAACGGCTGATGTCCTCAAAACCATACACAACCCGACTGTGCATTACTCTGGATGGTGGCAAAATACCAGCCTGGGAAGCGTGGAGCGTCCGTGGAATGACCCCTTGTTTGGCAATCACGGCGGTGACAACTGCGAGCAGGACAAATCTGTCTATGATCCTTGCCCGCCCGGGTGGCGGGTCCCGGCGAAGGACACCTGGCAGGGATTCAATGCCTCCAGCAATACTGAATGGTTCTCTGCACCCGCCGGACGATATCTCTATCCTGGAGGGGATTCCGCCAACGGTCGCGTCTGGTACCCTGCCAGTGGCTACCGGATCCATCATGGTGCGGCTTGGGGAAACATCAACACGTATGGTTATAGCTGGAGTAATTCACCACAAATGCAGGGTAATGCTGCGGCGACGCAGGGCACTTTCTTTATTTTCAATTCCTCGGCGTTGACTGCTTCAAGCGGCGGTACCCGTTACCTCGGGATGCCGGTCCGCTGCATCCGTCTTCATTAGATGAAGTTATTTTGATGAAAAACAGACTTTCCATATTTCTGCTGCCCCTCCTGCTGGGCGCTTGCACACAGTTGATCGATCCGCCGGTCCGGCCGGTGGAAGACGGGGAAACGGTTCCCGTCGCCCTGACACTGAATGTCGCCGCCGTCGAAGACGGCATGCCCGGCAGCAAGGCGGACATCTATTACGAGCCGGAGGATCCCGGCTACGACGCGGACGCAGCCATCAAGACCGTCCTGCTGCTGCAGTTCGACGGCGAGGATGCGGATGCGGAACTGATCGGCCAGCAGCAATACTACGACCACTGGCCGCTGGTCGCGGCGCAGGGCGAGGGCTTCGCCCTGGTGGCGCGCTCAACGCCGCAGACGGTCGTGGTGATTGCGAATTCCTTCGGCTACCTGCCCCTCACGGACCACACCACGCTCGGGAATTTCCTGGAGAATGAGAATTATCGGGAGATCAGTTCCCTGGCCAGCGTCTGGCACGATGTGGAGAATGGCGACGATTGCTATCACTATCTTCAGATGGGTGGCCACTACACCTTCGATTCGGTGACGGCCTCGACCGCGATGAACCTGACGCTGCGGCGCAACTGCGCGAAGGTGGTGATCAACGTGAAGAACGAGGCGTTCGACAAGACCGGCGACAACAAGGTGATCATCGAGGACGTCCAGCTCTTCAATGTCAACGCGAAGCATTATTATGTGACCGATTTCGCGACGGATGCGGGCGACGCCATCGACTTCCGGGATCCTTTCTCCAACGTACGGCCGATGCGTTTCGACGCGTCTGCAGACGCGTTCGCCAGCAATGACGGGACCGTCCAGTCCTTTGCCTATTATGTCCCGGCCAACCTCCGGGGACAGGGGTCCAACACTGACGCGTCCGCTACCCAGAAAGGCAAGAATCTGGGCGCACCCCTCGGCGCCACCGGCGTCCGGATCTATGCGCATTATGGCGACGACAGCAAGCCGATCGTCTATATCTACTATCTGGGCGGGGACCTGGTCAACGACTTCGACGTCAAGCCTAATTACAAGTATACCTACAACATCACCCTGAGCGGCAAGGGAACGCCTGCTAACGACTACCGGATTGAGGATCTGGGCGACAGGCTGACGTTCAAGGTGGACGCCAACTGCTATATGCTGCAACCGCCGCTGCGCGCCGGTGAATTCCTAACGTATGCGATCCCGGTGCGTCGCGCCGCGGTGTTCTGGAATCCTCCCGGTTATAATCTGGGCGTCTACGGCGCCGCCGGCGGCGACAACGAAGTGCTGACGTTGAACGAATCGACGCCGTGGACGGCTGCCTTCGTGTGGAACGAGATTTACCGGGAAGACGGCACGAAGGCCGACGCGGGCGACCTGCTGGTCGGCTCGGTGGAGGACAACGGCGCGTATGTCGTGTCCGGCAAAGGCTTCGACCCGCAATATGCGGGCGACCCGGTCGCGGGCCACGATCCCTATATCCGGATCCGGGTGCAGGCCGGGATGAAGGGCAATGCCCTCGTGGCGGTCAGGAACGCCGAGGGGATTATCCTCTGGAGCTGGCATATCTGGGTGACGGACTACAATCCGGACATGGAAGTGGCTCCGGTGGCGGGGACCTATGTCTATCCTGTCCCCGGCGGGGCGGTGCACCGCTACAACAATTCGTATTGGGCGGCAGGCGGCGTGTACGAGCATGCGTTCATCATGGACCGCAATCTCGGCGCCACGGCCGAAACGGGCAACAACCGGGGCGTGGGCGTCAACGCCTCCTGGGGTTTCCACTATGTGTGGGGGCGCAAGGATCCGTTCATGACGCGCACGAAATGGACCACGCCGGTGAACTGGCCCGATGCCTCGGAGGGAGGCTACAATATCACATATAGTGTCCATCATCCGACCACCTGGCTGGATGGAGGCGCAGGCAATCGCTGGACGAAAGGGGGCGTCTTCCCCCTGAGCGACGACGCAGCCGTCTGGAACGACCCGAAGCTGATCGCCGTCGGGCACGGCGGTGACGGCTGCGAGGCGAACAAGTCCATCTATGATCCCTGTCCGCCGGGCTGGAAGGTTCCCGGTCCTGGCGCTGCGTTGACCGGTGGGTTCACTACGGCGTCGGGGGATGCCCGCACGGTGGAGTATACTTCGTCCTATGGCGAAGCCCGGTTATGTTATCCAGGAGGTTATGACAATCGCGCCACCAAAGGGACGATCTTCTTCCCGGTCCAGGACACATTCTTCCTGGGCGCGAGGGTCCAGCGGAATGATTCGAGCTGTAACTACCCGCTCTCCTCCCACAGCGAGATGCTGAACGTGGCGAAGAATCGGTTTGGGGTCATAGGCTTTATTGAGAATGGCGGAAACAACCAGTCCGGCACAGGCCCCGTCCGCTGCGTCCGGAACCGCTAGCCGGAATCAGAGGATATTCATCGACTGCTCGCGGATCTTCTCGAGCTCGTCCTTCATCCGGACCACGAGCTGCTGGATGGGGGCGTGGTTGGCCTTGGAGCCGGTGGTGTTGATCTCGCGCCCCATCTCCTGGATGATGAAGCCCAGCTTCTTGCCGGGATACGGCTCGCCGTCGATCGTGTCCATGAAGTACTTGCAGTGCTGGCGCAGGCGGACCTTCTCCTCGTTGATGTCGAGCTTCTCCAGGTAGAAGATCATCTCCTGCTCGAAGCGCTCCTTGTCCAGCTTGACCTGCAGGTCTTCGGCCGCCTTGCGGATGCGCTCGCGCACGGCGTCGAGGCGCTCGGCCTCGTGGGCCTCGACCTCGTCGTAGAGCGCGAGGATGCCCGCCACGCGGGAGGTGACGTCGGCGTAGAGTGCGGCGCCCTCGCGGACGCGGTAGGCGTCCAGCGCCGTCAGCGCGTCCTGCAGCGCCGCCTGCACGGCCGGCCATTCCTCCTCGGGGATGGTCTCCTGCTTGCCGCCCTCGAACACGTCGGGGAAGCGCAGGATGGCCTCGAGGTACTCTTCCTTGGGCATCGCGATGCCGACCTTGCAGCCGATGGCGTGGATCTGCCGGAAGTAGTCCTCGACCATCGCGGCGTCGATCTTGCGCGCCGCCGCGCCCGCCTTGGGCTCGAAGGTCAGCAGCAGGTCCACCGTGCCGCGCTGCAGCGCGTCGGTGAGCGTCTTGCGGACTTCCAGCTCCTTGTCCTTGGGCAGGAGCGAGGACTTGATGTTGATATCGCAGTTTTTCCCGTTGAGGGTGCGTATTTCGAGGGTGAGGCGACCCGTGGAGAGCTCGGCAATCCCTTTGCCGTAGCCGGTCATCGACTTGATCATAGATGGATATGTGTTTTTGGCTCGCAAATTTACGGATTTATTCGTAATTTTGCGCGATTTACTAAAAGACCGTTATGGAAGAAAACGATAAGAAGCTTAATTTCCTGGAAGAGATCATCGAGAACGACCTCGCGAGCGGCAAGGTGCCGGCCGTCCTGACCCGGTTCCCGCCGGAACCCAACGGCTACCTGCACCTGGGCCACGCCAAGTCCCTCTGCATCAACTTCGGGCTGGCGGCCAAGTACGGCGGCAAGACCAACCTCCGCTACGACGACACCAACCCGGTCAAGGAAGATGTCGAGTATGTGGACGCCATCAAGGAGGACATCAAGTGGCTCGGCTTCCAGTGGGAGAAGGAATGCTACGCCTCCGACTACTTCGACCAGCTCTACGAGTGGGCCGAGGAGCTGATCAGGCGCGGCCTCGCCTATGTCGACGACCAGACCCAGGAGGAGATCTCCAAGGGCCGCGGCACCGTGGACAAGCCGGGCATCGAGAGCCCCTTCCGCAACCGCAGCGTGGAGGAGAACCTCCGGCTGTTCCGCGAGATGCGCGACGGCAAATACGCCGACGGCGAGAAGGTCCTGCGCGCCAAGATCGACATGGCGCACCCCAATATGATGATGCGCGACCCGCTGCTGTACCGCATCAAGCACGCATCCCACCACCGTACGGGCGACAAGTGGTGCATCTACCCGATGTACGACTTCACGCACGGCCAGTGCGACTCCATCGAGCACATCACGCACTCCATCTGCACGCTCGAGTTCGACGTCCACCGTCCGCTCTACGACTGGTTCATCGAGACGCTCGGGATCTACCCGTCCCACCAATACGAATTCGCCCGCCTCAACCTGACCTACACCCTGATGAGCAAGCGCAAGCTCCTCGAGCTCGTGCAGAAGGGCCTCGTGGCCGGCTGGGACGACCCGCGCATGCCGACGCTCTGCGGCGTCCGCCGCCGCGGCTACACGGCCGAGGCGCTCAAGATGTTCTGCGACAAGATCGGCGTGAGCAAGCGCGACCAGCTGATGGACATCCAGCTGCTGGAGTGGTGCGTCCGTCAGGACCTCAACGCCCGCGCCAACCGCTATATGGTGGTCCAGGATCCCGTCAAGGTCAAGATCACCAACTGGCCCGAAGGCCTCGTGGAGTGGTACGACTGCCCGCTCAACCCGGCGGAGCCGGAGGGCGCGACCCGCAAGGTCCCCTTCACGGGCGAGCTGTGGATCGACCGCGCCGACTTCATGGAGGACGCCCCCAAGAAGTTCTTCCGCCTCAAGCCCGACGGCGAGGTTCGCCTCAAGTACACCTACATCATCAAGTGCGAGAAGGTCATCAAGGACGCCGAAGGCAATGTCGTCGAGCTCGAATGCACCTACGACCCGTCCACCAGGCCGGGCGGCGGCGAATGGCGCTCCGTCAAGGGTACGATCCACTGGGTCTCCTGCGCGCACGCGAAGCAGATCGAGCTGCGCAACTACGACCGTCTCTTCACCCTCGCCGACATGAGCCAGGTGCCTGAAGACAAAGACTACAAGGATTTCCTGAACCCCGAATCGCTCACCCTGGGCACCGGCCTCGCCGAGCCCGCCCTGCTCGAGGATGCCTCCGGCATCGCCGTGCAGTTCGAGCGCACCGGCTACTACGTCCAGGACAAGGACTCCACCCCGGACAAGGTCATCTTCAACAAGACCGTCTCCCTGAAGGACTCCTACAAACCCGAATAAGGACGGAATGCCCGATCCGGTCGGGCGTGAAAGGCCGTCCGGCGATAATTACTCCGAGAGTTCCAGCCAGCGCATTTCGTGCTGGCTGATTTCGTCGATGAGGGCCTGGACGCGCTCCGAGGCCGCCTGCAGCTCCGCGTAGGGGAGCGTGCCGGACGACATCCGCGCCTCCAGCTCCGCCTTCTCCGCCTCCAGCTTCGGCAGCGCCGCCTCGATCGCCTCCAGCTCCCGCTGCTCCTTCCAGGTCAGCTTCCGCGGCTTCGCGGTGGCGTCGCGCGTGGGCGTCGTGGCAGCGGGTCGGGTGCCGTGCGTGGGCGTTGTGGAAGGTTTTTGGGCGGCGGCGTCGCGGGTGGGCGTTGTGGAGGTCGGAGCGGAAATTGGTTTTTCGGCCCTCGTGGACGAAAAATAATTTCCGTCCGACCGCTGGGCAGCCGCCGCCTTTTTGCTCTTCTCAAAGTCGCGGATATAGGCGCGGTATTCCGAGAAATGCCCGACAAAATCCTTGACGAGCCCCTCGCCGCAGAAGACCAGCAGATGGTCCGTCACCCGGTCCAGGAAATGCCGGTCGTGGCTGACAATCAGCAGACTGCCCTGGAACTCCTTCAGATACTCCTCCAGGATATTCAGCGTCACGATATCCAGATCGTTGGTCGGCTCGTCGAGGATCAGCAGATTCGGCTCCTGCATCAGGATCGTCAGCAGATACAGCCGCCGCTTCTCGCCGCCGGACAGCCGCCCCACGCGCGTAGAAAGCATATCGTGCGGAAAAAGGAAGCGCCCCAGCAGCCGCGTGTCCGGCACCACGTCCAGCACCGTATCCTCCGGATCAAAATCCATCCCCTGCTGCCGGTAATACCCGATCTTCAGCGTCTCGCCC
Organism: Bacteroidales bacterium WCE2004; assembly: GCA_900167895.1. Lineage (NCBI taxonomy): Bacteria > Pseudomonadati > Bacteroidota > Bacteroidia > Bacteroidales > Bacteroidales bacterium WCE2004. Next base: position 432,560 of record FUZR01000001.1, on the reverse strand, counting down.
CGGTCGATCACCCCGCTGTCCGGCTCGATGGCGCCCGTCAGCAGGTCCAGGAACGTACTCTTGCCGACACCGTTGCGCCCCACGATCCCGACCTTGTCGAAGCGCTGGAAATTGTAGGTGAAATCCCGCAACATCGGGATCCCCTCCCAGTCATAATTGACATCCTTGCAATTGATGATCTTGCCGCCCAGGCGCGACGCGGCGCCCACGCCTTCGAGCGAGATCTGCTTCGTCGTATAGACCTGCGCCGCGCGGTCCGACAGCTCGTGGAACGCGTCGATGCGGTACTTCGCCTTCCCGCTGCGCGCACAGGGCGTCGCGTGGATCCACTCCAGCTCGCGCCGCAGCAGGTTGCGGACCTTGTCCGTCTCCGCGTTGTAGTGCGCGATGCGCTCTTCCCGTTTCTCCAGATAATTCTGATAATCACCCTTGTAGGTATAGATCGCCCCGTGGTCCAGTTCCATCACCGTGTTGCACACCCGGTCCAGGAAATATCGGTCGTGCGTGACCATCAGCAGCGTACAGCGGCTGCGCTTGAGATACCCCTCCAGAAACTCGATCGCCTCGATGTCGAGGTGGTTCGTCGGCTCGTCGAGTACGAGAAAGTCGGCCTGCAGCGCCAGCAGCTCGCTCAGCGCCACACGCTTGACCTCGCCGCCCGACAGCGCCGCCATCTGCTTGGATACGTCCGGCAGGCGGAAACTGGTGAGCAGCTCGCGCACCCGCTGCCGGTAGTCGCGCAACTCTTCCTCGTGGAAGCCGGCGATCAGCGGCGCGCTGTGGCGCAGCACCTGCTCCTCGATGGTGAGGGCCGGGTCATAATCGTATTCCTGCTTCAGGAACGCGATGCGGATGTCTTTCAGGAAAAGGATGCGCCCGCCGGAGTCGGACTTGTCTTCGCCGGCGAGGATGCGCAACAGCGAAGTCTTGCCCGTGCCGTTGGGAGCGATCAGGGCAATCTTGTCGCCTTCGTTGACATTGAATCCGATGTGCTCGAAGAGCACCTTCGGTCCGTAGGATTTGGAGATGTTCTCGATCTGCAGGAAGCTCGGCATACTACATCAGCCCGAGCACGCGGGAGCGGGACAGGAGGCAGTCGCCGACGGACGCCGCCTTGCGGCCCAGCTGCGAGAGCACGATGGAGGTGTCGGAAGACACGCGCGGCAGCGAGAGGCGGTTGACCGCCGTCTTGATCGGGAGCAGGAGATAGTCCTTGCCGACGATGAGGCGGCCGCCGATGACCACGAGGCCCGGGTTGAAGACGTTGAGCACGCCGGAGATGCCGCGGCCCAGCGTGTCGCCGATCTGGCCGATGGCGTCGATGGCGAGCACGTCGCCCTCCTCGACGGCGCGCAGGATCTCGTCCAGCTCGACGTCGCCCTTCTTGTGGTAGTTCTCCGCCATCGTGGAGGCCTGGCCCTTCTTCAGCTTCTCGATGATCATCCGGTGCAGGGCGGAGCCGGAAGCGCCCGTCTCCAGGCAGCCGACCTTGCCGCAGCGGCAGATGATGTCGTTGTCCAGGACGGGGAAGTGCCCGAGCTCGCCGGAATAGCCGGACTTGCCGTAGTAGAGCCGTCCGTCCATGATGATGCCCATGCCGAGGCCCCAGCTGACGTTGATGAAGATCATGTCGGGGTCGGCCTTCTTGCCGAGGGACATATATTCGCCGTAGGCCATCGCGCGGGAGTCGTTCTCGATCGTGACCGGGACGTTGAATTCCTTCTGGAAAATGCTCTTGAGGGGGAGGTCGTCGCTGACGAAATACGTCAGGCTGTAGCCCTTCTCCGGATTGACGCGGCCCGAAAGGCTCACGCCCACGCCCAGGACCTTGATCCAGGGGATGCCGCTCTCGATGACCTGGTCCATGACCATGCGGCACATCGTGCGGAAGGAGTTCTCGTTGGCCTCCAGCACGAATTCGATGTCCTGGATGTACGAGATGATCTCGCCCTTGAAATCGCTGATCGCGATGTGGAAGTGGTGGCGCGCCACGTCCACGCCGACGAAATAGCCGGCGTCCGGATTGAGTCCGTACACGCTCGGGCGGCGTCCGCCGGAGGTGCCTACCTTGCCTTCGTCCTTGATGAAATTCTCATCGATCAGTTCGCTGACGAATTTGGTGATCGTGGGCACGCTGATGCCCAGCGCCCGGCTGAAGTCGGCGATGCTGTAGTTGTTGTGAGCGATGCACAACCGCAGGATTTCCCGCTTGACGTTGGCGCTCTTGCCGGAGATGTCGTTAAGGAAGGAGTTGGGCATAATCGGTTCTAGCATGCATTCTTTGCAAAATTATACAATTTTTCCGTATATTTGCCATAATTCTTGAAGAAATTTAAAAATGTCGATCCGAAAGTTCTTCAAAAGGCTCCGGTCTTACCGGCTGACGTTGCGTGCAAAGCTGATCGCGAGCCTCTCGCTGATCGCCGCCATCCTGCTGGTTTCCCTCCTCATTTCCGTGATGGAATATTCCGGGATGAGCGACTATGTTTCGGACTTGATCGCAGACGATATCAGCAGCATCAACGTCGCCAACCGCCTCGCGGAGATGAGCAACACCTACAACCTCGACATCCTCGCGGTCGTCGGGGACGAAGCCTCCGTGGAGCTGCCGGACTTCGACGACGGCTACTTCAAGTCGCACTGCGACTCGCTCCGCTCCAGCGTCCCCTCCAACCAGGTCAAGCCATTGGCGGACTCGGTGATGTACTCCTATTCCGCCTACATGCTGACTTCGATGGAGCTGGAGGACGTCATCCAGTCGGACTTCATTGACACGCGCGCCTGGTATTTCGAGCGGCTCCAGCCGCGCTACGACCGTCTCCGCGCGGACCTGACGGCCCTCTCAAATGCGATTTACAAGGACCTGGAGAAGAATTCCGCCACCTTCGAGGGCGGCTTCTACCGGAGCATCATCCCGGGCATCGTGGCGGTGGGCGTGGGCCTGCTGCTGGTCGTGATGCTGCTCTTCTTCCTGCTCGCATTCTACGTCAATCCGCTCTACAGGATGCTGGAAGGCCTGGACGCCTACCGCTCCCAGGACAAGAAATACAATGTCAAATTTGACGGCGACGACCAGCTCGCCCGTCTCAATGAAGGAATTGCCGAACTGGCCAACGAAAACCGCCAGTTCCGCTCGAGGATCAAGACCATCGGCAAGCAATGAACTGGAAGGTCATCAGCAGGAACATCGGCTATGCCCTCCTCGTCAGCGCCCTTTTCATGCTGCTGTCCGTCGGGGTATCGCTGCTCAACGGGCGCGATTCCGCGCTCGCCGCGCTGCTGATCTCGTTCCTGATCACCTTCATCGTCGGCATCTTCCCCTTCATCTTCGTCCGGGAGACGCAGGCGATCACCCTGAAGGAGGGCTATGTGATCATCTTCCTGTCCTGGCTGCTTTCCTTTATATTCGGCATGCTGCCGTATGCCCTCTGGGGCGGCCCGTTTACGCTGACGAACGCCTGGTTCGAGTCCGTGAGCGGCTACACCACCACGGGCGCCACCATCCTGGACGACATCGAGGCCCTGCCGGAGAGCCTGCTCTTCTGGCGCGCCTCCACGCACTTCATCGGCGGCTTGGGAGTCGTCGTCTTCCTGCTGCTGCTCATCCCGGGCTCCAACCAGATGAAGATGCGCCTGACGAACATGGAGCTGACCTCGCTTTCGCGGGGCGGCTATTCCAGCCGGACCAACAAGACGGTCTATATCTTCGCCTACGTCTACCTGGCGCTGCTCGTCCTTTCTTTCCTGGCCTATATGCTGGCCGGGATGTCCGTCTTCGACGCGGCCTGCCACGCGATGAGCGTCAGCGCCACGGGCGGCTTCAGCTCGCGCAACCTTTCCATCGCGGCCTTCGACTCCCGCTGGGTGGAGGGCATCACGATGGTGTTCATGTACCTGTCCTCGATCCACTTCGGGCTGGTCTTCCTGTCCGTCGTGACGCGCTCCTTCAAGCCCTACGACAATCCGGTGGTGAAGTTCTACACCGCCTCGATCGCGGTCGTGGCCCTGGTGGTGGGCGCCGGCCTCAAGGGCCATGATATCTGCCCGACCTGGGGCAGCGCCGTCTGGAACGGCCTGTTCGAGACGCTCTGCGTCACGTCCACGTCCGGCTTCGCCATCCTCGACAATGCCACCTGGCCGCTCTGGATCGTGATGGTGCTGATGTTCTCCGCCATCATGTGCGGCAGCGCCGGCTCGACTTCCGGCGGTGTCAAGGTGGACCGTATCATCCTGCTATTCAAGTCGATCGGACGCCGGATCAACCGCATCCTGCATCCTTCCTCGATCGACGAGATCCGGATGGGCAAGCGCGTACTGCGCGAGGAGGAAGTCTCGCCGCACCTGCTCTACCTGGCGCTTTACGGCCTGCTGCTTTTCCTGTCGGTGGCAGTCTGCCTGTTCGTCGGGGTGGACCACCAGAACAGCTTCATCGCCTCGGTGACGAGCCTGGGCAATGTCGGCCCGGCGTATGGCGCCCTGGGCACGATGGGCTCGTTCAATTCCGTGCCGCTGCTGGGCAAGCTCATCTTCACCCTGGACATGTTCCTGGGCCGTATCGAGATCTATCCTGTCCTCGCCGTCGTGGCGATGGTCTTCGACAAACGGGCGCGCGGATGATGGACCGCGCCGCATTCCTGGAGCAGCAGTTCCTCAAGCATTTCAAGGCGGAGCCGACACCCTGCCAGGCCCGCCTGTTCAGTGAAGTCGCGTCTTTCGTGACCTGCGACGACGCGGACATCCTCGTGGTCAACGGCTATGCCGGCACGGGCAAGACGACGGCCATCGCGGCCGTCATCGGCGCCCTCAAGAACGTCGGCACGCCCTCGGTGCTGCTCGCGCCGACCGGCCGCGCCGCCAAGGTCCTTTCGGGCATCGCCCACCGTCCCGCCTTCACCATCCACAAGCATATCTATCGCCAGAAGTCCGTCGGCAGCGACGGCTTCGGGCAGTTCTCCCTGTCGCCCAACAAGGCCAAGGGGACGCTCTTCGTCGTGGACGAAGTGTCGCTCATCGGCATCGACGCCGCCTCTTCGCAGGGCAGCACGGCCTTCGGGACGGGAAACCTGCTGGAAGACCTGGTGTCGTTCGTGCGCAACGGGCTGGACTGCCGGCTCATCCTGATCGGCGACGCCGCGCAGCTGCCCCCGGTGGGGCTGGACGCTTCGCCCGCCCTCTCGAAGCCTTTCATGGACGGCTTCGGCGGCGTGCGCTACAGCGAGCTGACCTCCGTGGTCCGGCAGGCGGCGGAGTCGGGCATCCTGCGCAACGCTACGCACCTGCGGGAGATGATCGCCGGGGGCGGGGAGAGTTTCTCCGACTGGAAACTCGACCTGCGTGGCGTGGACGACGTCGAGCGCATCGGCGGCGGGGAGCTGATCGAAGCGATCACCGACGCCTACTCGCGCTACGGCGAGGACGAGACCGTGATCCTGTGCCGCTCCAACAAGCGCGCGATCCGCTACAACCTCGGCATCCGTTCCACCGTCCAGTTCAAGGAGGAGCGCCTGGTGCGCGGCGACGCGCTGATGATTGTCAAGAACTGCTACCAGTTCGTGGAGGACGTGCCGGGGATGGACTACATCGCCAACGGCGACATCGCCAAGCTGCTGCGAATCAGCCACTACGAAGACCGCTACGGCCTGCATTTCGCCACGGCCGAGCTGGCCTTCCCGGACTACGGCGACGTGGAGCTGCGCGCGAAGGTCTGCCTGGACACGCTCGAGTCCGAGTCGGCCTCGCTGACCTACGAGCAGCAGAATGCGCTCTACCAGGGCGTGTCGGCGGACTACGCCGACCGCGGGAGCAAGAAGAAGATCTGGGAAGCGGTGCGCGAGGACAAGTATTTCAACGCGCTCCAGCTCAAATACGCCGAGGCGATCACCTGCCACAAGTCGCAGGGCGGCCAGTGGGACTGCGTGTTCATCGACTGTCCCTTCTGGCAGGACGAACAGACGCTCGACGACCTCAAATGGCTGTACACCGCGATGACCCGTGCGGTGAAGAAAGTATATCTCGTCAATTTCAAAGACCGTTTCTTCCTATGAAAAAGACTTTGATCTCCTTTGCGCTGGCATGCCTGGCGCTTTTTTCCCTGCAGGCGCAGGACCGCAACGCGACCCCTTCCCCGGACGGGACGATGGTGGCTTTCACGCGTGGCAACGACCTCTGGCTGCGGTCGCTGGCCGATTCGACCGAGACGCGCCTGACCTTCGACGGGTCGGAGCTGATCCTCAACGGCTACGCCTCCTGGGTCTATTACGAAGAGATTTTCGGCCGCCCGTCCAAGTACCGGGCCTTCTGGTGGAGCCCCGACTCGCGCCGCATCGGTTTCTACCGCTTCGACAATTCGGCCGTGCCGATGTTCCCCATCTATTCGCCCTTCGGGCAGGACGGGAAGCTCCTGCAGACGCGCTATCCCAAGGCGGGGGAGGCCAATCCTTCCGTGCGCGTGGGCATCATCGAGGCGAAGGCCGGCGCGGAGCCGGTCTGGGCCGATTTTCCGGACACGCCGGAGCAGTATTTCGGCACGCCGTTCTGGGGCGCCGACTCGCGCGAACTGTATGTCTCGCGCGAACCGCGCCGGCAGAACACGCTGGACCTCTATGCCGTGAGCGTGGCGGACGGCTCGCGCCGGCAGGTCTATCACGAGGAATACCCGACCTGGGTGGAGTGGATCGAGGGGATGCTCTTCACCGACAAGGGACTCTATATGGCCCGCAACTTCGAGACGGGCTGGGAGCAGATCTATTTCCTGGGCTATGACGGCTCGCTGCGCCGCCTCACGGACGGCGAGAACTGGAATATCAACCTGCTGAAGGTCGATGCGAAGAAGGGCGACGTGTGGTTCACCGCCAGGCGGGACAACCGCCTCCACACGACGCTCTACCGCCTGGACCGCAAGGGTGTGATCACGGCGCTGACCGACCCGGAGGTGAACGTGACGGGCGTCCATCTGTCTCCGGACGGGAAGACTTTCGAGGCGGTCGCCTCCACGGCCCGCATGCCCTGGACGACCGTTTCCGGCCGCACGGACAAGTATGCGATGAAGCTGGAGACCACGATGGCCCAACCGAATCCCTATGGCCCCCAGCCGGTGCCCGTCAAGATCGAGAACGACGGCTTCGACCTCTATGGCCTGATGTCGATGCCGCTCGGCTTCGATGAGAGTGAGAAATACCCGGTGGTGATGCAGCTCTACGGCGGGCCGGGCACGCCCTACGTGCGCGACACCTGGGGCGACCGCGACGCCTCCGACAGCTGGTGTTTCGACAACGGGGTGATCTACATCGTTGTGGATCCCCGCTCCTCCGGCGAGAACGGCCGCCGGGGCATGGACCAGGCGTTCCGCCGGATGACGGTGATCGAGCTCCAAGACTACATCGCCTGGGCGAAATGGCTCCAGAGCCTGCCCTTCGTGGACGGTTCGCGCATCGGCGTGAAGGGCTTCTCCTTCGGCGGCACGACCACCGCGATGCTGGTGCTGCGCTATCCGGAGTATTTCCGCTGCGGCATCGCCGGCGGCGGCGTGTATGACTGGCGTCTCTACGACACGCACTATACCGAACGCTTCATGGACACGCCGCAGGCCAACCCGGAAGGCTACGCCGAGGCGTCGGTGATGAGCTGGGTGCCGAAGGTGTTCGCGGGCGAGGGGCGGAAGCCCCGGCCCGGCGCCCTCTGCCTGACCCACGGCACGGGCGACGACAACGTCCACTTCCAGAACACCCTCCAGCTCGTCGACGCCCTCCAGGAAGAGGGCTACCAGTTCGAGCTGCGCATCTATCCCGACGGTATGCACGGCTACCGCGGCTACCAGCACCAGCACGACCAGGAGGCCGAAGCCCTCTTCTGGGAGAAGTGGCTGCTGGAATAGATTCTTTGTGATTTCTCCGGCGTCAGCGGGTGCAGACGAGCAGGACGGCGCGGCCGTCGGCGAGGCGGCAGCCGAAGATGTGGACGTCTCCGCCCGGGGCGACGCCGAGCTTCTTGCGGAGGGCGTCGCTGCCCAGCGGCAGGTTGCGCGCGGTCACTTCCGCGCGGGGATAGCTGCGCTTCAGTTGCCTGAACGCCGTCGCGCCGAACGGCAGTACTTCCACCACGCGCCACGCTTTGAAGAAGCGGCTGCCAGGGGCGCTGGAGGGCGATTTTGCCCCTGGCGACGGGAAAATCTGGCTGCCAGGGGCGCTGGAGGGCGTTTCCGCCCCTGGCGCGGCCGGCAGAAGGTAGAGGTGCGTGGAGGCGGCGAGCTTCAGCAGCCCCCAGCGGGCGCAGGGGAGCTTGAAGGCGCCGGCCTTGAGCAGCGCCGGGCAGGGCTCCAGCAGCGTGTCGCCCGCCTGCACCCCCGTCGCATACACCGCCTCCGCCGCCCGCTCCTCTGTCGCGCAGAATCTGAATTCATTGTCCGGTTCAGGCAGTGCTGCTATGATGATTTGCGGTTCGGCGGGCTCGGAGTCGCGGACCAGCAGGCAGAGCAGCTCCTTGACTTCGCCGTCGCTCTCGACCACGTGGATCTCCCGCAGGGTGGAGCCGAGCCGGCCGGCGAGCATCGCGAGGTCGGCCATCGGCGAGAGCTTCAGCAGCACGACCGGCGCCTTGCGGAGCAACATCGGCAGCAGCGTGAGGATGTCCGGGGTGCAGTCCTCCAGCAGGAAGACCTTGCGCCCGGCGGCGCTCCGGCGCGCAGGGTCGGCGTAGATCAGGTCCGCCTCCGGCAGCTCCGTCTCCGGCGTCACGGTCTCGTTGCGGACCTCGATGTTGTCCGCACCCAGCTTCGCGAAATTGCGCACCGCGGCCGCCGCCAGCTCCGCATTCTGCTCGAAATACACCACCCTCTCCGCCATCCGCGAAAACGCCCAGCTGTCCACCCCCAGCCCGCCAGTCAGATCCAAAATGGTGTTGATCTTGTCTTGATTTGCCGCGGCAGCCGCCTGTCCGGCTAAAAATGCTTTATAAGAAGCTGTGGCGGACGACGAACACTGCTCCAGGGCGAGCGCGGACGGGATCTCGATCCCGGCGGCCGCCCATGCGGGCAGCTTGCGGGCGACCTTCTGCGCCCGGCCCTCGTCCAGACTGGACAGGATATCCGCAAAACTCCGTTTCATCGGTGCAAAAGTAACACTTTCCCTGAATTTTCTTATCTTTACAAACAAATACAGAACCTCATGAAAGAATTTGAACAGAGAGCCCAGGCGTGGCTCGACGGCGACTTCGACCAGCAAACCAAAATCGCCATCCTCCAGCTCCGCGGCAACGATCCTGCGGGCTTTGAAGATGCCTTCTATAAGAACCTTGAATTCGGCACCGGCGGCCTCCGCGGCATCATGGGCGTAGGCACCAACCGCATGAACCGCTACACGGTCGGCATGGCCACGCAAGGCCTCGCCAACTACATTCTGAGCCACTGCAAGGACGACGACCCCAAGGTCGTCATCTCCTACGACTCCCGCAACAACAGCAAGGAGTTCGCCCGCATCACGGCCGACGTGCTGTCCGCCAACGGCATCCACGTCTACGTCTTCGACAACATCCGCCCGACGCCCGAGATGAGCTACGCCGTGCGTCTCAAGGGAGCCGTGGCCGGCGTCATGATCACGGCCTCCCACAACCCCAAGGAATACAACGGCTACAAGGTCAGCTGGTCCGACGGCGGCCAGGTGACCGCCCCCGTCGACAAGGACATCGTGGCCGAAGTGGCCAAGGTCACCGATCCTTCGATGGTCAAGTTCAAGGCCGGCCTGCGCTGCGGCGAGATCGAGGCGATGGGTGCCGACGTGGACGAGCAGTACCTGCGCGACCTCCTCTCGCTGAGCCTCAGCCCCGAGCTGTGCCGGAAACACGGCGACCTCAAGATCGTCTACACCCCGCTCCACGGCTGCGGCGTGCGGATGATTCCCGAAATCCTCAAGCGCAAGGGCTTCAAGAACATCATCCATGTCCCCGACCAGGACATCTCCGACGGCGATTTCCCGACGGTCGTCTCCCCGAATCCCGAGGAGCCGGCAGCCCTCAAGATGGCCCTCGACAAGGCTGACGCCACGGGCGCCGACCTCGTGATGGGGTCCGATCCCGACGCCGACCGCCTCGGCATCGCCGTGCGCGACAACGACGGCAAGATGGTCCTCTTCAACGGCAACCAGACCGCTTCGCTGCTGACCTACTACATCCTGAAGCGCTGGCAGGAGCTGGGCAAGCTCGGGCCGGGCAAGTACGTGGTCAAGACCATCGTCACCACCGAGCTGATCACCGACATCTGCAAGGGCTTCGGCGTGCCGGTCTACAACGTCCTCACGGGCTTCAAGTACATCGCCGAAGTGGTCAAGCGCAAGGAAGCCGAAGGCGGCGAGTTCATCTGCGGCGGCGAGGAGAGCTACGGCTTCAACGTCGGCCAGTTTGTCCGCGACAAGGACGCGCAGGTGGCCGCGATGATGGTGGCCGAATGCGCCGCCTGGGCGGCGGAGCAGGGCCTCTCGCTCTACCAGCTGATGGAGCGCGTCTACAAAGAGTTCGGCTACCGTAAGGAAGGCCTCGTGTCCGTGGTCCGCAAGGGCATCTCCGGCGCCCGCGAGATCCAGCAGATGATGGCGGACTTCCGCGCCAATCCTCCCAAGGAGCTCTGCGGCTCGCCGGTCACGCAGGTGATCGACTACCTGGAGCCAGAGAAGACCGGCCAGCCGTCCTCCAACGTCCTGCAGTTCTTCGACGCGGCGGGCGACGTCGTGTCGGTCCGCCCGTCCGGCACCGAGCCCAAGATCAAGTTCTATTTCGGCGCCAGGGGCGATGACGCGGACGCCAAGATCGCCGCGCTCAAGGAGCAGTTCTGCCAATAGCCTATAACCCCTTAATTCAACCACATATGGCAAACATCAGTGATCTTATCATGCAGCAGGTGAAAGCCGCCGTCGGTGGTGTGCAAGTGCCTGCAGATGCCCAGAGCAAGCTCATCGAAGGCATGTCCTCCTCGGTGCTCGGCAGTCTGACCCAGACCGTCGCCAAGCCCGGCGGAGCGGACCTCATCAAGTCCCTCCTCTCCGGCAAGACCAGCGCCGCTTCCAGCCCGGTCACCCAGTTGGCCGGCAACCTGTTCACCAAGAACGTCCTGAGCAAGCTCAACCTGGGTTCCGCCCTCAACGGCACGCTCTCCGGACTGATTCCGGGCGTGATGGGCAAACTCTCCTCCGTGATCGCTGACCGCGACGGCGACGGCGATGTCGACCTCAACGACATCCTCCTCTCGCTCAAGGGCGGCTCCGGCGGCGGCATCCTGGGCGCCGCCACAGGCATCCTGGGTGGACTTTTCAAGAAGAAATAAGGGTTCTACCCGTACAGAAAGGGCCGGAGTCATCCGGCCTTTTTTCATTTCTCGCGCTCCGCGAAATCCTTGCACCAGGCGGTGAGGGGGCACTCGCTGCACTTCGGCTTCAAGGCCGTGCAGACGTAGCGTCCGTGCAGGATCAGCCAGTGGTGCGCGATGGGGCGGAGCTCCGCCGGCGTGTGCTTCTCCAGGTCCAGCTCCACGGCGCGGGGAGTCGTGCCGCGGGAGAGCCCCAGGCGGCGCGACACGCGGAAGACGTGCGTGTCCACGGCGATGACCGGCTCGCCCCAGGTGATGGAGGCCACCACGTTGGCCGTCTTGCGGCCCACGCCGGGCAGGCTCATCAGCGCGTCCACGTCCGTGGGGACCTGCCCGCCGAAATCGGCCGTCAGCCTGCGCGCCATGCCGACCAGGTGGCGGGCCTTGTTGTTGGGGTAGGAGATGGAGCGGATGAGCTCGAAGACGTCCTCCTCGGAGGCTTCGGCGAGCGATTCGGGGGTGGGGTAGGCGGAGAAGAGGGCGGGCGTGGTCATGTTGACCCGCCTGTCGGTGCACTGCGCCGACAGGATCACGGCCACCAGCAGCTGGTAGGGGGAGTCGAAGTGCAGCTCGGACTCGGCGATCGGGACGTTGTCCCGGAAATAGCCTAGGATGGCGTCGTAGCGCTGCTTGAGCGTCATAGCGTGATCTCCTGGCAGGTCTCGTCGCGGGTCTCGAACACGCGGCCCGGGAAGCGTGTGCAGATGCTGCGGTTGTGGGTGACCATCACGATGGCCGTGCCCTGCTCGCGGTTGATCCGCTGCAGGAGCTGGAGGATGCCCTCGGCCGTCTCGTCGTCGAGGTTGCCGGTGGGCTCGTCCGCCAGGATGACGGCCGGGTTGTTGAGGATGGCGCGGGCGATGGCGATGCGCTGCTGCTCTCCGCCGGAGAGCTGGTGCGGCATCTTGTGCGCCTTGGTGGTCATGTCCACGGCCTCCAGCACTTCGCCGATGCGCTTGTGGATGGCGGAAACGTCCTTCCACCCCGTGGCCTTGAGCACGAAGGCCAGGTTGTCCTCCACGCTGCGGTCCATCAGCAGCTGGAAGTCCTGGAACACGACGCCGATCCGGCGGCGCAGGTGTGGCACTTCTTTTGCGCGAAGGCGCTTCAGGTCGTAGCCGCAAACCTGGCCTGAACCCTTTGCAAGCGGGTTTTCGGCCGTAATCGTGCGGAAGATGGAGGTCTTGCCGCTGCCCACCTTGCCGATGATGTATACGACCTGGCCGGGATAGACCTGCAGGTCAAGACCGTAGACGACGACGTTGTCTTCTCCGCCGAGGATGTCCGCGCCGGAGAAGGAGATGAGGGGAGCGCTGTTTTCTTCCATGCCGAGGGTGAAAAAGTTGGATGTTCCCTGCAAATATAGCGCAAAAATGAGTAAATTTGTAATCTTGGAAACAGAATAAGATATGAGACTGAAAACACTGGTGACCACCCTTCTCGCCGCCGCAATCCTCGCGCCCGGACTGGGCGCCGCCCCTTCGGGGGACGGGAAGACCTGGCAGCAGGCGATGCGCCTCTATGGGAACGGGATGTATGAACAGGCCCGGATTCTGTTCGCTTCGATGCCTGACGATCCGCTGAGCGACGCCTACGAAGTCCTCTGCGCCCTCAAGATGCAGACGGACGGCTACGCGGAGCTGCTTTCGGCCTACCGGCTGCGCTATCCGTCTTCCCGCCTGTCCGGCACGCTGCACTTCGAGCAGGGCCGGATCCTGTTCGACCAGGGCAAATATCAGCAGGCCGCTTCCGAATTCTCCTTCGTCAGCTCCTCCGACCTGGCGGAGGCCGAACTGCCCGAATATATCTTCAAGTGCGGCTATTCCGCCTTCAGCCTGGGACACTACGCCGAAGCCTCCGGGTTCTTCACCCTGCTGGACGCGCTCCCGCAGTCGGACTACACGGCCCCGGCGCGCTATTTCACGGGCGTGATGCTCTACGAGAACAAGCAGTTCGCCGAGGCGGAGGCCAATTTCTGGAACGCTTCGGCCGACCCGCGCTTCGAGGCGCTGACCGACTTCTACATCGTGGACTGCGAGTTCAACCAGAAGAACTACGACTTCGTCATCCGCGAGGGCTCGCGCATCTATGACTCGCTGCCCGCCGGGCGGCGCGAGCGCGTGGCCCGGCAGCTGTCCGAGGCCTACCTGATCAAGGGCGACAAGGACAAGGCCCGCGAATACTACGACGACCTCTCGCACGAGGGGATGAACCGCAAGGACTACTTCTACGCCGGCACGGTGCTCTATTCCGTGGACGACTATGCCGGCGCCATCGAGAATTTCACGAAGATGGGCGACCGCTCCGACTCGCTCGGCCAGGTCGCCAACTACCACCTCGCCAACGCCTATCTGCGCACGCACGATCAGGTGTCCGCGATGCAGGCCTTCCAGGACGCTTCCGCGGTGGACTTCGACCCCGAGATCACGGAAGACGCGGCGTTCAACTACGCCAAGCTCGTCTTCGACCTCAACAAGGACACGTCGGGCTTCGCCCGCTACATCGAGCGCTGGTCCACCAAGGCCCGCGGCGACCAGATCTACGGCTACATGGCCCTGGCCGCCCTCGTGGACAAGGACTACGCCGGGGCGGTGGAGGCCTATGACAACATCGACGAGCTGACGCCCGACATGCTCAGCAACTACACCAAGGCCAATTTCCTGCGCGGCGAGCGGCTCTTCGGCAGCGGCTCCTACCGCGACGCGATCCCGTTCTTCCGGGCCACGGCCTATTACGTGCCCCGCACGGACCGCTTCAACCAGCTCGCCCGCTACTGGATGGGCGAGGCCAGCTACCGTGCCGGTTTCTATCCCGACGCGCAGAAGACCTTCACCGAGCTGCACAACGCCGCCGCGCTGGACGGCGACGCCGAGGGCCGGCTGCTGCCCTACAACATCGGCTACAGCTACTTCAAGGCGGGGGACTACGCCGCCGCGGCCCGCTGGTTCGACAGCTATGTCGCGTCCGGCGACGCCCTGGCGCGCGAGGATGCGATGAACCGCCGGGCGGACTGCGACTTCGCCCGCCGCGACTACAAGGCCGCCGTCACTTCCTACCAGAAGGTGATGACCGAATTCTTCAGCCCGGACAACATCTATCCCTACTTCCAGCAGGCGGTCGCCTACGGCCTGGCCGGCGACCGGCGCCGCAAGGTCTCCACGCTGCTGCACATCGAGGACGCCACGCCCGGCGTTCCGCTCTACGACGAGGCGCTCTATGAGCTCGGCCGCGCGCAGATGGACCTGAAGAACAACAACGACGCCGTCCGCACCTTCACCCGGCTGCGCCGCAATACGAAGGACAATACCTACGTGGCCCGGGCGCTGATCGGCCTGGGCATGGTGCACCGCAACATGTCCAGCTACGACGAGGCGCTGGACAGCTACAAGGAGGTCGTCTCCCTGATGCCCAACAGCGAGTACGCCGAGGAGGCGATGACCGCCATCGAGTCCATCTACCAGGCCCGGCGCCAGCCGGAGAAGTTCCTCGAATACGTGGAGCAGAATTCCCTCGCGCAGAGCCGCAGCGACGCCGACCGGGAGAAGATGTACTTCAACACGGCCGAGCAGCTCTACCTGGCGGCCAACCACCAGCAGGCCGTGGTGACGCTGCGCAAATACCTGGAGGACTACCCGACCGGCGAGGACCGGCCGCAGGCGGAGTTCTACCTGGCCGAGTGCTACAACGCCCTGGGCGAGAAGGAGAAGGCCGTGGAGCACTATGCGGCGGCCGCCTCCGGCGAATCCGCGTATTCCTTCTCGGAGATGGCGCGCCTGCGCTTCGCGGACCTTTCCTACGGCCTGGAACGCTATCAGGACGCCTATTCCGGCTATGAGACCCTGCTGAACACGGCCCGGATGGATGCCAACAAGCTCACGGCCCGGGTCGGTATGATGCGCGCCGCCTACCGCTGCAAGGACTATGCGGCGGCCATCGCGGCGGCCGACGCGGTGACTTCGCAGCGCGGCCTCGCCGCAGACGTGCGCCGCGAGGCGACCTACGTCAAGGCCAAGGCCAGCCTGGCTTCCTCGAAGCGCGACCAGGCCCTGGCGCTGTTCCGCCAGCTGGGCGAGGATCCTTCCTCGGCCATCGGCGCCGAGTCCCGCTACATGGTGATCCAGTCCCTCTACGATACGGGCCGGTTCGACGCCGTCGACAACGAGGTCTACGCCTTCTCGCAGAAGGCCGGAGACCAGGCCTACTGGCTTGCCAGGGCCTATGTCGTGCTGGGCGACGCCTTCGCCGAGCGCGGCCAGTATGCCCAGGCCAAGGCCACTTTCGAGAGCATCCGCGACGGCTACGAGCCGGCGTCGGGCGCCGACGACATCGCCGACGCCGTGCGGATGCGGCTGGAGCGTCTGTCCACTTTAATGCAAGAGTAAGCGTATGAAACACAAATATTTGGCCCTCGTCGCCCTCGTGGCGCTGGGCGCGCCCCTCGCGGCGCAGAATATCAACCAGTCGGTGCAGGTGACCAACGACTACATCACCCGTTTCGCGGACTTCCAGAAGCAGGGCCCGTCCCTGCAGGTGCCGGATTCGCTGTACCGCTTCGACTATGATTTCGACTACTCCGTCTTCGAGACGCCCTACAGGGGCTCGTACGAGTTTTCCCCGTACCGGATCGAAGTGAAGCCGGAGGCCCGGCTCTACGACGGCAGCAAGCTGTATCTGCGCGCCGGGGCGGGCTTCACCCTCCACCCGCAGTTCGAACTGGCCTGGCAGATGCTCCAGGAGAAGAATTTTGCCATCGGCGTGTTCGCCGAGGCCGGCGGCTATCTGGGCCGTTACCGCCGCCGCGGCGCCGAGGCTTCCTTCGGGGGCCACGACCTGAGCGGCCGCGTGGGCGTGGGCGGCCAGTACCTGACCCCCGGCGCCCGCCTGTCCTATCATTTTGGCTATGAGGGCATCTTCGCCGGCGAGCACGGCGGGGACGGCGCGTTCCGCTCGTCCTTCAATTCCGCCGTCGTGGCCGGCCGCATCCAGTCCCGCGAGCGTCCGGACGGCCGTTTCTTCTACGACATCGACGCGCAGTACCGCTATTCCGGCGACAAGACCCTCCCGGCGCGCTACTCCATGACCGGCGAGAACGACCTCCGTCTCGCATTTTCCGTGGGGCCGGTGCTGAGCGGCAAATACGGCATCCTGCTGGACGGCCTGTTCGAGATGGACGCCCTCCGGACGCGCGTCAATTCCGGTTCGGGCCAGGAGCAGGTCTACGACGAGCTGTTCGGCGGCAATGTCGCCGCGCTCATGGGTTCGCTCAAGCCGCACCTGGACTTCCTGCTCGGCCCGGTCCGCCTGGACGCCGGCGTCAAGTTCGACTATTCGGTCCGCAAGGGCGAGACGGCATTCTCCATCGCCCCGGACGTGAAGGCACGCCTGGCGCTGCTGGAGGCCGATCTGGAGCTGTATGCCGGCGTCACCGGCGGCCAGTACCTGCAGAGCCACTACGCCATCAAGCAGATCAACCATTTCGCCGGCCTCGCTGCGGCGTCGGCTTCCGTCTCGCGCGAGAAGCTGCGCGCATACGGCGGCCTCCAGGGTCACTGGGGCTCCCGCTTGCAGTACAGCCTGGAGGCGGGTTATGCGTCGTATGACGCCATGCCGCTGGCCTCCCTGCACGGCGTGGTCGCGGTGGACTACAAGGAAGCGTATGCGAAGGGCGGCCTGTCCTGGAAGGACGAGCGCCTGGAGCTGGACGGCGTCCTGGGCTATGCCTACCGCCGCCTGTACGGCGTCAGCGCCGCCTACGCTCCGCCGGCATTCACGGCCGACGTGCGCGGCCGCTACAACTGGGGCCAGCGCGTCTGGGCCGGCGGCTTCGTCGAGGCGGCTTCCGCGCGGATGTCCCTCAACATGGACGAAGCCTGGATCGCGGGCTATGCCAACGTGGGCCTGACGGGTGAATACCGCATCGACCACCGCTGGACGGTCTGGGCCGAGGCGGGCAACCTGCTGGGCATGGCGATCGAGCGTGCGCCGGGATACGTGGAGAAAGGCCCTTACCTGACCGTCGGTTTGAGCCTGAAAATGTAGGTAAATCCCGAGATTTTTCGTACCTTTGACGGATTTTAAGAGATACTCATCCAAGATGATTGAAAAAGAAGATATGAAGCTCGCGGAAGAGCAGTATTCCGCAAACAGTATTCAGGTGCTCGAAGGCCTCGAGGCCGTGCGCAAGCGCCCTTCGATGTATATCGGCGACATTTCCGAGCGCGGTCTGCACCACCTGGTCTACGAGGTGGTCGACAACTGTATCGACGAAGCGATGGCGGGCTACTGCGACTCCGTCGACGTCCGTATCCTGGAGGGCAATTCCATCCGCGTGCAGGACAACGGCCGCGGTATCCCGACGGGCATGCACGAGAAGGAGCACCGCTCCGCCCTGGAGGTCGTCCTGACGGTCCTCCACGCCGGCGGCAAGTTTGACAAGAACAGCTACAAGGTCTCCGGCGGTCTGCACGGCGTGGGCGTGTCCTGCGTCAACGCCCTGTCCGACTCGCTGGTTGCCGAAGTGCACCGCGAGGGCAAGGTCTTCAAGCAGAACTATTCCAAGGGCAAGCCCCTGGGGCCTGTCGAGGTCGTCGGCGAGGCATCCGACACCGGCACCACCATCACCTTCCATCCGGACCCGACCATCTTCACCCAGACCACGGTCTACCGCTACGAGACCCTGGCCGCGCGTCTGCGCGAGTTGGCTTTCCTCAACAAGGGCATCCACATCCGCCTGACCGACGAGCGCGAGCTCGTGGACGAGTTCGAGGTTGACGCCGCCGGCGAGTCCAAGGCCACCGGCCGCCAGGTCTACCGCAGCGAGATGTTCTATTCCGAGAAGGGCCTGAGCGAATTCATCGAGTATCTCGACGCCGGCGCCCAGACCATCATCCCGCAGCCGATCTGTGTCAACTCCGACAAGATCATCCCGATCGACATCGCGCTGCAGTACAACAACGGCTATTCCGAGAAGATTTACTCCTACGTCAACAATATCCATACGATCGAGGGCGGTACGCACCTGCAGGGCTTCAAGATGGGCCTCAGCCGCTCCCTGAAGCAGTATGCCGAGAAGAACAAGCTCCTGGACAAGTTCAAGGGCGACCTCGCCCCGGAGGACTTCCGCGAGGGCCTCACGGCCGTGATCTCCGTCAAGGTGGCGGAGCCGCAGTTCGAGGGCCAGACCAAGACCAAGCTCGGCAACCCGGAGGCCACGTCCGCCGTGTCGCAGGCCACCGCCGCCGCGATGGATATCTATCTGGAGGAGAACCCCAAGTTCGCCAAGACCATCATCGACAAGATCGTGCTGGCCGCGACGGCCCGCGCCGCCGCCCGCAAGGCGCGCGAGATGGTGCAGCGCAAGTCGCCCCTCGGCGGCGCCGGCATGCCCGGCAAGCTGGCGGACTGCTCCGAGCGCGACCCGGAGAAGTGCGAGCTCTTCCTCGTGGAGGGTGATTCCGCAGGCGGTACGGCCAAGCAGGGCCGCGACCGCAAGACGCAGGCCATCCTCCCGCTCCGAGGCAAGATCCTCAACGTCGAGAAGGCCTCCGGCGACCGCGCTTTCGACTCCGAGGAGATCCGCAACATCTACACTGCCCTCGGTGTGACCGTGGCGATGGAGGACGAGACCGGCGAGAAGCACATGGACCTGAGCAAACTCCGCTACCACAAGGTGGTCATCATGACCGATGCCGATGTGGACGGTTCGCACATCGCCTGCCTGATCCTGACCTTCTTCTTCCGCTATATGTTCGACCTGATCAAGAACGGCTACGTCTACCTTGCGACCCCGCCGCTCTACCTGGTCAAGAAGGGCAAGGAGGAGGTCTACTGCTGGACCGAGGAGCAGCGCGAAGAGGCCGCCCAGCGCCTCGGCAAGGGCAGCGACAAGGGCTACACGGTGCAGCGCTACAAAGGTCTCGGTGAGATGTCCGACGTCCAGCTGTGGGAGACCACCATGGACCCGGCCCGCCGCCGTCTGCGCAAGATCACCATCGACAACGCCGCCGCCGCGGAGCGCACGTTCTCGATGCTGATGGGCGACGATGTCCCGCCCCGCCGGCAGTTCATCGAGGAGAACGCACACTACGCCAACATCGACGCATAAAGCTTATCTGTCATTCTGAGTGAAACGAAGAATCTGAACCTGATATGTTAGACATTTTCGACAGGATTGAACGCGACAGCGGCGGCCCCATCGGCCAGTATTTCGAGCAGGGCTTCGGCTACTACATGTATCCGCGCCTCGAAGGCGAGCTGGGCCCCCATATGATTTTCAACGGCACCCCGGTGCTCAACTGGAGCCTCAACAACTACCTCGGCCTGGCCAACCACCCGGAGGTCCGCAAGGCGGACGCGGAGGCGGCGGCCAAGTGGGGCCTCGCATATCCGATGGGCGCCCGCATGATGAGCGGCCACACCCGCTATCACGAGCAGCTCGAGCAGACCTTCGCCAAGTTTGAGAAGAAGGAAGACGCTTTCCTGTACAACTTCGGCTACCAGGGCATCGTGTCCACGATCGACGCGCTCACGGCGCGCCACGACGTCATCGTCTATGACGCCGAGTGCCACGCCTGCCTGCTGGACGGCATCCGCCTGCATATCGGCGAGAAGTACAAATACCGCCACAACAACATCGCCGACTGCGAGAAGGTCCTCGCCCGCGCCTGCCAGGTGGCGGAGGAGAACGGCGGCGGCGTGCTGCTGATCACCGAAGGCGTGTTCGGCATGACCGGCGCCCTCGGCATCCTGGACCAGATCGCCGCCCTCAAGAAGAAATACAAGTTCCGCATCCTGATCGACGACGCGCACGGCTTCGGCCTGCTCGGCGAGCACGGCCGCGGCACCTCCGAGCAGCTCGGCTGCATGGACGACATCGACCTCTACATCGGCGCCTTCGCCAAGTCGATGGCTTCGATCGGCGGCTTCGTCGCCGGCCCCCACAAGATCATCAACTACCTGCGGGCCAACATGCGTTCGCAGATGTACGCCAAGTCGCTCCCGATGCCGCTCGTGATCGGCAACATGAAGCGCATGGAGATCATCGACTCCCCGGAGGGCGATGCGCTCCGCGCCAAGTGCTGGCAGATCACCCACGCCATCCAGGACGGCTTCAAGAAGGAAGGATTCGACATCGGCGAGGCCCAGGCCTGCGTGACGCCGGTCCATATCTTCGGCGGCGTGGCCCAGGCCACCAAGATGGCCAAGGACCTGCGCGAGAACTACAAGATCTTCTGCTCGATGGTCATCTACCCGGTGATCCCGAAGGGCATGATCATCTTCCGCATCGTCTCCACGGCCGCCCACACGATGGAGGACGTGGAATACACCCTCAAGGCATTCAAGGAGATCAAGGCCAAGCTCGACGCCGGCCAGTACGACGGCGACGACATCGCCGAGATGACCATTCAGTAACTTTCATCCAGAACGTTTTACTGTCATTCTGAACGAAGTGAAGAATCTATCCCTGCAGGACAAGGTAATCATCGTGACGGGAGCCAGCTCGGGCATCGGACTGGCTTCCGCCCGTCAATTCGGCAGCGAGGGCGCGCGGGTCGTGATGGCCGCGCGCTCCCTCGACAAGCTGGAGGCGCTGGCCCCTTCGGTCGCGCCCCCGGACCGGGTCCTTTGCGTCAAATGCGATGTGACCCTCGAAGATGATTGCCGCGCCCTTGTAGAGGCCGCGGTTGCGCGTTTTGGCCGGATCGACATCCTGGTCAACAACGCCGGCATCTCGATGCGGGCGATGTTCAAGGACCTCGACCTGCAGGTGATCCACCGCCTGATGGACGTCAACTTCTGGGGCACGGTCAACTGCACCAAGTTCGCCCTCCCGTACCTGCTGGAGGCGAAAGGCTCCGTCGTGGGCGTCATCTCCATCGCCGGCTATTCCGCGCTGCCGGCGCGGACCGGCTACAGCGCCTCCAAATATGCCATCCGCGGCTTCCTGGACACGATCCGGATCGAGCATCTCAAGGACGGGCTCAACGTCCTCGTGTTCGCCCCGGGCTACACCGCGTCCAACGTCCGCAACGCGGCGCTCACCGCCGACGGCTCCGCCCAGGGCGAGACGCCGCTCGATGAGGGTAGCCTGATGAGCGCGGAGGAGTGCGCGAAGCGCCTTTCGCGCGCGCTGCACCGCCGCCGCTCGCAGGTCACGCTGACCCTGCTGGGCCGCGCGACCGTGCTGCTCCACCGGCTGTGTCCGCGCCTGCTGGACCGCCTGACCTACAGCTACATCGCCCGCGAGGCGGGCAGCCCTTTCAAATAGCCGCCCGATGACAAAGTACCCGCTCGCCCGCATACTCGTCCCGCTCGGTATCGCATTCGTCCTGTTGGCCATGCTGATGCCGAGGAGCGCCAAGTTCGCCTATGACTACCGCAAGGGGCGCACCTGGAAGTACGAGACGCTGTATGCCCAGTTCGATTTCCCGATCTACAAGACCGAGGAGCAGCTGATGGCCGAACGGGGCGCCGCCTCCACCGAGGCGATCCCTTATTACAAGTATTCCGACGAAGTCGTCACGCGCAACTTGCGCGCCGCCGACAGGCTGGACCTGGGCGGCCTGCACAGTGCGGTCGTCTCTTCGCTCCGCGCCATCTACCAGAAGGGGATCCTGCCGGACGAGAACGGCCGGCGCCATTCCTCCGGACCGGAGGTCCTCTACATCCAGCGCGACAAGCGGGCCGTCAAGTCGCCCGTGTCGGAGGTCTACCGGCTGACCGAGGCGCGTTCGCGCCTGCTCGCCGACCTCTCCGACGTGTCCTCCCGCAACGTGGATTCGCTGCTGCGCGCCAACGGCGTCTATGACCTGCTGGTGCCGAACCTGCTCTTCGACGAGCAGACCACGGCCCTGGTCCACGCCGAATCCGCGACCAGCATCTCGCCCACGTCGGGCTACGTGACCGCCGGGCAGCTGATCGTCCAGGAGGAGGAGATCGTGACGGCGGAGATCGCCCAGATGCTCGATTCCTACAAGCGCGAGTTCGAGGCCAACATGGGCTCTTCCGGACCGGACTTCCTGCTGGTCCTGGGCAACATCCTGATCGCCCTGGCGATCGTGGTGCTGCTGTATCTGTCCATCTATTTCAACAACCCGAAGATCTTCGAAGACTCCCGCTTCCCGTATCTGGTGGTGGTCTTCCTGCTGGGCGCCCTCGCCGCGCTGATCCTGGTCCGCGTCAACGAGAAGTCGCTCTATTTCGTGCCCTTCACGCTGGTGGCCCTGCTCCTGCAGGCCTTCATGAAGAACCGTGTCGTGGTGCCCGTCTACGTGGTGTCCCTGCTGCCGCTGCTGATTTTCAGCCACGACGGCGCCGTGCTCTTCGTGATGTTCTTCGTGGCGGGCATGGTCGGCATCCTGGCCTTCCGCTACTTCAACCGCGGCTGGAAGCAGTTCCTCACGGCGCTGATCACCTTCGGGGTGCTCGCGCTGTGCTATCTGGGCTTCCGCGCCGCCGAACTGGTCGCGGGCAACGTCTGGACGGCGCTCCTGAGCCTGTTCATCGGCTCCATGCTCACGGTGGCGGGCTATCCGCTCATCTATCTGTTCGAGCGCATTTTCAACCTGGTGTCCAATTCCCGGCTCATCGAGCTCTGCGACGTCTCCAACCCGGTGATCCGCGAGCTGGAGCAGAAAGCGCCGGGCACCTTCCAGCATTCGCTGCAGGTGATGAACATGGCGGACACCGTGGCGCGGGCCGTGGACGCCAACGCCGACCTGGTGCGCGCGGGCGCGCTCTACCACGACATCGGCAAGCTCTACAACCCGCTCTGTTTCATTGAGAACGAATCTCTCGTCTCCCGCGGAGGCGAGCATGGATATCACGAAGGGATGAGCCCGGAGCTGAGCGCCCGGGAGATCATCCGCCACGTCCCCGAGGGCGTGGAGCGGGCGCATAAGCACCGCCTGCCCGAAGCCATCATCGACTTCATCCGCAGCCACCACGGCACCACGGTCACCAGCTACTTCTACAACCAGTACCTGCAGGCCGGCGGCGATCCCGCGATGATCGGGGAGTTCCGCTACCCTGGCATCAAGCCCGTCACCAAGGAGCAGATCATCCTGATGCTCTGCGACAGCGTGGAGGCGGCTTCCCGGACGCTCAAGGAGTTCACGCCGGAGGCCTACTCGGAGTTCGTGGAGCGCATCGTGGCCGGCAAGATGGAGGAAGGCCAGTTCGAGCACGCCGACATCTCCATCAGCGAGTTGGGCACCGTCAAGGATACGCTCAAGCAGTATCTGGCGCAGATCCACCACGAGCGTGTCGTCTATCCCGAAAGAAAATCAAAGAAGAAATAAGAATTATTGTTAGTATGAAAGTAAAAGAAAAGAAAATCGATGCTCTCAACCGGGAGCTGACCATCGAAGTCGCAGCAGCCGACTACGCAGAGATTGAGAAGAAGAAGCTGGCCGACCGTCGCCGTACGGCCGAGTTCAAGGGCTTCCGCAAGGGTATGGTCCCCGCCTCGCTGATCAAGCGAGTCTATGGCGAGCAGGCGCTCGTCGAATCCGTCAACCAGGTGATCGGCCAGGCGCTTGACCAGCACATCACCGAGAAGAAACTCCGCATCCTGGGCGAGCCGCTCGCTTCCGCGAACCAGCCCGAGGTCGAGTGGGAGGATGGCAAGGACTTCACCTTCGTCTTTGACCTGGGCCTCAGTCCAGAGGTCAACGTCGAGGTGGAGGCTGCCGACACCGTTCCTTCCTATACCGTCACCGTTACGGCCAAGGACAAGGCCCCGATGATCGAGAACCTCAAGAAATACTACGAGGAGCACAAGGAGGAGGGCCAGGAGGCCAAGTCCGACGACGACCTCGACAAGGAGGTCTCCGAGCGCCTGAAGGCCCAGTACAAGAACGAGGCCGACTGGCGCCTGACCCAGGACATCCGCAAGTTCTACATCGACAAGGCCGGCGTCGAGCTTCCGGAGGCTTTCCTGAAGCGCTGGCTGGTCGAGGCCAACGGCGGCAAGCTTACCGCCGAGGATGTCGAGAAGGATTTCCCGGGCTTCGCCGAGGACTTCAAGTGGCAGCTCGTCCGTGGTTCCCTGATGCAGAAGTGGGGCTTCAAGGTCGAGGAGAAGGACCTGACCGAGCAGGCCGAGGCTTTCGCCCGCTACCAGTACGCGATGTACGGCATCGGCAACGTCCCTGACGAGGTCGTGAAGGAGATGGCCGTCAACATGCTCCAGGACCAGAAGCAGGTCGAGCGTATCGTCGAGCAGGTCGAGGACCGCAAGGTGCTCGACAAGATCAAGGAGACCATCACCCTCAAGGCCACCAAGATCAGCGCCGCCAAGTTCCGCGAGCTGTAATCAGCCGCTGGCTGAAATGAAAACCGGGCCCCGCAAGGGACCCGGTTTTGTCTTTATGTCGGGGCAGTTTATCTTCTGCGGAGGTTCTTGGAGGCGAGGTTGAGGTGGTACTTGAACATCCGGTTGCCCTGGTAGTAGGACATCTCCAGGGAGTTGGCGTCTTCGAAGGAGATGCTGTTGAGCAGGCGGTCGCGGCTGGGGTTCTTGCACTCCGGTTCGACCCAGGCGAGGACGTAGCTGTCGTCGGCCTTCTGGTAGGCCACGATCACGGTGTAGCCGCGGTGGTCGAACATCGCGGCGGTGTATTTGCCGGAGTTTTTCCTGCCCCTGGCCTTGGAGAATTCCTCCACGAGGGAGCTCTCCTTCTGCAGGATGTTGAACTTGAGGTGCGTGGCGGCGGTCAGCGCATCCGGGTTCTGCTCCTGCCACCATTCGATGGCGGCGTCGGTCAGCCAGAGATTCTCCGGGACGGCTTCCAGCAGGGGATTGTCGTTGACGTCCTTGAGCAGCAGGCGCATCCAGGGCCGGTCGAGGCCGCTGAGCATGGCTTCGTCGGAGCGGCCGTAGATGCGGTAGGCGTCGCCGTCGCGGCGGATGTCCTTGCCGCGGAAGGAGACGCAGCCGAACTCGTCGGTCTGCGGCGCGTAGGCGGCGGCGACGTAAGTCTGCCGGGCGCCGTCCGCCGAGCGCAGCAGGTAGTTGAAGCGCAGATACCGCGTCCCGCGGATGGCATAGGTCTGGGGCGCATCCGCGAAATCCCGCTCCGCCATGCCTTCGGCATCGGCGGCGTAGGCGTCGAAGGTGCCCGTCACGGTCCAGTCGCCGCGACCCTTCTCCAGCGCGACGATGCGGACCTGGTCAAGCGCCAGGCCCTCGCCGTCGAGGCAGAACGCATAGATGCGGTCCACGGCCTCGCGGCGGTCCGGGACGGCGACCAGCTTCACCCCGCCGGGCAGCAGCTCCGCCGCGATGGCCGCGGCCTCCGCCCCGCTGTAGGGCGAGATGTTGAGCAGCGTGTCCTTGCGGGTGAGGATGTCGGCCGCGTAGACGGAAGAGGGATACTTCTTGAGGAACTTGTCGAAGGCCGCCACGGTGGGCTTCGACAGGGTCTTGTTGTAAAGCTTGGTCTCCGCCTTGGTCTGGGCGGAGAGCGGCGCGGCTGCGAGCGTCAGCAGGAACGCCGCGGTCAGGATCTTTTTCATCATAGGAACTGTTCGAAGTAGTCCGTGATCTTCCCATAGAGATGCACCCGCGCCTTGCCGCGCATATTGTGCTCGTCCATCGGGTAAGGGAACCAGTCGATGGGCACGCCGGCCTCGATGCAGGCCTGCACGAAGCTGAGCGAGTGCTGGGGCACCACCGTGCCGTCCAGCAGGCCCTGGCAGATCAGCACGCGGCCGGGAAGGTCCTTGGCGCGCGGGATCAGCGAAGCCTCGGCATACCCTTCCGGGTTGGTCTGGGGCGTGTCCATATAACGTTCTCCGTACATCACTTCATACCACTGCCAATCAATAACCGGGCCACCCGCGACGGCGACCTTGAAGAAGCCGGGGTTGCGGGTCGCGAGCGAAAGCGTCATGAAACCGCCGTAGCTCCAGCCGTGCACGCCGATCCGGCCGCGGTCGATCCAGGGCGCGCGGTCCAGCAGGGCGCGGATGCCGGCCATCTGGTCTTCGGTCTCGGCGGTGCCGCACTGCCGGTTGATCGCCTTCTCGAAGGCGGCGCCGCGGTTCTGCGTGCCGCGGTTGTCCTGCACGTAGACGACATAGCCGCGCTGGGCCATGAGCATCTCCCACATCCGGATGTTCCCGAGCCAGGAATTGTTGACCATCTGGGAATGCGGGCCGCCATAGACGTAGACGATGAGCGGATATTTTTTCGCGGGATCGAAATCGCGCGGGTAGAAGAGGCGGTAGTAGTTGTCAAACCGGCCGTCCGCCGACGGGACGGTGCCGAACTCGACCCGGCACTGGGCGTATTCCTCCAGCGGGTCCAGGGCGGTCAGGATGTGCTCCACCAGCTTGCCGTCCGTGGCGCGCACCTGCGTGACGCCCGGGACGTTGAAGGAGCTGTAGCGGTCGATGAAGCGGCTGCAGTCCGGCGAAAGGTCCACTTCGTGCCAGCCGGCCTCGGGCGTCAGGCGCTGGGCCCTGGGCTTGACGAGGCCGCCCTTGCGGAGCGGGAGGCGGAAGAGGTGATTCTCGACGGGGGAGACCTCCGCGGAAGTGTAGTAGACGTATTTGCCGTCGTTGTCGACATAGGCGACGTCGGCGTCGACGGCGGTGAGGCGCGTGATGCGGCAGAGCGTGTCGCAGCGGTAGAGGTTGCGGTAGCCGTCGCGGTTGTCCGTGCGGTAGATGAACTCGTAGGTGCCCTTGATGAAGTGGATCGGGTCGAGCGGCTCCACCCAGGCGTCGTTGCTCTCGGAGAGGATGGTCCGGACATACCGGCCGTCGTCGGCGCGGTACATGTTGAGGTTCATCCAGTGCTGGTTGCGGTTGAGCACCTGCACGAAGACATATTTGCTGTCGGGCGACCAGGCCACGTTGGTCAGGTAGCGGTCGTCGTCGAAGTCGTCGACCTGCAGGGTCGTGAGGACGTGGCCGTCGTAGTCGCAGATGCACAGCGAAATCTTCTCGGAATCCATGCCCGCCATCGGGTAGCGGGTCATCCGGCTGCCGCCGGTGCGGCCCGTGATGTCGTAGAGCGGGTAGAGCGTGACGGCGGATTCGTCCTTGCGGTAGACGGCCAGGCGCCGCCCGTCCGGGGCGGGGAAGACGCCGCCGTCGATGCCGAATTCGTTGCGGCTCACCGATTCGCCGTACACGATGCCGGGCCCTTCGGGCTCAGGCAGTTTCCAGGCGGGCGCCTGGCGCTCCGGGCGTTCCTTGGTCAGCTGGCTGTCGGCCGTCCAGAAGAGGGGGACGTGCTCCGGATAGACGGAGTGCTGCCCCTGGCCGACGGATTCGGCCACGGTGAGCATCCTGGCGTTGGGATTGTTGGCGGGATGGGTGGCGAGCACCCCGGCGGCGAGGAGGATCAGCGCAAGGTTCATATCGCTTCTCCTCCCGTCACAATGGGAATCTCCGTCGTCCCGGCGGCCGGGGAGATGGAGATGATCCTGTCCACGATATGGCGCTGCATGCCGCGCCAGGGGAGCATCCCGTTGTATTCCTTGTAGTGGAGTTCGACGTTCCTGCCGCTGCAGCGCATCAGCGAGTCGGCGACGGCCTTGTTCACGACGGAGAAGTTGAACTCGTTGGACTGCAGGCTGGTGCCTGTCTTGCCCCCGCTCTTGAATCCGCTCTGGATGAGGCGGCCTTCGTAGGTCTTCCAGACCCATCCCTTGTAGACGAGCTGGTTGAGCTCGCCGGCCTTGACGCCTTCGCCGAACACGAAGAAGAACTTGAAATAGCAGAAAACCGTGGCGGCGATCAGCAGGACGGCGACGGTCCAGGTGATGATTTTCCCTTTGGTTGTCATAAGCTTGTCCGTTATAGTAGTATACAAAGATAGCATATTCCCGGATGAAATAGTCCGCTCCGCGCGCCGAAAGCTGCGAAGAATTCCGTATATTGCAGGTATGAAAGCAATTACCCTGATCTGCCCGCTGCTGCTGGCCGCCTTGCGCCTGACGGCGGCCCCGCTCCCCGCCACGGAATACAAGATGTCCCTGGACGCAGGCTGGACCTTCGCCCTGGGCCATGCCGCCTCCATGCAGGCGGACTTCACCCACGGCACGGAATACTTTACCTATTTCACGAAAGTGGCCTCCAACCGCGACAACCACGGCCCCGCCTCGCCGCGCTTCGTCGAAGACGGCGCCTGGCGGCCGGTCACCCTCCCGCACGACTGGGTGGTGGACCTGCCCTACGACGGCGCCGCGAGCCATTCGCACGGCTACAAATGCGTCGGCTGGAAGTATCCGGAGAACTCCGTGGGCTGGTACCGCCGGCACCTGGAGATCCCGGCGGAAGACCGCGGCAGGCAGATCTGGATCGAGTTCGAGGGCATTTTCCGCGACAGCCAGGTCTTCGTGAACGGCTGCTACCTGGGCGGGGAGAAGAGCGGCTACGCCTCCCGCGTCTATGACCTCAGCCCCTATCTCAACTACGGCGGGGACAACCTGATCGCGGTCCGCTGCGACGCGTCCGTCGAGGAAGGATGGTTCTACGAAGGAGCGGGCATCTACCGCCACGTCTGGCTGCACAAGGCCGGCCCCGTGGCGGCCGCGCCCTATTCGGTCCTGGTCACGGCGGACGACATCCGCTTCGAGCCGGTTTATGCCGACGCCTCCGTGGATCCGGCGCGCGTGAGCGTCCGGAAGGCGTTCTACGATGCCGTGGGACGCGAAGTGCCGGCGATGACGCACCGCTGGAGCCTGGACGATCCCTATCTCTACGGCTGGAAGCTGCAGCTCTACTATGATGGCGTCCTGTCGGCGGAATACACCGGGCGCAGCGGCGTGCGCGACATTGCATTCGACGCGCAGCGGGGCTTCCTGCTCAACGGCGAGCGGGTGCAGCTGCGCGGCTGTGACCTGCACCTGGACCACGCCGGCGTGGGCGTGGCGGTGCCCGACGCGCTCTGGCGCTACAAGCTCGGGCAGCTGCGCAAATACGGCTTCAACGCCATCCGCTGCTCGCACAACCCGGCCAGCCCGGCGATGCTCGACCTCTGCGACGAAATGGGCTTCGCCGTCATCGACGAGCAGCGCCAGTTCGGCGTCAACGCCGAGCAGACCGGCCAGTTCGAGAACATGATCCTGCGCGACCGCAATCACCCGTCGGTCATCCTGTGGAGCGTGGGCAACGAGGAATGGGCCGTCGAGTGGAACGAGACGGGCACGCGCATCGCCCGGCACCTGTCGGACCTGGCCCACCGCCTGGACCCGACGCGCCCGACGACGTACGGGTCGAGCGGCGGTCCGCATCCCAACCGCGGCGTGGACGTGTTCGGATTCAATTATGTGATCCAGAACAATATCCAGGGGCTCCTGCGGGAGTTCCCCGGCCGGACGGGCGTGGGCACGGAAGAGACCACGGGCTCCGGCACGCGCGGCAAGTACGTGACGGTCCCTGAGCGCGGCTGGATGCAGTCGCTCAACCGCAGCGGCGTGGACAACCGCCCGATGGGCGGGGATCCGGACGCCGTCTGCAGCCCGGAGACGCATCCGATGAGCGCGGAGGGCGCGGTGCTCGAGGTCATCGCGCGCGGCTGGAAATACTATGCCGCCCATCCCAACCTGGGCGGCCTGTTCTACTGGACGGGATTCGACTACCGGGGCGAACCGAACCCGATGGTCTGGCCGGCCACCGGCTCCCAGTTCGGTATCCTGGACTACTGCGGCTTCCCGAAGGACGAAGCCTTCTACCTCCAGTCCGTCTGGACGGAGGCCCCGATGCTGCACGTCGCCCCGCACTGGAACCATCCGGTGCCGGAGGGGACGCCCGTTCCCGTCGTCGTCTACACCAACTGCGAGCGGGTGACGCTCCAGGTCAACGGGCGGCGTCTCGGCTCGAAGCGGGTCGGCGAGAATGAAAGCGTCCGCTGGGAGGTCCCGTACCGGCCCGGACGCGTGGAGGCCGTCGGCTACCGCGGCGGCCGGGTGGCGGTCCGCACCGTCCTGGAGACGACGGGCCCCGCTGCCGATGTGCGCCTGACCGCGTCCAGCCCGGCGCTGAAGCGCGACGGCGCGGACGTGGTGGTCGTGGACATCGAGGCGCTGGACGCGCGCGGACGCTTCGTCCCCGACGCGGAGATGCCCCTCACGGTGCGTGTGGAAGGCGCGGAGCTGCTGGGCTGGGGCAACGGCGATCCGGGCTTCAAGGCCGTCGAACGGCCGCTCGGCGCGGATACGCTGGACATCGTCACCTTCAGCGGCTGCGCCCAGGTGCTGGTCCGCTCCCGAGCCGAAAAAACCGGCCCCGTCACCGTTTCGGTGGGGAGCCGGTCCATTCAGTTGCCCTGATCCGCTACTGCGCCTCCAGCAGCAGGACGCGGCTGGACCAGTCGGTCTTGGCGTCGTGCGCGGGCTCGTTGTTGACAGGTATATCCAGGCCGTTTTCCATCAGGAAGCGGCCTGTGAACGTCTTGCCCTCGAAGATGAGCGGGCGCAGGTCGATGCGGTTGAGCTCCGTGACCTTGTAGCGGCGGTCGGGGTCGAGGCCGGCCATCCGCACGCGCGGGAAGTGCTCGTCGTAGAAATTGGCGATCTTCCACCAGTAGAAGACGGCCGTGTCCTTGTCCGGCGAGGCGTACATCATCGAGGCGAAGCCCTTGTCGTCATACGGGGAGACCAGGCGGTAGAGGTCGCCGAACTGCACGACCGGACGGATGCGCTTGTAGTTGGCGATGGCCCGGCGGCAGAAGTCCTTCTCCGCCTCGGTCATGTTCTTGGGCTGGATCTCCATGCCCAGGCGGCCGCTGCTGGCCACGTCCACGCGGTACTTCAGCGAGGTGGTGCGGAAGACGGTGTGGTTGGGCGTGGCGCTGATGTGCGAGGCCATCGCGATGGCGGGGAAGAAGTAGGAGGTGCCCCACTGCATGTAGATGCGCTGGAGCGCGTCGGTGTTGTCCGAAACCCAGAACTCGTCGAACCAGGGCAGGACGCCCCAGTTGGCGCGGCCGCCGCCCGAGGCGCAGGCCTGGATGGTCAGGTCGGGATACTTGGCGCGGATGCGGTCGCAGGTGCTGGCGAAGCCCTCCCAGTAGGCCACCTGCAGGTGGCTCTGCTCCTTGAGATACTGGCTGCCGTGCTCGGAGATGTTCATGTTGGCGTCCCACTTGATGTAGTCGATGCCGGGGTTCTCCGTCATCAGCCGGTCCACCACGTCGAAGACGAAGTCCTGCACAGCCGGGTTGGAGAGGTCCAGCACCAGCTGGGTGCCGCCGCGTCCGGTGAGGACCGGACGGCCCGCGGCCTTGAGGACCCAGTCGGGATGCTTCTCATAGAGCTCGCTCACCGTGTTGGTCATCTCCGGCTCGATCCAGATGCCGAACTTGATGCCGGTCTCGGCGGCGGTCCTGACCAGCCAGTCGATGCCGTCGGGCAGCTTGTTGCGGTCCACGACCCAGTCGCCCAGCGAGCTGTTGTCCGTCAGGCGCGGGTATTTGTCGCCGAACCAGCCGTCGTCCATCACGAAGAGTTCGCCGCCCATCGAGGCGATGTCCTCCATCATCTGCTTCATCCCCGGCTCGTTGATGTCGAAATACACGCCTTCCCAGCTGTTGAGCAGGATCTTGCGCTCCCGGTCGCCGTGGGCGAGGCGGTACTTGCGGCCCCAGCGGTGGAAGTTGCGGCTCGCTCCGCCCAGGCCTTGGTCGCTGAAGGTCAGGGCCAGGTGCGGGGTGGTGAAGGCCTCGCCCCTGGCGAGGTGGTATTCGGCATTCTCCGGGCAGATGCCCGCGAAGAAATGGTCGTAGTCGGAGTCGTTCTTCTGCAGGCGCAGCTCGTAGTTGCCGCCCCAGCAGAGCGCCGCGCCGATGACGCGTCCCGCGTCTTCGCGAGGCCGCCCGTCGAGGCTGATCATCACCTCCCCGTGAGAAGTATGGGAGTTGCGGGTGCCGTCGAGGTTCTTGATGACCTTGGTCCCGCGGGTGAGGGGCTCGGTGTTGACGCGGCCCTCATTGGCCCAGGTGCCGTAGAGCGAGGAGATCCAGGTGTCGCCGCCGCGGATGGGCAGGTGGCCGGAGTCGAAGCGGGTGAGCAGGATGGGCTTCTTCCCGTCGTTGTCGGTCCGGGTCCAGGTCTCGATCATGTCTTCCTCGCGGAAGCTCTTGTAATAGAGGCGGACGGTGACCGGATAGACGCGGTCCTTGAGGGTGACGGTCAGCAGTTCGCCGTCGTCCCAGGTCCCGACGGTCCAGTCCGTCACAGCCAGATCCAGGGTTTTGTTGCCGTCGGCGTGCGTGATGGCGAGGGCTGTCTCGGCCGCGCCGCTCAGGCCGTAGGCCGGATAGGCCGTCTGGCCCCAGAGGCCGGCGGCGCGGAACACCGACGGGTCGGTGACCGTGCTGCCGTAGTAGACAATCCGGGCATCCCGCCCTTTTTCGAGGTCAAGAGCCAGGGTCGTGTGCTGGGTCTGAAGCAGGAAGACGCTCAGAAGCGTGAAAAGAAAATGCATTACAATTCGATTTTGATTTTATGTCTGCCGGGTTCGTACGGGATGAACCGACTGCCGCCCCGGCCTGTATTGTGGATGGTCAAATCGTATTCTGCATCTCTGAAACGGCGCACCACCCGGTAGGTCGGGAAGCGGTCCGCCGGCAGGCAGGGCTCGATGCGGAGCCCGTCGTACTCGGGATGGATGCCGAGCAGGAATTCGCTGGCGGTGTACCAGTTCCAGGCGGCCGTGCCGGTGAGCCAGCTGTTCTTGCCTTCGCCCGGACGCGCGGCGTCCTTGCCGGCGACCATCTGGCAATAGACATACGGCTCCACCTTGTGGAGGTCCTGGTCCTTGATGAAGGCCGGCGAAATCTTGCAATAGTGCTCCCAGGCGTCGGCGGCGCGGCCGGCGAGGGCCTCGCCGATGATGACCCAGGGGTTGTTGTGGCAGAAGATGCCGGCGTTCTCCTTATATCCCTGCGGGTAGGAGGAAATCTCGCCGTATTCGATGTAGTAGCGGGTATAGGCGGGCTGGTTCAGCACCAGGCCGTGCTCGCAGTCCAGGATGCGCTTGGCGCTGTCGAGTGCCTTGTCGCACAGGCCCTCGTCCGCGCCGATGCGCGCCATCGTGCACCAGCCCTGGCTCTCGATGAAGATCTGGCCTTCTGCGTTCTCGTGCGAACCGATCTTGTGCCCGAAGTAGTCGTAGGCGCGCAGGAACCATTCCCCGTCCCAGCCGTGCTTGCGGATGGCCTGCTCCATCTGGCTGACGGCCGCCTCTACGGGGGCGGCGTCCTGGCCGAGATGGCGCAGCAGTTCCGCGTAGTCCTTGCCTTCGCACACGAACAGGCCGGCGATCATCAGCGACTCGGCCTTGGAGCCGGTGCTCTTGTTCTCCGTGGTCTGGAAGGAATCGTCGGGGTTGTTGGAGAAGCAGTTGAGGTTGAGGCAGTCGTTCCAGTCGGCGCGGCCGATGAGCGGCAGGCCGTGGGGGCCGAGGTTGGCGGTCACGTGCCCGAAGCTGACGCGCAGGTGCTCCAGCAGGGAGACCTCCGAGCCGGGCTGGTTGTCGAACGGCACCTGCTCGTCCAGGATGCTGAAATCGCCGGTCTCCTTGAGGTAGGCCACGGTGCCGAAGATGAGCCAGAGCGGGTCGTCGTTGAAGCCGCCGCCGATGCCGTCGTTGCCGCGCTTGGTCAGCGGCTGGTACTGGTGGTAGCAGCCGCCGTCGGGGAACTGCGTGGCGGCGATGTCCAGGATGCGCTGGCGGGCGCGCTCCGGAATCTGGTGGACGAAGCCGACCAGGTCCTGGTTGGAGTCGCGGAATCCCATGCCGCGGCCGATGCCGCTCTCGAAGAAGCTGGCGCTGCGCGACATGTTGAAGGTGACCATGCACTGGTACTGGTTCCAGATGTTGACCATCCGGTCGAGCTCCGGGCAGCCGCTCTCCACCTGGAAACGGCCCAGCAGGCCGTCCCAGTAGCGGTTAAGCGCCGCGAAGGCGGCGTCCACCTTGGCCTCGCTGTCGAAGGCCGCGAGCAGCTCATGCGCGCGGGTCTTGTCGATGGTGCCGTCGGCGGCGAACTTCGCGTCGGCCGGGTTCTCGACGTAGCCGAGCACGAAGATGAGCGTGCGGCTCTCGCCGGGCTCCAGGTGCAGGCGGAAGAAGTGCGAGGCGATGGGGCTCCAGCCGTGTGCGACGGAATTGGAAGCCTGGCCCGCCAGGACGTTCTGCGGCGCGTCGAAGCCGTTGTACATCCCGATGAAGCTCTCGCGGTCGGTGTCGAAGCCGTCGACCGGGGCGTTGACGCCGTAGAAGGCGTAGTGGTCGCGGCGTTCGCGGTATTCGGTCTTGTGGTAGAGGGTGCTGCCCTCGATCTCCACCTCGCCGGTGGAGAGGTTGCGCTGGAAATTCTCCATGTCCGTGGCGGCGTTCCACAGGCACCACTCCACGAAGGAGAAGAGGCGGAAGTCGCGGGCGACCTTGCCGTTGTTGGTCAGCGTGAGCTTGTGGACCTCGCAGCGGCGGCCCGGCGGCACGAAGAAGAGCACCTCGGCCCGCAGGCCCTTGCGCTCGCCTGCGATGCGCGTATAACCCATGCCGTGGCGGCATTCATACGCGTCCAGCGGGGTCTTGCACGGTTTCCAGCCGGGGTTCCAGACGCTGCCGTCCTCTTCGCGGATATAGAAATAGCGGCCGCCGTCGTCCATGGGCACGCCGTTGTAGCGGTAGCGGAGGATGCGGCGGAACTTGGCGTCCCTGCAGAAGCAGTAGCCGCCGGCCGTGTTGGAAATCAGGGAGAAGAAGTCTTCGCTGCCCAGGTAGTTGATCCACGGCCACGGGGTGGCCGGATTGGTGATGACATACTCGCGGGCGGCGTCGTCAAAATGTCCGTAAGTCTTGTTCATAGGGCGGACTTATTTCTTGATGGGATACAGGTGGAGCAGGAGCACGATCAGCAGGGCGAAGACGGCCGGGAACAGGGAGAACAGGCTCCAGATCATCTTGCACACCGCGGGCTCGTTGGTGATGGTGACCACGGTCTGTCCCGTGGCGGGGTCGCTGCCCGAGATGAAGCCGGCGAGGCCCAGCAGGGCGGCCACGAGGGCGCCCGAGATGGCGGAGCCGAACTTCTGGGCCATCGTGCCGGAGGAGAAGATGAGGCCCGTGGAGGAGGTGCCGTTCTTCTCGGTGGCATAGTCGGCCACGTCGGCGTACATCGACCACAGCAGCGGGGAGTAGAAGCCGATGCCGATGGAAGTGATGATGACCGCCGCGACCATCACCCAGATGTATTTCGGATCCATCGGGATGAAGAAGAAGGCGACGGAGGTCACGGCGCAGATGAGCGCCGCCAGGCGAAAGGCGCGGCGCTTGGAGCCCGCCCACTTGGTGAATTTGGGCGACAGGCCGCCGAAGATCATGCAGGTGACTTCGCCGAAGGTCATGAAGACCGTGTAGTTGATGATGAGGCCTGACACGGTGACGTCGCCGTGCAGGCAGTACTCCAGCAGGTAGCCCGCCACGGCATAGCGGAACCCGTTGAAGAAGTTGGTGCAGATGCCGATGAGCGTGAGGTAGATCCAGGGCTTGTTGCGGAACAGGTCCGCGAAGGGCTTGAAGGAGAACTTCTCGGCGCGGACGGGCTTGAGGCGCTCCTTGGAGAGCAGGCCGCAGGCCAGCGTGCCGACAGCCGCCAGGGCGCCCAGGATTACGCCCAGCACGGAGTACTGGTGCGCTTCCGTGCCACCGACCAGCTTCTGCAGGTAGGGGAAGGAGAGCAGGGTGATGAAGCCCATCGCATAGGCGCCGACCATGCGGTAGGAGGAGAACTGGTTCTTCTCGTTGTCGTCGGCGGTCATCACGCCCAGCAGCGAGCCGTAGGGCACGTTCACGGCGGTGTATACGGCCATCATGAGAAGATACAGGGAATAGGCGTAGACGCGCTTGCCAACGGGGCCGAGCTCGGGCGTGTGCAGCAGGAGCGCGAAGACGACTCCGAGCGGGATGGCGCCGAAGATGAGCCAGGGACGGTAGGTGCCCCAGCGGGACCGGGTGCGGTCGGCGAGTGCGCCCATCAGCGGGTCGGTGACGACGTCGAACAGACGCGCCACCAGCATCAGCGTCGCCGTGTCGGCCACGGTCAGGCCGAAAATGTTGGTGAAGAACAGGGGGAACGCGATGGACATGACCTTCCAGGTGATGCCGCCGGCGGCGGCGTCACCCAGGGCATATCCGATCTTCTCGGAAAGTTTGGCCATAATATCAGGTTTTACAAGTTATTTTTTCAGGTTCTTGTCGATCAGGCGGTTGAGGCGCTCGACCGTCAGTCCGGTGCGGAACCCGTCGGGCTCCGTGTGGAGGCAATAGTCCACGAGGCGGTCCACCGTGCTGGTGGCCACGTGCATCCGGGTGTCGGAGGAAGCGTAGTAGATGAACACCTTGCCGTCCGGGTCGGCGATCCAGCCGTTGGTGAACAGGACGTTCATCACGTCGCCGATGTATTCGCCGTCGCGGGGGACCATCAGGAAGCCGGCCGGCTCCGCGATCACGCGGGACGGGTCGTCGAGGGCGGTCATATACATATAGAGTACGTAGCGGAGGCCGCTGGCGCAGCCGCGCACGCCGTGCGCGAGGTGCAGCCAGCCCTGCGGTGTCTTGATGGGGTGCGGGCCTTCGCCGTTCTTGCACTCCATGATGGTGTGGTAGTGGCGGGCGCTGATGATCTTCTCCTCCTTCACCTCGGCGTGGGTGATGTCGTCCACGAGGGCCCAGCCGATGCCGCCACCGCCGCCGGCGTCGATGAAGCCGTCCTGCGGGCGCGTGTAGAGGGCGTATTTGCCGTCCACGAATTCGGGATGCAGCACCACGTTGCGCTGCTGCGAGGCGGACTTGAGGTCCGGCAGGCGCTCCCAGTTGACGAGGTCGTGCGTGCGGGCGATACCGCAGGCGGCCACGGCCGAGGACAGGTCGCCGGCCGGGGCGTCCGGGTCCTTGCGCTCCACGCAGAAGAGGCCGTAGATCCAGCCGTCTTCGTGGCGCGTCAGGCGCATGTCATAGACGTTGGTGGCGGGCTCGCCCCATTCGGGCATCGTGATGGGGCGCTCCCAGAAGCGGAAATGGTCCACGCCGTTGGGGCTCTCGGCCACAGCGAAGAAGGACTTGCGGTCGGCGGCCTCCACGCGGACCACCAGGACATAGCTGTCGCCCCATTTGATGGCGCCGCTGTTGAGCGTGGCGTTGATGCCGAAGCGCTCCATCAGGTAAGGGTTGGTCGCGGGGTCCAGGTCATAGCGCCACTCCAGCGGGGCGTGTTCCGCGGTCAGCACCGGGAATTCATATCTTTCGTAGACGCCGTTGCCTTCGACGGGCCTGTTCACGCGCTCCAACAGTTCTTTCTCGGCCCGGCGAAGCCGGATCAATCTTTGTTCAAATTCGTTCATGGGATTGTAGATAAATACTTAAAGCATTGGGATTTTGTATTCTTTTACCCAGGCCTGGAAGTCCGCGGCGCCCGGCTCGCCCACATAGGGGGCGTAGAAGTGTCCGGGGCGATCGCTGGCATTGCGCCAGGTCAGGACGTAGCTGACGGGGAAACCCTTCAGGGCGGGGGCGAGGGCGCCCGTCCACCAGTGCGGGTCGGGAAGGCCCTCCAGGCCGGTCTCCGTGACGGCCAGGATCTTGCCGTGCGCCTTGCACATCCGCTGCAGGGAGGCCAGGCCGTCCCGCATCCGGGCGATGTAGGCCTCGCGGTCCGTGGAGGCGTAGCAGTCCAGGCCGATGACGTCCACGTAGGCGTCGCCCGGATAGCGCGTCTCCCACTGCTCGAAGTCCTGCTCCATGTAGTTGGGCGAGATGGCCCACACGAGGCCTTCGATCCCGCGTGCGCGGAAATGCTCGTAGGTCATCTGCCACAGGGCGTTGTACTCTGCGTCGGTGCAGTGTCCGCGGCCCCACCAGAACCAGCCGCCGCTGTGCTCGTGCCAGGGGCGCCACAGCACGGGAATCTGCTTCCCGTCCGCGTCCTTGAGCGAGAGGATCCAGTCGGCGGCGCGGTCCATCCAGACCACGAACTCGTCGTGTTTCTCCCCGCCGGGAAGGATGGAGGCGACCACCCGGTCGGACGAGACGTCCCAGGAGTCGCCGCCGGTGAGCGGGTTGCGGAGGTGCCAGCTCAGCGTGACGATTCCGCCGCGCTCATGGTGCTTGATGGCCGCGAGGCGCATCAGCTCGAAGTAGTTGCCGTCCAGGTTGCGGGCGGATTCGACCTCGATGCCGCCGAGGTCGAGGCCCAGGATGGCGGGGTAGCCTCCGCACACGTCCCGGACGTCGGACCGGCTGAGTTCCAGGTCGTCGTCAAGGGTGGCGTTCCAGGAGTGGCCGTAGAGCAGGTCGTCCTGGTGGCCGAAGAGGGGCGTGCCGGCGGCGGCCGCCGAACGGAGGGCGCCGGCGATGTCGGGCATCGTGGTGTCCGTTGCCGCGCAGGAACAGGTCAGGATACACGTCGCTATCCATGCGACGGCGTGAGATGCTTTCATTGGGGGGTAGATTATACGATGGTTTTGTTCTTCTTGAAGGAGGCGCGGAAATCCCGCGGGGTCTGGCCCTTCTTGGACTTGAATATGCGGTTGAAATTGGACTGGTTGTTGAAGCCGCACTCGCAGCAGATCTCGGAAATGCTGAGGGTGGTGTCCACGAGCAGGCGGACGGCGCAGGCCAGCCGCACGTCGATGATGTAGTTGGACAGGCTGCTGCCCGTCTTGATCTTGAACAGGCGGCTGAAGGCGGCCGGTGTCATGCTGAACATGTCGGCCATGCCGGGAAGGGTGAGGTCTTCCTGGTAATGGTCGTCGATGTACTGGCGGGCTGCCAGGATGCGGCTGCCTTCCTGCTCCCAGTCGGAGGGGGCGTAGGAACTGCCGGCCAGGACGCGCGCGTCGGGGCAGAGGGAGAGCTGGTAGAGCAGGTGCATGAAATTCATGAACTGCATGAAGCTCTCCTTCTCGCGCGCGACGGCGTTGAGGGTGGAATAGACTTGGACGATGGTGGGAAGCGGGAAGGAGAGGCCGTGCTCGGCACGGCTGAGCATCTCCTTGATGGACGCGAACTGGTTGCGCATCAGGAGGTCCTTGGAAAACAGGCCCGGCGAGAACTGGACCGTAATCTCGCGGATGTCGGTGGAGTGGCACTTGCCCTGCTTCCAGACGTGCTCCAGGTTCTCTCCGCCGATCAGGACGAGGTCGTAGGCGTCGATGGTCTCGACGTTGTCCCCGACGATGCGCTGGGCGCCGGCGGCGTTCTCTACGAAATTGAGTTCGAAATCCCTGTGGCGGTGCAGCGGATAGTTGAATTCAGTCTTGTGTCTTTCGACGATGAACAGGCAGTCCTTCTCGGTGATCGGGGTTATTTCGTTGAGAACTTTTGACATGGGTTATCAGAGTATTCTTTAGTGCTGCAATTTACACTTTAAAACTCATATATGCAATATATCGTCTCTAAAAAGTATTAGACTTGTGTAAAATTGATTAATTTTTGAATTGTTTTGGTTTTTTTCGTATTTTTGCCTTGAACCATATACACTTATCCGAATGACCAGAATCCAGAAGATTGCCGGCCTGCTGATGACGGTGCTTTCAGCCGTGGCCGTCTATTGCTTCTTCGCGATCAAGTATCCCTACCACCTGCATTTCCAGGAGCAATACCAGCTCTTCGAGTTCAGCTGCGGCTATTTCCGCGACGTCGTTTCCGTGCCCGGCGGCCTGGCCGACTGGGCGGGACGGTTCCTGACGCAGTTCTTCTATTACGCGCCGGCCGGCGCGGTCATCCTCGCGCTGCTGTTCTGCGCCGTGCAGCGCCTGACCTGGCGTCTCTGCCCGCAGCGGACGCCGGCCGCCTATGCGCTGAGTTTCCTGCCGGCTGCCGCCCTCGTGGTCTTCTTCTGCGATGAGAACGCGCTGGTGGGCGGCGCGGTGGCGCTCCTGCTCTCGCAAGCCGCCGCGGTCCTCGTCGCGCGCGTCTCCGCCGATGGCCGGCGGCATGTCCTCGAGGCCGTCCTCGTGCCGCTGCTCTATTTCGCCTGCGGCCCGCTCGCCGTCGTGTATGTCCTGCTGGCGGCCCGGGCGGAGGCGGTCCGCTGCGGCCGCCGGGCCCTGCCGGTCCTCGCCGCCCTCCTGCTGCTGGCGGTCCTCTGTCCCTTCGTCGCCAGCCGCCTGGTCGCCTATCCGCTCGGGCGACTCTGCCTCGGCGTCCACTATTACCGCTACCACAACATCGTCCCCGGCCTGCTCTGGGCCGCCGCGCTGGCCGCCGTCTGCGTGCCGCCGCTCGCCGGCATCCGGAGCCGGATCCTGTCCGGGACGCCGGCCGGCCTGGGCCTTTTCGCGCTGGTCGCCGCGCTGGGTGTCTTCTTCACGTTCCGCGCGTCAGACGCCTCCAAGGAGGAATGGATGCGCTATGATTTCATGGTCCGGATGGGGATGTGGAATCGCATCATGATGACGGCGGACGCCCGCAATCCCGACAATCCCAAGACCGTGTCCTGCCTGAACCTCGCCCTGGCCAGGTCCGGCCGCCTGGCGGACAGCCAGTTCGAATACTTCCAGAACGGGCCGGAAGGCCTGCTGCCGGAGTTCGTCGGCGACTACACCAATCCCGTGTCGAGCGGGGAGATCTACTGGCACCTGGGGATGGTCAACACCGCCCAGCGCTTCGCCTTCGAGGCGCAGGAGGCGATTCCTGACTTCCAGAAGAGCGCCCGGCTCTACCGGCGCCTGGCGCAGACCAACATCGTGAACGGCGACGACGCCGTGGCCCGCAAATACCTGAAGCCCCTGACCCGCACCCTCTTCTACCGCAAGTGGGCGCGGGAGACGCTCGCGCTGCTGGACGCCGGCGACATCTTCGTGCACCGGCCGGAGCTCGCGCAGGCCCGCGACCGGCGCCTCAAGGAGCACGATTTCCTGTTCAGCGCCGCGGAGATGGATTCCATGCTGGGCCTGCTGAAGGTGGAGAATCCCGCCAACACGATGGCGCTGGACTACCTGATGGCCTGGTGCCTGCTGCGCAAGGACCTGGACCGCTTCGTGGAATGCCTCGGCCTGTTGGAAGCGCCCGCGATGCCCAAGGCCTACCAGGAGGCGCTCCTGCTGCGCTGGGCGCAGACGCACGACAGTTTCGAGGGCATGCCGCCCTACCTGTCGCCGGCCCACGCCCTGCGGATGAACCGCTTCATCCAGGACATGCAGGCCGGCAAGCCGGAGGCGGAGCTGCTCCGCTCCTATGGCGACACCTATTGGTTTTATTACTATTACAGATACCGTTCCCGTTAAGAAGCACCCGATATGATGGAGATGAAACGAACCTTGTATGCCGTCCTGGCCGCGCTGGCGCTGGCCGCCTGCGCGCCGGAAGAGCGCAACGCCGTCGCGGACGGCAAGCTGCCGGACATTTATCCGGATTATGTCGGCGTCACGATTCCCGTGGGCATCGCCCCGCTGGACTTCTCGCTCCGGGGAGCGGAAGCCGTCTCGGTGCAGCTCGCCGCCCCGGACGGGACGGTCCTGCGCAGCACGGGGAAGGGGGCGACCCGCTTCCCGGCGCGGCGCTGGGCGCAGCTGGTCGCCGGGAGCGCCGGCGACTCCCTGACGGTGACCGTGTCCGGCCGCTTCGACGGCCAGTGGCGGCGCTTCGCGCCTTTCGGCATCTACGTCTCGCCGGACGCCATCGACTACGGCCTGGCCTACCGCATGCTGGAGCCGGGCTACGAGATCTACAGCTTCATGGGGATCTATGAGCGCGAGCTGGGGAGTTTCCGCCAGCGTGCGCTCCTGGAGAACACCCAGTTCGACGGCTGCGTCAACTGCCATGCCTTCAACCGCGGCGACCCGGCGGCGATGAGCCTGCACATCCGCGGCGCGCACGGCGCCACCCTGCTGGCGCGCGACGGCGCCCTCACGGCCTTCAACACCAAGACCGACTCTACCCTGGGCTCCTGCGTCTATCCCTACTGGCATCCGGCCGGACGCTACATCGCCTACTCGACCAACAGCACCCGCCAGAGCTTCCACGTCCAGCCGGACAAGCTCATCGAGGTGTTCGACCTGGCCTCGGACGTCCAGATCTACGACACGCAGGCCAATGAAGTCATCACGGCGCCCCAGCTCAAGCAGCCGGACGTGTGGGAGACCTTCCCGGCATTCTCGCCGGACGGCCGGACCCTGTACTACACGGCGGCCGTCCGGGTAGACATCCCCGACGGACTGCCCCAGTCGCGCTACAATCTGATGAAGGTGAGCTTCGATCCGGAAACGGGCACCATCGGCCGGGACGTCGAGATGCTCATCGACGCTTTCGCCCTGTCCAAGAGCGTCTGCTTCCCCCGGCCTTCCTACGACGGCCGCTACCTGATGTACACCCTGTGCGACTATGGTACCTTCCCCATCTGGC
Source organism: Bacteroidales bacterium WCE2004 (assembly GCA_900167895.1). Taxonomy (NCBI): domain Bacteria; kingdom Pseudomonadati; phylum Bacteroidota; class Bacteroidia; order Bacteroidales; species Bacteroidales bacterium WCE2004. The sequence goes on along the minus strand of FUZR01000001.1, from coordinate 389,842 downwards.
ACCACGAGTCGGACCTGTGGCTGCTGGACCTGCAGACGGGCGAGACCCGTCCGGTGGACGGGGCGAACAGCGCGGACACGGACAGCTACCACAGCTGGAGCTCCAACTCCCGCTGGATCGTCTTCTCCAGCCGGCGGGACGACGGCCTCTTCACGCGCCTGTACATCGCGCACATTGACGCCGACGGCGTCGCCGGCAAGCCGTTCATGCTGCCGCAGCGCGACCCGCAGCAGTACTACGCGGACCTCTTCCGTTCCTACAACGTCCCGGAATTCATCACCGGACCGGTGCGCTTCGACAGAATACGCGCCCAGAAGGTCATCAACTCTCCTGAGCGCGTACAGTTCGGTTTCCGCTGGTCTGACTGACCCTACGGAGCGCTTTCGTAGACGCTTTCCAGCGTGTAGGCCGGATCCTTCACGGAGACGGCCTTGAGCATGAGCTCGACCAGGGTCCGCGATTCGTCGTTGACGAACTGCCCGGTCGCATGGTCGATGTAGGCGTGCGTCTCCGAGCCGGACCCGCTGTAACCGTTGTCCCAGAGGAACATCGGCAGCACGCGCTCGGCGGCACCCTTGCAGAAATACTCCATGTAGTAGCGCTGGTAGGGGAGGTCGGCCGCTTCGTGGCGCGAGCAGCCCATCTCGCCGAGATATACGGGAAGCCCCTTGTCGACATAGGCGGCCTTGAGGTTGTCGAAGACGGAGACGAGGTTGGCCTCGTCCCGGTCGCTGACGCGCTTGTCGGCGTCGGCGGTGTGGCCCCACTGGCGGACCAGCGGGTTGGCCAGCGTGTAGTTGTACGGGTCGTAGTCGTGCGCGGCCACGATCAGGCGGTTCCCGGTCGTGTAGTCCTTCGGAAATTCAAGCCCCGCGACGGTGAAGCCGGGGTTGGCCGCGTAGCCGGGGATGCCGAGCCAGCGGGTGGCGTTCCGGCCGCCGGTGGAGCGGACCGCGTCGACGAAGATCTGGTTCCACTCGTTGAGGACCCGGTACTGGGCCTGCGGGTCCTTGCGGAACTCGTTGCTCCAGCCCCAGCCGCCGTCCTGGATCTCGTTGAACGACTCCAGGACCAGCCACTCGCCCTTGTCGGCGAAGCGCTGGGCGATCTGGGTCCAGACGCAGAAGATCTCGTTCTTCACCTGTGCGTTGCGCGCCGGGTCGCCATAGGCTTTGGCGATGTCCAGCCAGTAGCTCTCGTCGTGGTGGGTGTTCACGATGGCGACCAGGCCGGCCTTCTCCGCATAATCCACGATCTCCGCCACGCGGTCGAGCCATTTCTCCTCCAGCCGGTGGGCTGGAGCGGGGCCGATGTGTCCTTCCCAGGTCACGCAGATGCGCACGGCCTTGAAGCCGGCGGCCTTCACGCCGTCCATCGTGGCCTGCGTGCATTTGGGATTGCCCCAGACGGTCTCCCCGGACACGCCGTTGTTGATGGCGTCCATCTGGTTGCCCAGGTTCCAGCCGGGGGCCATGGCGTCGAACACCTGCTGCGGCGTCAGGGCTTCCGTCGTGGCGACGGGGATGTTGCCGCCGGCTTCGCGGGAGACTTGGACGGTGACCCGGTCCGGGCCGTTCTTGACGGTGACGGTGCCCGTCTGGGCCTGGTCCGTCGGGTTGGCGGCCGCCTGCAGCTTTATCCTGGTGTGGTTCTGGCTGTCGCTCGCGCCGACGATGACGCCGCACCAGTCCGCTTCGGAAGTCACCTGCGGCTTGCCGGTGGACGTGACGGTGAATTCCACCTCGCCGCCGAAGCGGGAGAACGTGAACGAATCCTCGCTGACGGAGATCTCGACTTTGCGGGGATCCTGGGTCACGGTGACCGTCAGGTTCTGCTTGTCGCCGATGATCCGCAGCGTGGCGGTCCGGGTGGAGAGGTCCGTGTTGGGACCGGCCGTGATGCGCACGGGGAGGGTGTTGGATGCGTAGGTGCCTTCCTTGATGCTGATCCAGTCGCTGGTGCAGGTGACCAGCGGGCGGGCGCCGCAGGTCACGGTCAGCTCCTGCGTGCCGCCGGCGGCGTCGAAGGAGAGCTCTGAGGGCCGGGCGTCGAGCGTGATGGCTTCGGCCGGCTTCTTGTCGCACGCGAAGAGCGCGAATGCGGCAAGCAGGGCGAGGGTGATGTTTCTGATATGCATAATGGTGGGTGGTGTTTCATTCAAAAGGCTCCGCCGGCATTTCCCGCCAGACGCGCCCGATCTGCCGGGCGTCGAAGCCGACCGGCGCGTCGCCCAGGTCGGGGACGTTGAAGGAGCGCAGCATCTTGTCGTAGAAATGCGGGTCCTGCTGCGGGAGCAGGAAGGGTTTCGACGGCTTGCCGTCGGCGGAGACGTGGCAGAACCAGGGCTTGCCGAACATGCCGTCGCCCCGCTTGGAGGCGAAGACGAACCAGCGGGAGTTGGAGCTCCAGCTGTGGTAAGTGTCGGACTTGTCCGCGTTGACGGTCTCCATCGGGACCAGCCCGCCGGTCCGGAGGTCCATCAGGGCCAGGTCGCACTCGCCGTGGTTGATGGGGAAGGTGCCGTAGTCCGCGACGGTGAAAAGCAGCCAGCGGCCATCCGGCGAAGCCTTGGGATGGCACGCGGAAGCGCCGTGCGCCGGTCCGCTCCAGAGCGTGTCCGCCGGAGCGCCCAGGGCGCCGGTCTCCGGGTCGAAGGGAATCCGGACCAGGGAATACTTCATCTCCTCTACCTGCGCGGGGAGCTGCCGGGCGGGAGCGGAGCAGTAGATGACGGAGCGGCCGTCGGCGGAGAAGGCCGGGAAGGTCTCGAAGACGTCCGGACGGGCGGTCTCCGCGAAGGTCGACATCCGATTGGCGTCGAAATCGGCCACGCAGAGGTCTGAGGCCGTGTCGAAGACCTCCATCCGGCGGTTGCCGACGGGGTGCATGCCGGGAACGATGACATTGGTCGAGAACACGCCGAAGCGGCCGGCGGGATGGATTTCGCCGTAGACGGTGGAGGAGATCATGGCGGAGTCGCGCAGGTTGAGCTTGCGCAGGGCGCCGTCCCGGTTGAGGATGGCGCCGCCGCCCTGCCCGCGCAGGTAGAAGAGCGACAGGTCCCCGCGCCCCTGCGCGTGGATGTGGCAGTTCATGCATTTGTTCTCCGTGTTGCGCCAGTCGGAGATGGGGCGCGTGGCGAAGGACGTGAGGTCCCGCTCCACGATCTCCAGGTCGTCCCAGACCTCGAAGCCGGGCTCGATGAGCCGGTAGGTCAGATACGGGTCCACCGGATCCGCGCTGACGTGCAGGCTCCAGGCGAAGCGGACCGGGCCGGAAGGGCCTTCGTAGGCGGATTCCACCCGGATGTCGCTGCCTTCGGCGGCGGCCAGGAGCTTCTTCCAAGCACGGGGCGCCCACACGACTTCGCGGCCGCGGAAGGTCCGGGAGGCGCCGCCGGCGCTGAACCGGGTCTCGAAGCGCTTGCCGTCGGGGTCGGTGTAGTAGAAATTGAGCGGCGCAATGTTGACCGGCACGGTGACGTCCCGGTAGTCCGGGAAAAGCGGCTCCGGCCGGTCGGTGCCGACGCCGGCCGGACGCACGTCCACACGGGCGCACGCGACGCTGGCCAGGAGCAGCAGGAACGGGATCAGCCGGCTAATTCTCATTGCGTTTCGCAAAATAGTAAAAATACCAATAAGTCTTGCCGAATTCTTCGGTCAGATTCTGCAGGGAGCCGCCGTCCCGCTTGTAGATGCGCACGAAGTCGTTGAAACGCTGGAAGTTGCGCTCTGAGATATGGTAATGGGAGAAATTCTCGCCGTCCATCCCGCCCTTGGCGGCCAGGAAGATGAGCATCGCCTCCTCGTAGAGGTGCGAGGCGGTGCGGCCGGGGTCGTAGTCCGCCACGAACGCATCCAGGTCCTTGGTGAGCAGGTCGTAGCAGAGGAGGTAGTCCAGGGCCATCCGGTTGTCGGGGTTGGAATGCAGCAGGATCCGCAGGATGAGCTGGGTCTGGTCCATGCCGTGCACGATGTCGTGGCGCGGCAGCAGGGCGCGCTTCTGCCCGATGCGGGCCCGGTATTCCGGGCTCCACGCATCCGGGAAGCGCTCCTGCGCCCAGGCGCGCTCCGAAGGCGTGTTCGACAGGATGCGCAGATACTTGGAGGCGGCTTCATGGTCGCCTGTCACCAGGTTGGTCTCCGCCAGGCGGCGCAGATAGCGCGGGCCGGTGTGCGCGGGGGAGAAGAGCATGCCCAGCATGGCGTCGCGCTCCGCCATCGACATGTCGCCCAGGGCGAACCAGACGTCGCCCGCACAGGCGATCTGGAAAGGCGTTGAGCGCTCGCCGACGGGGAGGAACAGCCCCCGCTCGAAAGGCTGGTAGTAGTCCAGCAGCCGGTCGGCGAGCTGCCCCCGCTGCGCGTTGGCGAGGTTGTAGTAGTAGGTCCCGATCTCCGACTTCCGGTCCTCGGCGGCCAGCGCGGCGACGGCGTCCCAGTTCTCCAGGGCAGCCTCCACGGTAAGGCCCATCGCCACCTCCGAAAGCTTGTCCGGACGCCCCCAGGCTTTCCGCGCTTCGCGCAGCGAAATGCCGTTCTGGGCGGCGTATTTCCGGAAGTACGGATAGCGGAGCAGGAACGCGGCCTGGCTCGCCCCGGCGAGCAGGGCCGCCGCGGCGATGGTCAGGATCAGGATACGTTTCTTATTCATTGGGAAGGGGATACAGTCCCAGCAGGAATGCGCCCAGGGTGCTCTCGGCGCCCGTCGCGACGGCCATGGCCTGCGTGCGGGCCTTGTAGATCGCGAACGTGGAATCGGCCTGCGCGTCCAGCCCGTTGCGGCGCAGCTCGGCAGACAGCCTGTTCTGCCGGATGGTCAGGTCCTTCCAGACCTGCAGGCTGTCGTTCTGGGGCGTCCCGCCCCCGACGCTGTCCGGCCCGATGGTCACGTAGATGTCGCCGGGTTCCGTGACCACGAGCAGGTTCTGCCCCTTGTCGCGGTGGCGCTTGTCCAGGCGGATGTCGCACATCCACTGCGTGTCTCCCTTGAAGGAGAATTCATAATTGTGGATATAGACGGAGTCCACGTGCTCCGCGTCTTCGTGTCCCAGCGGGACCAGGAAAATCTGGACCCCCTCCAGGTCGCCGGACGTGACGCGGCCGTGGATGCGGTACTGGCTGCGCGTGCAGGAAGACAGGATCAGGACAATCGAAACGGTAATGAAAATCAATGCTTTCCTCATGGCTTTACGGTAGATTGGATGCGTTCGTCGGAGAAGACGTCCCGGTAGACGCCGCGCGTGTCGAAGCGGACACGGCTTTTGGTGAAGTCCGGGGCGTTGAACGAATACAGCGTGTTATGGTAATATTTGCGTGGATTCTTCTGGGGGAGGACGAAAGGCTTGGTGCAACGGCCCTGCGCGTCGATGGAAGCGAGGTAGACCTGCACGTAGAGCCCGTCCTCGCGGCGGCTGGAGAACAGGAACCAGCGGCTGTCGGAGCTCCAGTTGTGGAAACTCTCGGATACGGGGCTGTTGACTTCGCCGATGGGGCGGGTCTCTCCGGTGGAGAGGTCCATCAGCCAGAGGTCGGCCTCTTCGTGGCTGATGGGGAAGACTCCGAAGTCCGCCTGGTTGTACATCAGCCAGCGTCCGTCATAGGAGGGACGCGGGAAGCTGACGCTGTGGCCTTCCCGGCTGGCCGGGACAACGGTCTCGATGTCGCCCAGGGCGCCGGTCTCCGGGTCGAAGGCGGCGCGCACCAGGTCGTAGCGGATGCTGTCCACCTGCTGGGGGACTGGAAAGGCCTTCGCCCGGCAGAAGTAGAGCGTCCTGCCGTCCGGCGTGAAGGCCGGGGAGGACTCCAGATAATCTTCGGTCGTGAACCTGGGGTCCACGACGAGAGAATGGTCCTGCACGTCCATCACCACGAGGTCCGAGGCCAGGTCGAACACCTCGATGGTGCGCCGGTCGCCTGTCCAGAAGCTCTGGCGGACCGGGTTGATGGAGCCGGCGAACCAGCGCCCGCCGGGATGCCAGTAGCAGTAGGCGACGTTGCCGATCGTGCTGTCGGTCTTGGTCGTGACCCATTCGCGGGCGCCGCCCTGCTGGATCAGCGTGGCGCCGTGCCGGCCGCGGAGGTGGAAGAGGAACTGCTCCGGGTCCGTGGCGTTGGCCGTGTGGCAGTTCATACACTGGCCCGGGGTGAGCGTGCTCTCGATGATGGGCTCCTCCACGAAGGTGTGGATGTCGCGCTGATAGATGCCGATGTGGCTGTAGGTCGTGTAGCCGGGGGCGATCTTGCGGTAGGTGACGCCGTAATCCGTCAGTGGCGCGTCGCTCACGTAGATGGGGAAGTCCTTCCACTGGGTCCAGCGGCCGTCCTTGTGGCCCAGGACCGTGACGGAGAGGGTGCCGCCGGCGTTCCGGCGGGTGAGCGCATGCCATTTGCGGATGGGGAAGGCGGCCCAGCGGCCGCGGGCCCGGAGCTCGCCGCCCCGGCTGCCGGCCACGTGCACGAACACGCGGTCGTATTCTTCCGGCAGGTTGAAATTCAAAGGCGCGATACCGGCCGGAACGGTCACGCCGATGTAGTCGGGATAAATGTCGGGAAGCGCCTCCACGCGGGTGGTGCTTCCGCTGCAGCCGGCCAGGAGCAGCAGGGCTGCGAACAGGGCGGGAATCCATCTATTCATGGCCGGACCTCCTCTGCTTGAGCAGCTGCCAGGCCTGGTAGTACTCGGCAGCCATGAAATTGTCTTTGTTCTGGTTGTACAGGACGGCCATCATCTTGTCCAGCGCGTCGTAGTCGGCGATGAAGTCGCTCCGGAAGCGGACGCTGCGGATGTAGGCGTACACCGGGTCGGCCGCGACCCGGGACTCGTCCCGGAGCAGGGCCTTGCGGTCCAGGGCCCAGCGCCGGTAGAAGAGGCTGTGCGACAGGATGTCGAGGTATTTCTCCGCGCGGGCGTACCAGCCGTTGACGATGTTGCATTCGGCGATCCGTGCGGTGAAACGGCCGCTCTTGCGGCAGTTGGGGATGGCTTCCTGCAGGTCGAAACAATACTGCAGGGTGATGTTGGGCATGCCCATCATCCAGAGCAGTTCGGCCGAGGTGACGTCGGACAGATTGTCGCGGATGCTGGGGAGGACCAGCCCTTCCGTGCCGCATTGGTAGAAGTCAGTGAGCCGCTGCCGGAGCTGGCCTTCCATGAAGAGGCAGAAATTGACCGAGCAGGCGCTGACGGGGTTGCGGGGCTGATACTTTTCGGCCCGTCCGATGACCTCCGCATAGCGTTCGTGGCGGATGAGCCAGTCGTAGGCGATGGTCTCCATCGTGTCCTTGTCGCTGGAACAGGCGACACCGACCCAGGTGCCCAGGGCCAGCGCGGCGGCCAGCGCCGCTTCCAGGATCCGGGGGCGCCGGGTCCGCAGACCGCAGAGCCCGGCGGAGAGGAGCGCGGCCGCGGGGATCACGCCCTGCAGGACGGGGGTCAGGCCGTTGCGGCGGTAGTAGTTGAGGCCGCTGACGAGGTCCCGCAGCGGGTATTGGCCGGCCAGCAGGCGGTGCAGGACGCAGACGGACACGGCCAGCCACGCCAGCAGGACGAAATCCTGCCATTTCCGCCCCTGGATCGCTGCCCACAGGACGGGGACCGCGATGACCGGCCCCACGAGCCACCATCCCAGCGGGATGAGCCACAGCCGGTGCCAGCCGGCCCGGCAGAACAGCGGGCAGAGCGATACGGCCAGCAGCAGCGCGACGGGAAAGCTGACCAGCGTCTCCACGTCGCCCATGTGGACGAGCAGCAGGAGGGAAGGGATGAAACTGGGAGCGTACAGGGACCTGTGCTCCCCGGCGGCCGTCCAGACGGCGCGCTGCAGCAGGACGGCCAGCAGCGCCAGGATGAGGGCGCCGGCGGTCCGGACATAGAAGAACTGGACGAGGAATTCCGACAGCCAGTCGGCAAGGCCGCCCGGCACGGCCAGGCGTCCGGCAAGATAGTCCCAGGTGAAGAGGAACAGCTGGTTCTGTTCCTGATAGTGGAGCGCTTGCGGATAGAGCCACATCCAGAAAACGAATACGGCTACGCCCAGAAGGGCCGTCAGACTGATCCTGCATCCTTTGTTCATCCGGACAAAAATAATAAAAAAAAGAAGCAGCCGCCGCACGGCGGCTGCTTCCTGCTTGAAACGTGTAAACTATTTTTTGGGTTGGAACCGCCACCAGGTGCATTCGCTCCAGGAATTGGCGGCTACTCCGTCATAGTTGGCAATGAGGGTGAGCAGATTGCCATCCATATAGACGATCTCGTAGTTGGTGGCCACGGCTCCGTTCTTGTTGATGGCGAACGGGAAGAGGATACCGGATTCTTCGGCTCCCGTGGCCAGGTCGCCCATCTTGTATCCGTCCGGAGCGGTCCAGTCGAAATTCTCGACCGCATACGGAGAGGACGCGATGGCCTTGCCGCTGGCGTCGTAGGACGTAACGGTGCCGTTGACCATGTCGAAGGTCATGTAGGCGTCGTCGCTGCCATAGCCGTAGACCTTGCCGCCGGCATGGGCGACCTGCTCGGTCTCGAGCTGGGCCGGAGTGCAGCCCCACCAGATGCCGGGCACTTCGCCCGCGGCGAGGTTGGCGCCGTGGCCGGCCGCGCCGACATAGCCGGCGTTGCCCCAGCAGGAGCCGTCGACCGTCTTCCAGGTCCAGCTGCGCTGGCCGCTGCCGGCCAGGGCGGCGTCCACGTCGGAGGCGTTCTTGAAGCGCCACCAGGTGGACTCGCTCCAGGAGTTGGCGCTGTTGCCGGCGGGATCGATGAGGATCATCATGTTGGGATCGATGTAGGCGACGTCGAACTCGTTGACGCGCTGGCCATTCTTGTTGATGGCGAACGGGAACAGGATCGGGGCGTCGGTCGTGACGAGCTTGCCGTAGTGGTAACCGTCGGCGCAGTCGGGATCGTAGTCGTTCAGGCTGTAGGAGCCCTTGGCGATCTGCGTGCCGTCCGCCTTGTAGGAGATGCACTCGCCGTCCTCGTTGAAGATCATATAGGCGTTGTCGTCGCCATAGCCGTAGGCGGTGCCGCCGGCATGGGCGATCTGCTCGGTCTCGAGCTGGGCCGGGGTGCAGCCCCACCAGATGCCGGGAATGGCGCCCGCGGCGACGTCGGCGCCGTGGCCGGCCGCGCCGACATAGCCGGCGTTGCCCCAGCAGGAGCCGTCGATGGTGTACCATTTCCAGGCCTTGCGGCCGGAGTCGCCGGTGAGGATCTTCACCTCGGGAGCGAGGTCGCCGGGGACGAAGACGTTGACGCTGCTGTCAAACGTGCTGACGGAGGCGTCCTGGTTGATCGTGGAGACGTGGAAAGGCTGGTTCGCATCCGCACCGCGGCGGGGCATGATCTTGAATACGCCGGCGGCGCCGGTGGCGAGGACGTTCACGGAACCGTCTGCCTTGTAGTTGAACACCTGGACGGTCCGGGCGGGGGTGGTGTGGTACTTGATGAAGTTACCGTCAGCCTGGGGCGTGGTGCATTCGGCATCGGCGAACTGGCCGTCGATGACGAAGGCGCTCTGGAGATCGCTCGCGGAGATGGCCGCGTCCGCCTCAGGGCCCTTGATCAGCACGGGGTCGCAGGACACCAGCATCATACCTGCCAGGGCTATCATCGAAAGATGTGATATTCTTTTCATAATACGTGTCATTTCTTTTGGTTGAACCTATTACCAGCCCGGGAAGTCAAACTGGGAGCCCCAACCTTCGTTCTGGGAGAACTTGTATTGTTCGCCGGCTCCGGCGGACAGGGAAATCTGGCTGCTCGGGAGCGGGACGAAGCCCTTGGTGGCGGAGTAGCGCGCACCGTAGCCGCCGTTGTACTTGGAGGCGTTGTTCGTGCCTTCGACACCGTTGTTCCAGACCTTCACGCCGTCCTGCTTGTTCAGGGCGGTCACCGCGTAGCTTTCGCCGTAGCGGCGGAGGTCGTTGAAGCGGACGCCTTCAAAGGCGAGCTCCCAGCGGCGCTCGTTGCGCAGGTTCTCTTCGTTGAGCGGCTTGCTCGGGAGGCCGGCGCGGGCGCGGACCTTGTCGAAGGAAGCCTGGCTGCCGTTCAGCTCGGCGTCCATCAGCAGAACCTCGGCGAAGCGGATCAGCACCATGTCGTTGACGCAGTTGAGCTGGAAGTTGTCTTCGTTGCCGCTCGACCAGGTCAGGTCGGGGAACATGACGTTGGTGAAGGACTTCATATACTTGCCCTTGTCTTCGCTCCAGGCCATGACAGGCATGTTCTTGGTCTGGTAGAAGCCGCTCTCCTGGATGTTGGAGTCGCCACCGAACTTATAGGTGCCGTTGAACTTCTCGACCGGGATGATGGAAGCGTCCAGACGGGCGTCGTTCGGCTCCAGTGCCTTCCAGTCGGAGACGAGGGACGGGTTGACCGGGCACATGCCCCAGCCGGTACCGAACGGGATGCACTCGCCGTTGTCAAGGCTCTGGCCGCGGACGCCGAGGAAGAGGCAGGTCTGGTTGGAATAACCGATGGTGGTACCCCAGGCGGGCTGGGTGTTGAACTTGATGATGAACATGGCCTCGGGGTTGCGGGCGCCGTCGTCCTCGACCCACTTGTAGCCTTTGCCGGCCCACGGGTTCTTCGGATCATCGACGGTGCATCGGTTGGTGTAGGCCCACAGGTTGTGGAAGTCGTCCACGAGGGTGTAGCCCGAGTTGTTGACGCAGTCGGTGATGTAGGCGCCGACATCGGCCTTGGAGATCTTGGTGCCTTCGGCGATGCTCACGCCGATGGCCTCGTTCTCGTAGGCCGGCAGGGTGATGTCGCTGATGCCGAAGAAGCCGGAGGCGAACAGATAGGCGCGGCCCAGGAGGGCCTCGGCGGCATATTTGTCCACGTGGCCGTCGCCGATAGCCTGCTTGGCGGGCATGATGTCAGCGGCGATCTTGCAGTCCTCGATGATCCGGCCCCAGAGCTCCTCGCCGCCGATCTGCGGCAGGGTGGCGTCCGCTTCGGGAGAAACGGGGCAGGGGATGTTGCCGAACATGGAGGCGAGCTCGTAGTAGTACCAGGCACGGAGGAAGAAAGCCTCGCCCATGTACTGGGGCAGCTTGTCGGCGACGCCGCAGTTCGGCAGGGATTCGATGGCGGCGTTCGCGCGGGCGATGCCCTTGTAGCGGTTCACATAGAAGGTATTGTACATATCGGAACCGAAGTTCAGCAGGAGGTCTTCCGCCTGCATGGCCTGGTCATTCTGGCCACCGCCGCCGAGCGCGTCGTCCGATGCCGCCATGGACCACAGGAAGTGGTTGGTGTTCACACCGTCACCGATGGAGACATTGAGGTTGTTGTAGATACCGGCGAGCATCTGTTCCGCGTCAGTAGAATTCACAGGGAAGTTGCTGCTGTCCTTGGACCAGTAGTTGGTGGTGTCGAGAAATGACTCACAGGAAGCGAAAGAGAACGCGAGTGCGGCGACTGCCGCGATTCTGATTATCTTTTTCATATCAGTCATCCTAATTAAAATTCGAGATTGAGACCGACGAGCAGGCTCTTCGCCTGGGGATAGTAGCCCAGGTCGATACCCTTGGCCCAGCTGTCGAAGCCGGAGGACGTGCCGACCTCAGGGTCGAGGCCCTTGAAGGCGGTGAAGCAGAACGGATTCTGCGCCTGCACGTACAGACGGCACTTGCCGAACGGAGCGTTCTTCCAGAGACGCTTGAAGTCGTAGCCGAGCGTGATGGTCTGGATTCTGAAGAAATCCGCATCCTCGATGAAGATGTCAGAGTTGTTCATGAAGTTGTAGTTGGTTCCTGCGACCAGGCGCGGGAAGTGGTTGGAGGTACCCTCACCGTGCCAATAGCCGTACACTTCGGTCGTGTAGTTGTTCCACTGGCTGTCGGAGTAGCGGCGGTAGGCGCGGAAGACCTGCTGGCCGAACATGCCGTAGCCGCTGACCGCCAGGTCGAAGCCCTTGTAGTAGACGGAGAAGTTGAGACCGACGTTGAAGTCCGGATTCGGGTCACCGGTCATCGACTTGTCGGCATCGTTGATCACGCCGTCGTTGTTGAGGTCCGCGAACTTGAGGTCGCCCGGGACGACATCGCTGACGATGGTGCCCTTGCCGGCAGCCTTCCAGGCGTCGATCTCGGCCTGGTTCTGGAAGACGCCCTCGGACTTGTAGGTCCAGAAGTAGCCGATCGGATAGCCGACCTGGGCACGGTAGAGCTCGTCGATGCCCTGCACGACGTTGACGGGACCGTGCATGATGCCCTCTTCGTTGGCGATGCGGGTGATGCGGTTCTTGTTGTAGGAACCGTTGACTCCGATGCTGTAGGAGAAGTCCTTGCTGCGGGCGTCGCTCCAGTTGAGGGCGAGCTCGACACCGGTGTTGCGGACGTCACCGCCGTTGATCAACGGCGGGTTGGCGCCGAAGTGACCCGGAGCCGGGGCGCCGACCAGCCAGTCCTTGGTGTCTTTCTGGTACCAGTCGAACGCGATGTTCAGGCGGTTGTCGAACATGCGGGCGTCGAAACCGAGGTCAAGCTGCTGGGAAGTCTCCCAGTGGATGTCGGGGTTGGCGAGCTTGTCGGCATAGGCGCCGGTGCCGGACGTCGTCGCGGTCGGGCCCGTGTAGAAGGAGTAGCCGCCGTCGGCCGCACCCACGGCGATGGTGGCCAGGTACTGGAAGTCGCTGATGGCGTCGTTACCGGTCTGTCCCCAGCTGCCGCGCAGCTTGAGGAAGTTGATCGCGCGGGCATTCCACCAGCTTTCGTTGGAGACCACCCAACCGGCGGAGACGGAGGGGAAGGTGCCCCAGCGGTGACCGCGCATGAAGTTGGAAGAGCCGTCCCGGCGGAGGATGAGGGTGAGCATGTATTTCTCGGCGTAGTCGTAGTTGATACGGCCGAAGAAGGAAGCCCGGCCGCTGTCGCCCCAGGTGGTACCGGAAATGTCGGTCAGGGACGGGTCGCCGGAGGTGTTGCCGATATAGGCGTATTTCCAGCTGTTGGGCCAGAGGGCCTCGCTGTTGGTCGCGCCGACTTCCTCACCGAAACCGCTGTGCGAGAGGGAGCTACCGACGAGGACGTCGAAGTGGTGCTTGCCCTGGATGTCGAACACGTAGTTGACGGTGTTCTCCCAGGACCAGTTCCAGCCGGCGCCGGCGTTTTGGCTCACGGAGTCGGTGTCGGAGAAGGCGTAGTTGGTGAGTTTGTAGGACAGGCCGAAGGAGCGGTAGGTGTATGCGCTCATCTGGTAGCCGAACTGGCTCTTCCAGGTCAGGCCCTTGATGGGCTGGACGCGGAGGTTGGCGGCCATGTTCAGACCGTAGTTGTGGCTGTCGTTGTTGCCGCGGGAAGAATAGACCATCGCGGCGACCGGGTTGCTGGTGTACGTGTCGAGGTTCCAGATGCCGCTGCCGCTCAGCCAGTCATACGCGGTGTAGCTGCCGTCCTTCTGGAAGATGGGGACGAGCGGGTTGGCGGAAAGAGCGTTGTAGACGTCGTTCCAGTAGTGGTTGCCGATACCGATGCCGCTCTTCTGGCTGCTCGTGAAGGAGACATTCTCACCGAAGGTGATGATGTCCAGGCCGTTCTTGCGCCAGATCACGTGGTCGGAGTTGAGACGGACGGTCACGCGCTTGTAGTTGGAAGCGACCGGCTTGCCGAAGATACCTTCCTGGTCGGTGTAGCTGACGCCCATCGAGAATTTGGAGACGTCCGAGCCGCCGACCAGGTTGATGGCGTGGTTGGTGTACGGAGCGTTCTCGTTGCGGATCGCTTCCAGCCAGTTGGTGCCGGTGAAGGCGCCGCTCTTGATGTCGTTGTAGAACTCGGGGCTCAGGGTGCCGGCCCAGTCGATGGGGGCCTTGCCCATGTTGAAGTTGACCTGGTCCTGGATGTCCATGTACTGCTGGGCGGTCAGGAGCTCAGGCATGCGCTGGACATTCTGGATGCCGAAGAAGCCGTCGTAGGTGACGGTCAACTTGCCGGGCTTGCCCTGCTTGGTGGTGACGAGGATGACGCCGTTGGCGCCGCGCGAACCATAGATGGCGCAGGAAGCGGCGTCCTTCAGCACGTCGATGCTCTCGATGTCGGAGGGGTTGAGGGAGTTGATGTCACCGCCCGGGACGCCGTCGATGACGTAGAACGGAGCGTAGGTGCCGGTGGTACCCATACCGCGGATGCTCACATTGTATCCTTCGCCGGGCTGACCGGAGGAGGACATGATGCTGACACCGGGGGTGGAGGACTGCATGGCGCCCAGCGCGTTGGTGGAATTGAGCTTGACCAGCTCGTCTCCCTTGACCTGGACGGTGGAGCCGGTGACCAGTTTCTTCTTCTGGATACCGTAGCCGACCACGACGACTTCGTCAAGGAATTCGTTGTCTTCTTCGAGGATGACGTCGAAGACCCGCTGGGAACCGACGGGAATTTCCTGCGTCGCGTAACCGATGGATGAGATGACCAGTGTCGCCCCGGGTTTGACCAGGAGACTGAACTTTCCATCCAAGTCGGTGACTGTGCCGTTGTCCGTGTCCTTTTCGAACACGCTGGCACCGATCACAGGCCCCGTCTGATCGCTCACGACACCGGAGACGGCGACGTTCTGAGCCATCAGGCTGACGCTCGCCACGAGCGCCAGGAGGCATGTCAACAGTTTTTCTTTCATTGGATAATTGTTTTGATAATTAGTGGGAAAAATGTTTTGTTAAAACTGATCGAAGAAATCTGCGCGGATGCGCTGCCAGCGGCGCTCCTTCCACATGCTGTGGCCGCAGAGCGGCTCACAGTGGAAATGCTTGGGTGCGCTGACCTGGTTGTATCCGGCGAAGTTGGTATGCGGGGGGCAGGTGGGGTCCTGCAGGCCGAAGGCCATGTAGACCGGGCATTCCACCCGGTCGGTGAAATTTTTGACGTCGAAATAGGACAGGGTCCGGAAGAGGTCTTCCCGTTCGATGCCGGCCGCGTCGGCCGCCTGGAACACTTCGTGTACCGGCCACCAGACGATGCGGGCGTAGTCGGGGTAGTCGCTCAGGAACGGGACGCTCGGCGCGATGGCGCGCACGCGGTGGTCCAGGCTGCCCGCGATCCAGGTGAAGGCGCCTCCCTGGCTGTCGCCCCAGGCGAAGATGCGGGAGGTGTCCGCGCAGTCCAGCGAGCAGACGAAGTCGATGGCGCGGACGATGTCGCAGAAGGCGCCGCGATAGTAGAAATTCTCCTTGCTGTCCAGGCCGCGGTCGATCCAGCGGCCTTCCGGCTCCTTGAAGATGCCCTGTCCGCGCACGCTCACCAGGAACTCGATCTTGTCGGGCGCTGCGGCGGGATCATACCAGAACGGATCGGCGCCGTAGCCCATCAGTTCCAGGGAAACGGGGTATTTGCCCTCCTTGACGGGCACGCAGAGGATGCCGCCCGCCGTGGCGCCGCCCAGGGACTGGAAGCGGACGCGGTAGGTGGTGCGGAGGCTGTCGGAGTGCTCCGGGACGGGCTCGAGCTGCGCGTCCATCGGGACGGCGGCGAGCTCGGTGAGCGTCTGCTCCCAGAAAGCGTCGAAGTCCGGCTGCTTGTCCTGCGGGCTCCCGATGCGCTCGGGGTTGATGCCGATGTTGAAGGACTGGTGCTTGCCGAGGCGGGCCTGGTAGAAGCCGAGGCCGACCGCATCCAGCTTGAAGCTGAGGCGGGCCGGGCTGCCGGGGCGGACCCGGGCGGTCTCCGTGGCGAGCAGCACGGTGTCCTGCGTGTCGGACATCAGGTCCACGTCGCGGACCAGGGCCAGCGTGACGGGGCAGTCGCCCGCGGTCTGCGAGGCGACGCGGACATCCAGCGCGAGCGGGCCGTCACCGTAGAACATCCAGCCGTCGGGATCGGGCGCCCACACGGTCACGGCATGGGCGAGGCTGTCGGTGTAGCTGCGGACGACCTCGACGGTGCTCCTGTCGGAGAGATACACGCCGTTGAGGCCCTGGGCCTCCTGCGGCGGATCGCCGGCGAGGGCGTCGCCCTCCTTCCAGAACTGGTGCTCGCGGTTCTGCTCCGCCAGGCCGCTCCAAGCCCAGAAATTGCAACCGGCCAGGCGGCCGGCCTTGCGGGCGGAGTCGAGCACGCGGGAGAAGACGTATTTATAGTAGCGGTCGCGCAGGGCGGTGCTGCTGTCGTTGAGCCAGGCGAAACCGTCGCGCGGGAAACCGAATTCTTCGATCACGACCGGCTTGCGGAGGTCGTAGGCGCGCTCCAGGTGCTCGTCGATATAGCGGCCGGTCTGCCAGAGGGCGCTGTAGAGCGCGTGCTCGGGCTTTTCGCCGGCAAGCGCTTGCGCCTGCGCCCAGCCCCAGTTGTAGGGCCAGATGTGGACCGTGATGTAGTCGATGTCCGGGCAGTCGTTGAGGCGGGTGAAGAGCTCGATGTCGGAATTGGAGCCCATCGAGCCTTCGTTGCCGGTGCTCACCATGTGGCGGGGGTCGATCGACTTGATCAGCCGGGCCGTGCCCTGGACATAGGCGATGAAGTCCTCGATCCTGGCCGGGTCCTCGGTGAAGGGACGCGGCTCGTTGCAGATCTGCCAGGAGAACACGGCGGGGGAGTCCTTGTAGCGGCTCACGACGCGGCGGACGTGCTCCTGGAAGAGCTCGACCGCCCGCGGGTTGGAGGCGAAGGCATACATGGTGGTCATGTAGGTGCCGTAGCCTTCGACGGCCGGATGAGGCTGAGGGCCGGCGCCGGCCTTTTCCAGCCAGGAGCGGTAGCCGTCGGGGCTCCACTCCCAGGCATTGTTCAGGAAAAGGACGGCCGACATCTCTCTTTTTTCCAACTCACTTAGAACGATGTCCAATCCGGCGAAATTCTCATCCGTGGCCAGGATCCGGAGGTTGTCCAGACCGAGGCCATGCAGGGTATCCAGTTCTGCCTGGAAACGCTCCGGGTCGCTCAGGGCCAGCTCGGAAGCGTACCAGACGTTGGTGCCGATGAAGTAACGGGGCTCTCCGTTGAGGACGATGCGGCTTTCCTCAACGCTCCAGAATGCTTTCCGGGGCTTGCATCCGACGATGCAAGTGATTGAGAGAAAGGCGAAAAGAATAACTTTGCAAAAGCAGGTACTGTGTCTGTGCATAATTATGCGTTAAGTCAGACACAAAAGTACGCGCTTGTCACGCGCGAAACAAGTACGATTTTGTCAAATATTGCAAAATTCCTGCCTAGACTATGACTTTTTTCTTCTTGTAGATCTGGCGGAATTCACGGGGCGACATGCCTCTTTTGGCCTTGAAAATCCGGTTGAAGTTGGACAGGTTGTTGAAGCCGCACTGGTAGCAGATCTCGGAGATGTTCTGCGAGGTGTCCACCAGCTCTCGGGCGGCCTGGCCGAGCCGGATGTCGATCAGGTAGCCGGTGAAGGTGCGGGCGGTGTGCTGCCGGAAAAAGCGGCTGAAGGAACTGGGGCTCATCCCGACCAGGTCGGCCATCATCTCCAGGGTGAGCGGCTCGGCATAATGCTCGTTGATGTATTCCTTGACCTTGAGGATGCGCCGGCTTTCGCGGTCGCGCGGGGCGTGGGCGAAAGAGCTGCTGGCCAGGATGCGGTAGTCGGACCCGGAAAGCTCGTAGAGCAGCTGTAAGCAGCTGATGAACTGATTGAAAGAGTCTTTCTCCGAAGCGAGCGTGTCCAGGCGGTGATAGACTTTCATGATCGTTTCCTGCGGGAACGCGATCCCGTGCGTGGCGTGCTCCAGCATCTTGGAGATGCGCGTGAACTGGTTCTTGCCGAGCAGGCCGCCGCCGAACAGGTCCGGCGAGAACTGGATCGTGATCTCCCGGATGTCTTCCGCCGTGCACCGGCCCTGCTCCCAGATGTGTTCGAGGTTCTCGCCGGAGATGAGGACCAGGTCCAGGTTGGAGGTCTCCTCCACGCTGTCGCCGACGATCCTGCGAAGGCCCTGCCCGTTCTGGATGAAGTTGAGCTCGTATTCCCGGTGCTGGTGCAGCGGGTAGGTGAACTGGCTCTTGTGCCGCTCGACGATGTAGAAGCAGTCGCGCTGGGAGAGCGGGGTGATTTCGGAAAGGACGGAGGACATTTTGCGTAAATGAATGCACAAATATAGTAATTTAAATTTAAAGTGATATTATCTTAACCATTATTTTGCAAATTCTTGACAAGATATTTTACGTTCGAAACAAAATACTACCTTTGAAATGACAAGTTGTTCTACCCCTGAAAATGGACCCGATTTCATTCCGTTCCGACCTCGAGCGCGAGCTGATGCTGGACATTCTGCCCTTCTGGCTGCATCGTGCGCAGGACCCCTCCGGCGGCTGGTTTGGCCGCATTGCCGGAGATGGCTCGCTGGTGCCCGACGCGCCCCGGGGGGCCATCCTCAACGCCCGGATCCTGTGGACGTTCGCGTCCGCGTTCCGGCTCACCGGGGACCCTTCCTGCCGGCAGGCCGCCGACCGCACCTATACCGAGATCCGCGAACGGTTCTACGACCCGCAATACGGCGGGGTATACTGGAGCCTGACCGCCGACGGCCGGCCCCTTGACACCAAGAAGCAGTTCTACGCGATCGCGTTTACGATTTACGGCCTCGCGGAATACCACCGCGCCGTCGGCTCGCCGGAGGCGCTCGACCTGGCTGTCCGCCTGTACCGCGACATCGAGGCGCACAGCTTCGACGCCGCCGGAGGCGGCTATCTCGAAGCCTGCACGCGCACGTGGGAACCTATAGAAGACATGCGCCTGTCGGAGCGCGACCGCAACGACGCCAAGACGATGAACACGCACCTGCATATCCTGGAGGGTTATACGTCTTTGTTCCGGGTATGGAAGGACGAGGGCCTGCGGCGGCAGCTGACGGGCCTGCTGGAGATCTTCCTGGACCGTATCGTCCGCGCCGACGGGCATCTTGGACTGTTCTTTGACATGAACTGGAATTCCCAGTCGGACGCGGTCTCCTATGGCCACGACATCGAAGCGTCCTGGCTGCTGGAAGAAGCGGTGGACCTGCTGGACGACGCGGCGCTCCGCGTCCGGACGTCCGCGGCCTGCCGGCGCATCGCGGTTGCCTCGCTCGAGGGCTGGAAGCCGGGCGAAGGCATGATATATGAATGGGTTCCAGCGACGGGGCACCATGACGCAGATCGCCACTGGTGGGTGCAGGCGGAGACGGTCGTGGGTTGCTGGAACCGCTTTCAGCGCGACGCCGACCCGGCGTGGGCGGCGCGCGCCACGGACACCTGGGAGTTCATCCGCCGCCACCTGGTCTGCCCGGACGGCGAATGGTACTGGAGCCTGCGTGCGGACGGGACGCCCAACGTAACGGACGACCGCGCCGGTTTCTGGAAGTGTCCCTACCACAACGGACGGATGTGCATGGAAATCCTTGAAAGAATCAAGATATGAGAAAACTGCTTGTCTTAATGGCGGCACTGCTGGTCAGCGTGTCCGCATTCGCAAAACTCGAACTTCGCCAGCCCTGCAGCGACGGCATGGTCCTGCAGCAGCAGACGCCGGCGGTGGTCTGGGGCAAAGCCGATCCGGGCCAGCGCGTGACGGTCGTTCCTTCCTGGGACCGCCGCAAATATACCGCCCAGGCTGACGCGGACGGCTTCTGGCAGGTGTCCGTGCAGACACCCGCCGCTTCCTATACCCCGTATTCCATCCGGATTTCCGCGGGCCGCGAGCGCCTGACCATCAGCGACGTGCTGGTGGGCGAGGTGTGGTTCGCCTCCGGCCAGAGCAACATGGAGATGCCCATCCGCGGTTTCGGCGGCTGCCCGGTCGAGGGCGCCGCGGACGTGATCACGGCGGCGCCGATGCGCGACCGTATCCGGATGTTCAAGGTTCCGCGCGCGCGGAGCTACGAGCCTCTCGCCGAGATCGAGGGCGAATGGTGGCGTGCCGACGCGACGACGGTATCGGAGATGAGCGCCACGGGCTATTTCTTCGCCCGCAAGCTCAACGAGACGCTGGACGTGCCGGTCGGCATCCTGTTCAGCGCCTACGGCGGTTCCAAGGTGGAGAGCTGGCTGCCGCGCGAGATTGTCGAGACCTATCCGGACATTCCGACGGACAGCGCTTCGGTCGAGGCGCTGCCCTATGAATACTACAGCCCCTATATGATGTACAACGCGATGGTCGTTCCCGTCAAGGGCTACACCATCAAGGGCTTCATCTGGTATCAGGGCTGCTCCAACGTGGGCGCGGACGCGACCTACAGCGAGCGTCTGCAGAAGATGGTGTCGGTGTGGCGCGCCGACTGGGGCGACACCGACGCCCGCCTGCCTTTCTACCAGGTGGAGATTGCGCCGTACAACTATGGCGACGGGCCTGATGGCGCGCTCCTGCGCCGCGCGCAGCATGACGCGGCCAAGCGCATGCCCAACGGCGGCATCGCCGTGACCAACGACTTGGTCTATCCCTATGAGCTCGACCAGATCCACCCGGCGCGCAAGCGCGAGGTGGGGGAGCGCCTGGCCTACCTGGCCCTGCACCGCGACTACGGCCTGGACCGTGTCGCGTGCAAGTCGCCCGAGGCGGTGCGCGCTTTCCGCGCGCCTGCGGGCCCGATGACAAAACCTGGCGCGGTATTTGTAGAACTTGCTGACTGTCAAGACGGTCTGGACCGCAGCACCTATATAGATGGTTTAGAGATCGCCGGTGCCGACGGCGTCATGTATCCGGTCAGGGAAGCCCGGGTATTCGGCAATTTCATGGTAGTGCGCAGCGACTCGGTGCCCGAACCTCGGGTTCTCCGCTATGGTTGGGGCTGTTTCACACCGGGTAATCTGCATGCTGTTTCCGGCTTGCCGCTTGTCCCTTTCGAATTGGTCATAGAATAATAAATTTAAGAAACTGAACTTGCGATAAGCTTGCTTCCCTTACAATCCGGTCTTGTGCCGGATTGTTTTTTATTGTACATTTGAAGGTTGCAAAATACTACCTTATCCGATATGAAAAAAGTTAAGTTCTATTCTGTTCTGGGCATCTGCCTGGGTGCGTTCATCCTCTTCCTGGCCACCTGCACGAAGATGGTGGACAACTCCGAGATCGGCATCAAGTTCAAGAAATTCTCGCTGACCGACCAGGGCGAGCTCGTCGCCAACCAGGTCTCCGGCCTGACCTTCTTCAACCCGATCACCACGCGCGTCTTCACCTATCCCGTGTTCATCCAGCGCGTCAACTATGATCCCTTCACGGTCACGACCAAGGACGCCGCCACCTTCACGATGGATCCGATGATGGCCTACCAGCTGGACCGCTCCAAGGCAGCCTACGTCTTCAACAAGTACCGCCAGTCCCTGCGTGAGATCGAGATGGGCTACATCCGCACCTGCATCTACGACGCTTATCGTATCTCCGCCAACAACTATACTTCTGACGAGCTGATGGCCAACCGCGCCAAGTTCGAGCAGGAAGTCCGCGCGATGCTGGAGCGCTCGCTCAACGAAGAAGGCTTCAAGGTGCAGGAATTCACCTCCCAGATCACCCCGCCGCAGTCCCTGAGCGCCGCCATCGAGGCCAAGAACCAGGCCATCCAGGAGGCCCTGAAGGCCGAGAACCTGGTCAAGCAGGCCGAGGCCAACGCGCAGATCGCCATCGCCAAGGCGAAGGGCGAGGCCGAGGCCACCCGCGTCAAGGCCGACGCCGAGGCCTACTACAACCGCACCATCTCCGCCTCCCTGAGCCCGTTCATCATCCAGGAGGACTGGATCGAGAAGTGGAACGGCCAGCTGCCGCAGGTCACCTCCGGCCAGGGCGGCATGATGATCAACCTGCCGTCCCTCGGCAAATAGCCGCAGGCACATACGCAAAAAAGAATCCCGGGCACCTTGTGTCCGGGATTTCTTCAACCATATTGCTTCGCAGAAGCGGATTACTTCTTGCGGCTCTTGTATCTCTGATAGAACATATCAACACGACCGGCGCTGTCGACGATTTTCATCTTGCCGGTGTAGAAAGGATGAGATGTGTTGGAAATCTCAAGCTTCACGAGGGGGTACTCGACACCGTCGATGGTGATGTTCTCCTTGCTGGTAGCGCAGGAGCGGGTGATGAACACGTCCTCGTTTGACATATCCTTGAAAGCTACAAGACGGTAGGTTTCGGGATGGATTCCTTTTTTCATTACACTAGTGTTTTTTGAATCGGGCGCAAAGATAAGAATTATTTTCGTAATTTTGCAAACTATGACACTGATAAAATCAATCTCCGGTATCCGCGGCACCATCGGCGGCGCCCCCGGCGAGGCCCTGACCCCCGTCGATATCGTCAAGTTCACCTATGCATACTGTGCCTGCCTGAAGCAGCGCAAGCCCGCGCCCAACAGCGGCAACAGATATAAAGTCGTCGTCGGCCGCGACGCCCGCATCAGCGGCGCGATGGTCGAACAGCTCGTCTGCGGCACCCTCGTCGCCTGCGGCGTGGACGTGGTCCGCTGCGGCTTTGCCTCCACGCCCACGACCGAACTGGCCGTGGTGTTCGCGCAGGCGGACGGCGGCATCATCCTGACTGCCAGCCACAACCCGCGGCAGTGGAACGCCCTCAAGCTCCTCAACGAGCGGGGCGAGTTCCTGACCGCGGCCGAAGGCCAGGCCATCCTGGACCTCGCCGAGAGCGGGGATTTCGACTTCGCCGAAGTCGATGCGCTGGGCAGCATCGAAGAGCACGATTTCACCGACGAGCACATCGACGCCGTCCTGGCCCTGGAGGCCGTGGACGTCGAGGCCGTCCGCAAGGCCGGCTTCACGGTGGTGCTCGACGCCATCAATTCCGTGGGCGGCATCATCATGCCGCGCCTGCTGGAGCGCCTCGGCGTGAAGTGCATCACGCTCAACGGTGAGCCTACGGGCGACTTCGCCCACAACCCGGAGCCGCTGCCCAAGAACCTCGTCGAGCTCAGCGAGACGGTCGTCCGCGAGCACGCCGACCTGGGCATCAGCGTCGATCCGGACGTGGACCGGCTCGCGTTCATCTGCGAGGATGGCCGGCCGTTCGTGGAGGAATACACCCTCGTGGCCGTGGCCGACTACCTGCTGGAGCGCGCCGAGAAGGCGGGCGTCAGCCCGCGCAATACCGTCTCCAACCTCAGCTCCAGCCGCGCCCTGCGCGATGTCACGGAGGCCCACGGCGGCACCTACTATGCCGCGGCCGTGGGCGAGGTCAACGTGACCACCAAGATGCATGAGGTGGGCGCGCTGATCGGCGGCGAGGGCAACGGCGGCGTGATCTATCCCGCCAGCCACTGCGGCCGCGACGCCATGGTCGGCGTGGCGCTGTTCCTCAGCCACCTGGCCCACAAGGGCATGAGCGTGAGCGCCTACAAGGCCACGCTCCCTCCTTACTTCATCGCCAAGAACCGCATCGACCTGAGCGACAAGGCTCTGATCGACCGCATCCTGGATGCGATGAAGGAGCACTTCAAGGACGAGAAGGTCAACACCGTCGACGGCGTCAAGATCGATTTCGAGGCCCGCAAGCAGTGGGTGCACCTCCGCAAGTCCAACACCGAGCCGATCATCCGCATCTACTCCGAGGCGCAGACCGAGGAGGAGGCGCAGCGCCTCGGCGAGGAAGTCATCGCACTGGCCCAACGCATCATCGGCGCATAGCTTATGTTCTCATTCCGCACCACTCCGGTCGAGGAGCAGCTCGACAGAAGCCTCCGCGAGGGCCGGGTCGCCTGTTTCTGCACGCAGAACTGCTGGGACCCGCACCGCGGGCGCTACCTGTATGACATTTTCCGCGAACGCGGCAACCTCGAGCGCATCTTCAGCCCGCGCGACACCGAGCTGACCCCCGACACCAACCACATCGATTTCGATGCGGCCGAGCTGGAGGGGCTGGATGCCGTGGTGGTGGAGATCCAGGACGTGGGCACGCGCTACTTCAACTACACGCGCGACGTGATGCGGCTGCTGTCGATGTGCGCCCGGATGGCCGAGAGCCCGTCCATCTATGTGGTGGACCACATCAACCCGGCCGGGCGCGTGGTCGAGGGCACGATGCCGGCGGTCGAGTCCGACATCTGGACGCCCAAGGTGGCGCACCGGCACGGCCTCACGCTCGGTGAGCTGTGCCACCTCTATTGCAGCGAGATCGGGGCGAAGTTCCCCCTGCACATCATTTCGGCTTTCGTCTCCGACGTGGGCAAGGACCTGCTGCCCTGGACCATCGCGCCGGCCTCCGACATCCCGGGGATGTTCACCTGCGAGATGTATCCCGGCGGCGGCCTGTGGAACAACACCTCCATCACACCCGCCATCGGCACGGCCCGGCCGTATGAGTATTTCGGCGCGCCGTTCATCAAGAGCGGCGACATCCGCTTCCTGCCCACGCCGCCGGGCGTGATGATGCGGCCCTGCTCGTTCACGCCGGCCGCCGGCCGCTATGCCGGGCAGAAGTGCTACGGCTACCAGATCATGCTCCAGCCCGGCGCGCAGTACCATTCGCTGCTGCACACGCTGCAGCTGATGCGCTTCCTGTCGGAACGCTACTCGCAGGTCGAGCTGTTCGACTCGCTCTTCGTCAAGGTCGCCGACCCGGTGATCGAAGAGTACCTGCGCGGCCGCCTGACCTTCGACGTCGTCCAGGAGCACGTCAAGCTCGAGGAGCAGAAGTGGATCCGCAAGGCCAAGCGCTACATCCTCTACGACGACGCGCCCTACCGGATGAAATAATTTTCGCCTGTCGTGCGAAAAAATTTGCGGAATCCAAAAATATGCGTATCTTTGCATTCCCAAACGACACGCTGGGTTCGTATAACGGTTAGTACTCGAGATTCTCAATCTCGCAATAGGAGTTCGATTCTCCTACCCAGTACCAGAGAGCATCGCTTCCGCGATGCTTTTTTTGTTTCCCCCTCCCTGTCATGCCCGATTCGATCGGGCATCTTCTGGCGGGCCGTTTTTGCAAATGTTTGTTAATGAAATGATTGTGATTTTGCTTAGGGGAAAATGCCCCAAAGCAAAACAGGAATTGCTTGATAGACAGGCAGATGCGAAAACGGGACGCGTTTGCGGTTAGCGGAACTGGACGTGTATGAGGCGGCTGTAGTTGCTGCCGAGCTGGAGCAGTTCGTAAGAGCCGTCATCATTTCGGCCGAACAAGAGATCGCCGGATGCGATGGGGTAGTCCAGTTCGTTGAGGATCGGAATGCTGCCCCGGAAGTCGAGCCGCTTCGGGAATGCGTGGACATCTGCGAGATGATTGCCGTCCAGCTTCGTCAGGACCGTGCGCTGGGGTGTGTCGAGCAGGCAATACAAGGTGTCTCTGTCCGTGAAGGAATTGATGATCATGGTGTCTGACTCGGCGTAAGGATCAATTCCGTAAGAATTGATCCAACGGTAGTTGCCATCATATTTGATTTCATCTGAATAAGCGTCGTCAAACTTGACCAAGGGCGGGAAAAACGCTTTTCTGCGTTCGAGATAATCTGCCTGGAGCAAGTGGTGGGCGATTAGACCGACGTCTTTGGCTTTTTCGTAGCAGGTCGTCGAATCGCAGAGGAAACCCATGGACGGGTCCGGAATTCCGATGATACGCGTCTCCTTGACGAAGAAGAAGCAGCTGTCTGTCCGGTGTACCTTTCCCGAGAGGGTGAGGAAAGCGTATTCAGCTCCGCTTTGTTTGTCGATGAACCAGGATGCCGATCCGAATTCGCCGTGATCGGTACCGCGGATGACCCAGTCGTCGTCTTCGTAGAGGTAGAGAGAGTGGAGAGGATCGATGTCCGAGCTACGAGTTTCTTTCCAAGTATCTTTCCAGGTATCTTTCCATGTCCACGTTTTGGGGTCGAAGACCAGGACTTGCCCTTCCCGGTAGGACGAAGCGATCAGGCTGTCCCGCCGTTTGTAGATGCTGAAATTCTCCCCGGGGGTAGGGAGGTCCTTTTCCCGGAAGCCATTTATTGCGACTGCTTTCCAGAATGACGGACTGGCGTTCAAGGATGGCTCGATTTCGAAATAGTAATAATCACCGGCCCTGAGCACGCGAACGTATTCGGGAGGCGTTCCGGAGAGTTCCGGGACGTGGATGCAAATCGTATCCCGGGCTTCGTCTTCGAATCCGATCGGGGCGCGGCGGCCTCTGTCGTGTCCGCAGGACAGGACCAGGATGGCTGCGAGGAAGAGGGCTGAGACAGCGTGAAGTTTTGTATTCGTCATAGGGAAAGGGGTTAGTCCAGAGGATCGACGTCGGGGTAGGTGCCGGTGGGGAGGGCGGCGGCGAGGGCGGCCTTGCGGGCGGCGAGGCTGCGGTCGCGGGGCAGGAAGTGGCGCTCGACGACCTCGCCGCTGCCCTGGCGGCGGAATTCGACAAGGCGCGTGTAGGGAGGAAAGCCGAACTGGCGGCGCTCGTCGAGCAGGGCGTCGGTGCCGCGGGCGGCGTCGAAGCGGGCCGGGACAGCCGTCTGGACGATGACGCGCGGGGCGAACTGGCACAGGGTGCCGACGATCTGCGCGGCGCGCTCGTCGGCGCGGAAGTCGTCGCGCGAGACCAGCGCGTCGGCCTGCAGGACGGCCAGCAGGGCCGCGCCGGAGGCGCCTTCGCGCTTCAACGCGCTGAGCGTCAGGACGCGGATCGACCGGTCGGGGAAGAGCGCGGCGATCTCGTCCTGCAGCGGCTCGGGCTTCTCCCAGCCGCGCAGCAGGACGACGGGGCCGTCGGTCCGGCGGACGGCGTCGATCAGTTTGCGCGAGAACGTGCCGACGAGGCCGTTCTTGCGCCGCTCGGCGGCGAGGTCGATGACCTCGGCCCGCGGCGCGGCGGCAGGCCCGTCGGCCAGGTCGTATTTGCCCAGGCGGACGTTCAGGAGTGTCTCCAGCGAGGGGACGGCGGCGCCGAGCAGGACGCGGGCGCCGTGGATGCCCGCCAGGGCGACGGCGGCGTCGCGGCCGTGGTAGCGCGGAGCCGGGTCGGTCTGCTTGTAGGCCGCGTCCTGCTCCTCGTCCACGACGACGAGCCCGAGGTCGCGGTAGGGGAGAAACAGCGCGGAGCGCGTGCCCAGGACGATGGCCGGGGAGCCGGAGCGCAGCGACTCGGCGGCGGCGCGGCGGCGGACCGGTGTCTTGCCGGAATGGAAGACCAGCAGCTGCTGACCGAATTCCGGGGCCAGAAGCGCCTCCAGCCGGTCGCAGAAGGCGATTTCGGGGGTGAGGACCAGGGCCTGGCGCCCGGCGGCGAGGGCCTCCCGCAAGGCGGGAAGATAGGCCTCGCGCCGGCCGGCGGCCGTCAGGACCAGCGGCTTGCCGGGGGCGGGGCGGCCGGGCTTGTCGGCGGAGCCGGACTGCGCCCGGCACGCGGCGAGCTGCGCCTGCAGCGCATCGCGCTCCGCACTCAGCCGCTGCATCACCCGCTCGCCGTGCCGCCCCGCCAGCTGCTCCTCCTTGCGGGCGAGCCGCTGCTGCAGGCGCGCGAGGATGTCGGCGGCCGTCTGCTCGCTGCGCAGCTTGAGCAGCGGGTATGCCGCCTTGTACACTTCGCCGAGCGTACAGAGGTAATAGTCGGAAAGGAATTCCCAGAAACGGAGCTCCTCCGCGGTCACGCGCGGGAGCTCGTCCTGGACGGCGACGATGGGCTGGATGCGCTCCGGCGGCAGGTCAGGCCGCTCCAGCGTGCGCCAGACCACGCCGTCGTAGCGCCTGCGTCCCAGTTCTACGCATACGCGCCGGCCTGCCTGCAGCGGCATGTCGGCGCGATAGGTGGGAATCCACCGGAGCTTGACCGGCAGGAGCACCTGGATGTATGTCGGGGCTGCCGTCATCGCCGGGGACAGAATCTAGTCGGTGTCGTTGTCCGGGTCGTTGGCTGTGCGGGCGAACTCCATCAGGGCCGGGGAAATATGGCAATATCCCTGCGGATTCTTGTCGAGATAGTCCTGGTGGCAGTCCTCCGCCCGGTAGAAATTCTTGAGCGGCCTGACCTCCACGGCCAGCGGGGCCTTGATCTCGCCCGCGACGCGGTCGTAGATCTTGCGGATGGCGGGCAGGTCTTCGGGGTCGGTGTAGTAGATGCCGGTGCGGT
This sequence comes from Bacteroidales bacterium WCE2004, assembly GCA_900167895.1. NCBI lineage: Bacteria > Pseudomonadati > Bacteroidota > Bacteroidia > Bacteroidales > Bacteroidales bacterium WCE2004. The sequence goes on along the minus strand of FUZR01000001.1, from coordinate 361,879 downwards.
AGCGCGTGCCTTCGTCCTCGCCCTGCTTGTTGAGACTGGTCGGGTCGATGGCGGTGAAGTAGATCTGGATGAGCCGCTCCAGGCCGAGGATGTCGGGGTCGTAGACCACGTGGACGGTCTCGGCATAGCCGGTCGTGTCGGTATAGACTTCACGGTATGTCGGATAGGCTATGTTGCCGTTGGCATAGCCTGTCTCGGTGCTCACGACACCGCGGATGCGTTTCAGATAGTGCTCGGCGCCCCAGAAGCAGCCGCCGGCGAGGTAAATTTCTTTATTCATGCAAGGAACAAAGATAGGGAAAGTTTTCGAAAAATCAGCGCGGCGCGCCCGTGAGCATCGCCTCGCAGGCCGTCAGGATATCCTGGAAAGTCGTCTCGAAATCGCCTGTGTACCAAGGATCTGCGACGTCGCGGCTCCGTCCGGTGTAGGACATCATCAGGTGCACCTTGCCCTGCGGGTCGTCCGGGATGATGTAGCGCAGCATCCGCAGGTTGGAGGCGTCCATGCAGATGATGCGGTCGAAACGGTCGTAATCGGCGCGCGTGATCTGCCGTGCCTGCCGGACGTCGAACGGGATGCCGTGCTGGTTGAGACAGCGCCGTGCGGGCGGGTAGATCGGATTGCCGATCTCCTCGGTCGAGACGGCCGCTGATTCGACGTAATAGCGGTCCTCGAGGCCGCGGGCGCGCAGCAGCGCTTTCAGGATATACTCCGCCATCGGGCTGCGGCAAATGTTGCCGTGGCAGACAAACAATACTTTTATCATTTTTCTTCTCCTTTGGTCAGGCTCAGGACCCAGGCGAGGCAGTCTTCGTTCAGCCGGGTGAGCTGGTCACGCGCTTTTACCTTCTGGAAACCCTTGTCCATGATTGCCGCGAAGACGGGTGAGGCCAGGGACAGGTCGCACAGACCCATGTGCCCGATGTCCCCGTAATGGATGTTGGTGTAAAGCGGGTTGCCGCTCTCCAGGAACCTGACGTTGTTTTTATACTGTCTCCATGTCCTCAGATGGGGATATGCGGCATCGGAATAGACGCTCAGCACCGGGACGTCGTAGTCGCTCCCGTCGAAAACGAATGTTCCGTTTTCCACACCCTTGATGTCATACATGCAGGGGGATTCCAGGGCGATGACACCGATGACATCTTTCCGGATCCGGGCCATGGCGTATGCCGCCGAACCGCCGAGGGAATGGCCCTCCGCGATAAAGCGGGTGGCTCCGTTCCGGGCCATGTAGTCGTCCATGACGGCGTTCAGGTCGCCGGTCCTGATATCCATCCACTTATGGAAGATCTCACAGGCCTCCTCCGGGGCTTCGTCCGGCTTAAGGGCAGCCTGTTCCTTGAAGAAGACCCCGCTGGGGCCGCTCTTCCTGCCGTTCTCGTATCGGACGCTCGCGCACTGGCCAGGATGCGCCACTGCGAGGACCGTGTAGCCGTGGCTGGCCAGCTCGCGGTAAAGGGTCAGGTTGTTGCCGATCGTGCCGCAGGATCCGTGGGACGCCACGACGACCGGCTTCTGCTCCGGGCAATCGACAGGATGCCATTCCCTGATCTGAAGCTGGCGCTTGCTGCCGTTTTTGGAATAGGGGTCCGCCTTGTCCAGCGTCACCCAGTAATCTTCTGAAGTGAACTGATATTGCCCGGTGGTGGGGATGTCCTTTACCGGGGGGAACATGATGAACCTGAGGGCGATGAGGACCACCGCCACAATCACAATCGCCGTAACCATGCGTTTCTTCTTGTTATTCTTTTGTTTCATTTATCTCTCATTTCTGAAGATGACCGAAACGTGCGTGATGCCGTTCATCTCGTCGCGGTACTCTTTATGGAAATGCATCCCGATCGCTTCCGCGGTCTTGTAGGATGCTTCATTGGTGTATTTGCAATACGAATACAGGGCGGGATAATCCGTGTGCCCGAAGGCCCAGTCCCTGACGGCCTGCGCGGCTTCTTTCGCATATCCGCGCCGCCAGTATTTCTTATGGATATGATACCCGATTTCGGGCAGATGCTCGCCGTCAATATCCTGCAGGGTGATGCCGCAGTCGCCGATAAACGCACCCGTCTCTTTCAGGACGACCGCCCAAAGGCCAAACCCGAGCTTCGAATAATTCTCGAGGTTCCATTCGATCCAGCGTCCGGTCCTTTCCTTGTCGAACGGCGCCGGATAATGCTGCATCGTCTCGGGGTCGGACATGATCTCATACAGCGCGTCGAAATCATCCCGCGAATACTCCCGTAACAGAAGTCTTTCAGTCTCTATCATGTTTAAAATGCTTCTAGGTGTCGGCAAAGATACAAAAATTGCCTTTGAATCCGTATCTTTGCCCTAGATGCAGTCCGCCATGAAGATCCTGATCGCACCCGATTCCTTCAAGGGCTGCCTCCCGGCGCGGGAGGTGGCGGCCGTGCTGGGCGCGGCCGTCCGGGAGCGGTGTCCCGACTGGGAGGTCGTGGAACTGCCCCTCGCCGACGGCGGGGAAGGGACGCTCGACGTGCTCGTGGCCGCGCTGCGCGGCGAAATCAGAACGGCGCAGGTGTCCGACCCGCTCGGCCGGCCCGTGCGCGCCCGTTTCGGACTCGCGGGCGGGACAGCTATCGTGGAGGTGGCCGAGGCCTGCGGGCTGCAGCTCCTCCGCCCGGAGGAGCGCGACCCGCTGCGCGCGACCACCCGGGGCGTGGGCGAGCTCCTGCTCGCCGCCCGGGCCGCCGGCGCGACGCACTTCCTGGTCGGTCTCGGCGGCACCGCCACCTGCGACGGCGGCAGCGGGATGCTGCAGGTGCAGGGTTTGCGCGAAGCGCTGAAAGACTGTAAGATAGAACTGCTGAGCGATGTGGAGAACCCACTGGTCGGTCCGACGGGCGCGGCGCGGGTATTCGCGCCGCAGAAGGGCGCTTCGCCCGAAGCGGTCGCGCTCCTGGAGCGGCGCCTCGAGGCGCAGGCCGACGCCCTGTGCGCCCTGGCCGGGCGCGACGTGCGCCGCCTGCCCGGCGCCGGCGCTGCCGGCGGCCTCGGCGCCGCCTTCCTGGCCTGCTTCGACGCTGTCTGCGTGCCCGGCATCGACCGCGTGCTGGCGGCCGTCGGCTTTGCCGACCGCCTCGCCGGCGCGGACCTGGTCGTCACCGGCGAAGGCCGGTCCGACAGCCAGACCCTGCAGGGCAAGGTCCCTTATGGCGTCCTGCGCCACGCCGGCTCCGTCCCCGTCGTCCTGCTGTCCGGCCGCATCGCCGACCGCGACGCCCTGGCCGCCGCCGGCTTCGCCCGGCTCGTCCAGGCTTCGCCGGACGACCTCCCGACGGCGGCGGCCATCCAAGCAAAAACCGCCGCAGAAAACCTGCGGCGGTCCATTCTTTCAATAATTCCGTGAAGATCTAGGCGAGCTTGACGGCTGTACCGGAGGCGGTGACCATCAGCATGTTGCCGTTGGTGCCCAGCACTTCGTAGTCGATGTCGATCCCGACGACGGCGTCGGCACCGACCTGATAGGCGCGGCTCTCCAGCTCGCGCAGCGCATTGTTGCGGGCATTGACGAGTTCTTCTTCGTAGGAGCCGCTGCGGCCGCCGACGACATTGCGGATGCTCGCCGCGAAATCGCGGAGGAAGTTGACGCCTTCGATGACTTCGCCGAAGATGACGCCCCGGTATTCGGTAATGGTGCGTCCTTCGACGGTAGGAGTAGTGGTAAGAATCATAGTCGTTTGCGTTTTGTTTCCGCTAATTTAGCAAAACAATCGTTTCGGAATAGGAATTTTCGGATTAACTTTGTTGAAATTTTTCAATGCTATGAAAAAGATCCTTTTTGTCCTTTTCTCCCTTTTCCTGGCGGTGACCACGCTGTCAGCACAATCCCCCATTGCATCCGAAAAGAATCCTGAAGGTCCGATGACCATCAACTGGAAGGCCGGCAAGCTGGCTATCGGAGACTATGTGATTGACAAGAACCAGACGCATCTCTACCTCAGCCCGGAGGCCGAAACGCTTTACCAGAGAGGCGACAAGCTCTCCTCTGCCGGCGATTTGATGATGGCCGGCGGCGCCGGTTTCGCGCTTGGCTGGTTCGTCTCCGACCTGATCATCGGCAACAAGGGCGGCGAAAAGAGAAACAGCACGCCTGTCTATATCGGCTATGCGGTGGTGGCTGCCATCGGCGTTCCGCTTCATTTCATCGGTGTCGGCCAGATCAAGAAAGCTGTTGCCGACTACAACGCGCGCAACGGTTTCGCTTCCCGCGCCCCGGAGCTGGATTTCGGCCTCCAGAGCAACGGCATCGGCCTGGCGTTCCGCTTTTAACCGATACGGGAACCAGATAGAAAAGGCATCGCAGCAATGCGATGCCTTTTTTCTTGCAAGTCCGTCCGGACCTAGATCCGGGCGCCGGTGACGGCGTATTTCTCCTTGAGGAGTTCCACGACGGGGAGCATGGCCTTCGGGAACACCTTGCGCAGGTCGATCTCGTCACTCTCGGAGAGCACCTGCTTGAGGGCGCGCATGAAGTTGTCCTTGATCTCGGTGGCCAGGTTCACCTTCACGATGCCGTTGGCGATGGCCTCGCGCACCTGGTCGTGCGGGATGCCGGAGCTGCCGTGCAGCACCAGCGCGACCGGCGTCGCGGCGTGGATGGCGGCAAGGCGCGGGATGTCGAGGTGCGGCGGCTGCTTGTAGAAGCCGTGGGCGGAGCCGATGGATACGGCCAGCGCGTCCACGCCGGTGCGGGCCACGAACTCGACCGCCTGCTCCGGCGTCGTGAAGCCGCCGCCCTGCTCCTGGCCGAGCTTGGCCACGTAGCCGAGCTCCGCCTCCACGTTGGCGCCGTAGGGCTTCGCCATCTCGACGGCCTTGGCCGAAATGGCCACGTTCTCGTCGAACGGCTTCTCGGAAGCGTCGATCATCACGGAGTCGAAGCCCTCGTCCAGGCAGCGCTGCACCAGTTCCAGGCTGGGGCCGTGGTCCAGGTGGATGTAGCCCTGCAGGCCATAGTCCGCCAGCACCTGGCGGCCCATCTTGTAGGCGGTATGGATGCCCATGTAATCGATGGAAGAGCGCGTGAGCTGCAGCATCACGGGCGCACCGGCCGCCTGGGCGGCCTTGGCGACGCACACGAGGGTCTCGTAGTTATAAAAGTTGGTAGCCAGAACCGCGGTTTTCCTGGCCTGGCAGTCGTAGAGTACTTCTTTGATGGTTTGCATACTATATAATTAGAGTGCCGCAAAGGTAGCCAGATTCCGCCTTTTATTCAAGAAAACGGAGTTTTCTTCGCCGAGAATCATCATATCTGGGGAGGGCATCCGGAATAATCCGCGCAGTTTTGTAAATTTGTCATGTTACGTTTAGGACCCTTCTGCGTTTATGGGTAAACGGATGTGATTTTATGAAGAGACTAGTCATCTTTTTTGCATTCCTGCTCCTTCCGCTCGTGGCGGTTCCCGCCCAGGAAATAAAAAAGGAGTGGGGGCGTTATTATGCATTGGCCAGAAAGGACCGGCCGCGCGAACAGATTGAAAAGCTTCACCAGATCAGGGCAATAGCCCTGGAGCGCCGCCTGCCGGGCGACTTGTTGCAGGCGTGCCGGGAGGAAGATCGGGTCGGCGTCCGCCTGAACTGGAAATCGGCGGATTCGCTCCATCTTGCCTTGACGCGGGTCATCGAGTCCTACGGGGAGCCCCTGCTGACCTGGCGTTGGAAGGATGAGGACTGGAAGTATGCCAAAACCCATCAGGACGAACTCGGGAGAGCGCGTCATCCGGAGATGCAGCCCCGTCAGATCCCTTACCTGCAGACCCGGGACCTGGACGATATAGCCGACGATTTCGAGTGGATCCTGTGGGACCGCCTGACGAAAAATCTTTCCCTGGGCCCCGACAGCGAGGAATTCCGCCTGCTGGACGGACGGATTGGAGCACGCTATCCGGGCCGTCCGTACCTGTCGTACCTGATGGCGTGCAGGGCGGAGGACCCGATCCCCGCCCTGCAGGCGGTGGCGGACAAGTACGCCGACACGCCGTTCCGCTTCATCCCGGAGCGGGAAATCCTGCAGAAACGGTGGAAACGGCTCCGCGAGGACGAGGCGGCCGATGAGGCCAGCGCCAGGCAGTTGTATGAAGATGTCAATGCCTATCGCAAGGCGCTGCGGAGCCAGAAGGCCGGCTTCGGCCGGGGCTTGAGCCTGTCGGTGGACGATATCCTGGACGCCCTTACCGACTCCCGCCTGTATGTCCGTTTCCAGGAGGATTCCATCATCCTGACCGGCCGGAATTTCGGTCGCGGGCTGGTGTCGTTCGAATCGGACGAACACAGCCGGACCGTCACCCTCCGGAACCGGGACGGGCGTTTCTATGTCCTGGACACGGTCAAGGCCAGGATTCCCGACCTTCCGGACGGCTGCTACCGCGTCACGACGCAACACGGAGGACGGGCTTCCTACCAGAAGTACAGCCTGTCGATGGCCGTCCGGCAGCAGGGGGAGGATTTCGCCATCTACGTGGCTGATTGTCTGACAGGCGAACCCGCCACGTCGGCGGTCATCCGGCTCAGATACGGAAATAGTCACAAAAAAGTGCTGGAGCGGGAGATCCGGCTGGACGGTCCGGGGTTCACGCCCCTTCCTGCGGACTTCCGGGAAAAGATCAACCCCGATGGTTATGTCTGGCTGGATGCACGGGTCGGGAGCCATCTGAGCAAATACGTCTCTGTCCGCGAGCCGCGGTCCTGGGAATACGGGCCCCCGGCGACGCTCCATGGCCGCGTGTTCAAGGACCGCGGTGCCTATCGTCCCGGCGATACCCTCAAGGCCAAGGCCATCCTGTTCGAGGGCGACCTGCGCGACCGGGTGAAGGCGCTGGCCAAAGGAGAGCGTGTCCGGGTGAAGATCCTCAACGCGCAAAGAGAGAAGCTGGCCGAAATGAACCTGAAGACCAATGCCTTCGGATCGGTGGCCTGGGAATGGGCCATCCCCGGGGAAGAGCGGAACGGTCTGTGGAACATCGAGGTGGTGTATAAGGATGAAATGCTGGTGCGCTCCGCTTTCCGGGTGGACGACTTCGTCCTGCCGACTTTCGAGGTGACCTTCGATCCGCAGGAGAAGCCTTACTTCCCGGATTCCGAGATCGAGATATGCGGCAAGGCGGTCAGCTATTCCGGGCATCCCGTGGACAGGATGACACTGGAAGGGCGCATTACCTCATATTCCCGGGAAGTCTGGAAAGGGGCGTTATCCATCGACGGGAACGGCGCCTTCCGGATTCCGTTCACGCCGACCGACTCCGGGAGTTATAAGTTGACGGTCAGAGCGACAGATGCGTCTGGCGAGACACACGATTTCGAGCATAAGTTCCGGGTGTCGCCTGGCCTGTCCCTGGCTGTCAAGCTGAAGAACGCGGCCCCCGGAGCGTTGTCCGTCGGGCCTTCCCTCATGCTGGACAACTCCATCCTGACGGAGCCCGTCGCCCGCCTTGCCTGGACGGTCAACAATGGTGGCGAATCCGTTCGCATGCCCGTCAGATATTACTTGAAAGATGCAGACGGCAACGAGCTCCGGACAGGCGTATCGGAAAAAACGCTCGAACTGGACCTGTCCGATTGCCCGGATGGCTTGTATTACATCCTGGGTGTAGTCTTGTACGAAATCCAGAATGTAGACATGACTGTGCAGAAGACTGCCGAGACCGTAATGCCCATCCTGAAGATGACTTCCGGCCTGAACGCCCCGGTGCGGAGCGTGTTCCTGCCCGGTGAGACGGATATCGAAGCCGGCAGGCGGATCCAGGCCCGGCTGGGCGCAGGGGCCGGCCCGCTGTGGGCGGTGGCCACCCTGACCGCGCCGGACGGATCGGTCCTGGAGTCGCGCCCGGTCCATCTGTACGGAGACCAGTCGCTGCTGGAGCTTCCGTTTGTTTATAAAGATTCTTATCCCGACGCCGTGCGGCTGGAAATCTTCTATTTCCGCGATGCGGAGAAGGTGAGCCACGAGGCGACCTACCGTCGGGTCCGGCATTCGATGGACCTGCCGCTTTCTTTCTCCCGTTTCGAGGACCGCACGCGTCCCGGCGCCCCCTTCACCCTGTCTCTGCAGTCGGTGCCTGGCGTTGAGGCTGTCGTGTCGGTGTACGACAAGAGCCTGGATGCGATGGCCCCGAACGTCTGGAAGCGGGTGGAGCTGCGTGCACCGGTTTTCCGGCGACCCGTGTTCTGGTCGGTGACCGGGCGCCTCACCAGCCGGTCATTCGTCGTCCCGCGCATCTTTCCGACCGGCGCGCAGGGCTCGGTCTATGGTGTCGTCTTCGATGCCACAGGTGAGCCTCTCATTGGAGCTGCCGTTCTCGTTGAAGGCACCAGGACAGGGGCGGTGACCAACGTGGATGGTTTCTTCTCGCTGGAGGCGCCGATCGGTGCCACTTTGACGATTTCCTGTATCGGCTACGAGACCGTCCGGCTGCCCGCCGCTCCCGGGGTGGAGGTTATCCTGGAGGAAGATCTTGAAATGCTGGAGGAGACGGTGGTCATCGGTTATGGCGTCAGTCGTCGTGGCGCTCCGGAATCTCGGGAGCCGGACGTAGTCGTCCGGGCGGACACCTATGTGGATGACATGCCGGAGCTTTCCGACGATGACTTCCGCGCCGTCTTCTCCGAGGCCCTGGCCTTCGATCCGTTCGTCTATCCCGACCAGGACGGCAAGCTGGATGTGACCTTCCGGACTTCCGACAAGCTGTCCACCTATCACGTCAATGTCTTCGCCCATGACCCGTCCATGCGGAACGCCACCCTGCAGCAGGACTTCGTGGTGACGGTGCCGGTGCGGATCTCCGTGGCGGAGCCGCGCTATCTGTACGAAGAAGACCGGTATCTGCTTTCCGCTTCGGTGTCGAACATTTCCCGGGACACCCTGTCCGGCCGCCTGTATCTGCGGGTGGAGATGGAAGACGCCGTGGAGGACCGACAGCCGGCGTACGCCCAGGCGGCGGACCTGACGGTCCCGGCCGGCGGCACGTCCACGGCCCAGTTCACGCTCACGGCGCCGCCTTCCTTCCAGCCTTCCTTCGTAGGCTGGTGGGACGAGCCGAAGCTGAACCTGCAGCTGGTGTTCGAGGGTGACGGCTTCAGTGACGCCGTGCGCCTTTCCGTGCCGGTCGAGCGGGCGGAGCAGCTGATCACGGAATGCCATTCGGCCCTGGCCGGGCTGGAAGCCGTGGATTCGCTCCGCCGGATGTTCGTCAACGCGCCCGGCGACAAGGCGGAAGTGACGTTCCGGACGCTCCGCGAACTGGCGGAGGAGGGCCTCGCGCAGTGGACGGCGCCGGAGGATCCGGACGCCCTCTCGCTCTCGGCCAGTTTCTATGCCCGGGCGCTGCTGGGCCGGGATACGACCGGCACGCTGGCCCCGCTCCTGGCCCTGCGCTGCGAGGACGGCGGCTTCGCCTGGACGAAGGGGATGGAGTCCTCGGCGGTCGTGACGGCCACCATCCTGGAGCGCATGGCCGTGCTCCGGGACAAGGGCATCGCCGTCCCGGACCTGACGCAGACCGTCCATTACCTGGACTATAGCCAGTTCGGCAACTGGTGGCCGCGCTGGTGCGGCGGTCTTTCGGACGAGCAGTATATGGACATCCGGGCCATGTGGACGTCCGTGCCCTTCGACCTGAAGGGCGTGGAAAAGAGGGCTGTCCGTCGCTTCCGTCTCTCCGAATTCCGCCGCTTTGCGCGGAAGTATCTGACCCCCGGCCGCTATGACTACGCCAACGGCTGGATCCTGGACAAGGCCCGCCGTGTGCGGACGCTCCGCAACCTGACCGCCTCCGAGGCGGGCCTCGCCCTCGGTCGGGCCTGGGGCGAAGTGGTCTTCGCGTCCGACCGCTTCGCGAAGACCGTCCAGCGCGACCTCATCTCGCTGGAGCAATACGCCGTCCGTCATCCGTCCGGCGGGCTTTATTACCCGAATGCCGTGCTGCCTTTCCGCGGCCTGCTCTCTTCGGAGGTCTATGCCCACACCCTGCTCGCAGGCCTGCTTGAAGGCCGTGTCTCCGACGGGGTGCGGCTCTGGCTGACCCTCCAGAACGAGACGCAGTCCTGGACCGGTGAACCGGCCTACGTGGACGCGCTGCAGCTGGTCCTGTCCTCGTCCGACGACCTGCTGGACCGCCAGATTGTGACGCTGACCGCCTCCGAGACGCTTCCGTTCGCGGACATCCAGGCCTCCGGCAACGACATGCGCGTCGAGCGGCGGTTCTATCTGGAGCAGGACGGCAAGCGCGTTGCGCTGAAGCCCGGCGACACGCTCCAGGTGGGCGACAAGGTCGTCGCCGAATATGAGCTCTGGAGCGCGGAGAACCGCTCTTTCGTCCGGCTGGACGCCTTCCGCGAAGCTTGCTTCCTGCCGGTCGACCAGCTTTCCGGCCAGGCGCTCGGCGATGGCAGGCCGGTCCGGGTCGACGGCCTCTGGACGCGACTTGTCCAGTGCTACCGTGAAGTCCGCGCCGACCGCACGTGCTGGTGGTTCGATGTCTGTCCGGAAGAGACCACGAAGTGGGAAGAATCCTTCTTCGTGACCCAGGCCGGCACCTTTGCGGCCCCCGTGGTCACGGTCGAATCCCTCTATGCGCCCCAGTACCGCGCCAACGCGGCCTGTGGGGCTCCTTTCACCGCCTGCCCTTGACGGCGGGCTGACTTATTGTATGGCAGACATCCTGACCGAGACATACCAACGGATCCGACAGCGGCTGAAGGCCCGGGCCGGGAAGATGCTCACGGACGCGGACGCGGCCGAGGATGCGCTGCAGGATGCCTTCATGCGGCTCTGGAGCCGCTATCCCGTGCGCAACGAGCGGGAGGCGGAGGCGCTGCTGGTGCGGACGGTCCGGAACGTCTCCATCGACCAGCTGCGCAGGCGCAGGACCGTCCCGCTTGCCGGCGACCTACCGGAAGAGGATGTGGGCGAGAGCCGCGAGAAGCTTTTCCGGCGGGTCGAGGAGATGGTCGACAAGGAATTGACCAACCTCCAGCGGCTGATCATCCGGAGACACGAGTACGAAGGTGTCACGCTGGAAAAGATTGCAGAAGAACTGGGCATGCAGCCCCCGGCCGTCAGGATGCAGTTGTCCCGGGCCTGGAAAACCATCAGAGAAATATACAGGAAACGATATGACGAAGAATAAGAGCTACTATATGGATTTGGCAGAACGCCGGTTCGAAGGCCTGCTCACCGAGGCCGAAGAGCTGGAGCTGAAGTCGTTCCTGGCCTCCACGGAGGACCCGGATTTCGACGAGGTGAAGGCGGTGGCCAGTTTCTTTGCCGTGGGGAAGGGCCTGGCGGAGGGCCGCCCGGCGGCAACCGCCCGCCCGCTTGCGCGGGGGGCCGGTTTCCGCTGGGCCGCGGCCCTCGCCGCCTGCCTCGCCCTCGTGCTGGCCATCGGCCTATACCATCGACAGAACGACTGCTACGTCCTGGCTTACGGTGAGAAGTCGACCGACGTGCAGCAGGCGTTCGACGACATGTCCGCCACCCTGGAAGGCATTTTCGGGGAGAGCGAGGATGTCGGCGAAGAATTGTCTGACCTTTTCAATCCTGCCTTATGAAACGGATTTTGATTCTCATCGTCTTGCTGCTGCTTCCGGTGTGGACCGCGTCCGCGCAGGGCGAGCTGCAGGTGGGCGCCGTCTTCGACGGGAAGGTGGTGCCGGCGACGGCCATGAAGGAGACCTTCATCCGCAGTTCCCGGCTGGAAACATACCATCTTGAGCTGTATCGCAGCGTCTCCTTCACCGGAGACGACCAGGTCCTTGCGGAGGTGTCTCGCCGCGTCCTTGCCGACGCGGAGCGGGCCTCCGACCAGGAGATCCACATGAAGGAGGGCCGCCTGGCCTACGCCATCCTCACCTTTGAGGACGGCGGCCGCGGCAACCGCTTTGTCTGCTTCCAGTGTGTGTCCAAGGTCGGGAGCCATGCCGTCACGCTGGTCTACATGACCGGCCCGGCCACGCTGGATGACCTCAGAAGGCTCTTCAGGAGCAAATAGCCTTTAGCCGTTCCGGCGGGCGAAGATGTTGGCCAGGATGGTGCCGCTGATGCTGTGCCAGGCGCAGGAGATGGCGCAGGGCACGACGGCCATCGGGTTGGTGGCCACGAAGAAGGTCATCGCCAGGTTGGTGCCCAGGCCGGCGTTCTGCATCCCCACTTCGATCGAGAGGGTGCGTTTCTTGGCGGTGCTGAACTTGAAGAGCCGCCCCACGGTGTAGCCCAGCAGATATCCGATGCTGTTGTGGCAGAAAACCATGCAGAAAGTGAGCAGGAACAGCACGACGCCGTTCTCGACCAGCGGGTCGTGCACGGTGGAGACGACTCCGCCGACGATGCAGGCGAGACAGACGACAGACAGGCCCGGCATGCAGCCCTGCACCTTGCGGAAGACGTCTTTATGCCCGAGCCACAGGTTCAGGAGGAATCCGACGGCGATCGGGATGATGGTCACGATGAGGATCTGGCGGAACATCCCGAGCGCGTCCACGTCCACGCGCTCGCCGGCCAGCAGGAGCACCAGCAGCGGCGTCAGCACGGGTGCGAGCAGCGTCGAAGCGCAGGTCATTCCCACGGAATAGGCGACGTCCGCCTTGCAGAGGAACGACATGATGTTGCTCGACACGCCGCCCGGGCAGCAGCCCACGAGGATGAGGCCGATGGCCATCGCGGTGCTGTAGGGCGCGAAAGCGGGCACCAGCCCGAACAGCCACGACAGCGTGAACGCCACCAGCGGCATGATGGTGAACTGGGCCGCCGCTCCGATGAGGATGTCGAGCGGGCGCTGCGCCAGGAGCTTGAAGTCCCGGGGCGTGAGCGTGAGTCCCATCGTGAGCATGATGATGCCGAGGATGATGGTCTGGGCGTCGCCCTTGACCCACGCGAAGATCTGGGGATAGAAAAACGTGACCGCGGCGGTCAGGATGATGAAGATGCTGGCCTTGCCGCTTAAGAAATCGCTGATCTTTTTGAAAATGTTCATGATCCTCTCGAACCGATACCGGTTTTTGCGGACGCTAATATACCCATTTCCCCGCATCTTGACAATCCCTCGCGCGAAAACTCCACCCCTCCTGCCCGGCAGCCGGCGCCGGAGCCGGGAAGCTATTCCCGGTGGAGCTGGAGGAAGCGGTTTTTCACTCTTCATCCTCGGGCACAAAAGGGGAGGGTGACGGATCGCCGCGGGCCGGGGGAGTGCGGAAGACGTCCCAAGAAACGGGACGTCTTCCGCACTTTCTATTTATTCCCCGGGTGCTCCTGGTGGTCCAAAATTCTGCAGAGTAGGAGCAAAAACGGCCATTTTTGCTCCTACCGGTCCAAATAATTACAGAGTAGGAGCACCCTGCTTCCAAACTTCCGTCCGCGAATTGCTGTGGTTGGGACAAAGAGGATACGAGGGCCGGAGAGCCGGATGGCTCGGCGGGCCGAGGCGCCGTCAGGCGCGTGCCGGAGCGTCAGCGAGACTTTCGCCAGAAGGTTGAAGCAGCGGAGGCACCCGGGTTCTGCGAAGCGAAGCGGAGCAGGTTCCGGCATTCCCCCTGAAAGGGGGATGTCGCGTCAGCGACAGGGGGTTGGGGAAGCGAATGCTCCGCAAAACGAAAAAAGTCAGGCGACAGCCTGACTTCTCGTTTTGTGGAGCATAGGAGAATCGAACTCCTGACCTTTTGAATGCCATTCAAACGCTCTACCAACTGAGCTAATACCCCGTTTCCCGTTTGGGATTACAAAGGTACTGCTTTTTTTGAAAACTGCAAGCGTTTTTCAATAAAATTGGGCTTATCTTTGCGTCATGGCTTACAAACTGGTGATTTTTGACCTCGACGGCACGCTCGTGGATACGATCGCGGATCTGGGAACGGCCGTCAACGTGGCGTTGGAAAAGAAGGGACTGCCTCTGCATACGCTTGAAGAATACAGGGTTATGGTCGGCAACGGCGTCCGCAAGCTCGTCCAGCGGGCGATGCCGGTGGCGATGCAGGCCGACGAAGCGCTCCTGGACGGGCTGCTCGCCGATTTCATGTCCTATTATATAGAACATATCAATGACAGGTCCGTGCCCTATCCGGGCATCCCGGAGTTGCTGGCGGACCTGGACGCTGCCGGCGTGAAACTGGCCGTGGCTTCCAACAAGTTCCAGTCGGGTGCCGAGAAGCTGGTCGGGCGCCTCTTCCCGCAGGTGCCTTTCGTCGCGGTGTGCGGCGGCGGCCAGGGTCGGCCGCTCAAGCCCGATCCGGCGGTGATCCGCCAGATCTGCGAAGCGGCGGGCGAGCCGCTGGGCCGGACGGCGCTGGTGGGCGATTCCGGCACGGATATGGCCACGGCCGCCGCTGCCGGCATTCCCGCGGTCGCGGTGACCTGGGGCTTCCGCCCCGAAGCCGCGCGCGCGGCCGCCGACCGCGTTGCGGAGACGGCGGCGGAACTGCGCGAAATCCTCATTTCGCGCGATTGCGCGGACGCATGAGAATCCTTATCTTTGTCCCCCATGAAACGAATCTTGATTCTCCTGGCCGCAGCCGCCGTTTGTCTGGGCGCCTGCTCCGCCAATAAAAAAGCGAAGCCGCAGAACTTCGTGATCAATACGGAAACCCTCGGAAAGGAAGTGATGGGCTATGCCGGCACCACGCCGCTCGAGATCCACGTCAAGGACGGCCGGATCGAGAAGATCGTGGCCCTGCCGAACTCCGAGACCCCGGGCTTCTTCCAGCGCGTGCTGGACAGCCCGATCTTCTCGTCCCTGACCGGAAAGACCATCGAAGAAGCCTCCGAAGTCCAGCTGGACGCCGTGAGCGGGGCCACCTGGTCTTCGAAGGCAGTGATTGAGAATATCCGGCTGGGCCTCAAAGAGGCCAGCCGGAAGAAGTAAATTCCTAGAATTTGAATTCTACGCCGCCGAGTACCGAACGACCCGGCATCGGGTAGTCGCGTACCAGCTCGTAGCGGTTGTCCAGCAGGTTCTTGCCGGTCACGAACAGCGACAGGGAGGTGTAGGTGCCCAGGTTGAACGCCTTGCGGACCGACAGGTCGAGCGCGTTCCAGTCGGGCATCTGGCCGGACGCGTCGAAACGTCCGCCGCGCCAGTTCCACAGGGCGTCGATGCGCCAGCCTGCGACGGCAAGGTCGCCGGCGAGCACGACCGTGTGGCGGGCCACATACGGGATCTGCTTGTCGAAGGTGGCGCTGTCGGGCGTCTTGTCGAGCGCGTTCTGACGGGCGTAGCGGGCGGAGAAACCGCCGGCGAAGCAGCCGTTGTCATAGCGCACCGAAGCCGTAGCGTCAGCACCCCAGGCCTCCACGCGGCCGATGTTGTACGGCAGCCAGACATAGGGATCCGCAGGAGAAGGAGCGGAAGTGATCTTGTCCTTCAGGAAATTGTAGAAACCGTCCACCTTGGCGCCGAGCGTCCAGTCACCGAGTGCGCGGTGCCAGTCCAGACCGAGATCGGTCAGCCAGGCATCCTCCGGCTTGAGCTCCGGATTGCCGTAGCCCGGATAATACAGCTCGTTGAAGGTCGGCGCGCGGAAGGCGCGGCGGCCGAAGGCCGTGATGTCGAGGCTCTCGAGGATCTTGAAGCGCAGGTCCAGGGAAGGGGAGACGCTGTGGAGCCCCTCGGTGCCCTTGTCGAAGGTGCCGCGGTACTCCACCGCCAGGTCGGCGCTGAAGCGGCCGTAGCGGACGGCGGAGCCCAGCGCGGCGATTACCGCCGTGCGGGAAGCGTCGTAGCCCGTGGCCTTGAGTGCGCCGTGTTCGAGGTCCGCAGCCAGCGAGACAGCCCAGAAGTCGGTTAAGCGGAAGGTGTGGGAGCTGTTGAGCTGGAAGTCGGTGAAATCGTAGTTGGAGTCGCCCCAGGCGCTCTTGTAGAAGATGTTGTCGTAGGCTCCCTTGGCGCTCACGTTGAGGGTGTAGAGCTCGGAGAAAGCCTTCTGCAGGGAACCCTGCAGGATGAAGTTTTTGTCTTTCTGCCTGTCCTCGGACGGCCAGCTCAGCGAGCCGGGCGTGCCGCGGTCGGAGGCGTTGATGTAGGACTTGATCTGCCACTGTCCGCCTTCGAGCGTGCCGAAGACGTCGTAGCCGGCGCGGATCTGCTTGAGGTCGTTGCCGGTGCGGCGCGCGCCGGCGTCGCCGTAGGGGAAGTCGCCCCTGGTCAGGATGCCGGAAGCGTAGGCGCTGATGGCCACGCGCTCGGAAGCCTTGACGTCAAAGCGCAGGGAAGGCATCCAGGTGCCGAAGGAGCCGGCCGTGAGGCCGACCCGGCCGGTGACGGCGTTGCTCCCGAAGACCGGCTTCGCCGTGCGGAAGGACAGGCTGTTCTGGGCGTAGTCCACGACCACGTTGCCCAGCGTCTCGAGCGGGAGCATCCCGAGGTCGTTCTGACCGCTCTGGAAATTGCTGACGCGTACGCCGTCCAGATAGATATCGGTGTGGGCGGTGCCCAGACCGCGGAGGTTCGCGCCCTTCAGGCCGGCGAGTCCGCCGTAGTCGCTGATGCCGAGTCCGGGAATGCGAAGAAGCGCATCAGCGGCCGTCCCGTCGGCACGCAGTGCGACCGTGTCCGTCCTGGACACGACGACGCCCTTGTCGGCCACGATGGTCACGGCCGCCAGGGTGTCCGGCGTTTCTGCCACCAGCAGACCCGCCGCAAACAAAAGGGAAGATAAAAACATAGTCTGTGCGTCGTAATGGCGGCCTGACCCCGGGCCTCCGGATTGACTCGAACGTGGCAGGTCTTCGGGCTCTCCCCGTTTCCGGCGCCTTCTCGTCCCGGAGGACAATGGCAGACAGATAGCCGGAACGTTCGTCGTGGGGATTACCGCTGCGGGCACAGCTCCGGTTTTGCACCGGATTCCCTTTTCAAGTTGCGCAGGCAACTCACCGCGTTCTGGAGGCAAAGTTAGGAAAAATATTTTTTACCGAAAAAATCAGCAATTAATTATTGTTTATCAATAAAAAATTATATCTTTGCAGAAACATAACCTATTTAGCCTTATGATTGAATGGTGGACCTCGCTCGACATTTCGGGCAAAATCCTTTGGGCTGTGACCCTCTCGGCTTCGCTGGTATTCGTCATCCAGACCGTGATGACCTTCCTCGGCGCCGCCGGAGACACTGATTTCGATATCAATACGGACATGGACGCCGGGGGCGATGTCCCTGACGCCTCCCTGGAGCTGGGCCACGACGCGTCGGCCGCCCACGATGCGGCGGACGCCGGCTCCGGCATGAACCTGCTGACCTTCCGCAACATGGTCAATTTCCTGCTGGGCTTCGGCTGGACGGCCATCCTCCTGAAGGACGACGTCCCTTCCGTGACCCTGCGGATGCTGATCGCCATCATCGTCGGCGTGCTGCTGGTCGCGCTGGTGATGATGCTCTTCAAGTGGCTCACCGGCATGCAGGAATCCGGCACCATCAACGTCTACAAGTCCGCCGTCGACTGCCAGGGCACGGTCTATCTGACCATCCCGGGCGAGCGCGCGGGCGAAGGCAAGGTGCAGATCACCATCAACAACGCCGTGCGCGAGTACGCCGCCCTGACGGACGGCCCGGAACTCAAGACCGGCTCCCGCATCCGCGTCGTGGACGTGGTCAGCCCCACCACCCTGCTCGTCGAAGAACTCAATTCCGTCATTATCTAAATCCAACAAGAATATGGAACTCTACATCATCCTCATTATCGTGGGCGTGCTCTTCGTGACCTTCACGGCCATCCTCGCCCGCTACAAGCGCTGCCCGTCCGACAAGGTGCTCGTCATCTACGGAAAGACCGGCCGCGACACCTCGGCCAAGTGCATCCACGGCGGCGCCGCCTTCATCTGGCCCGTGTTCCAGAGCTACCAGTTCCTGGACCTCACGCCGATTTCCATCGAGTGCAACCTGACCAACGCCCTGTCCAAGCAGAATATCCGTGTCGACGTGCCCTGCCGCTTCACCGTCGGTATCTCCACCGAGCCGGAAAGCATGACCAACGCCGCCGAACGTCTGCTCGGCCTGCACATCGACGACATCCGCAATATCGCGACCGATATCCTCTTCGGCCAGCTCCGTCTGGTCATTGCCACGATGGACATCGAGGAGATCAACGCCGACCGCGACAAGTTCCTCGCCAACGTCTCCACCAACGTGGAGGCCGAACTCCGCAAGATCGGCCTGAAGCTGATCAACGTCAACGTCACCGATATCCGCGACGAATCCGGCTATATCGAGGCCCTCGGTAAGGAAGCTGCAGCCAAGGCCATCAACGACGCCAAGAAGAGCGTGGCCGAGCAGAACCGTTACGGTGAGACCGGCAAGGCCATGGCCGACAAGGATACGCGTGTCAATGTTGCCGCGGCCGACGCCGACGCCGTCAAGGGCGAGAACGCCGCCAAGATCGAGATCGCCAATTCCGACGCCCAGCGCCGTGAGAAGCAGGCGGAGGCCGAGCGCCTGGCCGTCGCGGCCGAGAAGGTGCAGGCCGCCAAGGCCCTCGAGGAGGCCTACAAGAGCGAGCGTGACGCCGAAATCGCCCGCGCCGAGCGCGAAAAGGCCACCCAGCAGGCCAACATCGTGGTCGCCGCCCAGATCGAGAAGGAGAAGGCCATCATCGAGGCCGAGGCCGAAGCCGAGCAGCTCCGCCGCAAGGCGAAGGGTGAGGCCGACGCCATCTTCGCCAAGATGGACGCCCAGGCCCGCGGTACCCTCGAGATCCTCGCCAAGCAGGCGGAAGGTTTCGGCCAGCTCGTCGCCGCTGCCGGTGGAGACGCCCAGCAGGCCATCACGATGCTGATCACCGACAAGCTGCCCGAGCTGGTCAAGACCCAGGTCGAGGCCGTCAAGGGCATCAACATCGACAAGGTCACCGTCTGGGACGGTGGCAAGGGCGAGAACGGCAAGACCGCCACGGCCAACTTCGTGTCCGGACTCATGGGATCGGTCCCGCCGCTCGAGGAGCTCTTCAAGATGGCGGGCATGAGCCTGCCGGGCTATCTCAAGGGCAAGCCTGAGGAGGCGCCTGCTGCGGAACCCAAAGCGGAGGACTAAGTCATGATCGTCATTAATGTAGATGTGATGCTTGCCCGGAGGAAGATGTCCTCCGGGGAACTCGCCCAACGCGTGGGGATCACAGCTGCAAACCTCTCGATCCTCAAAACAGGTAAAGCAAAAGCGATCCGCTTCACCACGCTGGAAGCACTCTGCGCCGCGCTGGACTGCCAGCCGGGCGACATCCTCGAATACCGCCCGGACGAATAGTCCCGGCCCGGAATCCTACTGAAAAGCGCCCCGGCAACGGGGCGCTTTTATTATCCTTTGATGTCGATGGTGAATCCTTCGTCGAGCAGCGGCTGCACGAGGGTGCGCATCTCCGCGGCGGTGTATTTCTCCAGCCCGAGGGCGGGCGTGGGCCGGTCGATGGTGTAGACCATGATGCGGCGGGGCCTGAGGTCGCGGACGATGTCCATCCAGCCGTCGAGGACCTCCGGGCTGCCCGAGTCGAAGTCCGGGCTGCGCAGGAACATCGTCTGCAGTACGAAATCGCCGTGGAAGCCGCGCAGGGCCTCCAGGACGCGCTCGAGGCGGAATCCGGGCGCGGGATGGTTGATCTTCTCCACGAGCGCGTCCGTGGGCGCGTCGATCTTGAGGATCGGGTTGTCCACGCGCTTGAGCGCCGCGGCCACGGCCGGGACGTGCACGCGCGTGGCGTTGGAGAGCACGGACACCTTGGCGTCGGGATAGTAGGCGTCGCGCAGCTCGAGGGTGTCGTCGATGATGCGGGGGAACTCCGGGTTGAGGGTCGGCTCCCCGTCGCCGGAGAAGGTGATGGAGTCGATGGGCGTGCCCGCGAGCATGCAGGCGGACAGCTTGTCCTCCAGGGCAGAGCGGACCTCCGCGGCCGTGGGGAGGACCTGGTCGTCGCGGCCGTCCTTGTTCCAGCCGCATTCGCAGTAGATGCAGTCGAAATTGCAGATCTTGCCCTTGCACGGCAGCAGGTTGATGCCGAGCGAGGATCCCAGCCTGCGGCTGTGGATGGGCCCGAATACGGTCTCTTCGCGGATCATATCTTTAGAATTTGCCGTCTTTGTTGGCTTCCTCTATGCGCTGATAGAGGTAGGTCGGATAGTCGCCGGTGAAGCAGGCGAGGCAGAGCTCCGAACGCTTGCCGGCCTTGTAGAGCGCCTCCCGGGAGAGGAATGCGAGCGAGTCGACGCCCAGGATCTCCCGGACTTCGTCCAGGCTCTTGTGGGCGCAGAGCAGCTCGTCGTAGGTGGACATGTCCACGCCATAGAAGCAGGGGCTCTTGATGGGCGGGCTGGCGATGCGGAGGTGCACCTCCGTAGCGCCGGCTTCGCGTAGCATCTTGACGATGCGGCGGGAGGTCGTGCCGCGGACGACGGAGTCGTCGATGAGCACGATCCGCTGGCCGCGGACGATGGACTTGACGGCCGAGAGCTTCATCCGCACGCCCTTCTCGCGCAGCGCCTGTGAGGGCTGGATGAAGGTGCGGGCGATGTATTTGTTCTTGATCAGGCCCATCTCGTAGGGGAGGCCGCTCGCCTCGGCGTAGCCCATCGCGGCGCTCAGGCTGGAGTCCGGCACGCCCACGACGATGTCGGCCTCGACGGGGGACTCCTCGTAGAGCAGCCGGCCGGTCAGCTTGCGGAAGGAGTGGACGTTGGTCCCCTCGATGTCGCTGTCCGGACGGGAGAAATAGATGTATTCCATCGCGCACATGAAGTGGTGGCGGAAGTCGGAGTAGAAGTTGCTGCGCAGGCCATGGTGGTCGATCGTGACGATCTCGCCCGGCTCGATGTCGCGGATGAAGGTGGCGCCGACGGCGTCGAGCGCGCAGGTCTCGCTGCTGACCACGTAGCCCTCGCCAAGGCGGCCGAGCGACAGCGGGCGCAGGCCGTGCTTGTCGCGGCAGACGTAGAGGCGGTTCTTGGTCATGATCAGGAAGGCGAAAGCGCCTTCGATCATGTTGAGGGCCTCCTTGATGGCCAGGATGCGCGGGCGGTGGCGCTCCTTGTTGTCCTTGCGGATGAGGTGGGCGAGGATCTCGCTGTCCGAAGAGGACTGGAAGAGGCTGCCGTGGTCCTCCAGGTAGTGGCGGAGCTGCTCGGAGTTGACGAGGTTGCCGTTGTGCGCCAGGGCGAAATCGCCGGTGTTGTGCCGGAACAGGAACGGCTGGACGTTCTCGATGCTGCCTCCGCCGGTGGTCGAGTAGCGGACGTGGCCGATGGCCATCGCGCCGGGCAGCCCGGCGAACTGCTCCTCGCCGTTGAAGATCTCGTGCACCAGGCCTTCGCCCTTGATCCGGCGCAGGACCTGGTCGTCTCCGCAGGCGACGATGCCGCAGCCTTCCTGGCCGCGATGCTGAAGGGCGTGAAGCCCGTAATAGACCAGGCTGGCGGCATCCGGGACGCCATAGACGCCGAATACGCCACACTCCTCGTGGAGACCGCTTTTTCGTGTGTGAATCATCACACAAAATTACTTTCAAACCGAGAGAAATGCAATATATTTTGTAACTTCGTGCCCACAATTTCTTATATCGTTATGAAAGCCATCCTCAGCACAGATTTTCATTTCCCCGGACAGGTTGCCAAGTACACCGGCAAGGTCCGTGACGTGTACAGCATCGGCTCCGACTACCTCGTCATGGTGGCCACCGACCGCATCTCTGCCTTCGACGTCGTCCTCCCCAAGGGCATTCCCTACAAGGGGCAGGTTCTCAACCAGATCGCGTCCAAGTTCCTCGATGCCACCACCGACATCCTCCCCAACTGGAAGATCGCCGAGGTGGACCCGATGGCCACGGTCGGCTGGCGCTGCGAGCCCTTCAAGGTGGAGATGGTGATCCGCGGCTATCTGACCGGTCACGCCTGGCGTGAATACAAGGCCGGCAAGCGCACCCTCTGCGGCGTCGCCCTCCCGGAGGGCATGGTCGAGAACCAGCGCTTCCCGGAGCCCATCATCACGCCGACCACCAAGGCCGCCGAAGGACATGACGAAGACATCAGCAAGGAGGAGATCATCGCCCGGGGCATCGTGTCCCGCGAGGACTACGAGCAGCTCGAGAAATACACCCGCGCCCTCTACGCCCGCGGCTCCGAGATCGCGGCCGGCAAGGGCCTGATCCTGGTCGACACCAAATACGAGTTCGGCAAGCGCGACGGCAAGATCATCCTGATGGACGAGATCCACACGCCCGACTCTTCCCGCTACTTCTACGCCGAAGGCTACGAGGAGCGCCTCGCGAAGGGCGAGCGCCAGAAGCAGCTCTCCAAGGAGTTCGTCCGCGAGTGGCTGATGGCCGGCGGCTTCCAGGGCCAGGCCGGACAGCAGGTGCCCGAGATGACCGACGCGGTCGTCGCCGGCATCACCGACCGCTACGTCGAGCTCTACGAGCACATTACGGGCGAGAAGTTCCAGCCGGCCTCCGCCGACGGCGACGCCGCCGCCCGCATCGAAGCCAACATCAACGCCTTCCTTAAAAAGTAAGAGAAATGATCGAGCGATATTCCAGAAAGGTGATGCGGGACGTCTGGACCGAAGAGAACAAGTTCAACGCCTACCTCGAAGTCGAAATCCTTTCCTGCGAAGCCTGGAGCAAGCTGGGCGTCATCCCGGCGGAGGACGTGGAGAAGATCCGCGCCAACGCGAAGTTTGAAGTCAAGCGCATCCAGGAGATCGAGGAGCAGACCCGCCACGATGTCGTGGCCTTCACCCGTGCCGTCAGCGAGAGCCTCGGCGACGAGCGCAAGTGGGTCCACTACGGCCTGACCTCCACCGACGTGGTGGACACGGCCAACGGCTACCTCATCAAGCAGGCCGACGCCATCCTCCTCAAGGACCTGGAGGACTTCCTCGCGGTCCTCAAGAAGCGGGCCCTCGAGTTCAAGGACACCCCCTGCATCGGCCGCACGCATGGCATCCACGCCGACATCACGAGCTTCGGCCTCAAGTGGGCGCTGTGGTACGAGGAAATGAAGCGCAACATCGAGCGCTTCAAATACGCCTCCGCCGGCGTCGAGGCCGGCAAGATGAGCGGCGCCGTGGGCAACTTCGCCAACATCCCGCCCTTCATCCAGGACTACGTCTGCGAGAAGCTCGGCACCCATCCCGCCGACATCTCCACGCAGGTCCTGCAGCGTGACCGCCACGCCTTCTACATCGCCACCCTCGCCGTCATCGCCTCCACCCTGGAGCAGATGGCGTTCGAGATCCGCAACCTGCAGCGCACCGAGGTCCGCGAGGCCGAGGAAGCGTTCCGCAAGGGCCAGAAGGGCTCCAGCGCCATGCCGCACAAGCGCAACCCGATCAGCAGCGAGAACATCTGCGGCTGCGCCCGCGTGATGCGCGGCTACATGTCCGCCTCCTGCGAGAACGTCGCCCTGTGGCACGAGCGGGACATCTCCCACTCCTCCACCGAGCGCATCATCCTGCCGGACGCCACGGAGCTGCTCGACTACATGCTGACCCGCTTCAAGGGCATCCTGGAGAACCTCACGGTCTATCCCGAGCGGATGATCAAGAACATCTGGTGCACCAACGGCGTCATCTTCGCCCAGCGCGTGATGAACGCCCTGATCGGCAAGGGACTCTCCCGCGAGGAGGCCTACGACACCGTCCAGCCCATCGCGATGAAGGCCTGGTCGGAGGGGCTCAACTACCAGGACCTCCTGCTCGCCGACGCCAAGGTGATGGGATTCCTTTCCGAGGAGGAGCTCAAGGGCTGCTTCACGCTGGAATACTACTTCAAGAACGTCGACTACATCTTCAAGCGCGTCGGCATCCTGTAAGCCGGCCGCACAAAAAATCCCCCGGGAGCAGCGCTTCCGGGGGATTTTTGTATGGGTCGCCGCCCTAGCGGATGACGATCTCCTTGCGGTCGGGGCCGACGGAGATGATCTTGACCGGGCAGCCCGTCTCCTTCTCGATGAAGGCGATGTAGTCCTTGAGCTCCTGCGGGAAATCTTCGTACTTGCGGACACCGCAGATGTCGCTGTCCCAGCCCTTGAACTCCTTGTAGACCGGCTTGACTTCCTCGCCGCTCTCGAAGGGGAAGTAGTCCACCTGCTTGCCGCCGATCTCGTAGGCGGTGGCGACCTTGATGGTCTTGAAGGTGTTGAGGACGTCGGCCTTCATCATGATGAGCTCGCTGACGCCGTTCATCATCACGGCGTACTTGAGCGCGACGAGGTCGAGCCAGCCGCAGCGGCGGGGGCGGCCCGTCGTGGCGCCGAATTCGTGGCCGATCTGGCGCAGGCTCTCGCCCGTCTCGTCGAAGAGCTCGGTCGGGAACGGGCCGCTGCCCACGCGGGTGCAGTAGGCCTTGAAGATGCCCATCACCTTGCCCACGCGGTTGGGGGCCACGCCGAGGCCGGTGCACACGCCGGCGGTCATCGTGTTGGAGGAAGTGACGAACGGATAGGTGCCGAAGTCGATGTCGAGCATCGAACCCTGGGCGCCTTCCGCCAGCACGGGGATGTCTTTCTGGAGATAATCGTTGACCACGAGCTCGCTCTCGATGAAGGGGAAGCGCTTGAGTTCGGCGACGGCCTGCATCCACTGCTTCTCGTAGTCGGTGATGTCGTATTGGAAGTCATACTGCGCCAGCAGGCCGAAATGCTTCTGCTTGAGGGCGTCGTAGCGGGCCTGGAACTCCGGGGAGAGGATGTCTCCGACGCGGAGGCCGTTGCGGCCGGTCTTGTCCATGTAGGTCGGGCCGATGCCCTTGAGCGTGGAGCCGATCTTGCTCTTGCCCTTGGCGGCCTCGCTGGCGGCGTCGAGCATGCGGTGCGTCGGGAGGATGAGGTGGGCGCGCTTGGAGATGAGCAGCTTGTCGGTGATGCTGCCGGCCTTCTGCTCGATCGCGCGGATCTCGTCCATCAGGATCACGGGGTCGATCACGACGCCGTTGCCGATGACGTTGACGGAGTCCTGGCGGAAGATGCCCGAAGGGACGGTGTGCAGCACGAAGCCGTCGCCGTCGAAGACCAGGGAGTGACCCGCGTTGGGACCACCCTGGAAACGCGCAATTACTTTGTAATCAGGGGTCAGGACATCGACCACCTTGCCTTTGCCCTCGTCGCCCCACTGGAGCCCGAGCACGACATCGATTTTCTTCATATCAACAATAATCAGGAGTTACTTTCCAACGTTTAAAGTTACGAAGAATTTTTGGATCGACCAATTTATTTGGCTTCCGTCTGGCGCAACATTTCGCGGACCGCGGCCTCGAGCTGCAGATCCTTGCCTTCGAGCACGGATGCAGGGTCGTTGTAGACCAGGATGTCCGGCATGAGCTGCATGTTCTCCAGGTAGCGTCCTTCCTTGAGGTCGAAGGAGCCGACCTCCGGGATGCCGAAGACGATCTGGTCGAAGATCTGGTCCTCCCACCACACGGCGGTCATGGTGCCCGGGACGGGCGAACCGATGATCTTGCCCAGGCCGAGGGCCCGGTAGGCGGCGGGGAAGCCGGAGGCGTCGGAGTAGTTGTCCTCGCACACCAGCACGCAGGACGGCTTGGTCCACTTGCTGTACGGTTCGGTGCCGATGTACTGGCCGCGCGGGCGGAACTCGACATAGGCCTTGCCGCCGAGCAGGGTCACGAGGTCGTCGTGGAGCCAGCCGCCGCCGTTGTGGCGCGTGTCCACGATGAGGGCGTCGCAGTTGCGGTATTTGCCGAGGGCCTTGGAATAGACCTCGCGGAAGCTCGGGGAATCCATCCCCTCCACGTGGACGTAGCCGATGCGGCCGCCCGACAGGCGCTCTACCATTTCCTCGCGCTGGCGGACCCAGCGGCGGTAGAGGAGGTCGCTCTCGGAGGCGACGGGCTTGACGAACAGGTCCTTCTCCTTGCCGCCGGTCTTGACGGTCAGGCGGATCTTCTTGCCGGCCTTGCCGGTCAGGAGCGAGATCCAGTCGGCGCCCTGCTCCAGCTTCTGCCCTTCGATGGACGTGACCAGGTCGCCGGCCTTGATGTCGCTGTCGGCGAGATTGAGCACGCCGCCCGGCAGGACTTCCGCGATGCGCAGGCCCTTGCCCGTGTAGTTCCAGTCGATCAGGATGCCGAGGCGGCCGATGTTCTCGCCGCCGGGAGCGCGGTAGCGCGCGCCGGTGTGCGAGCCGTTGAGCTCACCGAGCATCTCGGACAGCATCTCGGCGAAGTCGAAATAGTTGTCGATATGGGGCAGGAAACGGGCATAGTTGTCGTGGTAGTAGGCCCAGTCCGCGCCGTGCAGGGCGGGGTCGTAGAATTTCTCCTTGACCTGCTTCCAGATGTGCCCGAACATGTATTCGCGCTCGGCGCGGGGCTTGAACTCATAGTCGCCCGCGAGGGAGATCTGCCTGGTCTGGCCGTTGGCCAGGGTGACCTTGGTCACGCCGCGGCCGTTGGCGACATAGATCTCGGAGCCGTCCTTGGTGGGGATGACCGCGCCGTAGACGCCGCGCGCGAGGATCCGGACGTTGCCCTCGCGCAGGTCCTTGGCGAACAGGGCGGGGCCGCTCTCCGTGCCGCTGACATAGTAGAGGGTGTGGCCGTCCTTGGAAAGGTAATATCCGCCGAAGTCGCCGGAGTCGCCGGTCAGCCGGCGGATGCGGTTCTCGCGCCCTTCGAGCAGCAGCTCGACCTTTTTGGACTTCTCGAGGTCCAGGCTGTCTTTCTTCTCCTGCTTCTCGATCTGCTTGTCGGTCTTGCCGGAGAGGGCCTTGGCGATGGCTTCGTCCTCCTTGTCATAGAGGAACTCGGTCATCGCGGCGCCGTCGAAGAACATGATGTAGATGTCGTCCTGCGAGCCCCAGCTGCCGTGGCTGCGGAAACCGTTCTTGTCGGACATCCAGGTCATCGCCTTGCCGCCCAGGACCCAGTGGAAGGAATTGTCGCTGTAGCCGCTCTGCGTGAGGTCGGTGACCTTGCCGGTGCTGACCTCGATCAGGGCGACGTCGGCGTTGTTCCAGCCGCCGTCGGCCTGGTAGCCGGTCAGGAGGTACTGGCTGTCGGGGCTCCATTCGAAATGCTGGTCGCCGTCGCGGTAGGAGTAGTTGGCGCCCTTGAGCAGGGACTTGGCCTTGCCGCCCTTGGCGGGCTTGACCACGATCTCGGTGCGGTCGCGCAGGTAGGCGACCCATTTGCCGTCCGGCGAGACGACCGGCTGGAAGCAAGTCTCGCCCGGATCGGAGAAGAGCTCCTCCTTCGTCTCCGTGGCGTAGGTGAAGAGCTGGTCTTTCTTGTCGGTGAGCATGGTGCGCCAGACGCCCCAGCAGCCGTCGCGCTCGGCGGCATAGTAGAGCGCGCGGCCTTCGTCGCCGAAGCTCACGCCGCGCTCCTGGGCGGCGGTGTTGGTGATGCGGCGGGTGGTGCTGAAGTCCGTGGCGGTCACGAACACGTCGCCGCGGATCACGACGGCGATCTCCTTGCCGCCGGGCGAGACGTCCAGCGCGGAGATGTTGCCGGTGTAGGTGTTCTTGACCACGTCGCGCTCGTTCTCGTCGCGGGCGACGGTGACCTCCAGCTTGCGGGCCGGCTGGCCCTCGCGCAGGATGTAGAGCTCGCCGTTCTGCGAGTAGGAGAGCGTGCCGTCCCGGGCGACGGAGACATAGCGGACCGGATCCTTCTCGGCGAAGGTCAGCTGGACGGATTCGGCGGGATTGTCGATGCTGCTGCGGAAGAGGTTGATGGTCTTGCCGCCGCGCTCGCTCAGGTAGTAGAAGGTGCGGCCGTCGGCGCCCCAGACGGGCTGGCGGTCCTCGCCTTCGAAGTCGGAGAGTTTCTTGAAGGCGCCGTCGGCCCAGAGCCAGATGTCGCGGGTGACGGCGGACGTATGGTGCTTGCGGAAGGGATCCTCGTAGCCCTTGTAGTCCTCATAGAGGAAGGCGCCGTCGGGACGGATGCTCAGTTCGGACATCTGCAGGGAGATGATCTGCTGCGGCATGCCGCCGTCGGGGCCGACCGCGTAGACCTGCCCTTCGCCGGGGAATCCGCCGTAGCGCACGTCGTTCTGGATGCCGGCCAGGAAGACGACGCTGCCGTCGGCGCGGACGGCCTTCGGGATCTCGTTGCCGGGATAGGCGGTCAGGCGCGTGGGCTTGCCGCCGTCGGCGGCGACCCGCCAGATGTCCTTGCTGCCTTCGCGGTTGGAGCTGAAGACGATCTGCTTGCCGTCCGGCGTCCAGACAGGGTCGGAGTCATAGGCCGGGTTCGTCGTGAGCTGGAAGGCGCGGCCGCCTTCTGCGCCGACGACCCAGATGTCGCCCTTATAACAGAATGCGACGGACTTGCCGTCCGGAGAAATGGCGTTCTTGCGCAGCCAGAGGGGGGCCTCCTGCGCGTTCGCGCCCCACGTGAGGCCGCAGAGCAGGAGGAGAGGGAGCAGTTTAAGTTTCATATTGTGACTCTGAGTTTAAAAAGCGCGTGAATTTACTAATTCCGTAGCAAATATGAAAGTGGTGGAAAATTATTATATTTGTGAGTCAACTGATTGCCGATATGAAAAGAATCCTTTCCGTCCTTGCCCTGGCCGCTGCTGTCTGGATGACGGCCGGCTGCCGCCAGGCCGCTCCTTCCGTGGAGGGCCGCGTGATCGACGCCACCATCCATTCTGTCACCGTGCTGACCGCCGGGGGCGATTCGCTGAGCGTGAGTACGCTGGGCACGGATCCGATGTCCGTCCCGGGCGTCCTGCCCGGCGACGCCGTCCGCGTCTTCTATGAGCTGCTTCCCGACGGGGAGACGATGCACGCCGTGCAGCTGGACATCACGGAGCCTTCGGCCTACCGCCTGCTGCCCGGCATCTGGCGCGATTGCTCCAGCGCGGAGGAGGTGGGCCTGGTGCTCGCCGAGGACGGCTCCGCACAGGCCACGGGGCTCGAACCGCTGCAGGATTGGTCGCTGGACGGCGACCAGCTCGTGCTGACGACGGTCCTGTCGGAGGAGCCGAAGACCACCGGCACGCTCCTGCTGCAGATCTGCAGGCTGGACGTCGATTCGCTCGTCGTCGAAGCGCCCGGCCGCAAGCTGGCCTTCTCGCGTCAGCAATAGCTTTCCGCTGTTGTTTGAATAAGCTTTTTTAGTATCTTTGCGCCCCCAAAAACCATGGCAGAACGCAAAGATATATTGATGGGCCGTCTCCGCAACGGAGAGCCGCTGGGCCAGGGTGAGCAGTTCCGGCTCACCATGCTGCTGGCGTGGCCTTCGATCCTCGCGCAGCTGGCGATGTGCCTGATGAGCTACATCGACGCGGCCATGGTCGGCCGGCTCGGCTCCGGGCAGGCCGCCGCCATCGGGCTTGTGAGCTCGACCACCTGGATCTTTGCAAGTTTCTGCTACGCAAACAGTTCCGGCTTCAGCGTGCAGGTCGCGCACCGCTGCGGCGCCAAGGATTTCGCCGGCGCGAAGCGCGTCTTCCGCCACGGCATCTTCGTGGCCGCGGGCGTGAGCGTGCTGCTCGCCGCGCTGGCCGTCTCCATCCACGGCGCGCTGCCGCGCTGGCTGGGCGGGGCGCCCGAAATCCTGGCGGACGCGTCCGCCTATTTCCTGGTCTATTCGCTCTTCCTGCCCGTCATGCAGCTGGCCGTCTTCTGCGAGGCGACGGTGATCGCCAGCGGCAACGCCAAGGTCTCCGGCATCGCCAGCGTCGCGATGTGCGTGCTGGACGTGGCGTTCAACTACCTCTTCATCTACGTGCTGGGGCTCGGCGTCATGGGCGCCGCGGTCGGCACGGGCCTCGCCACGCTCTGCGCCGGCGCCTTCCTGCTCTGGTACGCGACGTGCCGCTGCGGCGAGCTGCGCCAGGCCGGCGTAAGCCCCGCCGGGGAAGGGGACCGGAAAGACATCTACACGCGGGCTTTCAAGATCAGCTGGCCGCTCTGGCTGCAGAATCTGGTCACCCGCGGAGCCTATATCGCCGCGACCGTGCTCGTGGCGCCGCTCGGCACCGTCGCCATCGCGGCCAATTCCTTCGCCATCATCGCCGAAGGCTTCTGCTATCTGCCCGGCTACGGGATGCAGGACGCCGCCACCACGCTGGTGGGCCAGAGCCTGGGTGCGAAGCGGCCCGACATGGCCCGCCGCTTCGCCTGGCTGACCATCGGCTCCGGCGCCGCGATGATGACCCTGCTCGCCGTCCTGATGTGGGCGTTCGCCCCGCAGATCATGGGGCTGCTGAGCCCGGACGCGGAGGTCATCGCGCTCGGCGCGGGATGCCTGCGCATCCAGGCCTGGGCCGAGCTCCTGTTCGGCGTCAGCATCGTCGCCTACGGCTGCTGCGTCGGCGCGGGCGACACCCTGGTGCCGTCGGCCATCAACCTGCTCAGCATGTGGGTAATCCGTCTCGGACTCGCCCTTCTCCTGATACCCCGATTCGGCCTGGAAGGCTACTGGATCGCCATGGCTACTGAACTGTGTGTCAAGGGCCTCATCTTCGCCGTGCGCATCGCCCGCGGCCGCTGGATGAAGACCTTGCTGACCGTTCCCGGCTCCTGAGCGGCTCCTGACGCGCGCCAGCCGTGTTGTTTATAACTTTGTTGATAAAAACAGACAGGTGCGCGGGCTTTTGCATGGCAGAAGGGCTAAATTTGTACAACCGGATGTGTCGCCAGACCCGTCCCTAACCACTGAATTCAACTTACAGCATATGGACGTACGTAAAACCAACGGCTCTTTTGAAGAGTTCGACAAGGCCAAGCTGGCCCGTGGCATCCACGAGGCCTACAAGACTGCTGGAGAATACTGCGACGATGCCATCGTCGTCTCCATCATCAACAACCTTTATGTGTATGAGGGCATCACCAGCCGGGAGATCCGCCGTCAGGTGGAGGATTCCCTGATGTCCGTCAACAAGAAGGTCGCCCATGCGTATATCGACAAGTTCGACGCCGACCTGGATCTCCGCAAGAAGCGCGACTTCATCAAGGACTACATCAAAGCGTCCAATGCGGCGACGGGCTCCAAGTTCGACGCCAACGCCAACGTCACCCGCAAGAACATCGTGACGCTGGGCAACGAGCTGTACAAGGAGAACAACATCAAGCAGAACCGCTACATCATGCAGGACAAGATCAAGGCCCTGTACGGCCGCGCCATGGCGGACCAGTACATCAAGGACCTGGAGTCCCACGTCCTCTACAAGCACGACGAGAGCGGCACCCCGGGCTTCCCGTACTGCGTCGCCATCACGATGTATCCCTTCCTGGTGAGCGGCCTGCGCGAGCTGGGCGGCGTGTCCATCGCCCCCACCGACCTCAAGTCCTTCTGCGGCGAATTCATCAACCTCGTCTATTCCGTGTCCTCGCAGTTCATGGGCGCCGTGGCCACGCCCGAGTTCCTGATGTACCTCGACTACTTCATCCGCAAGGACTACGGCGACGACTATGTGAACCATCTCGACGACGTGGTCGAGAACAACGTCAAGCAGCGCACGCTGGTCAAGGTCATCGACAACTACTTCCAGCAGGTCGTCCACTCGATGAACATGCCTGCCGGCAACCGCGGCTACCAGACCGTGTTCTGGAACATCGGCTACTTCGACAAGCCCTACTTCGAGGGTGTGTTCGGCGACTTCGTGTTCCCCGACGGTTCCAAACCGAAGTGGGAGACCCTCGACTGGCTGCAGCGCCACTTCATGAACTGGTTCAACGAAGAGCGCAACCACTATATCCTCACCTTCCCGGTGGAGACGATGGCCCTGCTGACCGACGGCGGCGACGACTTCGCCGACAAGGACTACGCCGACTTCACCGCCGAGATGTGGGCCAAGGGCCACAGCTTCTTCTGCTACCTCTCCAACAGCCCCGACTCCCTGTCCAGCTGCTGCCGCCTGCGCAACGAGATCCAGAAGGACGACGGCCACAACCACACCACGCACCAGTACTCCATGGGTACGGCTTCCGTGGCCACGGGTTCCAAGTCCGTGATGACCATCAACCTCAACCGCCTCATCCAGGACGCCGTCCGCCGCTACTTCCTGGAGCGCCGCGGCGTCAACCTCGAGGCCGGCAAGCCGCTGGATCCGGTGTCGCACTTCTATGACAAGGAGGACCTCTACAACAACTACATCGACAAGGACATCCGCGAGATGACCGAGCGGGTGCACAAATACCAGATCGCGTTCAACGAGATCATCAAGGACTTCCTCAAGGCCGACATGCTCGACGTCTACAAGGCCGGCTTCATCGACATGCGCAAGCAGTACCTCACCGTCGGCGTCAACGGCCTGACGGAGGCCGCCGAGTTCCTGGGCCTGCGGGTCTCCCCGAACCCCGAATACGGCGACTTCGTCAACACGATCCTCGAGACGATCAACATCGCCAACCGCAAGGACCGCACGCCGGACGCGATGTTCAACACCGAGTTCGTCCCGGCCGAGAACCTGGCCGCCAAGAACTACAAGTGGGACAAGAAGGACGGCTACTTCGTGTCGGAGAAGCACAACCTCTACAGCTCCTACTTCTACAACCCCGAGGACGACACCGTGTCGATGATCGACAAGTTCAAGCTCCACGGCGAGGACTTCGTGAAGTACCTCGACGGCGGCTCCGCCCTCCACATGAACATCGCGGAGCACCTCACCCAGGAGCAGTACCGGAGCCTGTTGAAGACGGCCGCCCACTACGGCACCAACTACTTCACCTTCAACTGCCGCAACACCGTCTGCAACGACTGCGGCTACATCAGCAAGGACACGCTCACGGTCTGCCCGAAGTGCGGCAGCACCAACCTCGACTACCTCACGCGTGTGATCGGCTACCTCAAGCGCGTGTCTTCCTTCGCGGAGCCGCGCCAGATCGAGGCCCAGCACCGCTTCTACAATCCGAAGAACGTTCCGACGGAATGATCAAGTATATCCCGGAGCTCACGGACATCGTCCTCGAGGAGATTCCGGACAAGGTGACCCTGGCAGTTGAGATTACCAACTGCCAGGGTTCTTGTCCCGGATGCCACTCGCCGTTCCTCAAGCTCGACATCGGCGAGGAACTGACCCCGCAGATCGTGGACCGGCTGATCGCCGACAACTACGGCGTCAACTGCTTCCTGTTGCTGGGGGAGGGCAAGGACCTGCAGGCCCTGCTGGGCATTGCGGAGCACCTGCGGGCGGCGCATCCGGAGCTGGAGCGGGCGGTCTATTCCGGCCGCGTGGAGGTGGAGCCCGAGATCTACGAAGCCTTCGACTACGTCAAGGTGGGGCCTTATATCGCGGCCAGGGGGCCGCTCAACAGCCCCACGACCAACCAGCGCCTCTACCACCACGGCGAGGACATCACCGCACGGTTCTGGCACAAAGGTTTGGAAGGGAAAAAATAGCTGCGCCTGGATGTCATCCTGAGCGCAGCGAAGGATCTAGCGAATGACGAGCACCGCTCCGTCGTCCTTCGGGATGCGGAGCGGCTTTTTCGTGGCCGCGCCGCGCTGCAGGCCGTCCTTGCCGGTGCTCAGCACGCTGGCGGTGCCGCCCAGGCGCGCCTCGATGGCGCGGACGTCCAGCGTCAGCGGTTCGTCGGAGGCGTTGATGGCGGCCACGTACCAGGCGGCACCGTGGCGGCGGGCCAGCACGATGTTGCGGCCCGGATAACCGTCGATCAGGCGCGTCTCGTCCCAGGTCGTGGGCACTTCCCGCAGGAAGTCCAGCGCGGCAGCGGGCGCGTCCGTCAGGTTGTTGGGCGTGAGCGCGAAATTCTGGACCGGGTTCTGGTAGAGCACGGCGACGGCCAGCTCGGCCGCGTCGGTGGTGCGGCGCTGCGTGCCGAAGACGCGGCCGCCGGGGCCCGGCGCGCCGTTGGCGCGGTTGAGGCGCTTGTTGAGGAACACGCCGCCGAATTCCATGCAGCCGACCGTGTTGCGCAGGAACGGGTGCAGGGCCGCGTACTTCGACTCCAGGTCGCAGTGGTTCTGGCCGAAGACCATGTTCTCGGACGCGAGGACTGCTTCGCTGCCCACGTAGTTGGGATACATCCGCTCCCAGCCGCGCGGCAGGGTGGCGCCGTGGAAGATGCACATCAGGCCATGGTCGTCGGCGTCGCTCAGGATGGCCTCGTAGAGGCGCATCGTCTCCTGCTTGTCGCCGCCGAAGAAGTCCACCTTGATGCCCTTGACGCCGATGCTCTCCATCCAGCGCATCTCGGGCTTGCGCGCCAGCGGGTCGCACATCACGTTGACGGGGCTCTGGACGATGTCGTTCCACCAGCCGCTGGAGGAATACCACAGGAACACGTCCACGCCCACGCTGCGGGCGTAGGCGACGAGCTCCGCCATCCCGTCATGGCCGAATTCCTGGTCCCAGCCCGCGTCGATGAGGATGTAGGGCCAGCCCATCGCGGCGGCCAGGTCGATGTAGGCCACCTGGTCTTCGCGGTTCATGCTGGCGTCCTGCCAGACGATCCAGCTCCAGCTGCTCTTGCCGTAGCGGTAGGCGCGCGTGGTGGTGTAGCGCGGCTCCACGACGTCAAAGGCGACGGTCGTCTCCACGATGGGGGCGAGGTCCGCGCCCACGGTGAGCGTGCGCCACGGCGTGGCGCCGGGCAGCGCGAAAGCGGGCTCGACGGTGCCGTTGCCGTTGTTCTCTTCCGGCATCGGGAAGGCGACGGTGTAGCCCGTGGCCGGGTCGTAGTCCGACAGGTGCGAGGCGCAGTAGCGGCTGTCCACGCCCGTCTCGCTGACGAGCACCCAGCCGTCCTGGCCGACGCGGAACAGGCACGGGAAGGTGTAGCCGTGGCCGTATTGCGAGCGCCGGTCGAGCGGCGCGTCGAAGGCGTAGAATTCCTCATAACTGGGCTTGCTGCGCTTCCAGCCTGTCATTGCGTCGCTCTGCGGCGTCAGGAAGCCCGTCGTGCCCTCCGGGAACCGGAACGCGCTCGCCTCGGCCAGCACGCGCACGCTGCCGGTTTCGCCCTCGCGGGGCAGGAGGTAGCGGAAGGCGGCGTCGTGGTCCGTCAGGTGCCACTCGATGTCGATTTTGCGCCCGTCGGGGTTCGCGCAGTGCAGCACGGCGCGCAGGGCGGCGTGGTCGATGCGCGAAGCCTTGATGCGGTCGAGGACGTAGGTATCGCGGAGCTGCTCCGTGTCCACGGAGACGACTTCCAGCCGCGTGTAGTCGGCTTCGTTGGTCTGCAGACCGAGGCTGGAGGGCGCTACGAGGGCCTTGCCGTCATAGGAGATGCTGTACTGGAGCTGGCCGCCGTCGTCCGCGAAAGACAACTGGAGGCGGGCGTCGGGACCGGAAAGGACCGGCAGCCCGACGGCGAGGAGGAGGGAGAGCAGATGCATGGTATGCGGTTAATCTTTGAGGTTCTTGACGAAGCTGGACGGGGAAATGTTGAACTGCTTCTGGAAGCTCGTGGCGAAATAGGACGGCGACGAGAAGCCCACCATGTAGGCCACCTCGTTGATGCGGTATTTCTGCGACGAGAGCATCTCCGCGGCCTGCTTGAGGCGGCAGAGGCGGATGTACTCGTTGATGTTGAGGCCGGTGTTGGCCTTGACTTTGCGGTACAGCGTGGACTTGCTCGTGCCGATCAGGTTGGTGAGCGTCTCGATGCTGAGGTCCTGCTCCGCCATGTGCTTCATCACGATGCCGTGGAGCTTCTCCATGAACTCCTCGTCCATCTTGCTGGTATTGACGCTGTTGAAGTGCGTCAACGGGGAGTCGGTGAACTGCTTGTAGGCGATGTCCCGGTTCCTGAACAGGCTGGTGATGTTGGCGCGGAGCAGCTCGATCGGGAACGGTTTCTCGATGTAGCCGTCGGCGCCGACCTCGAGGGTCTGCAGGCGCGTCTCCATGCCGACGGCGGCCGTCAGCAGGATCACGGGCAGGTGGCTGAACTCCATGTTGGTCTTGATGTAGTTGCAGAGCTGGCAGCCGTCCATCAGCGGCATCATGATGTCGCTGACCACGAGGTCGATCTTCTCGTTCTGCAGCTTCTCCACGGCGTCCTGGCCGTTGGCGGCCGTGACGATGTTGTATTCGTCGGAGAGTTCGCGGGCGAGGTAGCCGCGCATCTCTGAGGAGTCCTCCACGATGAGGAGCGTGTGGCGGCTGCTGTCGTGGTCGATGCCCTGACCTTCGTCGAGCGGGTTGGATTCCTCGGGCGTCTCCATGTGGATCGGCGCCTGCTGCTCGACGGGCAGTTCCAGCACGAACGAGTTGAGGTCGCGCACGTTCAGGTCCAGATAGAGCTTGCCGCCGTGCAGGCCGGCGAGGGTGCGGGCGTAGGCGAGGCCGAGCCCGGTGCCCTTGCTCTGGTGCTCCGGATCGCCCATCTGGTAGAAGATTTCGAAGATTTTCTCGGCCTCGCGGGCCGGGATGAGGTTGCCGTTGCTGTTGACGCGCAGGATGGCCGTCTTGCCGTCCTCGGACGCCTTGAGGCTCACGTCGATGCTGTCGTAGGTGTATTTGACGGCGTTGGAAAGCAGGTTGCCGACGATCTTCTCGACGGAATCGCGCACGCACATGATCTCGAACGGATCTTTCTGGATGTCCACGCGCAGGTCGGTCTTCTGCTCGGCCGCCATCTGCTCGAATTTGGCGCAGGTGGTGCGGACAAGGGCCGCGAAGTCGTTCTTCAGGAACACGGGCTTGATCTCGTTCTTCTCCATCTTGCGCAGGTCGAGCAGCTGGTTGGTCAGCGAGAGCAGGCGGTCGGCGTTGGCCTGGATGGTCAGCATGTCCTTCTCCGCCTTCGGCGTGTATTCGCCGGACGCGATCAGCTTGTCGAGCGGCATCTTGATGAGCGTCAGCGGCGTGCGGATCTCGTGCGTGATGTTGGTGAAGAAATTGATCTTGGCGTCGTAGATCTCTTTCTGCTTCTCGTTCTCGAGCCGCGTGATGTGGCGGGCCCGGTCGCGGCGGCGCTTCATGTCGAGCTCATAGAGGAAGAAGCAGAGCAGCGAGAGCAGGAACAGGGCGTAGATGATCTTGGCACCGACACTCCAGAGGAGCGGGGCCAGGATGTCGAATTCCAGGCTGCGGCGGGCGTTGGGGGAGTCGGCGCCGAGGATATTGACGTCGAAGCGGTAGTGGCCCGGCCGCAGGCCGGTGAAATGGACGCTGTTCTCCGCCGTGCGGTCGGAAAGCAGCTCGCGGCCGCCCCGGTGGAGGGAGTATTCGTAGGTAATGTGCTGCAGGATAGAGTAGTTCGGCGCCGAGAAGCTGATGGACAGCAGGGCGGCGTCGCGCGATTTGACGCGGATGCAGCTGGAGTTGATGGCCGTGTGTTCCGGCTCGTGCAGGCGCATCGTGCGGCCCGCGCTGCTGGCCTCGATGCTGGTGATGTAGAGCGGGTGGCGGAGCACCGTTTTCTTCATGCGGGCGGGGGAGAAGACGACCAGGCCGTACGTGTTGCCCATGTAGATCATGCCGTTGCGGGCGAGCATGGCCGCGCCGTAGGAGAACTGCGAGCCCATGATCTGCTGACGGTCGAAGAGGTAGTCGTGTATCTGGCAGGTCTCTCCGTCGATACGCACGATGCCGCGGGTGGAGGAGACCCACAGGACGCGGTTCTCGTCCTCGAGCACGGCGCAGGTCACGTTGGACGGCAGGCCTTCGGCACGCGTGATGGAATTGAGGCGCAGGTTGGCCAGGTTCGGCATCGGCTCGGTGTAGCAGAGGCCGCCGCCTTCCGTGGTGATCCAGATGCGGTGCTGGCTGTCCTCGAA
Organism: Bacteroidales bacterium WCE2004; assembly: GCA_900167895.1. Taxonomy (NCBI): domain Bacteria; kingdom Pseudomonadati; phylum Bacteroidota; class Bacteroidia; order Bacteroidales; species Bacteroidales bacterium WCE2004. The sequence goes on along the minus strand of FUZR01000001.1, from coordinate 324,243 downwards.
GAAAGACGTGATGCGGTCCGCCGTCAGGCCCCGGTCGGACGAGACGGTCATGTGCAGGAGGGTGTTGCCGCCGCTGTCGCGGCAGAAAAGGCCGTTGCCGTAGGTGCCGATCCACAGGTTGCCGCGGCTGTCCTGGAACAGCGTGTGGACGTAGCCGCCGTGGAAGCTCTCGTCGCGGACGAATCTGTCCTGCTCGCGGTCGAGATAATACAGGCCGCTCAGCGAGCCGGTCACGATCTGCCCGTCGTGGGTGAGGATGCCGACGCCGCTGCTGCGGTGGACGTCGTAATGCTTGATGGGCTGGCGCTTGACGGGGTCGTAGAGCCAGACGCCCTTGCCGAAGGTATAGACCCACAGGCTGTCGCCTTCCATGGTCAGGCCCTGCATGTTGAGCTTGGGCTCGATCTCATAGGCCTCGCCGCCGCGCCGGTCGGGCTTGAGGCGGTTGAGGCCGCCGTCCTCCGTGCAGAACCAGATGCCGCCTTCCGAGTCGGACACGATGCTGCGGACGATCGAACCGATCATTGAGCGCTCGGCCACGGGGTTGGGGTAGTAGATGGTGAATTCGTCCTGCTTGTCCTGCCAGATGTTGATGCCGTTGTAGTAGGTGCCGATCCAGACGTTGCCGGCCTTGTCCTTCGAGAGGCTGGTGACATAGTTGGCCGACAGGGAGTGGGGGTCGGCGCTGTTGTGGATCTCGGCGACTTCGCTGATCTCGCCGTTGCGCAGGAATACGACGAACAGGCCGTTGTCCGTGCCGATCCAGTATTCGCCGGGCTTGCGCTCCAGGATCTGCCGGATCTCGCGCGCACTGTTGTCGAAGATCTGCGTGGCGGTCATGTTGATGGTCTCGATCAGGAAGACCTGCCCGGTGCGGGTCGCGGCAAGCATCCGGCCGTCTTCCGCCGGCTGGATGTCGGTCAGGCGGTGGGGGAACGGCGTCGGGTCGAAGCGGTCGCGCCGCTTGTCGAAGTTGAAGAGCGAGCCGTTGTTGAGGATCACCCACACGGAATCGTAGGAGTCGACGGTGATCTTGGCGGGGCTGCTGCCCGGAAAAGCGTATTCCTGGATGCGTCCGTCCTCTTTTATATAGCGGTATACCTTGTCGCCGGTGATCCAGACGTTGCCCTTGAGGTCAGGCTGGAGGTCAAAGGCGGGCGTGGAGCCCAGCAGGCCGAGCGATTCGGTGTGGCCCGTATAGGGGTTGTAGTAGCCCACGCCGGCCGAGGTCGTGAACCAGATCAGGCCGTCCTCGTCCTCGCTGATGTCCACGCTGGCCAGGTTGGTCATCAGGGTGGCGCCCGGTTCGCTGGGGCTGCGGAAATCGTAGCCGTCGAAGCGGGTCAGGCCGTCGCGCGTGCCGATCCAGACGAATCCGAAGCGGTCCTGGTAGGTGCAATGGATGGTATTGGAAGGGAGGCCTTCGTGGGTGGTATAATGCTCAAAATAATAGTAAGGAGCCGCCTCCAGGGACGTGCAAAGGAGGCCGGCCAGTAAAAGCAGGAGCGGATGATACGATTTCATCAAAATATTTTTCGTTTCAGGCTGCAAGTTAGCCATAATTCCTTTAATTTTTCGGTCAATACCTTTTGAATGTGGTTCTTTGCGGGCTTATCTATTCAGAATGTATAAAAAATTTATAAAAATCCGCATCTATTTTTTGAATAAATATGTGAATTAAAAGTTATATTTGCGGAGTTCGAGTGAAACCGAACCCGGGCTAGCAACCCTTTTTTTTAACCAATATTTATTATTCTATGACCAAACAACTGTTTGCGAAAGCAGCAACGATCGTCATGATCTTTGCTGCCAGTCTTCTGGGTATGGGCTCAGCTCTCGCCCAGAATCCTGCTATTCGCGGCAAGGTCGTTGACTCCAGCAACGCTGGCGTCATCGGCGCTGCCGTTTTGGTGCCCGGCACCACGAATGGCGTCCAGACGGATCTCGACGGTAACTTCGAAATCCGCGTCGCTCCCGGCACCACGCTGGAAGTCTCCTGCATCGGCTACGTCACCAAGCGTGTCGCCGCCGCCGCCAACATGGTCGTCGTCCTCGAAGAGGATGCCGAGATGCTCGATGAGACCGTGGTGATCGGTTACGGTGTGCAGAAGAAGAGCGACTTGACCGGCTCCGTGGCTTCCGTCCGCGGCGACGATCTCAAGAACCGCTCCACCACCGATGCAGCCGCCGCCCTCCAGGGCAAGGCTTCCGGTGTGCACATCGTCAAGAGCTCCGGTGCCCCGGGCAAGGGTGCTGAGATCCGCGTCCGTGGTGTCTCCTCCAACTCCAACAAGATCAGTCCGCTCCTCATCGTCGACGGTCTCAAGGTGGACAACATCCAGTATCTGGATCCGGACATGATCGAGTCCATGGAGGTCCTGAAGGATGCTGCCTCTGCCGCCATCTACGGTGCTGCCGCCGGAAACGGTGTGGTGCTCATCACCACCAAGTCCGGCAAGAAGGGCGACGGCCGCATTTTCTATAACAACCAGTTCATCTATTCCATGCTGTCCCGCAAGCTGGACATCATGAACGCCAAGGACTACATCGCGTTCGAGAAGGCCAACGGTTTCATGACCGACAAGATGCTCGAGGACGCCAAATACGACGGCACCGACGTGAACTGGAGCGACGAGATCTTCAATCCTTCCTGGAGCAACCACCACACGGTCGGTTTCCAGGGCGGTAACGAGCGCGGCGGCCTCTACGTGGCCATCAACAATGTCTACGACGACGGTATCGTCCGCGGCAAGAAGGATGTCTACAACCGTCTGACCTTCCAGGTCAACGCCGACTACAAGATCAAAGATTGGCTCTCCATCGGTACCAACAACTCCATCGAGAAGTGGAGCACCAAGAGCGTTACCGAAGGTAGCGACAACGGCTCCTTCCTCCTCTCCGCCATCACTTCCTCCCCGTTGTTCCCGGCCCGCGCCGCGGAACCGACCGATGCGATGATCGCCGAGCGCGACGGCCACGGCTGCACGCTGATCACCGATCCCGAGACCGGTATGTACTGGATGGCTCCCCGCATCGGTGAGACCCAGTCCGGTCATCCTTTCGTCCGTCGTGACGCTACCGACAGCTCGAACGGCGGTTTCAACATCCGCGGTATCGCCTACCTGAATTTCAGCCCGATCAAGGGTCTGGTCTTCACGTCCCGTTTCGGCTACCGTATCGCCCAGAGCCAGAGCCACAGCTACACGGCGCCTTACTACAGCACCGCCACGCTCAAGGACTACAACTACACGCTCTCCGCTTCGAACAACTCGAGCTTCAAGTACCTCGTCAACTACAACCGTACCTTCGGCAAGCACGAGATCGGCGTCATGGCCGGTATGTCCTTCGAGGAGAACAACAAGGACAACCTGAGCGCCAACGCTACCGGTACCAACATCCTCAAGGGTTATGCCGAGAACTTCCGTTACATGGACTTCCTCCTTGACGACGGCGTGACCAAGAAGATCAACAACGCTCCGGGCCGCAACGCCAACATGTCCTATTTCGGCCGTCTGCTCTATACCTATGACAGCCGCTACAGCATCCAGGCCAACTTCCGTGCCGATGCGTTCGATACGTCCAAGCTTCCTGCCGAGTCCCGCTGGGGTTACTTCCCGTCCGTGTCCGGCTACTGGAACATCAGCAACGAGCCGTTCTTCCGTGACAACGTGGATCGCAACCTGGTGAGCTTCCTCAAGCTCCGCGCTTCTTACGGTGTCAACGGTAACATCGACGTGTTGGACAACTACCTGTACTCGACTTCCATCCTGTCGAACGCGGTGTACTACCAGTTCGATGCCGTCGATCCTGCCGTTACGCTGGGTTCCATTCCTTCCGGTCTCGCCAACCCTGACCTGAGGTGGGAGACCTCCGTGCAGTTCGACGCCGCCATCGAGGGCCGCCTCTTCAACAACCGTCTCAACTTCAGCCTCGGTTACTATGACAAGAACACCCGCGACTGGCTTGTTCCTGTCAGCCCGACCAAGGAAGTCGGTCTTCCCGCTTTCGGCGACCTTGGCGTCGCTACGACCGTGACGATCAACGCCGGTTCCGTGAACAACCGCGGTATCGAGCTCGAGCTTGGCTGGCGCGACCAGATCGGCGACTTCGGCTACTCCATCAACGGCAACGCCGCATGGCAGCACAACGAGGTTACCTTCATCGATCCCAATGTGGGCCAGCTGCCTGGTTATACTCCCCAGGGCGTGGAACAAGGTACCTTCTGCGACGTCGGTCACCCCGTGTGGTATTTCCTTGGCTACAAGGCTGCCGGTTTCGACAATGAGGGCAACGCCCTGTACTATGCCGCCGACGGCACCACGACCACCTCTCCGGTCGCGGCCGACCGCGTCGACCTCGGCTCCGCCATCCCGACCCTCACCTATGGTCTGACCATCAGCCTCAACTGGAAGAACATCGACTTCACCGTCTTCGCAAACGGTGTCGCTGGCAACAAGGCCTTCCAGACCTCCTGGCGTCCTGACCGTAAGGAATGTAATACGTATTCCTACTACTGGGCCAACTCCTGGGACAACCCTGCCATCGACAAGGCCAACGCCAAGTTCCCTGCTGCCAGCAAGTGGTCTTCGCAGGCCTTCTCCTCCTCCATGTCGACCTTCGACGCTTCCTACCTCAAGATCCGCGAGATCCAGCTGGGCTACACGCTGCCGAAGAACCTGACGCAGAAAGCCAAGATCAACAACCTCCGCATCTTCGCCGGCCTGAACAACTTCTTCACCTTCACGAAGTACATCGGCCTCGATCCTGAGGTGGCTACTACAACCAGCAGGGCCGATCAGGCTGGTATCGATATGGGTAACTACCCGACCGCGAAGTCGGTGGTCTTCGGTGTTAACCTTGAGTTCTAATCTATACAAGACTACTGAAATGAAAAAGATATTTATCTCTCTGATCGTTGCGGCCGCCTCTTTCATGTTCGTCGGATGCGAAGGCTTGCTTGACAACCCGCGCAAGGGTGTCGTTGATCTTCCGACCTACTACAAGACCAACGAGGACGCCCAGTCGGCGCTCGTGGCTGCTTACTATACCGCCGGCCGTTTCTATTCCAACACGATGTGGACGGACGCCGGCTGGAATGACTGCCCGTTCCTCTCGATGTGGGAGTATGCCACCGACGAGATCTATGTGGCCGGTTCCGACAAGACCGACGGCCAGCCGGGTAATGAGATCCAGTCTTTCCGTGCTGACTACAACAACACGCTGATCGCCGGCACCTACGAGTGCTACTACATGATCATCAAGGCCGCCAACGACGTGATCGACCACTTCGACGGCGAACTCGCCGATACCGAGATCAAGAAGCAGTGCCTGGCCGAGGCCCGTATCCTCCGTGCCCAGGCCCAACTGCTCCTCGCCCTCGGCTGGGGTACCGCCCCGATCGTGGACCACAACCTCTCCGCTGACGACAAGCTGGCGAACGCTTCTTCCCAGGATGATGTCTTCCAGTGGGTCGCCGACGAGTGCGACAAGGCCATCCCTAGCTTAAAGGAAAAGAAGGAATTCGGTGCCCTGGAGGATGATAAGTACTTCGGCTATTCGGGTGCTCTCCGTGTCACCAAGGAGTATGCTTACGCCCTCAAGGGCAAGGCTCTCATCAGCAAGCACGATTATTCTGGTGCCAAGGCTGCCCTCAAGATGGTCATCGACAGCAAGCAGTTTGCGCTGATCCCCGGTGAGAAGATGGCTTCCCTCAACCACAACAGCGGCCGCGCCTCTTCCGAGGCCGTGTTCGAGCTCAACTTCAACTTCTTCTCCGGCATGAATTCCTATGGCCGTACGCAACCGAACTTCCGTTGGCTGTGGTCCTGGCGTTCCGACCATATGAATCCGCCGACCGGTACCGGTTCCGAGTTTGTCTCCGGCGGTTGGGGCTGGGTCAACCCGTCCCAGAAGTTCGTGGACAAGATCCTTGCTTATGACGGCGAGGATTCCTATCGCCGCAAGGCCTGGATCAAGTCCTATGACGAGGTCCTCTACGATATGCCGTACCTCTCCGATGCGGATTGCCCGACCAAGGAGGCCAAGGAGGCTGATCCCAACCGTGGTATCAAGGCTTCCGGTATCTATGGCAACATCGGTTACTTCATGTGGAAGCGTCTCTTCCGTACCGAAGATCGGGTGATGGAGGATGGCAATGTCGCCAACTGGAACCTCACCATCATGCGCTATGCCGAGGTGCTGCTCCTCTATGCAGAGTGCTGCGCCCAGGACGGCGACAGCGACGGTAGTGGCCTTGCTGCCCTGAAGCTGGTCAACGAGCGTGCCGGTTCCAAGACTCCTGTCACCAAGTGCGACATGGCGACGGTCAAGTCGGAGAAATTCCTCGAGTGCTGGCTGGATGGCACGCGCTTCCAGGATCTGATCCGTTGGGGCGACGCCGCGCAGGAGCTGGCCGCCAACGGCAGCTACTATCCGACCTACTACGACAAGCTCTCCAAGGACGGTGCCGCCAAGCACGAGGGTTATATCGATGAGACGGAGGCCGACTGGTGCGCCAAGCTCTACAATGTCGGCTTCAAGCCCAACAAGAGCGAACTCTTCCCGTTCCCGCTCGTCGAGCTTGACAAGAATCCGAACCTTGTCCAGAACCCTGGATATTAATAGGTCCTGACTGATTATTTCAAGCGGGTCGCGCAATTGGCGCGACCCGCTTTTTTCTATGTCGCACTTGTTTTTTTGTTGATTGATTATTGGGCGAAAGTGATGAAAAAATAATGTTGTGCTGAAGGCACCATAACCACTTGGCCGGACTTATTTACCACTTAACCTGGCGAACCGCTCTACGGGCGACGCCGCCATCGCCATCAACGGCAACCTTACCCAGAATCCTGGTTATTAATCGTTGATTCTGAAGTTGAATTTTGTAAGGGACGCACCGCCGTTGCGTCCCTTTTTGTGCTTTTCAGTCATTGGCTTTCAATATGCTTTCATGATGCATGGCTCTGTATATGAGGGGGGAAGCGTGAAACAGGATTGATTGCAAATGGTCTTGTTTTGAAATTTTAATTGTAAAATAGATAATACTTTTGTAGTGGATAAATCATCTACGGACAGGGTGTACACCCGTAAGCCCTTCCGCTTATTTCAAATACCGGGTGGTAGATTTTGGTTAATTGTATTGTGGGAAACGGGGTCCGCGTGATGCGCACCCCGTTTTGTCTTGTAATCCGAAGGCCCCGTCATCCTGCCCGCGCAGCTATTGCGTGAGCCGTTTTTTTGCGTATATTTGCCCAAATTTGAAAACGGACATGGAGATTTCCCAGAGAGCGCAGAACATGCCTTCTTCCCCGATCCGGAAGCTGGCTCCTTATGCCGACGCGACCAAGCGCAACGGCGTGCACGTCTATCATCTCAACATCGGCCAGCCCGATATCAAGACGCCGCAGTGCGGTCTGGACGCCCTCAAGGCCGTCGACCGCAGCATCCTGGAGTACAGCCCGTCCGACGGCTACCTGAGCCTGCGCACCAAGATGGTGCAGTACTACGCAGAGTACGGCATCTACCTTTCTCCGGAGGAGATCATCGTGACGACGGGCGGCTCCGAGGCCGTGCTGTTCGCGTTCCTGGCCTGTCTCGGGCCGGGCGACGAAGTCATCGTCACGGACCCGTTCTATGCCAATTACATGGCGTTCGCCATCTCCGTGGGCGCCGTGATCAAGAGCGTCAAGACGCATATCGAAGACGGCTTCCGCCTGCCTTCGGTGGAGGCGTTCGAGGAGCAGATCACTCCGCGCACCAAGGCCATCCTGATCTGCAACCCCAACAACCCGACGGGCTACCTCTATACGCGTAAGGAGATGCAGCGGCTTCGCGACATCGTCAAGAAGCACAACCTCTTCCTGTTCAGCGACGAAGTCTATCGCGAATTCATCTACACCGGGATGCCGTACATCTCCGCCTTCCATATGGAGGGGATCGAGGAGAACGTCGTCCTGTTCGACTCCGTGTCCAAGCGCTATTCGGAGTGCGGCATCCGCATCGGCTGCCTCTGCACCAAGAACCGCGCGGTCCGCGACGCCGTGATGAAGTTCTGCCAGGCCCGCCTGTCCCCGCCGCTGCTGGGGCAGATCGTGGCCGAGGCCTCCCTGGGCGTGCAGAAGGAGTATCTGCGGGGCGTGTATGAGGAGTACCTCGAGCGCCGCAACTTCCTGATCGACGGGCTCAACAAGATCCCCGGCGTGTATTCGCCGATCCCGATGGGCGCGTTCTACACGATGGCCAAGCTTCCGGTGGACGACGCCGAGAAGTTCTGCATCTGGTGCCTGCGTGACTTCCAGTACGAAGGCTCCACGGTGATGATGGCGCCCGGCGCCGGCTTCTACACGGAGCCGGGGGAGGGGCGCCAGGAGGTGCGCATCGCCTATGTTTTGTGTAAAGAAGACCTTGCCCGGGCCCTCGTCGTGCTGCAGAAGGCGCTCGAGGCCTATCCGGGCCGCCAATAACCGCCCTTTCGGGCGAAGCGACTGAGTTGCATACCCCGCAACTCGAGGTTAGTAGTAGTGCAGCGCGGGCCCACCCTTCCGGGCCCGCGCTTTGTATTGGTGCCGGGCTCAGGAGCGGCGTGAGTGGCCGGCGTCGGGGCCCAGGTTGACGCCCAGGTGCTCCAGGCGGAGCTTGATGGCGTTGACGTTGCGGCCGAACCGGCCGGCCAGCGCGCCCCAGTTGACCTTTTGGCCTTGTGCCGTGGCGTCCTGGTACTGGGCCAGCAGGGTCTGGTCCTCTTCGGCCGCCCATTTCGTGAAGGCGCGCGGGAAACGGGCGCGAAGCTCCTGCATCTGCAGGGCGTTGAGGTTGAGGAACTGGGAGATGCAGATGCTCTTGGTGCCGCCGGCGCCGGCGGCGAGCCACTCGGCGAGGTCGCCGGCGTCGTGGTGCTGCCGGATCAGCTGGAGGGTCCTGGGGGAGAGGCCGGCGACGGCCCTGGCGGGCGTATCCGGGGCCGAGAGCAATGCGCCGATCTCCAGGAAGGATTCGTACATCAGGTCGTCCAGGGCATCGTGCGCCTGGGCACGTTGCTCGTCCAGGATGGTCTGGATGCGGGCCTCCACTGTCTGGGAGGCGGGAAGCGGGGTGTTGGAAGATTCCATTTTTTGAAGTGTTTAAGTTGAACTGGGCATCACTCCGGCTGCAAGGATAAAGCTTTTTTGTGGAAAGTGAAAAGGCTTTCTGCAAGTTAAACGTTTAATTGAATCCGTTAAACGTTTGGCCCGTCGCGCGAAACGTTTCGCCTGCCGGATAAGCGTTCAATTTGTGGAGAGAAAGCGCTAACTTTGCGGTATGACCATCGAACGACATCCGCTGGAGCCGTTTCTGCCCGCCGGGGCGACGACGCTCTTCCTCGGCAGTTTCCCGCCGCCGCGGGAGCGTTGGTCGATGGATTTTTTCTATCCCAATTTCATCAATGATTTCTGGCGGATCCAGGGGCTGATCCATTTCGGCGACGCCCGGTGGTTCGAGTTGCGGCCGGGGGAGGGGCGCAGGGGTTTCGACCGGGAGCGGATCGAGGCGTTCTGCGAGGAGCGCGGGCTGGCCTTCTTCGACACCGCCACGGCCGTCCGGCGCCTGAAAGACAATGCCTCCGACGCCTTCCTGGAAATCCTGGAGCCGACCGACGTCGGGGCGCTGCTCGCCCGGATGCCGGCCTGCCGCCGCCTCGTCACGACGGGCGGCAAGGCCAGCGACGAACTCGCCGCCATCCTCTCTGCTGCCGGCGCTGCCACGCTTCAGGAAGGAGGGGAGTGCGGGGCTCCGCTTCAGTTGCCGCCTATTGGCGACTGTGTGCGGATCCGGGTCTGGGACCGCTCGCTCGAATGGTGGCGCATGCCTTCCTCCTCCCGTGCCTATCCGCTCTCCCTCGACAAAAAGGCCGCCTTTTACCGCCGCCTCTTCCTCTGACCGGTCCGTCAAGGAGAACTGCCCCCGGCAAACGTCGCTTCGCTCCCCCTCCCACTTCCTGCGGAAGCGGGCCCCTCCCTCTAAGCCGAGGGTGGCATGGTTTGCCCGGGGGCAGTTCTCCCTTGACGTTCCTCTCAAATAGAACTAGCGGCCGGCGACGGCGTCGATCTCGACGCGGGCACCGAGCGGAAGCGCCGCGACCTGGTAGCAGACGCGCGCGGGCTTGTCGGTGGGGAAGAACTCGGCGTAGACGGCGTTCATCGCACCGAAGTCGGCGATATCCGCAAGCAGGACGGTGGTCTTGACGATGTCGGCATGGCCGAGGCCGGCGGCGGCGAGGATGGCGCCGATGTTGCGCAGCGCCTGCCGCGTCTGGGCCTCGATGCCCTCGGCCATCTTGCCGGTGGCGGGATCGACCGGCAGCTGGCCGGACACATAGAGCGTGCCGTTGAGTTCTACGGCCTGGGAGTAGGGGCCGACGGCTTTGGGAGCCTCGGGGGTGGCGATGATTCTTTTCATATTATTACTTGTTGGTGTTCAGCGTGAATACATAGATGTCGAAGCAGCAGGGAGGCAGGGTGATCTCCGCGGCTTCGGACAGGGCCTCGCGCACGGGCACGATCTGTCCGGGCGCGTCCAGGGTGTTGTCCTCGTAGAGCTTGTCCGTGGTGAAGCGCACCCGCTCGACGGGGCTGACGCTGCGCTTCTTCTTCAGCCCGGAGAAATTGAGCGTGAGGGAGCGCGGCGTGTCGGCCGTGTTGACCACCTTGACATAGATCCGGTCTCCGTCCAGCACGGAACTGGCGAATAGCCCGTCCTGGCCCTCGGCGCCGGTCACGAAAGCACCGTCCAGCGTGGTGCGCAGGACCTGCTGGCCGCGGAACTCGGAATACAGCGCCTGGACGTGCCAGCTGGCGCTCCGCACGGAGCGCAGGTTGTCGAACCAGATCAGGTCCGGACGCCACTGCCAACCCTCGACGTGGGCGAAGAGCGGGGCGTAGGTGGCCATGTGGACCAGGTCTGCGTTGCGCTCGAGGCCGGTCATGAACGCCGCCTCGAGCAGGGAAGCGTAGAAGTGATTGACCTTGCGCCCCTGCGCGTGGCAGGCATATTCTCCCGCGAAGACCTTCGGCCCCTTGCGGTCGTAGTTGTCATAGCGGGCGCCCTGGCTGAGGAACCAGGCATAGGGACGATAGTAGTGCTCGTCAACGTAGTCGGCTTTCAGGCGGCGCATCTCCGGCCAGAGGTAGTCGAACTGCGCGCCTTCGGAGTCCGGGCCGGCCGATCCGATGATGCGGATCTCGGGATGGGCGGCGCGGAGCGCCTTGACGAACGGTTCCAGGCGCTCCGGGTACTCCGGGCCCCACTGCTCGTTGCCGATGCCGATGAACTTCAGGTTGAAGGGTGCCGGGTGGCCCATCTGTGCGCGGACGGCGCCCCACTGCGTGTCGGTGCCGCCGTTGGCGAATTCGATCAGGTCCAGCGCATCCTGGATATAAGGCTCCAGCCCGTCCACGGGCGCGTGGGCGGCCGGATCGTCATTCTGGAACTGGCAGGCGAGGCCGCAGCTCAGGATCGGGAGCGGCTCGGCGCCGATCTCCTCGCTGAGGCAGAAGAACTCATAGAAGCCCAGGCCGTAGCTCTGGAAATAGTCGGGATAGAAACGGTGCGTGAAGGTGTACTCCCAGCGGTTCTCGTTGAGCGGGCGGTTCTCCACCGGCCCGACGCTGTCTTTCCAGTTGTAGCGGGTCGCCAGGTCCGTGCCTTCGACGATGCAGCCGCCCGGGAAGCGGAAGACGCCGGGGTGCAGGTCGGCGAGCGCCTGGGCGAGGTCCTTGCGCAGGCCGTTGCGGTGCCCCATCCAGGTGTCTGTCGGGAAGAGGGAGACATGCTCGAGGTCCACGGTGACACCCCGGCTCTCGAGGAAGATCCGCAGCGTCGCCTTGGGGAGGGTCCGGCCGGCGGTCATCACCACTTCATACTGCTTCCATTCGCCCGAGGAGACGACGACGCGCTCCTGGGCGAAAGCCTGCTGCTCGCCCGCCGAGGCAGGGTCGACGAATTCGACGCGCAGGGTCGCGCTGCCCCCTTCGGGCACGCGCGCCCACACGCTGAAACGGTAGGTCGCGCCTGCCTGCAGGCCGATGCCGAAGAATCCGTGGTTGTCCAGGCCGGTCCATTTCTGGGCGTGCCCGGGGTCGGACAGGCGCACGTAGTGCGGATTGCGGACGAACGGGCCGTCGTCCCGCACGGCCACGCGCCCGAAAGGCGTCCAGCCCTGCAGGGCGTCCTGCGGGAACTCGAAGGAGCGGTTCTTGACCAGTTCGGCATAAAGCCCGCCGTCGGCGGCGAAATTGATGTCTTCGAAGAAGATGCCATACATGGTCGGCTGGATGCGGGCGCCGGGTTTGGACAGGTTGACGTCGAGCGTCTGCGCGGCGGCAGGCAGCGCGAGCAGCGCCGCGGCGCACAGGAAGAGGATGCGAGAGCGGTTCATGCGGGATACTATTGGTTTTTTAATTTGCGCGAAGATACAAAAAAAAGCCCTGCGCGGCAGGATTGCGGCCATTTTTTCGCATCTTTGCAGCATGAAGCGCATCCAATTGGCATTCTTGCTTCTGTTCGCGGGTTTCCTCGCGCGGGCCGGAGAGCCGTATATCTGCATGCAGCCCGGCCGCACCCTCGTGTACGAACGCCACAAGGCCTCCAACGGCCGTTTCGAGCGGAGCACGACGATGGAATACACCGGCGTTCGGGAAGACGGGACCGCGCGCGTCGTCGGCTATGTCTTCACCCTGCGCGGCCCGGGCGGCAAAGCGCTCTATGGCGGGGCCGCCCCGATGACGGCGACCGTCACCGCCGACGGCACCGTCTGCCAGGACCTCGGCGCTTCGCTGAAAAGCATCCTCCACAACCTGTTCCCGGCCGCCGGCCAGCAGGTCGAGACGGCCCCGGCCCTGCTCCCGGCCGGAATGAAACCGGGCGACCGGCTGCCGGACGCGCACTGCACGGTCCGGACCGGCGTCATGGTCCACACGATGGACCTGACCGAAAGGGAAGTCCTCCGCTTCGAGCGGATCCGCGTCCCCGCGGGGGAATTCGACTGCGTGGTGATCCGCGAGCACAAGGTGGAACGCGGCGTCGGCCGCAACCGCGACACGGTCTCCGAGAGCTGGTATGCCGCGGGCGTCGGCCCTGTCCGGCACGACACCTACCGCCGCAGCCGAGACGGACTCACGCTGGATACGACGGAAGTCCTGAAAATTTATTAACTTTGTGGAATTCGAAGTTCGAATGATGAAGAGACTGACCTGGCTTATCGCACTTCTCCCGTTCCTGACGCCGCTGGCGTCGGCGGCGCAGGATGCGTCTCCCGCCGACAGCACGCAGGCTTCCCGCCTCGCGTCCGCGGCGCAGCGCCTCGTCGAGGCCGGCTTCGTCAACGTGCGTGCCGTCGAGACGCCGGAGTTCACGGCCTTCACCGTTGAAAACGACTACTACAAGCTGCCCGCCGAGGGATTCGCCCGCGCCGTGCAGATCCTCGAGGGGAGCGGCCTGGACGCCTCCAAGCCCGTCAAGCTCATCGGCACGGCCGGCAAGATCCCCGAGGTCACGATTTCCTTCCGCCCCGAGACCGGCTCCTGGCACACGACCAAGCGTCTCGACGCCTCCTGGGATGCCGTCCGGAAGCAGCCGATGATGAACAATTCATCGTTGAGGACGGACATCACGGTCTATCCGGTGCTCTCGCTGACGAACCTGATCATCACGCAGGTCTACCAGACCCTGTGGGAGCTCAAACCGGCCCTTGAGGTCGACCTCTGGCCGGGCGCCCGTTTCTCCTATCAGCTCGTCATCCCGGTCTTCACCGATTTCTTCGAGAACAAGTATCACCTGGTCCATCCGGGCGTCATCTCCCTCTCCCAGCGGTTCCGGGACCCCTGGCATCTCAATATCCTGGGCAAGTTCACGGTCGGACAGTTCACGGGCAACCGCTTCGGCGCCGCGCTCGAGGCCGCTTACTGGTTCCCCAACGAGCGCTTCTGGGTCGACACGCAGCTGGGGCTGGTCTCGGAGGGGTATTTCGTCGGATTCAAGTGGAAGTATTACTGGGAGCCGCAGTTCGTCTGGAACCTGGCCGGCAACTATTACAATGCTGCCCTGAATACGCAGTTCACGCTGCGCGCGCAGCGTTTCCTGTTCGGCGACTACGGCCTTAAGTTCGAGATGATCAGGCACTTCCGGCATTGCTCCATCGGTTTTTACGCCGAGCGCGGGCTGCTGTTCGACGGCCACGGCGGCTTGAAGCCGAAGAGCGTCCAGCCGCATACCAACGGCGGTTTCCGGATCCATGTGTCCCTGCCGCCCTATCGGGCGCGCCGCCATGGACATGTGCCGCGCATCACCACGTCCGGCCAGACCACCTTCGATTACAATGCCAACAACGAGCAATATTACTACAAGGAATTCCGTACGGAAGCGGCGGACAACCTGGTCAGCAAGAACTATTATAACCCGTATTATATAGAAGGTCAAATAGATAAATAAAGGCACCGAACCCCCCTGAAAGGCTAAAAACTTGCTAAAAGACTTGTTTTTTCGGTTTTTGTGAGATATATTTGTCTTTCGTAAAGTGGTATGTCGTGGAGTGGGAGACCCTCTCCAGGACCAAAAACAGGAAAAAGTTTAACGTTTAATATTTATTTAAAAAGAAATGAAAAAGTTATTTTCACTCATTGCGTTCGCAGGTGTCATTGCTGCCTGCACGCCTGAGCAGATCGAAACCGCTTTCAAGCTGGACGGTGCAAAAGGCACGATCGCGGTTGAAGTCGTGAAACTCGACGGTAGCGCCATCACCGGTAAATTCGAGATTACCGGATACGAGAGCCTGCCGAACAAAGCCATTGCCTATTCGGGCAACAAGGCCCTTATCACTTTCTATGCTGCAGAGAGCGAAGCCATTTCCGAGCAAGTCCTGACCCTCACCGCTTCCGGTGATCAGATCATCACTCCTGTTTCCACTACGGTGACCGTTCCCAACCTGCTCGCAGGTCAGGTCGCCCAGCTCTCCGGCAGCATCCGTGTCGGCGAGAGTGTCGATGGCTGGTACTTCATGTTTGACGAGAAGGCTGGCGAGGCTTCCGAGAACATCGGCCTGCTGGCCAATTCCCACTTTACCACTTACACTTACACGCACGAGGGCGTCGAGTCCTGGTATGTCAACAATTCCGAGAACATGCTGTCCGGCTCCGTTTCCATCCCTGTCAAGGAGGGCTATTCCGCCGGTACTGACGTGGTGTTCCCTGACTATGCCGGTTTCGAGACCGTCTATCCTGGCGAGGCTGTCGTCGTCAAGGATTGGGTTGAGAGCGTGAAGGCCGCCGACCTCAAGGAGACGACCGTGAACTACGAGTTCAAGGTCTCTGCCTGGGCCATGTGGAATGTCATCGTCCGCCAGATTACGACCCCTGTCACCCGGAGCATCATCGCTGCCAAGCTCAACGCCGACGGCTCCGCTCCTGTCGATGCGGAAGGCAAACTGCTTGCTTCTGCCGAGCCTTTCACGGTCGCTTCCGTCAAGGCCGAGAAGTACGAGTGCACTTACGGTGTCAAGGAGCTTCCTTATCCGGGTGCCGCCGGTCACTATGAGGAGGGCCACGGCCACGCTCACGGTGGTGAGAATGCCGGTGGCGGTATCTCCTTCAACGAGTAAATCCTAGACCAATTTTATCATCCTCTGATTGTTAAACGTTTAAAAGAAAAACGATATGAAACTCAAAGTTATTGCTCTGTCTATCGCTCTTGCGGCCGGTACGCTCGCCGCTAACGCTCAGACTGCTTATAAGGGAAATGATGTGTTCGTCGGCATCGGTGGCGGTATCATCTCCGTCTACAACGGTGGCTTCAACACCCCTTCCGTCTACGGCAATATCATGGTCGGCAAGTACATCACTCCGGTTTGGGGTGTGCGTGGTGTCATCGGCGGTCCTTTCCAGACCCTCGACAAGAAGGATGGCAATGCTACCAACTTCGGCGCCAACAACGAGATTTTCTCCGCCAAGAACAAACTCTTCGGTGAGATCAACCTCGATGGTATCATCAACTTCAGCAACATCTTCGCTGAGGACCTCGCCAAGTTCGACGTCTATGGTTTCGTCGGCCCGACCGTGAACTTCTCCTCCGTCGGCACCGAGTTCGTGAACGCTGCCCAGCAGACCGCCGGCAAGATGCTCGTCCGCGAGGCTGAAGGCCTCCGCGCCCGCGTCGGTGCCACCGCCGGTCTCGGCTTTGGCTACAACTTCACCAATGCTTTTGAGCTCGCTCTCGAAGGCCGTTTCGGCATCACCCCGTCCGTGTTCGGCGACGCTTCCCAGTATCGCAAGGGTGAGGGCACCGGCCGCGTGACCCTCAACGCCATCTGGACCATCGGTGGCAAGCACGGCAAGTTCGCCCGTGCCGCCGCTGCTGCCGCTGCTGCCGGCTACCTCTCCAAGGAGGCTGCTGACGCTCTGGCCCGCGACTACGCCGCCAAGAACCCGAAGATCGTCGAGAAGGTTGTCGAGAAGGAAGTCATCAAGGAGGTCGAGAAGTACATCAACAAGGAGATCCCTGCTTCCACCGCTGTCTTCTTCGAGCTCGACAAGGCCGTCCTCTCCCAGAAGGACAAGGCTCGCCTCCAGATCTTTGCTGAGGAGATCAAGGACATCGACGCCGTCATCTCCGTCGCCGGCTACGCCGACAAGAAGACGGGCAGCGTCAAGCGCAACCAGGTTCTCTCCGAGCAGCGCGCCAAGGTGGTCTTCGACTACCTCGTCAGCCTCGGTGTCCCTGCCGACAAGCTCGAGACCAGCGCCAACGGTGGTGTCGATCCGATCTTCTTCAACAACGACGTGCTGAGCCGCACCGTCATCCTTCGCCCGAAGAAATAATTTTCTCTTTAGATAAATATTATTCTTCCCGGAGAACCCACAGCCTCGGTTGTGGGTTCTCTTTTTTTGATGTTCCGACATTTTTTCAGGCGCTTGATGTTTTGCGATTAATTGATTATATTTGCCTATGTATTTTAGGTATCATCTGCGATGCTCGAGGATATCAAGTCTAATATTGCCAAACTGGTTGCGCTGTACGAGGCCGAGAGGCAGCGGGCGGACGACCTGGCAGGACGGCTTTCGGAGAGCGAGGAGAAGTGCCTCAAGTACAAGGAGCAGATTACTGAATTGAACCAACAGATAGACAATCTCGAGCTGATGCGCGCGTTTCAGGCTTCCGGAGACCCTGCCGAGTCGAAGGAGCGGATTGCAAAGCTGATCCGGGAGATTGACAGATGCATAAAGCTGCTGGAGAGTTGACATGGCACAGGACATCACGTTAAAAGTCGCAGGCAAACCTTACCGCCTCAGCGCCGCTTCCCCGGAGATGGAGCAGCTGATGCGCCTGGCCGCGGCGGACGTGACTGCGATGATGACCAAATTCGACGCCCGCTTCCCGGACAGCAGTCCGGAGGACAAGCTGGTCTTCGTCGCGATCCAGGAAGCCGCTGGCAAGCTCTCCGCGCAGAAGAAGATGTCCCGCCTCGTAGAAGAGGTCGAGGCGCTCCAGGGGGATGTGTCCGCCTATCTGGAGGCGATGAAAAAGTGATAAGCCGTCAGGCCCATCTTCTGAAAACAACAAGTTCTTCGGAACCGGGTCTACTCGCACTGAGGAAGGCAAGCCCGCTACGACGGGAAGCCCGGGACAGTACGGAGCCCAAATCTTATTCAGAGGCTTTCTGAAAGCTCGGCTGACGGCTTTTTTCTTTTGATGACAGTATCTGCCCCGCAAGGACGGATACTGTTAATTTTATATATAAACCTATGTTTCTGTACTACATCCTAAGTGCTGTTGCAGGTGCCGCGTTGGCCCTCGCAATTTATATACTGGTCAGCCGGGCCGCATCGAAGGGACGCGCGAACGCCATCGTCGAGAAGGCGAACCTGGAGGCCGAAAGCATCAAGCAGCAGAAGATCCTGCAGGCCAAGGAGAAATTCCTCCAGCTCAAGGGTGAGCATGAGGAATTCGTCAACAAGAAGAACAACGAGCTCCGCGACCGCGAAAACAATATCAGATCCCGTGAAGGCCAGTTGAAGCAGCAGCAGGGCGAGCTGGACCGCAAGCAGCATGACCTCGACTCCCAGAAGGGCCAGGTCAACGCCCTCAAGACCAAGTTGGACGCCAAGATGGAGGAGTGTGAGCGCGTGACCGCGCAGGTCAACAAGGAGCTGGAGAATATCGCCGGGATGTCCGCCGAGGACGCCCGCAAGATGCTGGTCGAGAACATGAAGGCCGAGGCGCGCAGCGAGGCGCAGGCCTATATCAACGATACGATGGACGAGGCGCGGCTCAACGCCGCCCGCGAGGCGAAGCGCATCGTGATCAACACGATCCAGCGCACCGCCACGGAGACGGCGATCGAGAACGCCGTCACGACCTTCCCGATCGACAACGACGAGGTCAAGGGCCGCATCATCGGCCGTGAGGGCCGCAACATCCGCGCCCTCGAGGCCGCGACCGGCGTCGAGATCGTCGTGGACGACACGCCCGACGCCATCCTCCTTTCCGCTTTCGACCCGGTGCGCCGCGAGGTCGCCCGTCTGTCCCTGCATCAGCTGGTGATCGACGGCCGCATCCACCCGGCCCGCATCGAGGAGGTGGTGGCCAAGGTGAGCAAGCAGCTCGAGGACGAGATCCTGGAGACCGGCAAGCGCACCTGCATCGACATGGGCATCCACGGTCTCAACCTGGAGCTCGTCAAGCTCATCGGCCGCATGAAGTACCGTTCTTCCTACGGGCAGAACCTCCTGCAGCACTCCCGCGAGGTGGCGAACATCTGCGCCATCATGGCTTCTGAGCTGGGGCTCAATCCCAAGATCGCCCGCCGCGCCGGCCTGCTGCACGATATCGGCAAGGTCAGCGACGTGGATCCGGAGCTGCCGCACGCCATCCTGGGCGCCAAGCTCGCGGAGCAGTACAAGGAGCGTCCTGAGATCTGCAACGCCGTGGGTGCGCACCACGAGGAGATGGAGATGACCTCTATCTACGCCCCGTTGGTGCTCGTGGGCGACGCCATTTCCGGCGCCCGTCCGGGTGCCCGCCGCGAGGTGATCGAGTCTTATATCAAGCGCCTGAAGGGCATGGAGGACCTGGCTGCGTCTTATCCGGGCGTGACGAAGTCCTACGCCATCCAGGCCGGCCGCGAGCTGCGTGTGATCGTGGGCGCCGAGGAGGTGACCGACGAGCAGGCCGCGCGCCTGTCCACGGACATCGCGCAGCGCATCCAGGACGAGATGACGTATCCGGGCCAGGTGAAGATCACCGTGATCCGCGAGACGCGTTCCGTCGCCATCGCCAAGTAAGTTTCAGATGATTCCGCAGCTGTTCATAGCGCTGGCGCTGCTCTTGCAGGCTGTCCCGCAGGTCAACTGGAAGTCCGAGGTCCGGCAGGACGCGGACGGTAGCAGGATTGTCCTGACGGGCGAGCTGGAGGAGGGGATCGACCACATCTCCGGCACGGTCACGTACATGCCCTGCAAGGGCGACGCGTGCTACATGCCGGTTGACTGGGACTTCGAGGAATTCCTCGAGGAGACTTCGGCAGATGGAGCTGTCGTCCCTGGAAACGTCTCGCTGCGCGAGACCCCTCCCACCGCTGAGAGCGGCGGGCCCCTCCCTCTTACGAAGCCGAGGGTGGCTACGGTTTCCCGGGCCGACACTCCATCTGCCGGAGACAGCAACAGCAGCCTCTGGGCGCTGATCCTGGAGGCGATCCTGTGGGGATTTGCCATGCTCCTGACGCCGTGCGTGTTCCCGATGGTCCCGATGACGGTGTCCTTCTTCATGAAGGGCAGCGACAACGCTCGTCAGGGACGCCTCAAGGCCGCCCTGTACGGTTTGTTTATCGTCCTGCTCTATACGGTCCCGATCTGCCTGATCATCGGCATTACGTGGATCGTGGGCGGCAGCACCGTCACGGCCGACATCTTCAATTGGCTGTCTACGCACTGGCTGCCCAATATCCTGTTCTTCCTGGTGTTCATGGTCTTCGCCGCGAGTTTCTTCGGCGCGTTCGAGATCACGCTCCCGAGCAAGTGGACCAACGGCGCCGACAAGAACAGCGACCGCAAGGGCCTCGGCGGCATTTTCTTCCTGGCTCTCACGCTCGTGCTCGTGAGCTTCAGCTGCACCGGCCCGATCGTGGGTACGGTGCTCATCAAGAGCACGCAGGGCGAGTTCTGGGCGCCGATGGTCACGATGCTCGCGTTCAGCGTGGCTTTTGCCCTTCCGTTTACCGTCCTGGCGCTTTTCCCCTCTTTGCTGAAGAAGCTTCCCCGGGGCGGCGGCTGGCTCAATTCCGTCAAGGTGGTGCTGGGCTTCGTCGAGGTCGCCCTCGGCCTGAAGTTCCTCAGCACGGCGGACCAGACCTACCACTGGCATCTGCTGGACCGTGAGGTCTATCTGGCCATCTGGATTGCCGTCTTCACGCTCCTGGGCCTGTATCTGATCGGAAAGATCCGTTTCAAGAACGATTCTCCGCTCGAGTATATCGGCGTGCCGCGCCTTGCGCTCGCCATCGCCGTCTTCTCCTTCGTGGTGTACCTGATTCCGGGCATGTGGGGTGCGCCCCTCAAGGCCCTGTCGGGCTACCTGCCGCCGATGGAGACGCAGGATTTCGTGCTGGGTGCGTCCGCGCGGGCTCCGATCCAGATCTCGGACGCCGCGCCGGGCAACATGATCATTGCGCATGACCTTGCTGCCTACGACAACCTGCCGGATGCGCTGGCGGCTGCCAAGGCCACCGGCAAGCCGGTATTCCTGGATTTTACGGGCTATGGCTGCGTGAACTGCCGGGAGATGGAGGCGCGCGTGTGGTCGGATCCGGAGGTGCTGCGGCGCCTGCGCAACAATTTCGTCATCGCCGCGCTGCACGTGGATGACAAGACGAAGCTGCCGGAAGAGAAATGGGTGCTCAATGAGCACGGAAAGCCGCTCAAGGATGTCGGCCGCGTCAATTCGTACATTGCGCTCCACGACTTCGGCGTGAACGCGCAACCGAACTATTTCCTACTGGACAGTGACGGCAACCGCCTTGCCGGTCCCCGTCCCTACAATCTCGATGTACAAGGATTTATAGAATTCCTCGACGCAGCTCTGTAGAGCGGTCGAGGAATTTTTATTCGTCTTCTGCCTCGCCGAACCCTTCTGCGGTCCGCTGGGGGATCTCGCCGTGGAAGCAGGTGTCGCGGATGTAGGCGATTACTTCGTCCAGCCCCTCTGCAAACTTCTCGAAATCCTCCTTGTAGAGGAAAATCTTATGCTTGTCGTAGTTGAAGCTGCCGTCGGGATTGGTGCGGCGCTTGCTCTCGGTGATGGTCAGGTAGAAGTCTTTGCGTCCCTTCGTGGCTTTCACGTCGAAGAAATAGGTGCGCTTGCCGGCCCGGACAGGCTTGGAGAACACGTCTTCGGCGTCGCGGCTTTCATAGCGAGAATCGTAATCGTCTCTGTACATTGTAGCGATTTTTTAGAGTATATCTTATACAAAAATAGGATTTTTTATCGATTACTTACTATCTTTGCAGATAAATTTGTTTGAAAGTATGCTCAACCGAAGAATTCTCCGTATCAAGGCCTTCAAGGTCATCTACTGCTACGCGGAAAACCACGGTATGACTCTCAAGGAAGCAGAATCCCTCCTGGATGTTTCGTGCGAGTCCACCCGGGACCTGTATCTGTTTCTGCTTGCCCTGGCGGGACCCCTCACGGAGGAAGCCCGCGCCCGCATCGAGGCGGCGCGCGCCAAGTTCAACCCCACCGAGGAGGAGCTCCACCCCAACCTCAAATTCGTCGAAAACCGGATTCCCGCGCTGCTGGCGCAGGACCCTGATTTTACCAAGCTGACGGGCAAGAAGAAGCTTTCCTGGGACCAGTACGATGTGTTGCTGCGCCGCCTGTATGAGCGGATCCGCGGCCGTAAATATTTCCAGGAATACCTCAACAGCGGCGAGAGCTCGCTGGAGGAGGACGCCCGCCTGTGGTGCAAGATCTACGAGCGCGAGCTCGAGGACAGCCCCGAGCTGGCCGACATCCTCGAGGACCTGTCCATCCACTGGAACGACGATCTCGGCTACACCCTGGGCTGGTGCATCAAGACGATGCGCTCGCTGGGCCAGGGCGAGCCCTGGAAGCTCCCGCCCCTTTTCCAGAGCGAGCTGCCCGGCAACGAGGCGCTCGAGAGCGACCGGCGTTTCGTCGTGAACCTCCTGCGTACCGCCTATGCCAATTACGACGCGTTCTGCGCGAAGGTCGCCGAGCTGACGCCCGGCTGGACCCGTGAACGCCTGTGCACCACGGACCTCAGCCTGATCGCCTGCGGCATGGCCGAGGCGCAGATGGCACCCGCCGTGTCTCCCCGCATCATCATCAACGAATACGTGGAGATTTCCAAGTACTATAGCACCCCGGAGAGCAGCGGCTTCGTCAACGGCCTGCTCGACAAACTGATTAACCAACACGAATAAAGAATATGATGAACATTGTTTTACAGGCAGCCGGCGCTGCCGCACAGCCCACTGGTGGCGGCTGGAGCATGATCCTGATGCTCGCCGCGATGTTCCTGGTGATGTACCTCTTCATGATCCGTCCCCAGCGCCAGCAGCAGAAGAAACTCGAAGAGATGCGCAACTCCCTCAAGAAGGGTGACAAGGTCATCACGGCCGGCGGCATCTACGGCACCGTGGCCGACATCGATGGCAATACCGTTCTCGTCAAGGTGGACGGCGAAGTCAAGATCCGTGTCGACAAGTCCTCCATCAACAAGGACATGACGGCCGAGCAGCCTGCCCAGAACGACAAGAAATAAACAGGGATTCCCGTGAAGAACTGGGTCCGGTTCCTGCTCTGCGTGCTGTTCTCGGCCAGCATCTGGCTGGTGCTCAATCTGTCGCAAAAGTATGTGGCGATCGTGAGCGTGCCGGTCGTGGCCAGGAGCAACATCGAGGGCCGGGCGGCGGTGTCCAAGTCGGAGGCGACAGCCACCGCGCAGGTATCCGCCACCGGGTTCCAGCACATCATGCTGGGGCGCGCCCGCAAGCGGGCCGGACAGGTGAACATCGCCGCGTCCGATTTCCGCTACCTGGGCGGCGACCGGTTCTCCCTCCCCAATTCAGCGCTCTTCCGCTACGCTTCCCAGCTTTTCGGGGACGGCGTGACGGTGGAGGGCTTCATTTCCGAGGACCTCGAGTTCGTCTTTGCGCAGGAGACCTACAAGAAAGTGCCGGTGCGCCCGATGCTTTCCGTCAATTTCCTGCCGCAGTACATGGCCACCCGGCCGATGACGGTGCAGCCGGACACGGTATTCGTCTACGGCGAACCCTCGCGGCTGGAGAACGTGACTTCCGTCTCCACGAAGCCGCTGGATCTCTATGACGTGCGCAGCAGCGTCCACGGCAAGATCCGGCTCGAAGCGCCCAGCGGCGTGCGGCTCTCGCAGGAGGAATGCGTCTATTCGATGGAAGTCTCGCGCTATGTCGAGATCCGCGCGGAAGTCAAGCTCGAGACGCGCAACGTCCCGCCCCGCGTGAACCTGGCGATCCTCCCGTCTACGGCCACGGCTGTGTTCCGCTGCGTCTTCCCGACGACCGCGGACCCCTCCGTGCAGACGCGCTTCTACATCGACTACCAGGATTTCGTGAATTCGCGGAGCGGCCGCTGCATGGCGCGCTGCGAGGGCCTTTCCTCCAACGTGATCGAATATACGCTCACCCCGGAGGTGTTCGACTGCCTCCTGCAAACCGCCGAGTAGCCAAGCGATGCGAACGATCCTCGTCACAGGCCCCATCGGGAGCGGGAAAAGCGAAGCGTGCCGCTATCTGGCGTCGCTGGATTTCCCGGTCTATGAGTGCGACGCGCGCACCAAGATGCTCTATTCGGTCGTCCCCGGCCTGAAATGCAGCATCGAGGAGCGGCTTTCGCTGCCCTGGTCGCAGATCGGCATGGTCTTCTCCGATCCGGACAAGCTCCGGACCCTGGAGGAAATGGTCTATCCCTATGTGGTGG
This sequence comes from Bacteroidales bacterium WCE2004, assembly GCA_900167895.1. Taxonomy (NCBI): domain Bacteria; kingdom Pseudomonadati; phylum Bacteroidota; class Bacteroidia; order Bacteroidales; species Bacteroidales bacterium WCE2004. The sequence goes on along the minus strand of FUZR01000001.1, from coordinate 300,240 downwards.
AGGACCTGAAGGCCTGGAAGGCGGCGCAGAAGGCCCCGCTCGTGTTTGTGGAATCCGCCATCGCGCTGGACAAGCCCCGGTTCGACGGCCTCTACGACACCGTCGTGCTGGTGGACGCGCCTTATGAGGTGCGCGTCCGCCGCAACCCCAAGGCCGCGGAGCGGGACGCCCTGCAGTCTTTCGATCCCGCCCGGATCGATTTCGTCGTGGACAACGGCGGCACCAAAGAAGAACTACAACTTTTAATCCGACAACTGATATGCAAACTGATTTAGCACGGATCCTGTCCGTCTCGGGCCAGCACGGCCTCTATCAATATGTAGCCCAGGCCCGCAACGGCGCCATCGCGGAGAGTCTGGAGACCAAGCAGCGCAAGGTCTTCACCGGCTCCAACCGCATCTCCAGCCTGGCCGACATCGCCATCTACACCAGCGAGGGCGAGAAGAAGCTCGACGAGGTGTTCCTGGCCATCAAGGCTGCGCTCGGCGACGCCGAGGCGCCTTCCGCCAAGGCTTCCGACAAGGAGCTCGTGGCCCTCTTCAGCAAGGCGATCCCCAACTACGACGCGGACCGTTTCTACGTGTCCCACATGCGCAAGGTGGTGGACTGGTACAGCCAGATCGTCAAGTATGCCTCCCTGGACTTTGTAAAGGAGGAGGAGCAGAACGATGACGCCGCGAAAGAAGCTTAGGGTCGTCACCCTCGGCTGTTCGAAGAACACCGTAGACACGGAGCATCTGCTGGCCAGCCTGCCTGCAGATGCTTTCGCCATTGTGGAGGACGACCAGCCCGTCGACATCCTGCTGGTCAATACCTGCGGGTTCATCGGCGACGCCAAGGAAGAGTCGGTCGAGGCCATCCTGGCGGCCGTGGAGGAGAAGAAGCAGGGAAGGGCCGGGGAAGTGGCCGTGTTCGGCTGCCTTTCGCAGCGTTATATGGACGAACTGCCGAAGGAGATCCCCGAGGTGGACGCCTGGTTCGGCGCCCGCGACCTTGCGCCCGTGCTGCGGCACCTGGGCGTGGAGCCGGGCCGCATGACGGAGCGCTACCAGTCGCAGCCGCTGGGCTACGCCTATCTCAAGATTTCCGAAGGCTGCGACCGGCGCTGCTCCTACTGCGCCATCCCCTTCATCCGCGGCGCACACCGCTCCGTGCCGATGGAGGACCTGGTCGCGGAGGCGGAGTCCCTGGCCGCGCGCGGCGTCAAGGAGCTGATCCTGATCGCGCAGGACACGACCTACTACGGGCTCGACCTCTACAGGCGCCGCGCGCTCGGCGAGTTGCTGGAGCGCTTGTCCGCCGTGCCCGGCGTCGAGTGGATCCGCATCCACTATTCCTACCCGGCCGATTTCCCGGAGGACGTGCTGACCGCGATGGCCGGCAACCCCAAGGTCTGCCGCTACCTGGACATCCCGCTCCAGCACATCGCGGACGGGATGCTGGAGCGGATGCACCGCCACGTGGACGGCGCCTGGACGCGCGCGCTCATTGGGCGCCTGCGCGCGGAGGTGCCCGGCGTGGCGCTGCGCACGACGATGATCGTGGGCCATCCCGGCGAGACGGAGGCGGAGTTCGAGGAGCTCCTCGAATTCGTGCGCGAGGCACGCTTCGAGCGCCTGGGCGCCTTCACCTATTCCGAGGAGGAGGGGACCTGGGGGGCGGAGCACCTCAAAGACGACGTCCCGGAGGACGTCAAACGCGAACGGCTGGACCGCCTGATGTCGCTCCAGCGCGAGATTTCCCTCGAGTGCAACCGTGCCCGCGTGGGAACGGAAGTGCGCGTGATGGTGGACGGCTTCGTGGACGGCAACGCCGTGTGCCGCAGCGAGTTCGAGAGTCCCGAGGTGGACGGCGAGATCCTGCTGCCGCATCCTGATCCCGCCCTGCGCGTCGGTGACATGATCCGGGTGCGGATCGTAGCCGCCGACGACTATGACCTGACAGGGGAGCAGATTCACTGATTTTTCCTATATTTGTCTTTGACAAGACCAAGTGTACTTATGACCGCTGATAACCAGGACCGTTTCCTCGACATCGAGAAGATCATCTCCGCCAAGTTCGGCAAGGGCAAGGTGGCGAAACCGGTCGTCGCCTTCTTCAAGCGTTTCATCCACCAGGACTGGATGAACGAGATGCTGAAGATGCAGTCGGACGGCGCGGATTTCTGCGACGACCTGCTCGAGCGCATGGACATCAAGATCGAGGTGGAGGGCCTGGAGAACGTTCCGGTGGACGGCACGCGCTACTGCTTCGCCTCCAACCACCCGCTGGGCGCCGTGGACGGCATCGCGCTCTGCTCGCTGATCACGCGCAATTTCGGGCCGATGAAGATGCTGGTCAACGACTTCCTGCTCTACATCAAGCCCATTGCGCCGCTCTGCGTGCCGATCAACAAGGTCGGCAGCCAGGCGCGCAACCTCCCGCAGATGATCGACGAGGCCTACCGCTCGGACAACCACCTGCTGATGTTCCCCTCGGGCAGCGCTTCGCGCCGGGTGAAAGGCAGGATCCAGGACCTGCCGTGGACCAAGACCTTCATCACCAAGAGCGTGGAGACGGACCGCGCCGTGGTGCCGGTCCACTTCGTGGGCCGCAACCCGGGGCGCTTCTACCGCGCCGACTGGTTCTTCCGCAAGTTCTTGAAACTCAAGTTCAACATCCCGATGCTCTTCCTGCCCGACGCGTTCTACCACGCGCAGCACAAGACCTTCCGGGTGATTTTCGGCCAGCCGATCCCGGCTGCCTCCTTCGACAAATCCCGCAAACCGGCGGAATGGGCCGCATGGGTGCGCGAAAAGGTTTATCAACTCTAATCCGAGATGGACGAAAAGATTATTGATCCGGTCAGCCGGGAACTGCTCCTGGCCGAGCTTACGCCCGACAAGAAGTTGTGCGACACCAACAAGTCCGACAACGAGATCTATGTGATCGACTGCAACGACGCCCCCAACGTGCTGCAGGAGATCGGCCGCCTGCGTGAGATCGCCTTCCGCGACAGCGGCGGCGGCACGGGCCAGGCCGTCGACCTGGACGAGTTCGACACCGACCCCGCCCATCCCTACAAGCAGCTGATCATCTGGGATCCCGAGGCGAACGCCATCCTGGGCGGCTACCGCTATATCCTGGGCCCCGACATCCAGCTCCAGGAGGACGGCCAGCCGCACATCACCTCCTCCCACATGTTCCACTACTCGGAGCAGTTCATCCAGGACTACCTCCCGCACGTGATGGAGCTGGGCCGCTCGTTCGTGGCTCCGGAATACCAGAGCTCCAAGGCGGGCGCCAAGGCGATTTTTGCCCTGGACAACCTCTGGGACGGCATCGCCGCCGTGATCCTGGGACATCCCGGCATCCTGTATTTCCTGGGCAAGATGACCATCTATCCGAGCTACGACAAGACCTGCCGCGAACTGATCCAGCATTTCCTGTGGAAGCATTTCCCGGATCCCGACGAGCTGGCGCGCCCCAAGCGCCCCGTGCCCGTGGAGTCGGACGGGCGCCTGCTCGACCTTGTCCTGCACGACGAGGACTACAAGGCTGACTACCGCAACCTCAAGGACGCGGTACGCAAGCTGGGCTTCAACATCCCGCCGCTGGTCAACAGCTACATGAACGCCTCGCCGACGATGAAGATGCTCGGCACGGGCATCAACGACGAGTTCTTCGACTGCTACGACACGGGCATCATGATCAGCTTCGAGGAGATGTACGCCGACAAGCGCGACCGCCACAAGGTGCCGTATTTCAAGTACCTCGCCGCGCGCATCCGGCTCCGTTTCCCGGGCCTGCGCACCGAGCTGGAGGACCTTGTCGAGCGGATCTCCATCAAGAAAGAGAGTGACCGGGAGCGGAATTTTTCGGCTTTCCTGAACCGTTCGCGCGGCAAAGTCCGCGCTGCCGAGAAGAATCTTCGCCGCAGGGTGCGGCGGCTTAAAAAAGAAAAGGTGGAGCCGTAAGCCGGTTTCTGTTCACTGATTCTCTGTCATTTATCTTCGCAACCTACCCCCTGGCATCGGACGGGCCGTCCTCGTCTGCCAGTATATTTGGTCTTGCAGGTCCCGGTGCCGTACCCACACGACATCGCTGCCGTGCGTCGTGGGCTCTTACCCCGCGTTTTCACCCTTACCATCCGAGGATGGCGGTCATTTTCTGTTACGGCTGGCGTGAGGTTACCCCCACCTGCGCTTTCCGCAGCGGGATGCCCTGTCCTGTCCGGACTTTCCTCCCTTGCGGGCGACAGATCGCTCCACCTTATTTTTCTTTGATCTCGCGGTAGGGGACGTTGGGAACGCCGTAGAGGAGCTTGACGCGCTCGATCTGCGACACGGTGTCTCTGGCGGCCTGTGCGTCGCGCTCGAGCATCTCCCGGAGCGTCTGCTCCACGAGCTCGCGCTGCTGCTGCTCCCAAGCCTCGCGTTCGCGCGCCGCACGGGCCTCCCGTGCCTCGCGGAGGGCGGAGCAGGAAGAGAATCCGAGCAGGGTGAGCACGCCTGCGAGAAGGTATCTGAAGGGTTTCTTCATGGTGCAAAGTTACGCAATTCTTTTCAGATGGCAAAACAGCAGCTTCCCGTCCCGGTCGCGCAGGTGCATGCCGCCGCCCTGGCAGTAGCGGAAATAGCGGCATTCCGCACACTCGTCCGTGCGCATCCATTCGCGGTCGCGGTAGGGGAGGAAGCCGTGCTCCCAGACCTCCATCAGGTCGTCGCCCCGGTAGATGTTGCCCTGGTGGTAGTCGGACCGGATGCTGGCGCAGGCGGAGATGGAGCCGTCCGCGAGGATGGAGGCGGCGGTGACGCCCGCCTCGCAATGGAAGAAATGGTCCCGTACCTCGCCTTCGTAGTTGCCCAGGAAGCCCTCGCAGCCATAGGAGGCGTGGATGCGGCCTTCCTTGCGCGTGGCCTTGATGAAGTCGAGCAGGCCGCGGAACTGGTCCGGCGGCAGCTGCAGCTCGGGGTCGCCGGCGGCGCGTCCCATCGGGACGACGGTGAACAGGCGCCAACTGCGCACGCCCCAGCTGACGAGCGCCTCCTTGAGGCGGGGGAGTTCGGGATAATTGCGGCGGTTGACGCAGGTCACGACGTCGAAGACGATGTCCGGCCGGGCGGCGAGCAGCCGGATTGCGGCGGAGGCGCGCTCGAAGCTGCCGGAACGGCCGCGCATCCAGTCGTGGGCCTCCTGGAGCCCGTCCAGGCTCACGGTCGCGCTGCCCAGGCCGCTCGCGACGAGGCGGTCCAGGCGCTCCTCCGTCAGGGCGAAACCGTTGGTGACCATGCCCCAGGCGAAACCCCTGTCGTGGATGGCGCGGCCGCAGGCCTCCAGGTCGGGGCGCATCAGCGGCTCGCCGCCCGTCACGACCACGAACACGGAGTGCGGCGCGCAGCGGCGGTTGATGCTGTCCAGCACGCGCAGGAAGTCTTCGACCGGCATGTCGGGCGTCCCGGACGCGATCTTGCAGTCGCTTCCGCAGTGGCGGCAGGCGAGGTTGCAGCGCAGCGTGCACTCCCAGAAAAGCTGCTCCAGCGGGTGCTCCCGCCGGACGTCCCGCTGCAGCGCGCGGTCGATCCCGAGCGCAAGCCGGTGGCGCAGATCCAGCCTGTAGTTCTTCTGCATCGTAAAGATTATGGTCTTTTTGCGGTATAAAGATACGCAATTTTGTATCTTTTTGGTCTTTTCCTGCAAGCATTCCAGGCAGCGATGCGGTAACTTTGTTACTGCCCGTCGGTATGACGTTTACTATTTTTCTAACCGCATATGAAAAGGAATCTTGTTCTTCTTCTTTCTGTGCTCGCCCTGTTCGGGTGCAGCCAGAACGTGAGCACGCCGGTCCTTACCATCGAAGGGGGCCAGGTGCAAGGTGTGGCGTCCGACATCCCCGGCGTCATTGTCTATCGTGGAATCCCGTATGCAGCGCCGCCCATCGGCGATCTCCGTTGGAAGGAGCCGCAGCCGGTCGTGCCCTGGCAGGGCGTGAAGCTCTGCGACAAGTTCGGCCATCCGGGCTATCAGTCCGTCCATTATCCCGGCGGATACACGACCGAGTGGGGCTATGGCGACGAGTCTCCGTACAGCGAGGACTGCCTCTATCTGAACGTCTGGACCAAGGCTTCCGGCCAGACCGGCAAGAAGCTTCCCGTGGCGCTCTGGATCCATGGCGGCGGCTATCGCGAAGGCTGGGGTTCCGAGCCTGAGTTCGACGCCCAGGAGTGGGGTGCCAAGGATGTGGTGATCGTGTCGATCAACTACCGTCTCGGCGTCTTCGGCTTCCTGACCCATCCCGAGCTCTCCGCTGAGAGCCCGCACGGCGTGTCCGGCAACTATGGTATCCTCGACCAGATCGAGGCCCTGAAGTGGATCAAGAAGAATATCGCCCAGTTCGGCGGCGATCCTGACAACGTGATGATCTTCGGCCAGAGCGCCGGTGCCGGCAGCGTCAAGACGCTGTGCGAGTCGCCGCTGGCCCGCGGCCTGTTCAACAAGGCCATCATCATGTCCGGCGGCGGCCTGACCGTCCCGACGCCCGCTCCCGCCGGCGCCGCTCCTGCCGGCCGCATGGGTGGCATGCGCGGCATGTTCCGCCAGATGTCCCTCGAGGAGTCCGAGCAGCAGACCAAGGAAGTCATGGACTGGGCCGGCCTGACCGACCTCAAGAAGATGCGCGCCGCCTCCACCGAGATGATCTACAGCCTCGGCAATATCTACAACGCCGCAAGCGGCAAATACGCCTTCCTGACCGCGATGCCCATCGTGGACGGTTATGTGTCCAAGGAGAGCTTCGACGCGGCCGCCAAGGACGGCTCGCTCGCCGATGTGCCTTATATGATCGGCTACACGCTCAACGACATGGGCGACATGGCCGGCGGCATCGCCGCTTTCTGCCTCAACCGCGAGGAGAAGGGCGCCAAGGCCTGGGCCTATGAATTCGCCCGCCCGCTGCCGACCGACGGCCGTCCCAACGTCCTCTCGGGCGCTTTCCACTCCTCCGACCTCTGGTTCGTGTTCAAGTCCCTGCAGCATTGCTGGCGTCCCTGGACCCAGGGCGACTGGGATCTCTCCGAGAAGATGCTGACCGCCTGGACCAACTTCGCCAAGACCGGCGATCCGGGCATCGGCTGGACTCCTTACACCCGCGAGAACAGCCAGTTCATGCTCTTCAAGCTGGATGCCCAGGACAAGGAAGCTTCCGAGCAGGGCAATCCGATCAGACCTTGACAAGGTTAGTTGGTAAATTTTGTTAACATATTTCACGAAAGAAGCCCCGGTCAGTATTGACCGGGGCTTCTCCTTTTTAGTGTTATGTATCAGATACGCTAGAGGACCTGGAAGTCCAGGGCCTGCAGGTCCTGCTCACGCGAGGAACTGCCGTAGAGGATGCGGTATTTGCCGGGGCGGACGGACAGGCCGTCCACGGCCTCGTCGTAGAAGGAGAAGGCTTCGCCGTCGAGGGTGACGGAGACCTTCTTCGTGGCGCCCGGGGCGAGCTGCACCTTGTCGAAGCCCTGCAGGGACTTGATCGGCGCATCCGGGTTGTCGAGGGCCTGGACGTAGACCTGGGCGATCTCGCTGCCGGCCACGGAGCCGGTGTTCGTGACCGGGAAGGTGACGGTGACCTTGCCGTTCTTCTTCATCGAGGACTTGCTGAGCTTGCCCTGGCCGTAGCTGTAGCTGGTGTAGCTCAGGCCGTAGCCGAAGGCGTAGAGCGGCTCGCCGCGGAAGTAGCGGTAGGTGCGGTTCTCCATGCTGTAGTCCAGGAAGTCCGGGAGGTCGGCGGTGGAGGCGTAGAAGGTGACGGGGAGCTTGCCGGAAGGGTTGAAGTCGCCGAAGAGCACGTCGGCAAGGGCCTTGGCGCCGCCCTGGCCCGCGTACCAGGCCTGCAGGAGGGCGTCATACTGCTCCTCCACGCTGGCGAAGCCCATCGCGGAGCCGGAGCAGTTGACGAACACGACCGGCTTGCCCGTTTCGCGCATCGCGCGGAGCAGGCGCTGCTGGACGCCCGGCAGCTCGATGTCGGCCTTGTCGCCGCCTTCGCCTTCCATCTGGGCGGAGATGCCGCCGATCACGATGATGGCGTCGACGTCCTGCGCGAGCTGCTTCTCAGCGGCGAAGTCCGCATACTGGCGCTCGCAGAAGTCGGCGCGCAGCATCGCGAACGGGCCCGCGCCGCGGCGGTATTCGATCTCGACGTCGACCGGCTTGCCGGCCTTGACGTCGAAGGTCTTGTAGGCGACGCCGCGGCGGCCGAAGCCGAATCCGCGGCCGCCCATGCCGGGCTTGGCGTTCTCCACCACGCGGCCGTTGACCTTGAGGACGTAGCCGTTGTCGGAGGAGACGGTGTAGCTCAGCGCGCCGGTGAAGTCGGGCACGAAACGGCCCTTGATGCGGACGGAGATCTTGTCGGTCGGGATGCCTTCGGCGAAACCGTAGGCGCCGAAGGTGCTGAAGTTGAGCTCCTTGTAGTAGTCGCTCACCTTCGGCTGGCCCTTCAGCTCGTTGTTGTCGTAGAATTCCACGAACACGCCCTTGCCCTCGTTGAAGTCGGGCAGGTGGTAGACCGTGTTGTAGTCGTCGTTGAGCTCGCAGCCCTTGGCGTAGAGGACCTCGGCGCCGGGCACGGCGTTGCGGATGCCCTCGAGCAGGGAGTGCTTGTGGTTGTCGGTCGGCGTGCCGCCGTAGTTGCCGTTGAGGAGCTCCACGTCGTCGGCGTTGGGACCGACCACGAGCAGGCGCTTGACGTCCTTGGAGAGCGGCAGGATGCCGCCCTCGTTCTTGAGGAGGACCATCGACTCGCGCGCGGCCTGGGTGGCCAGCGCGTCATGCTCCTCGCTGCTGATCACGTCCTCGCCGAGCTTGGCCCAGGGCAGGCGGTCGGCCGGGTCGAACATGCCCAGCTCGAAGCGGCCGCGCAGGATGCGGCGCAGGTGCACGTCGAGGTCTTCTTCCTTGACGAGGCCTTCCTGCAGGCCTTCGATCAGGGCGATCATCACCTTGCCGCACTCCAGGTCGGCGCCCTTCAGGGCCACCTCCACGGCGGCGCTCAGGGCGTCGGGCTGGGTCATGTGCTGGCCCGGCGTGTAGTAGTTGTTGATGGCGTCGCAGTCGGTGACCACGATGGCGTCGAAGCCCCATTTACCGCGCAGGATGTCGTTGAGCAGGCGGTCGTTGGAGCTGCAGGGCACGCCCTCGTAGCGGTTGTAGGCGCTCATCACTTCGCGCACGTCGCCTTCGACCACCAGTTTCTTGAACGCGGGGAGGTAGGTCTCCCAGAGGTCGCGCTGCGACACGCGGGCGTCGTAGGTGTGGCGCAGCGGCTCTGGACCGCTGTGCACGGCATAGTGCTTCGCGCAGGCGTGCGTCTTATAATAATGCTTGTCGTTGCCCTGCATGCCGAGGACGGTCTGCAGGCCCAGGACGCCGGTGAGGTAGGGGTCCTCGCCGCAGGTCTCCTGGCCGCGTCCCCAGCGCGGGTCGCGGAAGATGTTGATGTTGGGGCACCAGAACGACAGCTCCGGGTTGCCGGGGTAGTAGGTCACGCCCATCGGCACGTTGAAGATGTCGTGCGCGGAGCGGTTCCAGTTGGCGCGGGCCTCGTCGGACACCTGCGAGAAGACGTCGTACATCTGCTGCGGGTTGAAGGCGGCGGCCATGCCGATCGGCTGCGGATAGACGGTGTAGCCGTCCTGGCGCACGCCGTGGCAGGCCTCGCTCCACCAGTTGTAGGAGGGGATGCCGAGCCGGTCGATGGACACGTTCTTGTTCATCATCAGGCCGACCTTGTCCTGGAGGGTGAGCAGCGACATCAGGTTGTCGATGCGCGCGTCGATGGACAGGTCGGGATTCTGGAAGGGATACTCGTAGGTCTGCTTGGGGCCGCAGGCGGCCAGCAGGACGAGGGAGGAAAGGATCAGAAGGATTTTCTTCATTACTATGGTCGGATTGGTTTCTGCTTATTTGAAGAGGAGCTGGGCGATGCGGGTCAGGTAGTCGCGGCAGTTCATCCAGGTGTGGCCTCCGTCGGGGGTGTAGAAGGTGTGCCTGACGCCGTTCTCCGTCAGGAAGGCGTCCAGGCCGCGCGACGGCTCGATCAGGAAGTCGGAGGTGCCGGTGCCCAGCCAGATGAGCCTGTAGCTCTTGTTGAGGGTCTTGACGGGGACATAGGTGCCGTTGGCGAAGTTGTTCTCGTATTCGGTGCCGAAGATGGCCGGTGCCATGGCGCAGACCGACTGGAACACCTCCGGATGGCCCAGGCCGGTGGCGAGCGCCTGGCGGCCGCCGAGCGAGAAGCCGGCGACGGCGCGGTCGCGCGCGGAGGTCTTGACCTTGTAGTTGGCCTCGATGAAGGGCTTGACGTCGTTGATGATTTCCGCGGCCACGCGGTCGGTGTCCATGGCGTCATAGCGGTCGGCGAGGCCCTGGCGCATCATCTCGATGTACGGGTTGGCGTAGGGCATCACCACGATCATCCGTTTGGCCTTGCCGGCGGCGATCAGGTTGTCGAGGATATTGTTGACGTTGCCCACCTTGAACCAGGTCTCGTAGGTGTCGGTCATGCCGTGGATGAGGTAGAGGACCGGCAGGCGCTCGCTGCCCGCGGGGTCATAGCCGGCCGGCGTGTAGACGGTCAGCGGACGGTCGATGCCGCAGGTGTTGGAGTGGTAGAAACGGTACGAGACCTTGCCGTGCGGCACGTCCTGGATGTCCTGGACGGACGGTTCCGGACCGCGCACGTCGGCGAGGGAGTATTTGAACCCTTCGTTGGGGAAGATGAACATGTTGTTGGGGTCGGCGATCTTGGTCCCGTCGATCACGAAGGCGTAGGGATAGATGTCCGGCTTGCCCGGCGTCACGGTGACGCTCCAGACGCCGCGCTCGCCCTTCGTCATCGGAACGGCTTGCGGGAACATCTGGCAGTCCAGCTCGACCTTCTTGGCGTCCGCCGCCTGGCAGCGGAAGGTCACGGAGCCGTCGGCGTTGTATTCGGGCGACACGACGCCGGCAGGGAAGAGGCGGGCCATGACGCGCCCGTCGAGCTGCTGGTCTTTGCCGGCCTCCGGCGCCTGGGTCTTGGGGAACTCCGGCAGCTTTTCCTGGAAGAGGAGCGGGAGGGACTCGTCGAGCCAGTACTTGGCGTTCATCCAGGTGTGGCCGAACTTGTCGTCGGTGAACACCTTGACGTTGTCGATGCCCTTGCTGTCAAGGAAGTCCATATAGTCCTTGGCGTTGCCGTAGAGGAAATCGTCCGTGCCGACGCCCAGCCAGAAGAGGTGGATCTTGTCGTTGATGTCCGGGTCGTCATAGACGCCGCCCGGCAGGACGGTGCTGGTGAAGGAGCTGTAGGAGCACAGCCAGGAGAATTTGTCGAGGTTGGTCAGGCCTGCTGCGAGGCCCTGGTTGCCGCCGCGGGAGAAGCCGCCGATGGCGCGGTGGTCGCGGTCGTTGAGGGTGCGGTAGTTCTTCTCCACGAAGGGCATCAGGTCATTGATGAGGTCCTTGGTGAAGAGGTCGCCCATGCGCGGGGCGCGGCCCGCCGGGTAGTACTTGGACGGGTTGCCGTAGGGGAGGACGATGATCATCTCCTTGGCCTTGCCCTCCGCGAGGAGGTTGTCGAGGATGAGGTTCATCCGGCCGACCTTGAAGTACACTTCCTCGGTGTCGGTGGTGCCGCTGATGAGGTAGAAGACGGGATATTTCTTCTTCTTGTCCTTGTCGTACTGCGGCGGGGTATAGACGATGGCGTTGGCGAACACGCCGAGGCTCCCGGACCAGTAGTTGACATAGTCCACGCTGCCGTGCGGCACGTCCTTGAGGGCGTGGAGCAGGGGCTCACCGCTGCCGCGGACGTCCAGGATGCTGTTCTTGAAGGTCTCGTTGGGGAACCAGTCGGGGTTCTGCGGGTCCATCACCTGCACGCCGTCCACGTCGAAGCTGTAGGGATACATATCCGGGACCACGGGACCGAGGGTGACGGTCCAGACGCCGTTCTCGCCCCGGGTCATCTCCTGGTCGCCGGCGAACTGGGTCTTGACCTTGACGGACTTGGCCTTGGCGTCCTGGTAGTTGAAGGTGACGGTGTTGTCGGGATGCACGACCGGCGAGGCCACGCCGCCCATCTGCGGGGCGCCCATGCCGCCGCCCCACTGCCAGCCGCCGCGGCGGGGCTGGCGCCGGATCTCGAGGACGACGCGGCCGGCCCCGGCGCCGCGCTCGACCTTCATCCACATCTCGGCGGTGACCTGGGTGCCGGTGCCCATCTCGGTCAGCTTGGCCTCGATGCCCGGTTCGCCTTCGCCGACGAGGTCGGCTTCGGTCAGCTCACCCGACCAGAGGACGGGGCCGTAGCTGTGGCTGATGGTCCAGAAGCCCGGGTCGATGCCGTCGAAGACGTAGCGGTCCTGGCCTTCCTTGATCATCACGCGCTTGGTCTGGTCGTTGCCGCCGTAGCTGAAAGCGGGGCGGCCGGGGACGCGCTTGTTGATCTCAACTTCGCCGCCGGTGCCGTCGATCTCTTCGCTGCGCTGGCGGAAGAAGTCCAGGCCGGAGTCGAAGGACTCGACCTCGAAGGTGTATTCAGACTCGGTGTTGAGGCTGTGGAGCTTGAAGGAGTTGGCGTCGTAGACGATGTAGCTGTTGTAGAGCTTGCCCGGCTCGATGCCGTAGCGGATGATGTAGCCGTCGGCGCCCGGGACGGGCTCCCAGAGGAGTTCGGCCTCGCGGCGGTCCTCCGGGTTGCGGACGACCTTGACGTCCGCGACCTTGACGGAGCCGGCGGAGGCCGGGTTGCCGAACACGCGCAGGTCCTTGATGCTGAACTTGGCGCCGTCGTGGCACTGGCGGGTGTTGGTGACCTTCACGAAACGGCCTTGGGCGGGCTTGGCGAGCTCGGTGTAGTCGTGGTGAAGGTCGAGCTTATTGTCGGGTTTGTCGATGACCTTGGTCCATTTCTGGCCGTCCAGCGACACTTCCACGCTGAAGCACTGGTAGAATTCCGGGTTGGCGGGCGCGGGGCCGCCGAAGCCCTGGCGGGCCGGCATCTGCGCGCCGATGTGGTCCCAGTTGCACTGAATGGCATAGATGTCGGCGACCTTGCCGAGGTCGATCTGGAACCATTCGCCGGGTTCGCCGGTCTCGGCCGCCCAGTTGGTCAGGAAGTTCTCGTCCACGGCATTGGCCGTGGCGAAGCCCTCGGCGGTGGAGGAGGCGGTAGCTTTCTTCTTGAGGGAAAGGAGTTTCCAGCCGGTCCAGTTGTTGTCCACGGCGTCGGTGCGGGTGCCCGGCCAGAACTGCGGATAGTCGCCGAATTCTTCGTTGGAATGCATCACGCCCTCGGCGTCGACCGCCGTCGGGAAGATGGCGAGCTCGGAGCCGCGGCCCGCGCCGCCGTAGCTGGACGGGATCATGCAGATGGTCCAGAGCTGGCCGTTCTTGTCGTGGAAGGTGCTGCCGTGGCCGGCGCCCACCGCGAAGCCCGTGGTCTTGAAGGTCAGCGGGTTGTGCTGCGAGTAGGTGAAGGGGCCCGTCGGGCTGTCGCTCACGTACACGCCGTGCGAGTAGGAGAGGAGCTCAAGGCCGATGGCGGCGTATTGGAGGTAGTATTTGCCGTTGTGCTTGGTCATCCACGGGCCTTCGATCCAGGGGTATTCCTCCTCGAAATAGTCGCGGCGGCCGCCGAAGATCGAGTAGATCACGTCGTCTCGGGTGCGCTTCTCGAAGCCGTGCCTGCGGTAGTCGCTGAAGAAGAGGACTTTGGGCTCGGAGATCTCCTTGAAGGTCGTCGGGTCGAGCTCGACCACCTTGAAGGGCATCAGCTGCGACCAGCCGTAGTACATATAGAGGCGGCCGTCGTCGTCGACGAACAGGTTGGCGTCGCCGTAGCGGTCGCTGTCGAAGGTGCCGACCTTCTCCCAGACGCCTTTCTTCGGGTCGAGGGCCTTGTAGACGTTCTTGTTGTTCATCGAGCAGCCGATCAGGGCGCCGTCCTTCTCCACGACGGACACGACGCCGCCCGGATAATCCGGGGCGTCCACGTAGGTCCAGTCCTTGAAGTCGGGGGAGTACCAGTAGCCCTTGCGGTGCGAGACGAAGAGGTAGTAGTCGTCCTGATAGGTGATCACGACGGGTTCGCCTCCCCGGTAGGAGCGCTCGCCGGGAACGACCAGGTCGAGCGGATTGCAGAAGGTCTTTTTCTCCTGTCCCGTGGCCGGAAGGGCCAGGAGCAGGGCGAAGGCGGCGAAGAATGCGCGCCAGAGAGTCTTTGTGTGCATATGTGGATGAGCTTATGTTTCCGGAAACCAAATTTACGTACGCGGGCGCGCATATCCTTGCGCCTGCGCGCCAAACTCTTTCGTTTTTCATTCATCCCCGTCGGGGCCGGGAAAGAAAAGGCCCCGGGGTGTGTGCCGGGGCCTTAGGGGAGAGGGTTTAACGCAGGGCGTCGGGCTCGTTGTAGCGGATCGTCACGCCGAAGTCGCGGACGTAGCGGTTGAGGCCGTTGGCCTCCCCGGCTTCGCCTTTGCGCTTGCCGGAGAGCACCTCGCGGGCGAGCGTGAGCTCGTCCTTGACGCGCTGCAGGGTCTCGGGGTTGTCGCCGTGGTAATGGCCCGGGTAGAGCTTCTCGATGCCGTTCTTCTCCATGTAGGCAATCGTGCGGGTGCAGGTCTTGGCGAGCGCGGAGAAGGGGCCGGCGAAGAGCAGCAGGTTGCTGGAACCGAAGGCGTCGCCGCTGAAGCCGTAGTGGTTGGCCTTGTCGAAGAAGGTGATGGAGCCGGAGGTGTGTCCCGGGGTGTAGAGCACCTCGACCTGGCGGCCGCCGAGGTCGATGACATCGCCGTCGGACAGGAGTTTGACCGCGCCCTGGTAGCCCTGCAGGTTGGAGCGCATGAGGGCGGTGTCGGCGGCATGGAGCCAGACCTCCGGGAAGAGGGGCGCACTGCCGACGTGGTCGCCGTGGCCGTGGGTGAGCGCCAGGGTGACGGGCTTGTCGGTGAGCCGGGCCACGACCTTGTCGAGGGTGGGCATATAGACGCCCGCGTCGATCAGCAGGGCGCGGTCTTCGCCCTCGAGCAGGTATACGGATTCGTTATAGCAGTAGTGGCCGTTGCCGACCCAGGTGTGCTCGTCGATCTGGTGGAAAACGACACCGGCGTCGCGGCAGACGAATTTCTCCGGGTATTGTTTGCTGTATGCTTCCGCCTGGGCGGCGTTCCAGACGACGATGGCGTTGCCGTTGCGGAAGTAGGTGTCGAGGACCGGATGGCCGAGGTTGGACGGCTCGCTCTGGGCGGTGCCGGTCTCGATCCGGTTGCACAGCTCCTGCATCTCGAGCAGGTAGTCGTAGCCCAGCTCGCGGCCCTTGGGGAGGTCGAGCCAGTCTTTCTGCCAGTAGTGGCCGCCGTAGATCTGCAGGCGGTCCTTGTCGGCGCCGAGGAAGTCGAGCGCCTGGAGCAGGTGCGGGATGGCGGCGACATAGTTCTCGAAGCCGGCGCCGTTGAAGATCCACACGCCGTGGCCCGAGCCGACCGCGTCGCCCGTGAAGAGCAGGTCGTGGCCTTTGACATAGTAGGCGAGCGAGCCGTCCGTGTGGCCGGGAACCATGATGGCGATGACTTCCAGCCCGCCGAGGTCAAAGGTGTAGCCCTCCTGGATGAACTCGCTGCGGTCCTCGGGGAACTTGCCCTCGAACTGCGGGGTGCCGAAGTCCTGGACCGACAGGGCGAACTTGTAGTCCGGATCGTCGACGAAGGCGGGGAGCATGCCGGTGTGGTCGCCGTGGTTGTGGGTGAAGGCGATGGTCACGGGTTTGCCCGCCGCGCGCTCGGCGATGATGGAGCGGAGCGACTCGGCGGCGTTGTCCGCCCAGTCGATGGGGTTGGACAGGTCGATGACCAGCGCTTCTTTCTCGCCGACAAGCAGATAGATATCGGAGCAGCTGTTGAAATGCGTCTTGTTCCCTTCCGCGTCGAAGGTCTCTCCGGCCGGGTTGGATTTGTTGTAGTCCTGGATGTGCCAGACGTTCTTTTCGATGGTGGAGACGGTGTAGGGACCGACTTCGACTTTGGTTACGGGGCCGCAGGCGACGGCCGCCAGGGCCAGCGCGAGGGCCGGCAGGATAAAGTGGTGTTTCATAAAAACTAAATGTTTCTGTTTTTCAGTAAGTTTATAGACCAAATATACGAATTTTCCGTTTCCGTCCAAAACTGCTCCGCAGCCGGACGGCGACGGACGGTCAGAACTGGTAGTAGATAAACGGCTGGATGTCGCCGCTGCGCAGCTGGATGACCAGCTGGACGGCCAGCAGGAAAACGACGAAAATGACGATCCACGGAAGCCGTACGAATATGGCCTGCAAGCGGTTATAGGTCCGTTCCGGTATCAGCAGGCCGGCCATTGCCACGGCCAGCACCACGCACCAGAGCCTGCGCGCGGCCCAGAACGGCGCGGCGTAGGCGAAGTCGAATTCCGTGAAGATCCGCCGGAAGATCTCCCCGACGTCCTGCAGGCTCCCGGCGCGGAAGAAGATCCAGCACGCCATCACGAAGAGCATCGTCAGCAGCCAGCTGGCGGCCTTGACCGGCCAGCTGTCGGGGATCTTCTTGAGCCAGCCGCGGCAGAGCTTGTGGACCGCCAGGCCCGCGCCGTGCAGTGCGCCCCAGAGCACGAACATCCAGGTGGAGCCGTGCCAGACGCCGGCCACGACCATCGTCAGGAAGTTGTTGAGCAGGGTGCGCGCCTCGCCCTTGCGGTTGCCGCCCAGCGGGATGTAGACATAGTCGCGGAACCAGGTCGAAAGGGAAATGTGCCAGCGCCGCCAGAACTCCGTGAGGTTGAGCGCGCGGTAGGGGAAGCGGAAGTTGTCGTCGAGGCGGAATCCCATCAGCGAGGCGATGCCGATGGAGAGGTCGCTGTAGCCCGAGAAATCAAGATAGATCTGCATCGTGTAGCCCAGCGCCGCCATCAGCAGCTCGTAGCCGGAATAGGCGGCGGGGGAGTCGAACGCGAGGTTGTTGTAGACGGCCAGGTAGTCGGCCAGCACGCCTTTCTTCAGCAGGCCGCACACGATGAGCCAGAGGCCCAGGCGCAGTTCATGGCGCGTGGCGGGCTCGGCGCGGCGGATCTGCGGCAGGAAGCGGCCGGCGCGCGTGATCGGTCCGGCGAGCAGGAGCGGGAAGAAGGACAGGTAGAAGCAGAATTCGAGGAAATCGGGGTGGCCGTCGTACTTGCCGCGGTAGACGTCCACGGAGTAGCTGATCGCCTGGAAGGTGTAGAACGAGATGCCGATGGGCAGGATGATGCCGCTGTCGAAGGCGCCGCCGTATTTGAAGAACACCAGCGTGCCGAGGTCCAGCAGCACGGTCAGCGCCAGGATCCAGCCCGCCCGGCGGGTGTTGTGGGTTGGCGTTGTGGAGGGCGGAGCGGGAATTGGTTTTTCGGCAAACTTGCCCGAAAAATAATTCCCGTCCGACCGCGAAGGGGCACCCGCCGGGTGGCGGAGCAGCTCGGTCAGGAAGAAGTTGACGGCAGCGGTGGCGGGCAGCAGCAACATCAGCCAGCCGTTGGCCTGCCAGAAGAAGAACAGGTCGAAGGCGACCACCCAGAGGAGCATCGCCACGCGCGACCACTTCTTAATGAAGATATAGAGCAGGAAAAAGGCGCAGAATGCCGCCCAGAAGCTGATACTGAGGAAGTTCATCGGGCGTCAGTCTTTGGGCGGCGAGAGGAGGGTCACGCCGTGCGTCTTGGGGGTGTCCTTGGCCGGCACGTCCCAGCGGATGGGGTGCGCACAGGAGTCGCGCAGCCAGGTGGAGACGGAGTCCGCCCACATGTTGTAGGACTTCAGCACCGGGTGCGCGCCGTCCTTGGCGCGCTCGTATTTCAGCCGCAGGCTGGGATAATAACGCTTCTTGCCGCAATGGCGCAGCAGGATGTCGTTGATGCCCGTGTCGGGCTTCCAGTTGGGCGGACCGATCCAGATGAAGGGGCGGTCACCGATCTCGCGGATGACCTCGCCGACCGCCGCGTCGCGCTCGTCCAGGTTGCGGACGAACAGCTCGTTGGCGCCGATGCAGAGGAAGATGTAGGTCGGGTCGAACTTCTCGATGAAATGGCTCAGCGTGTCGGACTTGGCCCAGTACTTCGACGAAGAGCTGTACCAGATCACGCACTGCATCGAGTGCCCGTTGGCCACGGCGTATTGCGAGAGACGGTAGCGCAGTCCTTCCACCATCGAATCGCCCACGAACAGGATGCGGTGGGCGCTCGTGTCCGGCCCGGCGGGCTCCGGCAGGGGCGCCGGCGCCGGGATGGGCGGGAGGACCAGCGTGTCGGCCGTGCGGGCCTTCAAAGGCCCCAGGTCGACGCGCCGGAGCCCCCGCTCCGGGTCCTGCGGCGGGCAGAACCGGGCGAAGGCCAGGATGCACAGGAGTGCGGACGCGAGGACGGCGAAAGCCGACAGGGAATGTCTCATCGGCTAGCGCAAAGGTTCGTCCTCCAGCGGCCATCCGGTCAGCGTGGAGACATAGGGAATGATGGCGTAGGCCTTCTTGAGTTGGCCCCGCCAGTTGGGGTGGTAGCTGGCGCCGAGCTCGCCCGCGCTGTCGTGGACGCTGCCGGTCAGCACCATATAGGTGACGTTCCTCATCTGGCAGGCGAGCATCGCCGCCTTGATGTAGTCGAACATGATGTCGCGCCCCTTGGGCACGACGCAGAGCACGGGATGCGCCTCGCCGTAGTTGTCCTTGATGCGCCGGATGAGGGTGAGGTAGTTGTTCACGAACGCCTCGCGCGTGGGCTGCTTGCGGCTGGAGGCGTCGTTGGTGGCCAGGTAGATGACCGTCAGGGCCGGCTTGACGCCGTATTTGTCCGCCGCCCAGGCGGGCTGCTTCCGCTCGTCGAAGGTCTGCAGGTAGCGGTCCGGCATGTAATAGCCGGGAAGCATGTCGCCGTAGTTGCGTGCGATGCCCATCCCGGAATGCGCCACGAGCCAGAAGTCGGCGCCGAAATGGCGCGCGATGACGGCCGCGTAGGTGCGGTTGCAGTCTTCCGTCTCGGGGGTGAAGGGGTCGCGGGCGCTGTCGCTCAGCGTGCCGTAGCCACAGGTGTAGGAGTCTCCGACAAATTCAATCACGCGCCCGCGCACGGGACGCGCCTGCCCGAGCGAGTCGGCGCAGAAGGCGTGGAACGTGGCGCAGCCCTGCTCGCCCTCCGTGCGCTTCTGCACGATCAGGCGGTGCTCGCCGGGCGCGCCGGCGAAGAGCGTGAGGGTGGTGTCCTTGCTGCTCAGGCAGAAGGTGGCATCGGGGAGGGCGGTCATCGCATCGCGGTCGTACCAGACGTTGAAATAGTCCTTGCCGGTGTCGGAAGCGCGCAGCTTGAGCGTGTCGCCATGGAAGCGGACGAGGGCGTAGACGCCGCTCCAGTCGAAGGAGACGTCGGCGCCCCGGGCGGCGGTGCGGCCCACCCAGGTGATGCGGCTGTCGGACGCGGGGAATTCCTGCGCCTCGCTGCGGCAGACGGGGACCGCGAGCAGCAGGAGGCAGGCGAGAAAGTGTTTTCCTGTGGTCATAATGACCCCGAAGATACGAAAAAATTGGTATATTTGAGGACACAACCCGATCTGTCCATGAACCGCATCATCGAATGTGTCCCCAACTACAGCGAAGGCCGTGACCCGGCCGTGATCGACGCCATCGTTTCCTCCATCGGCTCCGTCCCCGGCGTGCAGGTGCTGCACGTGGACCGGGGCGAGGCCGCCAACCGCACCGTCGTGACGTTCGCCGGCGCGCCGGAGGCGGTCGTGGAGGCCGCGTTCCGCGGCAGCGCGACCGCGCAGGAGCGCATCGACATGCGCCTGCACCACGGCACGCACCCGCGTACGGGCGCGGTCGACGTGCTGCCGCTGGTCCCCGTGTCCGGGATCACGCTCGCCGAGTGCGCCGCCATGGCGCGCGGGCTCGCGGAGCGGATGTTCCGGGAGCTGGGCATCCCCTGTTTCTGCTACGAGGCGGCCGCCTTCCGGCCGGAGCGGCAGAACCTCGCGGTGTGCCGGATCGGCGAATACGAGGGCCTGCAGGCCCGGATGGCCGATCCCGACAAGCGGCCGGACTTCTGCGGCGGCTGGGACGAGCGGGCCGCCCGCAGCGGCGCCTCCAACGTCGGCGCGCGCAACTTCCTGATCGCCGTCAATTTCAACCTCAATACCACTTCCGCGGAGCTGGCCACCGAAATCGCCTGCGACGTGCGGCAGAAGGGCCGCAAGGGCCCCGACGGCCGCTGGATCCCCGGCCTGCTCAAGGGCTGCAAGGCCATCGGCTGGTACATCGAAGAGTATGGCATCGCCCAGGTGTCGATGAACGTCACCGACATCGATGCCACGCCCCTGCACGTGGCCTATGAGACCGTCTGCCGGGCCGCCGCGGCGCGCGGGCTGCGCGTCACGGGCACGGAGATCATCGGCCTGGTGCCGCGCCGCGTGCTGCTGGAGGCCGGCCGCCACTTCCTCGGGGCGGACGCCGACGAAGCCACGCTGGTGCAGACCGCCGTCCAGGCGATGCACCTGGACGACCTCAAGCCCTTCGACCCGCAGAAGAAAGTGATCGAATACCTGCTTAAAGAAACGATATGAAACGTCTCCTCCTCTCGGCTCTGAGCCTGCTGGCCTGCCTGTCGGCCGGCGCGACCCGCTACCTGGGCGTCCAGGTCGTGGACAACGAATACCTGATGCTGCACTTCCGCGACGGCGAGGTGCGCTACCGCGACGACGCCACGGGCCCGAGCGCCTACCTGGGCCATTCGTTCGCCGAAGGCGACGACACCCTGGCGGTGTTCCTGCCCCGCCTGGACGCGGCCGCGGCGGCGGACGCCTCCGGCTGGCTCGTCTCGTGGATGTCCGGCGACCGCTTCAAGTCCGCCGCCCCCGTCGCCGTCTGGCGCAAGAGCAAGCCGATGAACACCGACCACACCCTCTCCAGCGAGCTGGACCACTGGATCTTCCTGCGTCTGGCGCAGCCGATGCAGCAGGGCTGCACCTATACGGTGACGATTCCGGAGGCGCTCGGCGCCGACGTGCGCGAGGTCTCCGTCAAGTTCGACTGCTGGTCCGCGCAGTCCGAGGCGGTCCACGTCAATATCCTGGGCTATGCCCCGCAGGAGGCCGTCAAGGCCGCTGACCTGTATCTCTGGCTCGGCGACGGCGGCGCCCGCGACTATACTGCCTACGAGGGGCGGAAGGTCTATCTGCTCAACGTGGAGACCGGCCGGTCCCGCCAGGTGGGCACCGTGAAGCCCTGGAAGGCCGCTTCCGAGAGCGCCAGAGAGGCCGGCGCCAAGGACCTGACCGGCTCGGCCGTGTGGAACGTCGATTTCAGCGAAAGCACGCCCGGGCGCTACCGCCTGGTGGTGGAAGATGTCGGCTGCAGCATGGATTTCGACATCTCCGACGACGTCTATTATGAGCCGTACCGCTACTCCGTACGCGGATATTACTATATGCGCTTGGGCGAGCCTGTCGACCCGCGTGTCGTGCCGGTGCCGCGCCAGCCGCGCTTTGTGCCGGGCGAGGACCCGGACGGCTTCGTGGTCTACAAGACGGACCTTCATCCCTGGCACCCCGACTGGCGCAAGCTGCGCGGCGACGTCTGGGACGAGCCGCATTTCAAGGACGCGCAGGCGTCCGCCTTCTGGCAGCACCGCCTGCCCGGCAATCCGGTCAACATGTCGGCGCGCGGCGGACATTCCGACGCCTTCGACTGGGACCGTCACCTGGCCCATGTCGTCAACATCTATGACATGCTGTTGCCGTACCTGATGACGGGCGGCCGTCTGTCGGAGGATGCCCTGGGCATCCGCGAGAGCGGCAACGGCATCCCCGACCTGATCGACGAGGCGCGCAACGAAGTGGACTTCTTCCTGAGCATCCGCGACGGCGAGGGCTACTCGCAGGGCGTGACCAACCCCGACCGCAACTGGACGGTGATGTTCCAGGCCGGCTGCACCACGATGGCCGCCTGGGCCAACGCGGCCAACTGCGCGATGCTCGCGGATGCGTTCCGCGTGCAGGGCAATGTCGCGCTGCGCGACTACTATAAGGACGAGGCCGTCAAGGCTTTCCGCTATGCGGAGAAGCAGGAAGACCTCCAGCTGGACGAGTTGCAGGGTATCGGCAACGAGCGGATGCGCGGCCGGGATTTCCGCCAGATGGCGGCGGCCTACCTGTACAACGTCACCGGCGACCGCGCCTGGGAGGACATCATGGCCTCCGAGAGCGTCGTTACGGCCGATGATTCGCCCGTGATGAAGACCGGCTGGCGCGACGCCTACTACCAGCTCTGGGGCACGGCCGCCTATCTGATGTGCCCGCGCGAGCGGCACTATCCGGAGCTCTATGCCCGGATGTGCGCCGCCGTCCGCGCGCAGGCGCACGCCGACCACCTCGACCGCTGGGTCGAGCGTCCGTCGCGCCGCAGCGCCGCCGACCCGCGCTGGCAGGTGTCCGAGAACCTCCAGCTGGTGATGCTGGTGCACTATATCAGCCAGGACGCCGCCGAGCGCGCCGCCTGCGAGCAGGCGATGTACCAGGAGGCGGGCTGGGGCCTCGGCCGCAACCCGTCCAATACGGTGGAAATGACCGGCCTGGGCCAGCGCCACATCACAGGCTGCTACACCACGGGCCGCAATGACGGCACGCCCGAGGTGCACCCGGGCCAGACGCCGTTCAACGGCACGGAGACCTGGTCGCCCGGCGACGGCGGCGACGCAAGAATCCTCCTGAACCGCTGCTATCCCGACTGGAACACAGGGGGATGGCCGCGTCAGGAGTCCTTCTTCAACCAGCGCTACTTCTGGGTGAACGGCGAGTTCACGCCGCGCGAGACGATGCGCGGCAAGATGGCGCTGCTGGCCTATCTCTACGGAATCCGGGACTAGATCTGCTTCGACAGGTTCACCATCTCGATGGCGGACGTCATGGCATCAAAGCCCTTGTTTCCGGCTTTGGTGCCGGCCCGCTCGATGGCCTGCTCGATCGTGTCGGTGGTGAGCACGCCGTAGATGACGGGGATGCCGCTCTCCATGCCGACGTGGGCGATGCCCTTGACGGATTCGTTTGCGACCATGTCGAAGTGCGGGGTGCTGCCGCGGATCACGGCGCCCAGGCAGACGATGGCGTCGTACTTCTTGGAGGCGGCCATCTTCTGGGCGATGAGAGGGATTTCAAAGGCGCCCGGCACCCAGGCGACGGTCAGGTCGTCGGCGTTGCCGCCGTGGCGGATGAACGAGTCCTCGGCGCCGCCGAGCAGTTTGCCCGTGATGAATTCATTGAAACGGGAAGCGACGATGCCGACCTTGAGGTCGGTCGCAATCAGTTTTCCTTCGATGGTTTTCATGGCTGTAATCTTTATCGTTTGTAATTATTTCGTGTCGTCCATGTGGAGCAGGTGCCCCATCTTGCTGCACTTGGTGCGCAGGTAACGGTCGTTGATGGCGTTGCTCTTGATCTCGATCGGCTCACGGCGCACGATCTCGATGCCGTAGCCGTCCAGGCCGTTGATCTTCTCGGGGTTGTTGGTCATCAGGGCCAGCTTTTTGGCGCCGAGGTCCGCCAGGATGGCGGCGCCGGTGCCGTATTCGCGCAGGTCGGGCGCGAAGCCGAGGGCGAGGTTTGCCTCGACCGTGTCCATGCCCTGCTCCTGCAGGTGGTAGGCGCGCAGCTTGTTGATCAGGCCGATGCCGCGCCCCTCCTGGCGCAGGTAGAGCAGGATGCCGCGGCCGGCCTGCTCGATGCGGCGCAGCGCCTCTTCGAGCTGCTCGCCGCAGTCGCAGCGCAGCGAGCCGAAGACGTCGCCGGTCAGGCACTCGGAGTGCACGCGGCAGAGCACGGGCTCGTCGGTGGACACGTCGCCTTTGACGAGGGCGACGTGGTGCTCGCCCGTGATCTTGCTCTCGTAGCCGTAGGCCTTGAAGTGGCCGTATTTGGTGGGCAGGTCGGCGACGGTCACGCGCTCGACGGTCTTCTCGTGGCGGCGCCGGTAGCGGATCAGGTCGGCGATGGACACGATCTTCATGCCGTGCTGCGCCGCGAAGCGGACGAGCTCCGGCGTGCGCATCATCGTGCCGTCCTCGCGCATGATCTCGCAGCAGAGGCCGCATTCTTCCAGGCCCGCGAGGCGCATCAGGTCCACCGTAGCCTCCGTGTGGCCGGCGCGGATGAGCACGCCGCCCTTGCGGGCCTTGAGCGGGAACATATGGCCCGGCCGGCGGAAGTCGGACGGGGACGCCTCCGGCGAAATGCATTTCATCGCCGTGACGGAGCGCTCGACCGCGGAGATGCCCGTGGTCGTGGAGATATGGTCGATGGACACGGTGAAGGCCGTGTGGTGGTTGTCGGTGTTGTAGGTGACCATCTGGTTGAGGTCGAGGCGCTTGGTGTAGACCTCGCTCATCGGCATGCAGATCAGTCCCTTGCCGTAGGTGGCCATGAAGTTGATGTTGTCCGGCGTCGCGAAGCGGGCGGCGCAGATCAGGTCGCCTTCGTTCTCCCGCTCGGGATCGTCGATGACGACGATGATGTGGCCCTGCTGCAGCTCGTCAAGGGCTTCTTCGATGGTAGACAGAGTATATTTTTCCATATATCAAAAACCGTTTTCTTTCAGCCATTCCAGGGAAAGGCCGCTTTTCTTTTCTTCTTGGGGGGCGCTTGCGGCGAGCAGGCGCTCGGTGTAGCGGGCGAGCACGTCCACCTCGACGTTGACGGGGCTGCCCGTCCGGAGCTCGCCCAGCGTGGTGACGGCCCGGGTCTGGGGGATGAGCGAGACCGCGAACGAACGGTCGTCCACCGCCACGACGGTAAGGCTGACGCCGTCCAGGGTCACGGAGCCCTTCTCCGCGATGTATTTGAGCAGGGACGCGTCGAGCGAGATGGTCACGCGGTTGGCGATGCCGTCGCGGACGATGGATTCGACGCGGCCGCAGCCGTCCACGTGGCCGGACACGACGTGGCCGCCCAGGCGCCCGGAGGGCTGCATGGCACGCTCCAGGTTAACCTTCGCGCCGGGATGCAGGCGGGCGAGGGAGGTGCGGCGCACCGTCTCTGGCATGACGTCCGCGGTGAAGGTGCGGCCTGCGAGGGAAGTGACCGTCAGGCAGACGCCGTTGACGGCGATGCTGTCGCCGATGACGGTCCCTTCGAGGACCTTGTCGGCGGCGATGCACAGGGCGGTGCCGGCGCTGCTGGAGGTGATGGCACTGACCGTGCCGGTTTCTTCGATGATTCCTGTAAACATGGTCTATCTGTTTTCCGGGTAGCCGTGGATGAGGAGGTCGGGCCCGAAGGAGCGGACCGATTCGATCTGGACGCCCCGGGCATCCGCCATCCTGGCAAATCCGGTGCCGCCCACGGCGGTCCGGGCATCTTTGCCGCCCAGGATCTTGGGGGCGACGAAGAAATAGTATTCGTCCACGAGCCCCTGCTCGACGAAGCTGCCGTTGAGGGCCTCGCCGCCTTCGAGCAGGATGGAGTCGATGCCCAGCGCGCCGAGCTTCGCGAGCATGTCGCCGAGGTCGATGCGGCCGTCGCGCGCGGCGCAGGGGAGCGTCTCGACGCCGCAGGCGCGGAGCCGCTCCAGCCGGTCGGCATCGGCGGCGCCGGTGTGCGCCAGGATGGTCCGGATGCGGTCCGCGCTCTGCGCGATGCGGCTGTCCGGCGAGAGGCTGGCGCGGCTGTCGGGGAGGATGCGGACGGGGTTCTTGCCTCCTTCGAGGCGGCAGTCCAGCATCGGGTCGTCGGCGCGCACGGTGCCGGCGCCGACGCAGATGCCGGTGAGCTGGCTGCGCAGCTGGTGGACGAACCCGCGCGCCTCCTCCGACGTCACCCAGCGGGCGTCGCCGTCGGCGGTGGCTATTTTTCCGTCGAGGGTCATCGCGACCTTGAGCGCCACCCAGGGGCGCTTCTCGGTGATGTATTTCAGGAAGATGCGGTTCTGCTCGCGGATCTCGTCCGCCAGCAGGCCGGCTTCGACCGCCACGCCATGGTCGCGCAGGATCTGGATGCCCTTGCCGCAGACCAGCGGGTTGGGGTCGGTCAGGCCCACCACCACGCGCGCGATGCCGGCCGCCAGGAGGGCGTCCGTGCAGGGCGGCTGCTTGCCGTGGTGGCAGCAGGGCTCCAGCGTGACGTAGGCCGTCGCGCCCGCCGGGTCTTCCGTGCAGGCGGCGAGGGCGTCGCGCTCCGCGTGGAGGTCGCCGTATTTGTGGTGGTAACCGCGACCGATGGTCCGACCGTCCTTGACGAGGACGCATCCGACCATCGGATTGGGCGCCGTGTGGCCGCGCCCGCGCTCAGCAAGGACGATCGCCTCTTGCATGTATTGCCGGTCGGTGTCCGACCAGTTGCAGACAAATTGTTCCATAATTATCCCGTCTTCCATCCGGACTGTACCGTTGGTACCGGAGTCGCACCGGTTCAGTCCCCTCGCGGGGAGTCGCGGACTTTACCGCCAGTAGGGAATTGCACCCTGCCCTGAAGAGATATTCTTGTTGGCTGCAAAGATAGGGATAATATCCCTTTTATCAAAGTTCCTGCTCTTCCTTGTTTATATTGCGCGTGAGGTACATGATGCCGGAGAGGAGGACGAACAGGACCAGCGTGCCTGCGATGAATGCGTAGGTTTCCATCTGGAGCAGGAAGTAGCTGAACAGGTAGGCCAGGGCGACGGCGGCCGCGAGGACCCAGGCCGCGCGGCTGCGCAGGATGCCCCGGAAATAGCCCAGCAGGGCGGCGACGGTCATGGCCGCCGCGATGGCATAGGCCAGCGGGAAGCTGACGAACTCCGAGAAGGCGAGGACCAGTGCATAGAAAAGGATCAGGGAGAGGCCGATGACCAGGTACTGGACGAGGCTGATTTTCTTCTTCGTGACCAGCTCCACGGCCAGTCCGGCGACGAAGATCAGCACGATGACCAGCACGCCGTATTTGGCCGAGCGCTCGGCCTGCTGGTACTGCGTCACGCCCTGCAGCAGGCTCACGCCGAAGGACGTGTCGTCGGGGGCGCCGCGGTTGATCTCGGACACGGACCAGCGGGCCGTGAAGCCCTCGTCCGTCACTTCGCGCTCCGCGGGCAGGAAGTCGCCGGTGAAGGAAGGATCCGGGCAGTCGGCTTTCATCCGCACTTCGGTGGTCTCGCCGTAGGGCTTGACCATCAGGGAGGAGGAGCCGCGCAGGCTGCAGGTGAGCCGGAAGGGAATGGACGTCTCGCCGTCCATCAGGGCGGGGTCCAGGCGGACAGGCTCGCTCAGCGCGGCTTCCAGATAGCCTTTCTTGCTGCCGGAATGGAAGGTGTAGTCCTGCTCTCCCAGGCGGAGCGCGACGGTGCCGTCGACCCCGCGCAGGTCGCTCAGGCCGAGCACGGCCTGCTGGTCCATCAGCTCCATCCCTTTGCCTTCCGGCCGCATCTTGCCGTAGATGGCCGGGATGACGAAATCGCCCGTGAACGTGACCTGGGATCCGTAGACCAGGATGTCGTAGATGGAGCGGTGGAGGGTCTGGGTGGACATGTCGATGTCGCAGACGAGGGTGCGGGGATAGATCCGGGCCGTTTCCAACTGCGTGGTTTTCTCTTTTTCGGTCTGGACCTCGATGGAATAGGTGAACTCCAGGAACGGGCCGGCCAGCTGCTGGGCGCGGCCCCAGCTGGCGGCCACGTCAGACTGGCTTGCGCTGGCTGCGCGCTGTCGGTCGTCGATCTGGCTTCTGACCATGAGCAGCGGAATGAGCAGCAGGAGCGTCATCAGACCCATCAGGAGGATCTTGAGCGGGAGTGAATCTTTGATCTTCATAGCGTAATGCGTAAATTTTACGCAAATATAGCTGCGCGAAATGAGATTTCCAAGCTTTTTGCGTAAAATTTACATAAAATTATTTCGGGACGTCTGCCGGATTATCCGAAGGAGTTGTGTATCTTTGTAATGCTATGGCCAAGGTATTCATCAGCTACGCCAAGAAGGACTACATCGCCGCCGACGGCAGCGTGGTCCCGGGCAACTGCGTGGATGCCATCCTGACCGCTTTCCAGCGGGAAGGAATCTCCTATTGGCTCGACCGGGAGCAGCTCGCCGGCGGCGACACCTACGCCGCGCGCATCAGCCGCAACATCAAGGAATGCGACGTCTTCCTGTTCCTGTCCACCGAAGCGGCCAACGCCTCGGAGTGGACGCTCCGGGAGATCAGCGCGGCCGTGCAGATGGGCAAGCGCATCCTTCCGGTGCGCCTGGACGCTTCTCCGTACGACGACGCCGTGAGCCTGTATCTCTCTTCAGTGCAATATGTCGACTGGGTGGAACTGGGGCAGAAAGCCGCCCTGGAGCGCATCGTGGCCCTGGTCAAGCATCCGGCTTTCGACACGACCACGGGCATCGAGTTCGGCAAGTTCCCGCGCCTGACGACCTTCGTCCTCTATGCGGCGCTCGTCGTCCTGACCGGCATCTATGCCCTGCTGACCTATCTGTTCCTCTGGTCCAAGACCCTGCAGACCAGCGAGGTCATCGGCGGGTTGGTCGGGTTTGTCGGGGAGACCACGCTGCTGATGTCCGTCTATTATCTCCTGCGGATGCTGCGCAAGCGGCGCTGCGTCTTCCTGTTGCCGGCGCTGCTCGTCGGCCTGCTGCTCTGCGCCGCCTTCATCATGAACCGGATCGACCTGTTCGTCTGCGCCGGGCTGCTGTTCCTGGGCTGGCTCGTCATCTTCCTGAGCTGCCGGGTCAAGACCCCGGCCCGGAAGAGTTTCTTCCAGCAGATGAGCCGGGAGCAGACGCTCCTCAAGCTCAATGACCCCGAGAACCTCATCCTGGTCTATCTGGCCGTCAAGTGCGCCATCGTGGTGGTCGGCCACTGGTTCGAGGGATTCATGAACCTGGCCCGTTTCCTGGAGACTTTCCGCTACTAGAATTCAAGCCGGAAGCCGCTCTGCTTCAGCTCCTCGTATTTTTGCGGATTGAACCGATACGTCTGCGGGATGCGCCGCGCCGCGTCGGCCGGACGGTCGCCTGTCGGCGTCAGAATGCCGAGTTTGAGCATCTTGGCCGCGAAGTTGCGGCGGTCGAAGCGCACGCCGAGGATGGCCTCGTAGAGGGCCTGCAGTTGCGGGAGCGTGAAGACCTCCGGCAGGAGTTCGAAGCCCACGGGGTGGAAATGGATCTCCTCCTTGAGCCGGTCCAGCGCGATGCGCAGGATGCGGTCGTGGTCGAAGGCCAGCGCCGGGACGTCGGACACCGGGAACCAGCGCGCGTCGGCCGCGTCGTCGCCGCCCTGGACGCCCCCTTTGCGCACCAGCGCCATGTAGGCGATGGTGATGACCCGCTCGCGCGGATCGCGGTCCACGGCGGTGAAGGTGCCGAACTGGCGGATGGACGCGGCTTCGAAGCCGGTCTCCTCCTTCAGCTCGCGCCGGGCGCCGGTGTCGGCGTCCTCGTCCATCTGCAGGAAGCCGCCGGGGAACGCCCAGCGGCCCTTGTACGGGTCGATGCCGCGCTGGACCAGCAGGACGGACAGTCCTTCGCGGACATCATAGCCGAAGATGACGCAGTCCGTCGTGACGGCGGGGTGGGGGTATTTATAGGTATACATACGCGTAATATCTACGCAAAGATATAAATAATTCCGTCAATCCGGTATCAGAACTGGGCGGTGACGGTGTCTTTGTATTTTCGGGAGATGGGCAATTGGATGTCGCCGACATACAGCAGGTCCACGTCGACGCCGGTGACGGCGGTCCGGTTGACCAGATAGGCGCGGTGGATCCGGATGAAACGGGGGCTGAGGTTGCTTTCCCACTGGGAGATGGGGGTGTAGTTCTTGAAACGCCGCCCCTGCGTCGCGACGACGGTCGTGACGTCGTCGTTGGATTCCACGTAGAGGATCTCGTCGAGCGGCAGGGAGACCGGCTTGCGCTCCGACGTGAACTTGATGGGGCCCGACTGCCCGGGATACCGCCTGTCCAGCCAGGCCTCGAAGAAATGGCTCCCCACGGCCAGCACGGTCAGGATGACTGCGATGAAGATGGGGTTGGTGAGGATGGGCGGGATGTCCGGCAGCATGAGGTACGGCACGGGATGGCCGGCGCGGAGGTCCATGATGTAGCGGTGGGCGAGCATGAACAGGAAGATCTCCCCGACCAGGATCCCCAGCACGATGAAGACGGTGTCCTTGATCCCGGATTTCCTGTCCCCGGGGTTTACCTTCCGGAGAAAGAACTTGGCCGCCAGGGCGCCGGGGAGGAACAGGGTCCCGAGGAAGAGCGCTTCGGAGAAGCGGTATCCCAGGCTGCTGAGGACGGTCGCCATCACAAAGATGGAGACAATCCAGTAGGCGGCTATGAGCAGTATCTTTTTCATCACCTATACAAAAATAACAAAATAATCGACGTTTCATGCATGTCAAAAGGGGCTTCTGGGGATTTAACTCCGCATCCCGGGGTTTCGGTTTGGACGGAACGGGGACGTCCGTTACCTTTGCCCCCAGATTAACCCTAAAACTTTTAGCTCTATGTTCAAAATCTTTAATTCCGGCGGACTGCTTCCCATGTCCCTGCTGACGGTACTTCTGGTCGCTCTGTTTTTCGCTGCCTGGAAAGCGCCCAGGTGGGTGAAGGAAATCGGCAATTCCGCACTCGTGCTCGGCCTCCTGGCGCCCTTGTTCCCGCTTTATCAGCTTTTCACCACCCTGCAGCAGGTGGCCGGGGCCCGGAGCGAGTTTTCCGGTCTTTTCGACCTGATTTCCCCGAGCGTGCTCTTCTCCGCCAAGGCCCTTCTGATTCCCGTTATTTATGGTATGTGCATCTACCTGGTCGCCCAGGTCGTGCGGATCGTTCAGAAACCCCGTTTATAGCCTTATGAAACGTTTCTGCTATCTTCTTCTCATCGGCCTGCTGGCCGTTTCCTGCGGGCAGGAAGGCATGGTCAAGGTCAACATCGACAAGGCGATGCGGCAGCGGGTCAGTACGCGGGACCTGTATAAGGAGGTGGAGGTGATCCCGCTCCGCTGCCCGGCCGGAACGGCCCTCGGGCAGCAGGGCCGGGTGGTGATGGACGTCACCGCCGACCGCTTCTTCCTGCTGGACAGGACGCAGAACGAGGTCCTGGTCTTCGACCGGGAAGGCGCTTATCTGACTTCTATCCAGAGCGCGGCGGAGATCATTGACATTTCGGTTTACCAGGATCGGATCCTGGATGTCCTGACGGCGGAGTCGGTTGCCGAATACGCGACCGGCGACTGCTCGCAGCTGGCGAAATATACCTTCCAGAACGAGGATGTGACGCTGTATAGCGTGGTCCGTGTGGATGACGATGTGATCGATATATACGGGAGCAAGGAAGGAACTGCTTATGACTGCAGTTATCTGGTCAGCCAGAGCCGGTTCTTCTCCCTGAAGCGCTACAATCCTTATCAGCTCGCCTATGTCCCGGCCGAAGAATACCGGAACAGCCGGTTCTTCCGCAGTGGCGACGCTACCTGGGGCTTCCTGTCCCGCTCCGGCGAGATCGACCGCTTCTGTAAAGACGCTTTCATCGCCCCGTCATATTTCTGGGACTTCGGGAAGTGGACTCCGACCTTCACCAACGTGCAGCGGAAGGACGACCGGATCTATTTCGCCTATGAGGCGGACGGGCAAGAGGGCGTGCTGGTCTACGACCTGGCCCGGAAGTCTGGCAAAGCGATAAGCCAGACCGTGGAGGGCCTGGCTTTTCCGCTCGGCGTCATCTACGCCGGCAGCAATTACTTCTGCTGCTCCGCGAAGGACCTTTCCCGCTATCTCCCGCCGGATCGGCTGAAAGGCGACGACGGCCTCGTCATGCTCCGCTTCGCGCTGTAGCAGTTATTCGAAGTCTTTGGACGGATTGGCGTTAAGAAGAATCATATCGCCGTCGACAAACCCAAGGCCCAGGCCTTGCTTGTCACGAAGGAGGGAGGCATGGCCTCCCTTTTTCAGATATTTCGTCAAATGGGATTTCACCTGCTCCAATACCTTCTCCCAGGATTGATTGCTGGACCATCTCAACGGATTCGCCCGGTTGTCGAACACCTCGTCGCAGGCCCAGTCGCTGTCTTCTTTGTCAAAGGACCCGGCGCCAATGATCTCGGCGGACCACATGCCGCCGCCGTCATCATATAAATTGAAGCAGAAGGCCTCAATCCCGTCAGGAAGAGCGACCGACAAAGATGCGTCCACCCATTCCTCGAAGGCGGAATAGGGAAGATCAACTTTCCCGAACAAACCGAATAGCGCCATAATGATCGATAAAACCATAGATTGTATTCTGCCTGCAAAAATACGTTATTCCCGCGTCATGGGCAAGAGGCCGGGGATATGGCATGGTCGCGGCTCAGACAATTTTTTGACGGTATAAGAATATTTCTTATCTTTGTCGCAAAGATTGATTGAGATGAAAACTACAACCGTTGCATTAGGTCCTCATTTTGACGCGTTTATCCAGGCCAGCGTCCAGGGAGGAAGGTATACGAATGCCAGCGAGGTGATTCGCGCCGGCCTCAGGCGGTTGGAAGAGGACGAACAGAAGATTGCTGCTCTCCGTGCTGCCATTGATGAGGGAGAAGCAAGCGGGTATGTCGAGGGGTTTGACTTCGATGCCCACTTGGAAGAGTTGAAGGCAAAGCGGCGGGACAATGGCTAAGATCAGACTGTCCAGAAAAGCCATCGCCGATTTGGATGGCATCTGGGATTACACCGTTGAAACCTGGTCTGAAGATCAGGCTGTCGTCTACTATCGGCAAATCCACACCTCCATTCTGGGTTTGAACCGCCTGCCTGCTTTTCTTGAAAAGAAGTATGAAATCATTAAACCCGGTCTTATGGGACATAAGGTCGGCCATCACATCATCTTCTATAGGAAACACCGTGACGGTTCCATCTGGGTTGTCCGCATCCTTCATGAAAGAATGGATTACCAGCGGCATCTGAAAGCCACATACGGACCATAATACTTCAATCTATCCTGTTTTTCTCGCGGGCCGACAGTTCGGGATCAATAGGGCAAAGGAAAACAAATGGTTTATCAAACCAGGCGAGACCTCGCGCATTTACGGCTTCTATCACATCAAGAAAGACATCGATATCGAACTTGGCGCTATGCAAGTCATTGCAATTAATCAAAAGGACTTCATCATTCTCTAACGCAACCGTAGTCATTCCGTACGTAGGTTCACGGAGGTTTGACAGACAATCAATCAAAGCATCCCAATTCATACCATAGAAGTCTGGGAACCCAAGCTTGTCCTTGAATGCCTTATGCAGATCTCTTTCTCGGAGATCTTTACAGTCAATTTGTATTGTCTTGCACTTCATAAGTGGCTTTTTTCGTTTAATTATGCAAAGATAGCATTTGGGGTCTGTTTCCCTCGTTTGTGCTCTATTAGTATTCCTCTTTATTCCAGGAATGGAGTATTAAGGATAAATGATTTATTGCCATGCGCTTACACTTGTGTTCAAGGACTTGGGATAGTCACAGGGATAGCCTGAGGCTGGCTGAGATACCACCAACTGACAATAAATACAATAGTTACTATCCCTTAAAGATTGACCGCAATTCTTCAAGTGAAAGACTTGAGACCAACATATGCTGGCAATCAAACTCCGACAATTTCTCTTTGGGTATTCTCTCAACAAAGGTTTGATAATCTAGTTTACTGAGTTTGTCACCAGGAAACACATCTGGTATAGCAATCAAAGCCTTGTCACACTGAACCTCTTTCCCTTCATTCTTAAAAGACATCTGGGGTTTATTGGGCAGAATAAAAGCACCATCTGAGAGGCCTACATATATGGAAACAATCTCTCCATCCAGAGAATAAAAGATAGGGCAAGAGTAGAATGCGCCAAGTCCTTGTCTATTATTAAGATACTGGCTGAACCCTTGATAATCTTCAGAATAACTCTGCAGTTGTTTTACGGGGACACAAACTGGCAAAGTAACACAATAAAGGGTGGCATAATCATTTCCGAAAACACCAGGGGCATCACCAAGAAGACTCTTATTCATGGAAATATCATGCTCCTCCATCTTCTCTAATTCAGTTAAGCTGACTTTGGTGTCTTCAATCATTATGCTGTCGGACTTCCATAAAGAAGCTATCCTTTTTGACAATTTGTAAAGCATCTGGATATCTTCTTGAGTACAAGGGAGATTAACAGCCAGATGAATAGTATTCTTAGTGTTCTCTACAATTTGAATACCTCTCCCAATACAGCTCCTATCATATAACAATGTGAAGCACGACTCACTCTCCTGAGTTGTCATCCTCATATTATTATCCAGGTATGAGACTTCATAGTTGCTTTCACCTAAGATATCTGCAAGGCTCAAACTCTTTTTGAACAATCTTGAGTTATGAATGAATACTTCTCTGGCCATTCTGTGAATTTTTAACAAAGATAACCATTTGATTCTTTTCCATTCCTCTTTAGGCCTGATCTCACCCAGTTTTTGGATACAAAAAAACCTGGGAAAGCCCCCTGGTCTATTCTTAACTAATCGATAATGCTTGATTTATCAATTGTGCTCTATTAGTATTCCTCCTCGTTGAACATATGGTGCAATTGTTGTATACTGCTTATTATTAGCAAGTTATACTTGTGGTTAAAAACCCGGATAGTCACAGGGGAAGCCTGAGGCAGGCCGAGATGCCTTGAAATGACAACAATGTATTTCAGATATTATCCCAGAAGATTCAAACAGAATGACTGTGACACCAATCTATGAAATAATCAAATGCATCTCGTGTTTTCCTTGAAGAATCCATTGAGAGGAGGCCACTGCTAATCCCTCTGCTTCTATAATCCCTTATTCTTTCTTCGACTTGGTCAAACTTGCCAGCATGCAAGTCCATAGTTAAAGTATAAATGGGGTCAATACGACCATATTCTCCTCCATCTTTCGGACAAAACAGTTCAGGGTTGGGGTGCTTAGAAAGAAAAGCCTGAATGTCCTTGTCAATAGCCTGAAAAACTTCCTCAAGTTTGCTCTCAATGGAAGCCTGTGAATAATCTAATGCATGGTCATAGTCAAGTACATCATATTCTGCAATCTTAGGGGCCTTAACTGCAAATATCCCAATTCCTCTTAAACTTTTGGGCTCGTTTTTATTGCTGGACATATTGAAAACGTCCCACCACAAGTCATCTATAAAGAGAGGTTTTATCTCAAGTGTAATGGAACTCAAGACATAGTTTATTGTTGGTACGCTAAGACACAAGAAGTAACCGGCTTCAATTCTCCATTCAATAAAATCCCTTTGCCGCCAGCCATGCTGGCAGGCTATTTTCTTCAGTACTGCTTTCTCTGTTTTTTCGAGTTCCTTGTATAGTGGCAATTCTGACCTTTTCATGGCAAAAAGATTCACTTAACTACAAAGATAACCATTTGTTTTACTATTCTTCCTCCTTCACCAGGAGGATTTCCTCCAAAAATGGGAAGTAATTGGATAGTAAAAACACAGAAAAAGCCAAGGCAAAAACCTTGGCTTAACTCTGTAACTATTTTGATTATCAAATCAATATTCCTCCTCGTTAAAGAAAAAGTCGTCTTTGGTGGGGTAGTCGGGCCAGATGTCTTCGATGGTCTCGTAGATCTCGCCTTCCTCCTCGAGTTCTTCCAAATTCTCGATCACCTCTTCGGGGGCACCGGAGCGGTTGGCATAATCAATAAGTTCTTCTTTTGTCGCCGGCCACGGAGCATCGTCCAGGCTGCTGGCAAGTTCGAGTGTCCAATACATAGTAGTACCTTGTTAATTGGCGCAAAGATAGAAATTATTTCGATATATGAACCGCTTTCGGAAAAAGAGTTTTTCGCAATGGGAAAAACCTCGTTTCGCATTCGTATAAATGGGGCTCAAAGCGGCCGGATTGGTCCCTATCGAACATGGGACGAGATTCTTCGGTGCGATTTTTCGTCCCGGATTCGTCCCTGATTCCCCGCCAAACCGGCGTTTTGTCACATAATGGGGCCTTTCGGTGATATTGTCTTGGTGGCCCTCGCGTATAGGTATACCTTTGCACCGAAACACAACCAACTTTTGGCATGACACTGCAAAACCTGTTGAGGCTCGACAACGCCTCCTTCATATATCCCGCCAGCCAGTCGAAGAAGTATTCTTCGCTGTACCGGATGTCCGTCACCCTTTCCGAGCCGGTCGCCGTCGACGTGCTCCAGCAGGCGCTGGAGGCGACGGTCTCCCGGATTCCGACCTTCCATTATACCCTGACGGGCGGTACGCTCTGGTGGTATCTGCGGCACCTGGACAAGACTCCCTGCGTCCTTCCGCTCCAGCCGCTGCACCATTTCAGCATCAAGGGCAACGGCGGCTTCCTGTTCCGCGTCTCTGCGGACGGCTGCCGCATCGTTCTCGATATCTTCCACGTCCTGACCGACGGCAACGGCGGCATGACCTTCCTGCTCACGCTGGCCGCGGAATACCTCCGCCGCCGCTATGGCTTGACGCCGGTCTACGGCGGCCGCATCCTGGACCCGTCCGACGCGCCCTGCGCCTCGGAGATGGCCGACGCGTTCGACGACTTCGGCGGCAAGCGCGGCGCCCTGGAGCAGAACGACCCCGCCTACCACATCCACGGCCGCCAGTTGGGTTTCAAGGAGCTGCGCAACCTGCGCGTCCGCATCCCGATGGGCCGTGCGGCCGAAGTGGCCAAGGCGCGCCAGGCCACGGTGACCGAGCTGCTGGCCGCTGCGATGGTGGCCGCGCTGCAGGACGTGCGCCGCAAGGATCCCATCCGCCACCGTTCGGTGCTTAAGGTCAACGTGCCCGTGGACCTGCGCCGCATCTTCGGCGGCTGCACCTTGCGCAACTTTTCCTCCTATGTAATCCTGGGCGTGGACGTGCGCAACGGCGACTACGACTTCGACCATATCCTCGAGGTCGTGTCCGCGCAGAAGCGGCTCTACTCGATGCGGAGCCAGCTCGAGCCGAAGGTGGCCAAGAACGTGGAGCTGGAGAACAACTTCGCCATCAACTGCATCCCGCGCTTCCTGAAGAAGCCTATCATCGATGTCATCAACAAGCTGAAGGGGGACCGCTATTGCACGCATACCCTGTCCAACCTCGGCAAGATCGACCTGCCGGAATCCCTGCGCCCGTACGTGCGCGATATAGATTTCGTATTGGGCCGTCAGCGGGGTAATTCGGGCGCGTCCGCCTGCGTCGGCATCAACGGCAACCTGATCCTGAACATGTCCCGGCGCATCGCCGAGCACGCTTTCGAAGACGCATTCATCGAGCAGCTTGCGATGCTGGGCATCCCCGTCGAGGCGCAGGAGGAGAGCATCTAGATGGAGAAAAGTAAAACTTTTTTGCGAATTATTTTGCAAGATCAAGAAAAGTAACTATCTTTGCAATCCCAAAAGAACGCAGCCTCTCTTCGAACGGTTTGATGATGCTGCCTCTTCAGTAAGCATTGACATATTATGGATTTGATTAACTTAGTAGAGCAGTCGTTCTCCACGAACAAAACTGCCTCCTACCCGCAGTTCAAGGCCGGTGACACCATCACGGTGACCTACCGGATCAAGGAAGGCGACAAGGAAAGACTCCAGAGCTTCCGTGGTGTGGTTATCCAGATTTGTGGCGCCACTCCGTACACGAAGACCTTCACCATCCGCAAGATTTCCAACGGTATCGGTGTCGAGCGTATCTTCCCTTACGAGTCTCCGGCAATTGACAAGATTGAACTGAACAAAGTCGGTAAGGTCCGCCGCGCACGTATCTTCTACCTCCGCAACCTGGCTGGTAAGAAGGCTCGCATCAAAGAGGCGAAGCGTGTCGTGAAGGAGACTCCGGCAGAGTAGAATAGACCGGCTTTGCGCCGGTTGGTTATGGCGCCTTAGCTCAGCTGAATAGAGCATTTGACTACGGATCAAAAGGTCGCAGGTTTGAATCCTGCAGGCGTCACCAGAGCAATGGAAACATTGCAAGGACGAAGGCCCCGCAACGATGTTGCGGGGCTTTTTGTGTATGCGGCTGCCGGACCGAAAGCTCGCTTTCGTCCGGTCAGTCGCATACACAAAAGTGGGTTCCGTCAAGGGAGAACTGCCCCCTGCAAACCATGCCACCCTCGGCTTAGAGGGAGGGGCCCGCTTCCAAAGGAAGTGGGAAGGGGAGCGAAGCGACGTTTGCAGGGGGCAGTTCTCCTTGACGGAGCCACGTCAGGAATCCGCCGCCGCTACTTGACGGGAATAAACAAGAACAGGGAGGCGACCAGGCCGAGCAGGAGTATCAGCAGGACGAGGTACAGGACATACAGCAACCCGGTCTTGAGCGTGAGCTTGGACGCCTTCTTGTACGGAATGCCCAGCAGCTGGTGGTAGTCGATGACCAACAGGATCGCGCAGAACAGGATACTCGGTTCAGAATGCTTGCCGAACGTCACCAGCAACCATAGCATCTTGAATATACACAGCTGACACAGTATATACGCCGCGATCGCCGCCGCGCCCGAGAAACTGATGTGATACTTCTTCCGCAGGATTACCCACAGCAGCAGCCACAGCCACAGGAAATTGCCCAGGAACATCTGCACGCCCTTGCTGCGCAGGTTTTCCTCGAAAGCGGCCAGGGACTTCTTCCAGGGCTTGTCCGCCAGGTCCGGATAGGAATCCAGGTGCGCCAGGGTGACGACCTCGCGGACCGCCTTCCCGATCTGGTTTGCCCGGGCCTCCAGGGACAGGCTGTCGGCCCGCGTGTGCGTACTGTCAACCTTAAAACTGATACTCCCGTCGTGACTCTCGACAATTTTCTGGAAGATACCCTTCTGCGGCTCGGTCGGCTGCAGGATCGAGAGCATCAGGGTAAATACCGAGAAGAACACCAGCAGGGCCGTGAACGGCGCCAGATAGTGCTCGTGGTCGCGCTTGACGACATAGTCCCGCATCATGTAGCCGGGCCGGAACACCAGCTGCGAAATCGTCCGCTTGGCGTCGTCGTTCATGAATGGGATAAGCTCGCGGCCACCCAGATAGGTGCCGTCCTTCTTCTTCCGGGTCCTGGGCTTGGCCGGCTTCCGCCAGGGGATATACCCCAGCTCGCAGTAGATGGAATACATCCTGCGCTGGGCCCTGAACCAGGAAGCGATACGTTCCTTCAGTCTCTTCAGCATGGCTTATACGTTTTCCTGCTCCGCCGGCGCCGCGACCTTGCGGCTGGACAGGCAGATCATCAGGTTGCGGATGGAGAAGAAGATGGAGAACTGGCCGATGGCCAGCACCCAATCGTGCCGGATGAGGCCGTAGGTGATGATCATCACCGAGCCGATGACGGCCAGGACCCAGTGCCCGAGGGGCAGGACGGACTCGTGCCGGCGATAGCTGTAGACCAGCTGGTAGATGGAGCGGATCTCGTAGGTGACCTGTCCTGCGATGCCGAAAAGGAGCAGGCCCATCGGCACGTATTCGTTCTTGAGGAACGTCTGCACGAAGGAGGGGAGATCCTGGATGATGAGGGCGAGGATGACCAGCGGGAAGATGGCCTGCAGGAAGATCACGATGCGCGGAACCTTCTTGTACAGGCCAAGGATGCTGATATTCCACATGTACACATAGTAGCCGAGGCTCTCGCCGACGATGATGGAAAGGTCCTTGCGGAGCCAGCCGTACACATACAGGAGCACGGCGCCGAGGCTGCTGAGCACCCAGTAGATGCCCGGCGACTCCACGCGGTGGTGCTTCTCCGACAGATACCACTGGATCAGGATCCGGCTGCCGTAGACGCCCATGGCCACAAGGCCCAGCAGATATACCCAGAGCGGACTGTCCATCAGGCCTGGTCGGGTTTATGTCCGTAGAAACGGACGAAGACTCTCTCCTGCAGCTCGTCCGGGAGTCCGCGGATGATGGAGCGCAGGGTGTTCTCGGGGAAATCGCTGTAGCGCAGGAAGATCAGGCCGTCCAGGCTGTCGCAGAAATCCGGGTCCACGTTGAAGCAGACCAGCTTCGCCCCGCAGCTGAAGTACTTGCGCACCAGCACGGGCAGGCGGTAGCGTCCGCCCGACAGGGCCAGCAGCAGGCGGTCCAGCGCGTCGACGTTCTTCTCGGGAAGCCGGAGCAGGGCGTCCGGATCGACGGAAAGGAAATCGGAGACGAAAGGATGCGGCGCCTGCGCGATCTGCGCGGCGTCCGGCATCGGATAATTGCGTTCGATATAGCGTACCGCGAGGCTCTGGTAGAAGTTCGGGATCGCGTGGCTGATGCTCACCGGGCCGGAGAAAAACTCCATCTCCGGATACTCCAGCGTACAGACACCCAGACCGGTCAGCAGCAGCCGGAGCGGCTGGACCTCGCGCTGGTATTTCTGGACGATGAACGAGCGGCCCAGCTCCATCGAGCGCGCCAGGAGCGGCTCGGCCTTCGGGCCGTAATGATAGAGCGTCGCAGAATAGAATCCGGACAGGCCCGGATGGCGCTGCTGGATCTCCGGCCCGAAGCCGAGCCGGTAGGCGCCCACGATCTCGCGGTTGGGGACGTGCCAGAGAATCATCTGGCGGTAGTGCGCGTCATAGGCGTCCGTGTCCTCGGCCTGGCCGCAGCCCTCGCCGACGGCGCGGAAGGTCTCCTCCCGCAGGCGGGAGAGCTCGCGCATCGTGTCGGGCGCTTCGCCCGAATGCAGCAGATAGGCGCGGTAGTCGCCCAGCTCGAACAGCATCCGGTGGCCCAGCCCGTCGATCTCGGCGCGGATCCGCTCCGCGGGCACGGGGTCGGCCAGCGGAGCCAGGTTTTCGACGGCGGTCTCGCCGCAGCAGCCCTGGCACTGGGCCTCCAGCGCGTAGCAGCGGTTGCGGAGGTACTTGCCGAGCGTGGGGATGTCCATGGAGGCGATCTCCTCGGCCGGGATGGGCTGGCCGATGCGCACCTGCACGGTGGTGCCCCGCTTGTTGAAAAGCTCGTGGGGGAGCCGGACGGTCCGCAGGCGCGGGTGGATCTTGCCCAGGATATGGAAACTGCTGGAATTCTCGCCCTGGAAATAGATGGGAATGACCGGCAGGCCGGAACGCTGGATCAGCTTGGTGATGTTCTCGGCCCAGGGGATGTCCTCCACGACCTGCCTGCGGCCCAGGGCCGTGCGGTTCTTCCTGCGCTGCCAGGTGGCCACCTCCCCGGCGGGGAAGAGGCCCAGCGGGCGCCCGTCGGCGATGTGGCCGAGGGCGGCGCGGATGCCGGAGACGCTGCGCGCGCCGCCGGCGGAGAAGTTGTCCACGGGGATGAAACTGTCCTTGAGGCAGGGAATCATCGAGAGCAGAAAGGTGGTCAGGATCTTGTAGTCCGGACGGCGGGAGCCGATGACCGTGTTGAGGATCATCCCGTCCACGCTGCCGAAGTGGTGGTTGGAGACCGTGATGAATGCGCCCTCCGCGGGGATGTAGCCCAGCTGCTGCTCGGGGATATGATAGCGGACGCCGACCTCCTCCAGCACGTGGGCGGAAAAGGCGGGACCCTGGGTGTCGCAGTATTTTTCGTGGATCCTGTTGACTTCTTTCAGCGCCAACAGACGGTAGGCGAACCTGGCGATCAGCTTACCCGGCAATCCATTGAGCCCCAATGCTTTCTGTAGTTCCGGGAGCTCGATAATCGTTTTTCGGTTTTCAGTCACGTCGTAAAGTTAGTGCGCTCTTAGAGAATACAAAGATACAAAAAAACGTTCTTATCCATCAGGCTTTGCCATTGCCCCGGGATTTTTTTAACTTTGCGCCGTAAATATTTACATCATGCGCAATATCCTTTTAATCATCGACCTGCAGAAAGATTTCATCTATGGTTCCCTGACCGTCCCCGGCGCCACCCAGGTGCTTCCGGCCATCAACGAAGTCAAGGACCGTTTCGATCTCGTTTATTTCACCCTGGACTGGCATCCGGTCAACCACTGCTCCTTCCAGGCGCAGGGCGGGCCGTGGCCCGTGCACTGCGTGCACCACACGGCCGGCGCCGCGCTCGACGAGAGCGTGCTGTGCGACCTTCCCGAGGAGAAGACGCGCTTCATCCTGAAGGGCTGCGTGCAGGGGCCGGAAGAATACGGCGCATTCGTGGGCTTCGACCCTGACCGTCAGGACCTTTTCGCTCCCGGCGACGAAGTGGTGATCTGCGGCATCGCGGCCGAATACTGCGTGCTCGAGTCGCTCAAGAACCTCTACGCCATCAGCCGCAAGATCGGCTTCGGCGTGAAGGTCTACCTCGAAGGCACCGCCAAGTTCGCGAGCTACGACACCGTCAAGGCCTTCATGGCCGAGAACGGCATCCAGGAATACCGCAAGTAAGTCCGTGACATTCTGTCAATGGCAAATGATTTGCTTTCACAAGAAGCAAATAGATTCGAATTATGTCAGATAAGAAAGATAAGAAGATGGATCCGCAGGTGGAAGAGCCGGTAGAGACGGCTCCCAAGGCGGAAGAACCCAAGAAGAAGCAGAAAAAGGAAGACAAGAAAGACGACGCCCTGCGTGCGCAGGTCGCCGAGCTTTCTGACAAATTGGCGGCCGAGAAGGACAGCTATATCCGTCTGATGGCGGAGTTCGAGACCTTCCGGCGCCGCAGCGCCGAGGACCGGCTCAACCTGATCGCCTCGGCGGCGTCCAAGACCATCGAGGGCCTCCTCCCGGTGCTGGACGACTGCGAGCGCGCGATGGAGATGCTCGCCAAGTCTTCCGACGAAGCTGCCAAGGAAGGCACTTCGCTCATATACAACAAGTTGATGGATTACCTCAAGACCCAGGGCCTGGCCCGCATCGAGGCCAAGGGCGAAGTCTTCAACACCGACTTCCACGAGGCCGTGACCCAGTTCCCCGCGCCCAGCGAGGACCTCAAGGGCAAGGTCATCGACGTGATCCAGACGGGCTACACGCTGGGCGGCAAGGTCCTGCGTTATGCCAAAGTAGTGGTGGGAGCATAAGTCAATGGCAGAGAAAAGAGATTACTACGAGGTGCTGGGGCTCCAGAAAGGAGCCTCGGCCGACGATATCAAGGGCGCCTACCGCAAGGCCGCCCTCAAATGGCATCCGGACCGCTGGGTCAGCGGCACGGACGCCGAGAAGAAGACTGCCGAAGCGAAGTTCAAGGAGGCCTCCGAGGCCTACTCCGTGCTGAGCGACCCGGACAAGAAGGCGAAATACGACCAGTTCGGTTTCGCCGGCGTGGACGGGGCCGCCGGCCAGGACTGGAGCCAGGGTTTCGGCAACCTCAACGACATCCTCAACAACCTCTTCGGCGGTGCGTTCGGCGGCTTCGGCGGCTTTGGCGGTTTCGAAGGTTTCGGCGGTTTCGGCGGCCAGCAGGGACAGCGTGTCCAGCGCGGCCGCGACATCCGCACCCGCGTCCGCGTGACCCTCGAGGAGATTGCGAACGGCTGCGAGAAGGAAGTCACCATCGAGCGCAACCGCCCGTGCCCGACCTGCGACGGCCGGGGCGCCAAGAACGCCTCCGACGTCAAGACCTGCCCGACCTGCAAGGGCACCGGCCAGGTCCAGACGGTCGCCAACACCCTGT
The DNA here is from genome assembly GCA_900167895.1 of Bacteroidales bacterium WCE2004. Taxonomy (NCBI): domain Bacteria; kingdom Pseudomonadati; phylum Bacteroidota; class Bacteroidia; order Bacteroidales; species Bacteroidales bacterium WCE2004. Next base: position 256,713 of record FUZR01000001.1, on the reverse strand, counting down.
TCGGCCGCGCCATCAACTACGCGACCTGTCCGAACTGCGGCGGCTCCGGCAAGGTGGTCACCAATCCCTGCCCGACCTGCAAGGGATCGGGTCTGGTGCGCCAGAAGGAGACCGTCAAGGTCCGCATCCCGGCGGGCGTGGAGGACGGCATGCAGCTCACCCTGCGTGGCGAAGGCCACGCCGCGGCGCATGGCGGCATCAACGGCGACCTGCTCGTGATCGTGGAGGAGCAGCCGCACGCCCAGCTCAAGCGCGAGGGGCAGAACCTCTTCTATACGCGCGTAATCAGCGTGGCGGATGCGATGCTGGGCTGTGAGATCCAGGTTCCCGCCCTGGACGGCCCGCAGCGCCTCAAGCTCGAGCCCGGGACGCAGTCCGGCACGGTCGAGCGCCTGCGCGGCAAGGGCCTGCCTTCCGTCAACGGCTACGGCTCCAGCCGCGGCGACCTCTACGTCAAGATCCTGGTCTGGATCCCGCGCAAGCTGAGCCGCAGCGAGCGCGAGGCGATCGAGAAGCTGCGCGACGCATTCCGTCCCGATCCGAACCGGGACGACAAGACGCTCTTCGAAAAGGAAAGCCAGTACTTCTAGCGGAAGAACCGGTCGATGTCCCGGATGGTCTCCGGGAGCGCGAAGATGGCGACGCGGTCATAGGGCTCTATGACCGTGTCGCCAACTGCGATAAAGGCCTCGCTGCCGCGGATCACGCCGCCGATGATGGCGTTGCGCGGGAAGTCGATGTCCTTGATCGGGCCGTTGGTGATGGCGGAGCCGGGGGCCACCGTGTATTCGATGACCTCGGCGTTGGTGCCGGTCATATAGCGCACGAAGCGCGCCTTGCCCGACAGGGTGAACTTGAAGATGCGCCCTGCGGTGATAAGTTTCTTGTTGATGACGTTGTCCACGCCCATCTCCTCGGCGATGTGGATGTACTCGATGTTCTCGACCTCGGCGATGGTGCGGGGCACGCCGAATTTCTTGGCGACCACGCAGGAGAGGACGTTGCTCTCGTCGTTGCCCGTCAGGGCGATGAAGGCGTCGTAGTCGGGGAGGCCCTCCTCGAAGAGGAAGTCGGAGTTGCGGCCGTCGCCGTTGACCACGCGCACCGTCTCGGGGAGCTTCTCGGAGAGCTCGATGCAGCGGTTCTTGTCGTTCTCCACCAGCTTGACCTTCAGGCCGCTGCGGTCCAGCATGCGGGCGAGCATCTCGCCGATCGGGCCGCCGCCCAGGATGAAGGCGCTGTTGATGGACACGTTGGTCTTGCCGAAATGGCGGTAGAGGGCCTCCACGCCTTCGCGCGTGGTGATCGTGAAGACGAGGTCGCCGTAGAGGAACTTGGTGTCGAGGCGCGGGATGATGGTCTTCTCGTCGCGCGAGATGGCGATCACGCGGAACTGCTTGAGCTCCTCGGCCGAGGTGTCCTTGATGAATTCCAGGAGCTTGAGGTCCAGGATGGGGGAGTCTTCCGTGAGCTTGAAGACGGTGATCTGCAGGCGTCCGCGGGCGAATTCCATCGTCTCAGCGGTGGAGTTGTGCTTGAGGAAAGCCACGATCTCGTCGGCGGCGCTCTTCTCGGGATAGAACATCAGCTCGATGCCCAGCTCCTTGAAAATCAGCTTGTTCTCGGCGTTGAGATAGTCCTCGTCGTTGACGCGGGCGATGACCTTGGCGGCGCCGATCTGCTTGGCGAGCAGCGCGCCCACGATGTTGACCTCCTGCGCGGCGAGCGGGTAGACGGCGATGAACAGGTCCGCCTTGCCGACGTTGGCGGCGCGCTGGACCTGGATGGACGAAGGGTTCCCCAGGACCGTCTCGACGTCGACGTAGGCCGACAGCGCCTCGATGCGCTCGGCGTCGTCGTCGATGACCGTGACCTCGTTGGCTTCTGCGCGAAGCATCTTGGCCAGGTGGGAACCGACCTCACCGGCTCCTTCAATGACTATCTTCATAGCGTCTCAAATAATTAAAAACCTTCGCTCCCCGCAGGGTGGCCTGCAGCAGGATGCGGATCCCGGAATATCCCGCCGGGACGGCGCCGGGAGCGGCCGCAGGGCGCGCAGACGGCTCCTGCCGCAGCTGTCGGTATTCGCGGTGCGCGTCCCGGACGGCCCGGGCGTATGCCGGCTTTCCCGACAACAAATATACGATTGCCGCGCAACAATCCAAAATCTTGCGCACGCGGATGCGTCCGCGGGCACGCGCGGGACCGACCGTAGCGGGCAGGTTGTTCTCCAGCAGGAGCAGCCCGTTGCGGAAATTGAGTTTCAGTTTGAAAGGGGAGGCGGGCGCCAGCGTGCCGCCGCCCAGGTGCCAGATGCAGCTCTGCGGCACCACGCCCACGCGCCAGCCGGAGAGCCAGGCGCGCCAGCACCAGTCGATCTCCTCCATGTGCGCGAAGAAGCGCGCGTCGAGCCCGCCCAGTTCGCGCCAGCAGCGGCTGCGCACCAGCAGGCAGGCGCCGGACACCCAGAGCACGTCCGCCGGGCGGTCGTACTGCCCGGTGTCGGGCTCGGTGCGGGACAGCACGCGTCCGCGGCAATAGGGGAAACCGTAGCGGTCCAGCCGGCCGCCGGCGGCGCCGGCGTACTCGAAGCGGTCCGTGCGGCGGTAGCCGTCGCCTTCTGTCAGCAGCGCGTGCAGCTTGGGCCCGCAGGCGGCGTAGTCCGGGTGCGCGTCCATCCACGCCACGAGCGGCTCCAGCCAGCCGGCGGCCACTTCGATGTCGGAATTCAGCAACACCAGGTATTCCGGCGCCTCCGGGTCGGCCAGCAACTGCGCCAAAGCGCGGTTGTAGCCGCCCGTGAAGCCGAAATTCTCTTCAAGAAGGATGGTGCGCACCTGCGGGAAACGCTCCGCGAGGAGCTCGCGGGAGCCGTCCGTGCTGGCGCTGTCCGCGACTACGACTTCCGCGTCCAGCCCGCGCACGCTGTCGAGCAGCGGCGGGAGGAAGCGGGCCAGGTAGTCCCGCGTGTTCCAGTTCAGGATGACGATCCCGGTGCGCATGGGAAGCTATTTCTGGCAGCCGCCGTCGCAGTTGCAGTCGCCTTCGCCCTTGCAGTCTCCGTCGCAGTCGCCCTTGCCGTGGCAGCACTTGTGCCCCTCCTGCGGGAGGTATTCGCCGTGCAGGCCTTCGGTCAGTTCCTTCTCGGTGGCGCTGCGCACGCTCTCCACCTTGCCGGTGAAGTGCAGGGTCTTGCCGGCCATCGGATGGTTGAAATCCATCTTGACGGAGCTGTCGGTGACCTCGCGGACCGTGCCCTGGACCACCTGCCCGGCCTGGTTGAGCATCGGGATGGTGCGGCCGACCACGAGCAGGTCCTCGCGGACCTGGCCGTCGATGGCGAAGGCCGTCTTCGGGAGGGCGATCAAATAGGAAGGATCATATGTGCCGTAGCCGTCTTCGGGGCTCAGGACGAAATCGAACGCATCGCCCGGCTCTTTGTCCTGCAGGGCGGCTTCAAACTTGGGAAGGAGCATGCCGGTGCCGTGGATGTACTCCAGGGGTGCGCCGGGGGCGGATTTGTCCGCAATCTGTCCTTCAACTTCGAGGGCGTAGCTCACGGCTACGACTTTGTCATTTTGTACTTTCATGTTGCAAAGTTAGTGCTTTTTGGGGAATTTACCCGCTGAAGTCCACCTCCCCGAAGGCGAGGGTCGGGACCAGCTTGGTCTGGCAGGGGCGCGCGTCGTCGCCCGCGGCGACCAGGTGCGACCACAACTGCAGGAAATTGCCTGTCATCAGCATCCCGCTCACGGGCCGGACGATCCGCCCGTCCTCGAACAGATAGCCTTCGATGCCGTAGGAGAAGTCGCCGGTGACGGGGTTGCTGTTGCCGCCGTTGAAGTCGGTGACCAGGATGCCGCGGCCGCAGCGGCGCAGGATCGCGTCGCGGTCCAGCCCGGCGACCGGCCAGGGCAGGACCTTGGGACGCGTCGCGTCCTCGACGGTCGGCGCCATCTGCATCTTGGCCGCCATATAAGTGTTGATGAAATACTGCTTCACCACGCCCCGCTCGACGACCGGCGCCTCGACGGTCGCGACGCCTTCGGAGTCGAAATATTTGGAGCAGGTCTGTCCCGGGATGCGGGGCACGTCCAGAATGGTGAGCCCTTCGGGGAAAACCTGCCGCCCGAGGCTGTCCATCAGGAACGAGTTGTTCTGCTGGATGGAGTAGCCGCTCAGCGCCCGAAGCACGGGCGAAACGAGCTTGGATGCCATCTCGGCGTCGATCACGGCCGTGTAGCGGCCGCTGGCCGCGGGCTCCGAGCCGATCTGGCCCGCGGCGCGCGCGAGCGCCTCCCGGCCGCACGCCGGCGCGTCCAGCTCCGTCAGCCGCGACGAGGCGTCCCACCAATATCCGCTGTACTTCTCCCCGTCGCTCTCGACGGTAATCTCCACCCCATAGTCGAACGACGTCTCGCTGTGCCGGCAGCACAGCCCGTTGGTGTCCATCACCACCGTCTCATAGATGCTGTCGCTATATTCCCCCTCCTCCGAAATAATCTGGAAATCAGCTCCGTTCCGCGGCAGCTCGGGTCTGCAGACGTCCTGCTGCGCAGGACCCCTCCCACTTCCTTCGGAAGCGGGCCCCTCCCTCTTACGGAGCCGAGGGTGGCTACGGTCTGCAGACCCGACTGCCGTCTCCACTGCGCCATTTTCGCTCGTAGCGGGGGAAGTGGCCCCGGCAAAACCGTGGCCGCCCTTTTCCAGCGTTGCAGCGGCAGCAGCCTCTGAAAACCGTGCCACCCTCGGCATCGTAAGAGGGGGGACCGCAAGCGAAGCGCAGTGGTGGGGTCCGACGCAGTCGGACGTTTTCAGAGGCTGGCTGCCGTGCAACGAAGAATGCAGGACAGAGGCGTTGAGCGCGAGCTGACGGCGGTTGGCAGGGGAGAGCGCGTCGCGGGACGGGTCGACGAGCCCGAGCTCGTCGCCGGTCAGCGCGTCGTGGCAGCAGCGCACCGGGTCCGGCAGCGTGCGGCACGGATCCTCCGCGACCATGCGCGTGGCCGCCACGGCCCGGGCGATGAAGCCCTGCAGCGCAGTCGGATCCAGCTTGTTGGTCGAATAACTCCCGAAACGCCCGTCCACGAACAACGCCAGCGACAGCGACCGGTCCGCACAATGCGTCACCCGGTCCACCTCGCCGTCCAGCGTGGCCACCAGGTCCTCCTCGCTCTTCGAAAGCGTCGCCCGCGCGTGCTGCGCCCCGGCGTCCTGCGCCATCCGCAGCGCCTCGCGGACAAAATCCAGTTCCTGATCCGTAATCATCTCAATCACCTCCCACCGTTAAATGTCCGATCAGAACAGAAGGAATGCCGCACGACACGGCCACACTCTGCTCCTTGCCGCAGGTCCAGGTCCCCTCGTCGATCTTCAGGTCGCCGGCGACCCCCTCGATATCGGCAAGCGCCTGCGGCCCGTTGCCGATCACGTTGATATCCTTGACCGGCATCGTCAGCCGGCCGTTCTCGATGAGGAAGCCGCTCTTGACAAAGAACGTGAAATCCCCCTCGCCGATCTTCACCTGCCCGTTGGCGAACTGGTCCACGAAGATACCCTTCTTGACGGAAGCGATCAGATCCTCCAGCGTCCCGTCGTTGCCGCTCTCCATATAGGTCGTCCGCATCCGCGGAATCGGATTATAGCGGAACGACTCCCGCCGGCCGTTGCCCGTCGGCGCCACCCCGTAATACGAAGCACTGATCCGGTCGTGCAGATAAGAAGTCAGCACACCGTCCGTGACCATGTAGGTCTTCTGGCCCGGCACGCCCTCGTCGTCATAATTGCAGGCACCGCGGCTCGCAGGCACCGTCGCATCGTCCAGGATGTTGATTCCCGGACGGCAGATCCGCTGCCCCATCCTGTCGCTGAAGACCGACTGCCCCTTGCGGTTGAAATCCGCCTCGAAAGCATGGCCCATCGCCTCGTGCAGCAGGATCCCGGAGGCTCCCGCGCCCATCACCACAGGCATCCGCCCGCCCTTCGGGCGCTTCGCCTCGAAACGCGCGTCCATCCCCTCGACCGCCCGGCTCACGAGGTCCACCAGGACCTCCTCGCCGATCATCTCCGCGCCCATCCGCAGACTCCGCGATACGGTATTGTTCTCCGTCCGCGTCCCCTGCCGGAAAATCACCTGCACCGAAATGCTGCCCAGCGGCCGGTGGTCCTGCGTCGCCTCGCCCAGCGAATTGTACATCAACACGTCGCTGACCGAATACGACAGCACAGCCACCACCTTCAGCACGCGGCTGTCCCGCGCCCGGATTCCCGCCTCGATCCTTTGCAGGAACGGCACGAATCCGCCGATCTCCGCCTCCTCCCACGGCTCCAGTTCCGGATAAAGATTGCCTGCTTGCGAAGCGGAATCGGCAGCAGCTTCTGAAAACCGTAGCCACCCTCGGCTCCGTAAGAGGGAGGGGCCCGCCTCCGAAGGAAGTGGGAGGGGTCCGGCATCGCCGGACGTTTTCAGAAGCTGGCTGCCGTGGAGCGAAGCGAAGTTTTGCGGACCAGAAGTGCCGCACCCTGCATTGACAGCAATGGATGCGGCGGCGCGGGCGGCAGACTTCAGCGAAGCGAAATCCGTCGTCTCGGCGTAGGCATAGCCCGTCTTCTCACCCTTGAGAACCCGGATCCCACAGCCATAATCCACGTGATAGCCCCCCGATCCGACCACCCCGTCACGGAGCAACAGATCATGATAAGACGTGTCTTCAAAATACAGATCACACCAGTCGCCACCGTCCCGCAGCCCCTCGGCCACGAGCGCGCGCAACTGCTCCTCGGTCACCCCGAAACGCTCAAAACTCTTCATTCGGATGCGCTATACTCCAGATAGCCTGATACTTCTCGTTGTCCTTGATATACATCACCCCACGCGTCCCCTCGGCAACGACAGAAAACGGCGGACGAGAATTGTCCGCCAGCACCCAGCGGTCCACCACCGGGATATACGCGTCAAAAAAATACTGCAGGCCCATCACATACCGGCGCCGCACCACGGCATCCGGAATATTGTGCCCGCCGGCGGCCACCCGGTTGCGGACCCGCTGGATCGCAAGATCCGGCGAATTCAGCCAGAAATACATCAACATCGACTCGTAGCCCCGCGCCTTCGCGTCCTTCACGATATGCAGCAGCGTACGCGTCGCAAGCGTCGTCTCCACGGCAAAATCCATGTTCCGCTCCAGCAGATAATTGATCTTCATCAACATATACCGGCTGGCAGTCACAGACGCCGCACCCGGATCGAAAGGCGAAAAACTCTTCGCGAACTCGTCCGAATTGACAAACTCACGGCAATTCAACAGATCCGGCAAGAGCGTATAAGACGCCGTGGTCTTGCCGGATCCGTTGCAGCCGGATATGATATACAGCTTGGGCAAATCCCTTACTTCTTAGGAATGTTCTCGAGAATCGCCTTCAGCAGGTTCCAGGCACGCTGGACAGCGGGAATGTGGCAGCGCTCGTCCGGAGAGTGGGGATAGAGGATGGTCGGTCCGATCGACACCATCTCCCAGTTGGGATACTTGGCGCCGAGCAGGGCGCACTCAAGGCCGCCGTGCGTCGCCATCACATTCATCGGATCGCCGAACAGCTTGATGTGCAGGTCGTTGATCAGCTTGTTGACCGGCGTGTCCGGCTTGGGCGTCCAGCCCGGATAGCCGCCGAAGAACTTCACCTTGGCGCCGGCGAACTCGAAGATGTAGCGTACGCGCTGCGCCAGCTCGTTCTTGGACTCGTTGAGCGCACTGCGCAGCAGCGAGGCCACCGTGAGATGACCGCGGTTGCAGCGCACGACCGCGAGGTTGATGGACGTCTCCGTCAGGCCGGGCATCGACTGGCTCATGCGGATCACGTTGGACGGGCAGGCCAGGATCGCCTTGCAGGCATTCAGCATCACGGCGTCCTCGATATAGCGCGCCGGCTTGTTGCACTTGGCGACGGTGCAGCTCATCGCAGGATCGCTCTCCTGATAGCGGAGCTTGAGCTCCCGGAAGATGCCGTTGATGTGGCGCAGGGCCGCCGTGGCCTTGTCGGCCGGGATGGCCACGACCGCCTCAGACTCGAACGGGATGGCGTTGCGCAGGCTGCCGCCGGTGAAGTCGGCCACCTTGGCGCCATACTTTTCGACCAGCGGAATCAGCGCGCGGACCATCACCTTGTTGGCGTTGGCGCGATAGAGCGAAATGTCCATGCCGGAGTGGCCGCCGGCCAGACCGCGGATCACGATCTTGTAGCCGATATAGCCACGCGGAGTGACAAGAGACTTGTACTTGAAATCGGCGACGGCGTCCAGGCCGCCAGCGCAACCGATGCAGAGCTCCTTTTCGTCCTCGGAGTCGAGGTTGAGGAGAATGTCGCCGTGCAGGATGCCGGGCTTGAGGGCGTCCGCGCCGCTCATGCCGGTCTCCTCGTCATAAGTGACGAGCACCTCGACCGGGCCGTGCTTGACGCTCTTGTCCTCGGCCACGGCCATCGCCAGCGCGACGCCCAGGCCGTTGTCGGCACCGAGCGTAGTGCCCTTGGCCGTCACCCACTCGCCGTCGATGACGGTCTCGATGGGGTCCTTGAGGAAATCGTGCACGGTGTCGGCGGTCTTCTGCGGGACCATGTCCATATGGCCCTGAAGGATGACTCCCTTGCGGTCCTCGTACCCGGGGGTGGCGGGAACACGCATGATCACGTTGCCGGTCTCGTCGGCAAATGCTTCGACCTTGTGCTCCTTGGCCCAGTCGAGCAAATACTTGCGAACAATCTCCTCGTGCTTGGAAGGACGGGGACAGCGGGTCAGTCCGTAGAAATTGTTCCAGACAACAGCTGGTTGAAGATCTTTGATAGTCATAGTAAACTTTTTAATATAGAGTTAAATCAAACAAATCGCTTGTGGGACCAGAGATAGTTCGCGGGTTGTTCGCGGATATCGCTTTCCAGAAGCGCATAATACTTTTTCATGATTTCTTCGACGCTCATCTTCGAGGCGTCCCCGCAGATGGGCGTATAATGCAGCGTATAATGGCCGCGCCGGTCGCGCCGCGCGGTCTGGTAGAGGACCGCCATGTTGAACTTGCGCGCAAGCGCGGCGCCGCCCGTCATCGTCTTCACCCGCTGCCCCATGAAGTCGACCTCGATGTCGGCGGGCGAGTGGAAATAGGGGCGCTGGTCGATGAGGATGCCGTAGGCCTTCTTCTCTCCGGCGTGCTTGAAGGCGTAGCGGATGAGCTCCTTGCTCTCCAGGTAGCCTTCGTAGGCCTTGCGGTCGTGGAGGGGCGCGGTGCGGTTGTCCCGCATGATCTCGCCCCAGACGCGGCTGGAAAGCGCGCGGTACACCACGCAGTAATTCTCCTCGGAGAGGGGACTCGGGATGTCGGAATAGTTGTAGGCGGCGATGCCGCCGATGATCTCCCAGTTGCCGGTGTGTCCGGCCAGGATGACCATCCCGGGCGACGCCTCCCTGTAGGTGGCGACCAGCTCGGGATTGTCGATCTCGACCAGGCGCTGGCGGTGCAGGCGCTTCGGCCCGCGGCAGGCGCCGAACCAGACGGTCTCGGCGATGACCTCGCCGAGATGCCGGTAGAACTCCTTGCGGACCACCCGCAGGTCCCAGACTTTCTCGTCGGGGAAGGCTTTTGTCAGGTTGTGCATCACTTCGTCGCGGCGGTAGCCCACCACGTATTGCAGCAGCCAGGTCACGAAACGCCCCAGCGCGTAGTGCACGCGCAAGGGCAGCAGGCCCAGCAGGCGAAGCAACCCCAACAGCAACCAGCTCCCGACCTTATACATAAACTATTCGGCCGTGGCCGCGTTGATGCGCCTGAGCATGGCGAACATGATGCCGCCCGCGACGACGCAGAGCGCCATCAGGATGGCCCAGTTGGCCCAGAGCGGGACGTTCATCCACAGCAGGCCCGGGATGGAGCTGAGATAGTTGCCCACGGCCGTGGAAGCGAACCACAGGCCCATCATCAGGCCCTTGTACTTCGGCGGGGCGACCTTGGATACGAAGGAGATGCCCATCGGGCTGAGGAGCAGCTCGGCGAAGGTCAGCACGAGATAAGTGCTGATCAGGTACATCGGGACGACGGGATCCGGGGCCACGGTGCCCTGCAGCGCGGCAGGAGACGGCTGTCCGACGGAGCCCATGATCATGATGAGGTAGCCGAGGGCGGCCACGAACATGCCGAGGCCGATCTTGACCGGGGCGCTGGGCTCCTTGCCCTTCTTGGCGAGGGCGTTGAAGATGGCCATCGAGATCGGGGTCAGGAAGACCACGTAGAACGGGTTGAACTGCTGGAAGAGCTGCGGCTGGATGTCCAGCACGGAAGGCATGCCCTTGTAGAGCCAGATCGCGCCGGCCCAGAGCAGGAGCGTGACGATGCCGCAGGTGACCTTGCCCCGCGCCTTCTCGGACTGGAAGGCGCCGAACAGCGTGTAGATGGAGGCGGCGATCAGCGCGAGGATCCAGATGTTGAAGCCGAGCTTCGGCCAGCCGGCCACGGTGCTCTGCGTGTAGTCGCGGGCGAACCAGGTCAGCGACTGACCGTTCTGGTGGAAGGCCATCCAGAAGAAGATCACCACGGCGAAGACCATGATCAGCGCGACGACGCGCTCGCGGGTCTGCTTCGGGGTCAGGATGACGTTGGCGTTGCCCTGGGCGGCAGCCTGCTTGGCGTTGACGTCGGCGTGCTTGAACCAGTTGCGGCAGAAGAAGTAGATGGCGATGGAGATGATCAGCGACACGCAGGCCACGGCGAAGCCCATGTTGTAGGCCGAGGACAGGTGCTCGATGTAGTAGGAGCTGAAGACCGAAGGATCCATGGCCGCCACGGCGGTGTCGGGCATCACGGACTGCAGCTCGTCGAGACGGGCGGCGTTGTCGGCCGTGATGGTGCCGTCCAGGAGCTGGTGCGCAAGCGCGGGGATGTCGGCCTTGTAGACGAGGCCGGCCTTGGCGAGGAAGCGGTTGGTGATGGCCGTCGCGGCGGACGGGGCGAACATCGCGCCGATGTTGATCGCCATGTAGAAGAGGCTGAACGCCGAATCGCGCTTGGCGGAATACTTCGGATCGTCGTAGAGGTTGCCCACCATGACCTGCAGGTTGCCCTTGAACAGGCCGGTGCCCACGCTGATCAGGAACAGGGCGCCGATCATCAGCGCCACGCCCAGGCCGTTGGCGGCCGTCGGGATGGAGAGGGCGAGGTAGCCGATGAACATCACGCAGATGCCGGTGACCACGCACTTGCCGTACCCGATCTTGTCGGCGAGCGCGCCGCCGACGACGGGCATGAAATACACGAGGGCGAGGAAAATCGAATAGAGCTGGCTGGCGGCTGCCTGCTCCCAGCCGAACTTGGCCTGGAGGAACAGCATGAAGATGGCCAGCATGGTGTAGTAACCAAAACGCTCGCCGGTGTTGGCGAGGGCTAAGGCATAGAGACCTTTGGGATGTCCTTTGAACATAGTCTGTGATAGAAAGTTTTAGTCGTATCCACAAAGATAATAAAAAAAGGCCGCCCTGCAAATGCAGGACGGCCAATTCGGAGATGCCCCGTCGGTTGTCGGAGCGGCTTACTTCTTCCAGGGCCAGCGGCTGTGGCGCCTCCGCTTCTCGCGGCGTTCCGCGCGCTTGAGGCCGATCATTTCGTAGATCGTGTTCCAGTCGGGCAGCCCGCCCAGGTTGCGGTCGTCGATGTAGACGTCCGCGATTACCTTGGCGGAGTGGCGCGGGAACATGGCCTCCGGCGGGTCATTGCTGTTGACGGAATAGAAGTCCAGCCCCCGTTCGTGACAGAAGGCGATCGCCTCGTCGAGCAGGTCCCCCTCGCGGGAAGTGAAAAGGATCAGCCGGTTGCCCTCCTCCTGCAGGAGCTGCAGGGTGTGGATGGCAAAGGGGAGTTCCTTCCCGATCTCCGGGTACTTGTTCTCGACGATGGTGCCGTCGAAATCGACTGCAATGGTCATTTCTATTTGCGTTTAAAGATTCCCAGGAAGCGTTTCTTCTTGGGCTCGTCTCCATAACCGTAGCCGTATCCGTAGCCATAGCCGTAGCCATAACCGTATCCGTATCCGTAGGAGCCGAAGCCGTAGCCGCGGCGCTTCTTGATCTGCGGCCCGTTGAAGACGATGGCCATGTTGTGCAGATGGTGCTTGTCGTTGAGCTCGTCCAGCTGCGGGAGGATACGGCGGTCGAGCTGGCCGCTGCGGAGGATGAACAGGTTGATGTCCACCACGCGGTTCAGCACGATCGGGTCGGCCAGCATCTGGATAGGCACGCCGTCAAGCAGGATGTAGTCATACTTCTGGCGCAGGGCCTCGATGAGTTCCTCGAGGCGCGGGCGGCCCAGCAGTTCGGTCGGGTTGGGCGGGACGGCGCCGGCGGGGATGAAGTCGATGCCGGACTTGACATCTTTGAAGAGGATGTCGTCAAGCGTCAGGTCAAGGTCATACAGGTAGTTCGACAGGCCCTTGGTCTTGTGCTTCAGCGCGAACACGCCCGACAGGGAGCGCTTGCGCATGTCGGTGTCGACCAGGATGACGCGCTTCTGCGCGTCGGCCAGGCAGGACGCCATGTTGGCGGTGATGAACGTCTTGCCGGAGGAGGAGGAATAGGACGTCGTCGCGATGACGAACGGCGCCTTCTTGCCCGAATCCAGGAAGCTGAGGTTCGTACAGAGCATGCGCATGGCCTCGGTGAAGACCGTGTGCGAGGTCGGGTCGTAGACGAACGGCGACGGGTCGTCGTGTCCCTGCTTGTGCTTGCCCTGCTTGAAGACGATGCCGCGCAGGGTGCCGTTGAGCGGGATTTCTGCGAGGAAAGGCACGTCGATGTTCTCCTCGATCTCCTTGCGCGTACGGATCTTGGTGTCCAGGAACAGGCGCGCGATCAGGATGACGCCCGGGATGAGCAGGCCGATGAGGATGGCGAGCATGACGATCTTCATGCGCTGCGGCGAGGTCGGCGTCAGGTTGGCGACGGCCGGGTCGACGACGCGGATGTTGTCGTCCGCCATGGCCTGCGAGAGGGCGTTCTCTTCCCGTTTGTTGAGGAGGAAGAGGTAGAGCTCCTGCTTGATGGACTGCTGGCGCTGGATCTCGAGCATCTGGCGCTCCTTGGTCGGCATCGAAGAGAATTTCGCGACGGCGTTGCGCTCGCGGTCGGAGAGGTCGCGGCGCTGGATTTCCAGGCTCGTCTGCAGGTTCGAGATCATGCCCAGGATGTTGGAGCGCAGCGAGCCGAGCGTGTTCTCCAGCTTCAGGACGGCCGGGCTGGTCGTGCTGCTGGCCGCGACCAGGCGGTCGCGCTGCAGCACGAGGTCGTTGTAGCGGGCGATCACCTCGTCCATCGAGTTGTCTTCCAAGCCCATGTTGCCCGGAATCAGGCGGTAGGATTCGGCGCCGCTCACGACGTGGTCCTTGAGGTAGTTGGACAGGGCCAGCTTGGTCTCCACCGCCACGATTTCGGCGTTGTAGCCGCGGCTGTCGCCCAGATACATGTTGGCCGTGTAGTCCACGTCCATGATCTTGTTGGAACTCTTGAAGCGGGCGAGTTCGCCTTCGACGCCGCCCAGCTCCTCCTCGATGATCGCCAGGCGCTCATTGATGAAGTCCTCGGTGTGTACGGCGACGCGGTTCTTCTCGCGGATGGCCGCCTCGTTGTACTTGACCACGAGCATGTTGATGATGTCGGCGGCACGCTGCGCGTTGTAATCCTGCTCGACCAGCGTGAGGATCTGCTTGTCGTGCGCGATCGACAGGCGGGAGATGTACGCCTGGGCGGCCCAGTTGACCGGAATCTTCTGGATCCGGATGGACTGGCCGTACTGGTCCGGCGAGTAGCGGGCCGTGGGGAGGAAGACGACCTTGCCGCGGCCGAGGGCGACGGTGTCGCCCAGCGCCACGAGCTGGGAGCCGGCGGAAGTCTGGAGCCGGATGTGACCGGCATCTTCCGGGATCACGGTCACGCTGACCGAGCCGGGATCGCTCTTCTCGCGGTTGAACGCCATGCGGACCGGAGACTGGGAGGTGTAGAGTTCGACGTCACGGAACTTGATGCGGTCCAGGTAGTTGACGTCAGCGTCCAGGGCCTTGACGACCTCGGTCATGATCGTCAGGGAACGGAGCTGGAGCTGCTCGTTCGTGACGGAGACCTTGTTGATCATCTGGTCGTAGGTCTCGAGCCGGGCGGTGCGGAGTTCGTCGCCCGGATTCTTGATGATGGCGGTCACGCCGCTGCTGTATACGAACGGCATCCGGGAGTAGCGGTAATAGGCGACCCCCAGGGCGAGGAGGACGCACAGGAGGAACCAATACCAGTTGCCGATCAGGTAGTAGAACAGGTCGACCAGGTTGACCTGTTCGTTACGGGTTACTTTTCTAGGTGCTGTTTTCATAGGGCTATCGGGCTGTCCAGATCAGGATATATGCAACAGAGGCGATGGCGGAGACGACCGGGGCGAAGATCTGCACGAAGGCATCGCCGCCGCTGGAGAGCCTCAGTCCGCGCGGCTGTACGTACACCATGTCGTTCTGCTGGAGATAGAATACGGGAGAACTGTAGATGTCCTTGCTCTGCAGGTTCACCGAGAAGGCCTCCCGCTTGCCGTTTTCGGTGCGGACGACCATGACGTCGGGAATCTTGGACTTCTCCGTGTTGATGCTCTCGACCTGGGCCAGCACCTGGAAAATGTTGATGCTGTTGCTTTCGACCGGGAGCAGGAGGGAGCCCATCTCACCGATGACCGTGATGGTGAAGTTGACCAGCTCCGCCTTGACCACGGGATCCTTGATATAACCCCGTTCCCGGATCTGCCGGGCAATCTCGTCCTGGACCTGCTTGAGGGTCAGGCCTTCGACGTGAAGCGAACCCAAGACCGGGAAATCGATGTCACCGCGGACATCCACCCCGTAGGTGATGGTCAGCAGGTCGGCCGTTTCCGCTTCGGTCACGCTGATCGCATTGAAAGGCGCGGCCAGGGCGGGTTCGTCGCTGAACACCTGGATGGTGATGCGGTCATCGACCTTGAGTGTCAGTTCCGGGGCGGGAGCCGCCTCGAAAGGGATGTTGTACTCCAGATCGCGGAGGAACCCCAGCTTGTTGGGCGTGGAGCAGGCTGTCAGCAGCACTCCGGCTGCCAGCAGCAACGGTTTAATCTTTTTGTTCATATACTTGAATCACTTTATCTATCATTCTACGGGAAGTAAAGAGCTCTTCGTAGCGCTCCATGGCGCCGGCGGCGAACTGCAGGTAGTCGTCCGGGTTGCGGCAGATGCGGCGGATCGCCTCCGCCATCGCGAGGCTGTTGCCCGGCGGGACGTTGAGGCCGGACACGCCCTCCCGGTTGACCCAGGAGACGCCGGACTGGGGGATTTCCGTGGCCACGACCGGCTTGCCGCAGGACATGGCCTCGATCTGGACGATGCCGAACGCCTCCGTCTTCTGGTCCGAGCTGAGCACGAACACGTCGCAGGCGCCGAACAGCACGGGCAGGTGGGCGCCGTCCACGAAGCCCAGCAGCTTGATGCGGTCCTGCAGGCCCAGGGCCTCGATGGACTTCTGGAGGGAATCGTACAGCGGCCCCGTGCCGCCGATCAGGATCTGGTAGTCGGGACCCAGGTGGCTGGCAGCCTTGACCAGGGTCCGGAAGCCTTTGTAGGGGACCAGCCGGCCCAGGGCGAAGACGATGTGCTTGCCCGGGTATTTGTCCCTGAAGGCGGCGACGTCCCGGCTGTCATACACGACCGGTGCGATGCCTATCGGGACGCAGGTAACCTTGTACTGGGCCCGTTTCAGGTATGGAGATTCCCGGACATAGACGGGCGTCGTCCCGATGATGCGCTCCGCCCGGTGGATCAGCCAGGACTGCAGGGGTTTGTAGAAGAACAGCAGGAATTTCTGGGTCAGAATGTCGCTGTGCCAATGGAGGATTACGCGTCCCTTGTAACCGCTCAGCCGGAGGGCCAGCGCGGCCATCGGATCCGGGTGGTGGACGTGGATGATGTCATACTCCGCCGCGTGTTTTCGCAACCATCGGACCATGACCGGCGAGATGATTGTTGCGGCTTTCTTCGTGATGGCTTTGACGCAGATCACCCGGCCGTAAGGGCCCAGGCTGATCTCATAACCGTCAGGTGTCTTCCGGGATACGTCTACGTATTCCGGCTCGATCGATTCCTCAGGGAGGATACCGCAGAGCATGTCACAGGGGATTCCCCGTTCG
Source organism: Bacteroidales bacterium WCE2004 (assembly GCA_900167895.1). Lineage (NCBI taxonomy): Bacteria > Pseudomonadati > Bacteroidota > Bacteroidia > Bacteroidales > Bacteroidales bacterium WCE2004. The sequence goes on along the minus strand of FUZR01000001.1, from coordinate 240,499 downwards.
GCCAGGCCGACGGTGAGGTCCCACATGACCTTCTCTACGCCTCCATGAATGGGATAGAACTTACCTAGTTGTAAGATCTTCATAGAAATGGATATAGTTTTGGTAGCACTTTTGTTTTCCAAAATGATGCTCTGCGTACTCCCGGCAGCGGGTGGCCGTGGCCGCGCGGTCCGCCGCCGCAAGTTCGCGTATACAGCGGAGCAAGCCGTCTATGTCGCCTTGCTCCACGACGAAACCCGTCCCCTCCGCAATCGCCTCCACGCTGCCGCCGGTACGATAGGTGACGACCGGCGTGCCGCAGGCGATGGCCTCGAGGTTGACGGTGGGGTAGTTGTCCTGCCAGGTGGGGTTGGCCAGCACCGTGGCGGACGCGTACAGGGCGGCCAGTTTCCCGACGTTCTCCGTACGCTCGACCAGCTGCACGCCGGCAGGGATGCGGCGCCGCTGTTCTTCGGTCATGCGGCCCACAAGCACCAGACGTTCGCCGTCCCGGAGCTTGCCGGCCAGGGCGATGAAGTCGCCCAACCCCTTCTCTTCCAGCCAGATGCTGGCTACGCCGAGAATCAGGGTCCCTTCCGTGCGGGGGGCGTCCGCCGCCGCTTCGGGCCGGAATGCGTCCAGGTCGATGCCGTTGTGGATGACCTTGAAGGGCCTGTCGGCGAGGAAGGAGGATGCCATCTCCCGGCGCATCCAGTCCGAGACCGTGACCACGGTCAGCTGGTCCAGGGAGGCGAATGCCTCCTTTTTCCTGCGCCAGTTGCGGGCCGAGCGGTCCAGCAGCCAGCTGGCCGGGAAGGCCCGTTTCTGCGGACAATGCCCGCAGCCCGTGCGCCACTTGTCGCAGTGTGCGGAGGCATAGTGGTAGCAGTGTCCGGTATAGAGCCAGCAGTCATGCACCGTCCAGATGACGGGCTTGCCGCGCTGGCGGAGGAAGTCGCAGAGCATGGGGTAGTTGAGGAAATAGCCGTGGACATTGTGGATGTGCACGATGTCCGGGTCGATCTCCCGGATGCGGCGGATGAGCTCGCGCGTGGCGCGCCAGGAGGCAAGCCCGTGCGCGTCGAACAGGCGCGTGGCCACGGCGTGGACGGCCAGGTCCAGCCTGTCGCCGACCGGCACCAGCTGCGAAGTGTGCTCCGGCACGCCGTCGCGGGCGCGGCTGTAGGCGATATAGCTCTCCCAGCCGGCGGCGATGGCCATCTCGCCGATCTCTTTCATGATGCGTCCGGTCGAGGTGTTGAGCCGGACGACCGGATTGATCTGCAATAACTTGTGACTCATATCTTACCGCCGACCAGTACGCCGGTCAGGCGCGGACAGATCTTTTTCAACAGGATATAGACGCCGGTCACCAGCCCGAGCGTGAGCAGGGCCGTGGCCAGATACGTTCCCGCGAGGGCGAAGAAGGAGTCCGGCCCGATGGCCGCCACCAGCAGTTTCTTGAAAGAAATCGCGGGAATATAGTGATACAGGTAGATGAAGAAGCACCAGGCGGCCGCGTCCGCGGGGACGTTGCAGCGGATGCTTCCCAGGAACCTGCCGACAGCCTCTCCCTGGCAGACGGCCGCCCAGGCGCCGAGGGCGAACCAGAAGTTGTAGAATGGCGAGCCGCCCACGCCGAACCACACGGCGCCCAGCGCGATGACGCCCCAGATGCGGGTGTAGCGGACGAACAGATAGAAGAGCGGCGCGAGCAGGCAGGCGACGATGAGGTCGCGGATGAACCAGAGCGACATGTTGACCGGTCCCGTGACGAAGACGAACAGCGGATTGCGCCAGTCGTCGCCGAAGAAACCGGAGAGCATCCCGGGCGCGAAGCGGTGGGCGAGCCAGTAGAGGACGAAGGCGACCGCATTGGCGATCAGGTAGGGGACCAGCAGCGACGTCGCGCGCCGGCGGGTCTTGTCCCGGAAATAGTTGGCATCGGGCTTCGCCGGTACGTTGCGGAAATACAGGAAGCCCGACAGGACGAAGAAGAGCGGGACGCAGACTTCCGTCACCGATTCGACGATCAGGCTGAAGAGGTCGAACGCGTCGGAGCGCCCCGCGACGCCCGCCAAAGTGGCGTGCCGCAGCACGATGCCGACGGTCAGGATGACCTTCAGCAGGTCGATGAACCGATAGCGTTGTCCTGTCGTCGACTGACTCATTTCCGGAGCATGTCAGTGAAACATTGTTCCCAGCGGCCCATCACGGCGTCTTCCGAGTAGGCCTCGGAAATCTTGCGCGCCTGCGCGGACATGGTTTCCAGCCGGGCGGGATCTTCCATCAGGCGCTGCATCTGTGCCGCCAGGGCCGGGATGTCGCCTTCGGGCGTGATGACGCCGTTGACGCCCGGTTCGATGATGTCGCGCGGGCCGCAGAAGAAGTCGAAGCTCACGGCGGGCACGCCGCAGGCCATCGCCTCGATCATCACCATCGGGAAACCTTCGTAGTGGGAAGTCATCACGAGGAAGTCGCTGGCGGCATATTCTTCGAAGATGCGGCCGGTCGGGGCGTTGATCCGGGCGGAATCCTGGATGCCGAGCCGGACGGCCTGGTCCTTGAGCTGCTGCTCCCATTCGCCCTGGCCGAAGATGTCCAGGCGCCAGGTCTTGCGCAGCTCCTCCGGGATCAGCGCCCAGGCGTCCAGCAGGCGGTCGAAGCCCTTCTGGTAGTCCAGGCGGCCGACGGCGATCACGCGGCGGTTGCCTGTCCTGTGCGGGAGGGGCTGGGCGAGGGCGGCGTTGGGGATGACGGAGAGGTTGGGCAGCGCGCCCCACATCGCGGCGTCCTGGCGCGTCAGCACCACGAAGCGGTCGAAGCGCCGCACGAGCCGCTCGTCCATCCGCGTCCGGATGCGGTCCATCAGGCCCATCAGGCCCTTGCGGTTGTACTGCAGGCGGAACAGCTTGTTGAAATGCAGCTCCAGGACCTTCCGGCTCCCGTCCCTGATGGCGGGGATGAAGGAAGACTCGGAAGGGAAGAGGGAAATCACGAAATCGGCCTTCTCGCGCATCAGCAGCTCCGTGAGGGCGCGGCGGTGCAGGCGGCGCTTGCGGAAGTAGGCGAGGGCGTGCGCCAGCGCGCCGCGGCCGAGGTCTTCCGTATAGTTGATCCCGAGGTCGACCATCCGGACTTCCGGCGGGAAGTCATAGAAGGGCGGCCGGCCCTGCTGGTCGGTGGTCACGACCATCAGCTCGCAGCCGCCGCGGCGGAGCCACCAGCGGAGCTTGTTGAGCAGCACCCGCTCCATCCCGCCCGGGTTGTAGACGCTTGCGATGCAGTAGATGAGTTTCATGGGACTTGTTTATCTGCGCGTCACCAGGCGGCAGAGCCGGCTGACGACAAAGGCGGCGAGGACGCTGACCGCGAGGGCGAGCGCGACGAACAGGACGTCGGAAGACACCTGCACGCGGTCTCCCCGCAGGAAAGCCATCATCGGGATGTGCACCAGGTACAGCTCGTAGGAAATGCCTCCGAGCCAGGTCAGGACGGGCAGGTGCAGCCTGTCCAGCGGAAGCCGGGCGACGGCCAGGGCCGCGGCCAGGCAGATGAATACATAGCAGAGCGTCCAGCAGGCGACGTTGCGGGTCATATAGAGCCCCGCGGCCACGACGACGAGGGCCGACAGGACCAGCCAGTAGTTTCCTTTCCCGCAGCAGCGGTAAACCGCCTCTTCGTGGTCCGCGAAGAAGGCGCCGGCCGGGAAGGCCAGGGCGCAGACCCACCAGCAGCGGTCGAAGCCCGCATAAGCCGTCCCCGCCATGAACAGGAGGACGCCGGCCAGGATGGCCCAGTCCGCGAGCCGCTCCGGCAGGAACCTGCGGCATACCCAGAACAGCAGGTAGTCGACCAGGATGGCCCAGACGAACCAGTAGTGCGGCAGGAGGGTCTGGCCGTGTGCGGCGATGGCCCGGGCACGCTCGAAGAAGCGCACCCCGGAGCCGCCGCCCAGCAGCAGGTGCAGCAGGACGACAAGCAGGGCGGGCAGCACGATGCGGAAGATCCGGCGCGAGAAGAAGCCCTGCAGGTAGGCGGCGCCCTTCGTCCGGACGGAACGGGTCAGCCCGTAGCCCGAGATGAACAGGAACAGCGCCACGGCGGGCGGCGCGATGCTGCGGAACGCTCCGAACGCGGGCACTCCGTAGAAGGAGAAGTGCCCGAGCACGATGCACAGCACCAGCAGCGCCCGGACGGGCGGCATCTTGCTATTTGCGAACGCGAATGTCATCAGGAACGATTCTGTCGGCGTAGCTGACTTCCTCCTCTTCCCCTTCATAGTCGCCGACGATGCAGAACAGGAGCGCGTCGATGAAGAAGATGTCCGTCGCGACCTTGATCCAGACGATGAAGGTCAGGGCGACCAGCATCCAGGCCGCCAGCTCGAAATGACGGAACTTGCGGATCTGCACGGTGTGGCAGTAGATGAAGAAGACGGAGAAGATGATCAGGCCGATCAGGCCGCAGTAAAGCGTGAAGTTGCAATATCCGATGTCGGTGTCGTTGTCGAAGACGCCGAAGGTGCCCCGGCCGATGAGCCAGGTCTCCAGGTTGTCGGGCCAGACCCACATGGATTCCAGGATGTCCGTGGAGTTCGTGCGGAATTCGCCCGTCTCCACCCAGTTGAAGAAGGCCTCGAATCCGAAGCGGAGATAGCTCTGGAACGTATCGCTGGTGCGGTAGAAGTAAATACTCGTGCCGACGATGATGAGCATCACGATGAAGAACCAGAAGAACATCCGCACCATGCTGGTCGTGATGAATCCGCCCTTGCGCATGCGGAAGAGGGAGATGACGATGTAGGCCAGGCCCATGCCGGCGCCCACCAGGGTCGTACGGGAAATCACGGCGCCGATGACGACGATGATGGCGAAGGCGCCCAGGTCGGTCGCCTGGTAGAGGCGGATGGCGCGGACGTTCGGGTTGGTGGAGAACTGGTGGGCGATCATGATCAGGATCACGGAGAACCGGACGCCTGCAGGGTCCAGGGCCGCGCCCAGGCCGTACATACGGTGGTTGACCTTGTAGAAGTCGCCGGGCTGGTACATGATGTGGTCCACCAGGCGCTCCACGAAGGAGATGTTGTCGATCAGGACGGCCGAGACGCACTGGAACACGCCGACCAGGGTCAGATACCGTGTCAGGATCTCGAGGTCCACTTTCTCATATTCCCACTGCAGGAGCGAATAGACGCCATAGGCGCCCGCCATCCAGGTCGCGAACGAGACGATGTAGTCCGCGTAGATGGTGTCGTAGGTGTTGTTGATCGTCACGCTGAAGAGGCACCATACCGAGAAGATGCCGGCCAGCAGGGTCGCGAAGAGCGTCGGCTCCGAGAAGGAGAACGAGCGCTGCCTGACACTGTTGAAGGCGAGGGCGAGGAGGCCGAACGCCGCAACGATGATCTTCGTGTTGAGCGCTTCCGGCAGGAACGGGAACGAGAACGGGAACAGGAAGAAACTGGTCGCGAGAACCAGGATGATCTTCCGAAGAATTCTTAGCATATCGAGAAGGTCTAGCGGTACAGGATACCGTACACGAATTTGTAAACTAGCAGGTTATAGAGCACGACGCCGGCCCAGTTGCGCCGGGCGGCCATCTTTTGCAGGAGATAGGTGTGCAGCGGCAGGGCGCCCCGCTGCCGGGCCCGGGCGTTGGCTTCCGGGAACCAGCCGTACCAGGTCTCGAAGTCCTTCTTGCCGCCGCCGATCAGCAGCGGGCGCTTGAGGAAGAGCTTGAGGTCCGTGAGCGCGTCGGGATGGGCCCGGAGGAAGTCCGAGCCGGCGAAATGCCGTCCGGCTTCCGCGAGGTTGGTCTCGATCTGCGCGCGGCGCTCCGGGCTGAACTGCCGGCTGATGGAGGCGCTGTTGACCGCGTTGTAGCGGTATAGCGCTTCGTGTAGCTGCACCACGCGGCCGGCGTGCAGGAAGGCGCGCAGCATGAACTGCATGTCTTCGCCCAGGTCCGCGCCCGGGATGAAGCGCAGGTGCTGCGCTTCGACCAGCTCGCGGCGGACCAGGAACATCCAGAGGTTCCAGCGCATCGTGCCGCCCGTGAGGTTGCACAGCGCTTCCGTCGCGGAAGCATAGTCGGCCTGGCGCATGTAGCGGCCGTTCTGTGCGGCGCGCCCCAGCGTCCAGTCCCAGCCGACGATGTCGGCGGGCCCGTCCGCGGTCTGCGCCGCTCCGGCCGCCCGCTCCAGCAGGGCCGGGTCCAGCAGGTCGTCCGCGTCCGCGAAAGCGAGATATTCGCCTTCGGCGGCATCCAGCGCCCGGTTGCGGGCGGCGGCAGCGCCGCCGTTCCGCTCCGCGCGGAGCAGCTTGCACGGCAGGCCGCTGTCGGCGCAGAAGCGCTCCAGCAGCGCGAGTGAGCCGTCCGTTCCGGCGTCTTCGGCGAAGACGACCTCGAAATCGCGGAAGCGCTGGGCGCGGATGCTCTCCAGCGTGTCCGGGAGGGTCTTTTCGGCGTTGTAGACGGGTATGATCAGGCTGATCTTCATTTCGAAAGCGCCACGATTCTCTGGATGAATTCCGGATCGGAACTGTTGAACTTGCGGGCGAACAGGGCGGGCGAAGCCGCCAGTGTGCCATAGTCGGCGGCGCTCCAGTCGACGAGCTCGCTGCCGCGCCAGCCGATGAGGCGCATGCAGCCCTCGCCGTCCGAGGCGGTGCTGTAGAGCCGCTCCCGGAACGGGGAGTTCCAGCAGAGCGTCTGCATTACGCATTCGTCGGGCACGAAGGTGTGGGAGAAAGTCTTCCGCACCTGGTCTTCCTGTCCCAGGATGTATTGTACCATCGCTTCGGTGAGGCTCACCCATTGGGAGCCTTTCGTGAAGACGATGCCGCGGTTGCGTTTGATGCCCAGCAGCTCCTGGCAGCGGAGGCAGACGCTGCGGACGGCGCTGTAGAGGTCTCTCCTGCGGTTGAAATGCCGCGGGAAAAGGTGCCAGCGCTGCATGCGCCGGACGGTCTCGGGCGTCATCTCCGTGAGGGTGTAGCCGATGAATTCCCGGCCGGCATGCTCCTCGAAGAAGGCGTGGATGCGGTCCTGGCTCTTGAGCGGCAGGTCCACGCCGGACAGCAGGTGGTAGTAGGCGTGGGGGCCGTCCCGGAGCGCCGCGCCGAACAGCGCGAACTCCGCCTCCACCATGGAGTAGTCCGCCCAGCGGATGTCCACGCGCCGCTCCAGGACCGTCAGGCGGGCCTGCCGCGCGTGCAGCTCCGGCAGTTCGCGGACCTTGCGGTCGATGTGCACGTAGATGTCGTTGCGCGCGTCGTCCAGACACCCGATCAGGGTTTGGAGCAGCGCGAACTCGTGGTGCGCGAGGATGAGGTAGGCGTGTTTCATCCGATCTTCTGCTTGAGCCCCCGGAAGGCGTCGAAGAGCCGTCCGAAGGGGGTGCGGTAGAATTTCCAGAAGCGGTACATCTTGCCGGGCGTCCATTCTTCCCTGATCTCGGCCGGCAGCGTGTCGTAGACCCGCCACCAGGCGCCGAACTGGACGGTGAAGAGGTTCCAGGGCTTGCCGCCCGTGTAGTGGATGGTGGCCTCGCGCTGCACCCGCTCCCACAGCCCTTCGCCGTACTGGCGGACGAATTCGGGCTTGTATCTGGGGATGAAGAAGGTGCGGATGCTGTTGTAGAGCGGGCTCAGCGGCAGTACACGCCCCTGGCAGACCTGGTTGAGGGCGTCCTGGTCCGGGAATTCCAGGTAGGGGACGCGGCAGGCCTCCAGCAGCTTTTCCGATATCTTGTCGGCGCGCATCTGCGCCAGGTTCATCAGCAGGAATCCGGAGTTGAAATAGCGGTCCGGGTCGCAGCCCAGCGCGCGGAAGCGTTCGGCCTGCCCCTCGATGGCCGCCTCGAACACGACGCCCAGGTAATTGTCGCCCAGGTCCGTTTCCTGCCACAGGCGGGCGAGGTCCTGCCGCACGACGATGTCGCAGTCCAGGTAGATGATGCGGTCCAGCTCCGGCAGGAGCTCGGGCAGCAGCAGCCGCAGCGACGCCGCCTCGGAGTAGCGCGGGTCGATGTAGACGCCCTGAAGGCGGCCCTTCAGCGGGATGAATTCCATCTCCAGCCGTCCGGCGCCCATCCGCTGCAGCTTGTCCTGCATCCGTGCGGGAATCTCCTCGGTCAGGAGGCATACGACACGGAATTTCCCCTCCGGGCAGGCATCCAGCACCGAGCGGAGCAGGGTGGCCGCCTGGACGAAATAGTTGGGCGTGAACGCGATGGCGATCGGGATCATGCTTTCTTGTTTTGGATGCGCCCGCCGCAGGCGAAAGCCAGGGTGCGGGGCGTCAGTTTCTTGAGCAGACAGAACAGGACCAGGCAGATGAGCAGCACCACGACCGGGACGGCGAAATAGGTCAGCCAGCGGGCGGGGAGCTGCGCGCCGCACAGCCGCAGGAACAGCCCCTTCACCCAGCCGAGGATGTAGATCTCGTGCGCGGCGTAGATGAAGAACACCGTCTCGGACAGCCGGAGCAGCAGGTCCTTCGTCCGGGGACGGCGGATCAGCCTGTTGCAGACGTTCAGGAACGTGATCATCCCCATGGGGAAGAACAGCAGGCGGAACAGCTGGTGCGAGGCGTGCCCGTACATGCAGGTGGCCAGGACGGCCAGCACGACCGTAAGGATGGCCGCCGGGTAGCGCACCTTCCGGCAAATACCCGGGATGTCCGTATGATGGATCCCCATCCAGGCGCCGATCCCGAAGAACGGGATGGCCAGCAGGAGCGTGCCTTTCACGAAGAAAGAAGCGATGTAGAGCGCCGTCAGCAGGAGCAGCGACACCCGGGGCGCTTTCCGGCAGGCGAGATAGAACAGCGGCGCGAGCAGCGTCACCGCGATCAGGTCGCGCAGATACCACAGCGGGTAATCGACCGGTCCGGTGACGAACCAGAACAGGGGCCCTCTCGCCACGCTGTCCATCATGTCCGTCGAGGCGGCGACGCCCAGCGTCCGGAAGAGCCAGGTGACCAGCAGGATGGCCAGGACGTAGAACAGGTTCCAGAACAGGAAGGGGACCAGGAGCGTGCGGGCGCGCCGTTTCCACTTGTCCACGAACCAGTCCCTGCCGGCCTCTTCCTCCCGCAGGTTGCGGAAGAACAGGAAGCCCGACAGGACGAAGAACCAGCAGATGGCGATCGAGCAGAAATGCCGGGATATCAGCTCTGTCGTGAAATGGAAGATGTTGGGCCCGTCCAGGGACCACCGCATCGGCGCCAGGTCCGCCCCGACCGAGTGCTCGAAGAGCACCAGGACGATCAGCGGGAAGCGCATGGCTTCGATGAGTTCCGATTGACGGGTATTGAGTGCCATAAGGCCTGTCTATGCTTCGATTTCCCTGGCCGGTACGCCGACGACGGTCACGCCGGGCGTCAGGACGTCCTTCACGACCACCGCCCCGGCCCCGATGCGGACGTTGTCCGCGATGCGGATGCCGCCGAGGATCTGGGCGTTCTGCCCGATGTCGACATTGTCCCCGATGACCGGCGAGTCGTCGGGATAGCCGCCGTTGCTGCCGATGCAGCAGTTGCCATGGATGATGCAGCCCTTGCCGATGCGGGCCTTGGGGTTGACGATCACGGAGCCGTAGTGCTCCAGGTGCAGGTCTTCCCCGAAGCAGCCTGCGCTGATGATGAAACCCAGCCGGGATCCCAGCCGGTTCTTGCGGCCGCGGTACCAGAAGCAGCGCAGCTGGTTCGGGGCGGTGAAGGTGTATTTCTCCTCTTTCCGCAGGAAGCGGAGGTAGCGCCGGATGTAGTATCTCTCCGGGCGGATCCACCATTCGAGGAATCGTTCTTTGAGCGTCATGGCGTTATGCGGTTTGCAGGTGCCGGCTGCCCGTCAGGACGCCGGTCGTGCGGGGCAGGGCCTTCTGCATGACGAAGAGCAGGCCCAGACAGAGGGCGACGGCGAGCGCGGGCACCAGGAAAAAGGCTATGATGTCGCCCCAGCCCGTATGCATGGGGACGACCGATCCGACGAGCGGTCGGGCGACGTTCTGCAGGATGAGGACCTCGTGCGCGGCGAAGATGAAGAAACTGCTGCGGGCCAGGAAGGGCGCGGACAGGCTCTTGCGGCTCTCCCAGTTCCAGGCGGCCAGGCAGAAGGCTGCGCCGATGCCGCAGACGATGAGGAAGAACTTGCAGAACCGGCACCAGTACTCGGAGACGTCGTTGAGGCAGCAGGTCATGGCCAGGAACAGGGAGGTCAGGATGAGCAGCCGGGTCCGGAAGGGCCAGACCGTCTGCAGGACGTTCCGGCCGGAGAGCTGCATGAAGGCGCCGAAGACGAAGAACAGCAGCCCTTCCGGCACCACCCGGCGGAAGGCCAGGAACACGACGCCCAGGGCCAGGACGCCATAGACCCGCGCCCGGCGGATGAACAGGTAGACCAGCGGCGTGGCCAGGATGTAGAACATCAGGTCGCGGATGAACCAGAGGGGACCGTCCACGGGGAAGGCCTGCGAACCGACGGGCAGGCTGCCGGTGACGCTCCAGAACATCCGGACGCCGCCATATTCGAGGAACTGCTGGTACAGGGAGACCGGTCCCGTGTGGAGGTTGTACCAGGCCCAGTAGGCCAGCAGGGCGATGACGTTCCAGAGGAGGTAGGGGACCAGCAGCGTCCGGACCCTGTTTTTCAGCTTCCGGCCCCACTCGTCCCAGGACCATTCGTGCAGCCTGTTGAAGAACAGGTAGCCGGAGATGAAGAAGAAGCAGGGGACGGCCAGCCGGCAGATGCCCTCCTGGAAGAAGATGCAGAGGGCCTTCATCGGCCCCGTCGCATGCAGGATCAGGTCCTTGCAGTTGTGCAGGACCACGACCGCCACCGCCATCGGGAAGCGGAGCGCGTCGATCGTCTTCGACTGAAGTTCTGTCCAATCAGCCTTCATGGCTCATCGAAAACTTGCGGGCCCAGAGATACCGGGTCTCCTGGAGCCTCGGATAGGCGTCCACGGCGAAGGACCGGGGGGTGTCTCCGAGGAATTCTACATAGAGGAGCTGCTGGTCGTCCAGGATGTCGAACCTGTCCTTTTCGGCGCACAGCTCCGTGGCGGCGAAATACTCGTCGCCGCAGAAGGACCATCTGTATTTCCGCAGAATGCGGGCCCGGTTGTCGACCAGGAAGCGGGCTCCCCGCTCCGTCAGGCTCATCCAGTTGTCCGTCTTCCGGAAATCCACGTGCCTGAGGTGGCGGATGCCGAAGACCTTCTGGACCTTCAGGGCGGCCCGCCAGATGAAGGTCTCCACCGCGCGGCAGAACGCGTGGCCCGGGACCTTGAAATGCCGCATCGGGAAATGGTAGCGCCGCAGCTTGAAGTCGGCGTCTCCCTCGTTGGGTTTCCAGAACCGCATGATCTCCTGGTGCGCGTGGCTGTCGTAGTAGCGCAGCAGCTCTTCGACGGGCCGGAGCGGCAGGTGCGTCCCGGAGAGGATGTGGTAGTGGGCGTACGGGCCGTTCTTCAGGGCGGTGTCGAGGAGCAGCAGCTCCGTCCGGATCTGGGAAACGGTGCCCCAACTCACGTTGATGCGCTTCTGCAGGAACGTCAGGTGCCCTTTCTCCACGTGGAGCTCCGGCAGGGCCGCGACCTTCCTGTCGATGTGGACATAGAAGTCGCTGCGGCCGTCGTCCAGCATCGAGACCAGCTTCTGCAGGACCCCGAATTCGTTGTGTGCGATGATGAGCCAGGCGTGGCGCATGGGTTATGCGGTCTTTTTCCTGCCTTTCAGCAGGTTCTTGATTTTCATCAGGTCGGCGAACAGGCCGGGGCAGTTGAGGATGAGGCTGCCCAGCAGCCGGTCCTTGCGCGGAAGCAGGCGCTTGTTTTCGTCGAATTCCTGCAGCAGGAAGCCGATGTTGTCCCTCCGGAAGGACTGGAAACCATCGCTCTTCAGGCGGTCGATATGCCAGAAATGCGTGCCCATCAGGAAGGAGAAGGCGTCGGCGCGGAGCCAGTCGCGGTCTTCGGCGTCCGCCCGCTCTTCGATGAAGGATTTCAGCTGCCTGTAGACTTCGACCATGTCGGACATGGACCTGCAGGAAGCGGAATTCATGAAAGAGCCGCCCCACTGGCGGTAGACATACAGCGGCTCGTCCAGCACCGTGACCGTCCCGGAGAAATACTGGAGCACGCGGCAGAAGTATTCGTCTTCGTGGCGCACCCCTTCCGGGAAACGGACCCAGGGATTGGCGAACAGCTGCTTCCTGAAGACGAACTGGACCGGGCAGACCGACACGGGGCGCCGCCGGAGGTAGTCCTTGCCCCGCAGGGTCCCTTCCGGCGCCGGGGCGAAATCCTTGATCCATTCGCGTTCGGTGTCCTCGTCCCGCAGTTTGATCGGGGCGATGAAGGTATCCGTGTCCGGGTGCGCGGCGATGGTCGCCAGCATGCGGTCCACGGCACGGTCCTCCAGGTAGTCGTCGCTGTCGACGAACCAGATGTACTGGCCCCGGGCCTCGCGGCAGCCGTTCTTGCGCGCGACGCTGACGCCGCTGTTGTCCTGCCGGATGCAGCGGAACGGCTCGTGCACCAGGCTGTAGACCTGGGCGATGTCCGGCGTCGCGTCCATCGAGCCGTCGTCCACGACGACGACCTCGAAACGGTCCGCGCCGCTGTCGTTGCGGAGGATGGAGTCGAAGCACGCCGCACAGTACCGGGAGGCATTGTACGCCGGGATGACGATGGACAGGATGGGCTGGGGTGCCATTATCTGCGCAGTTTGGAAACGACCAGCTCCCGCGCTTCCTGATAGGCGTAGAGCCCGAATGCCTTGTTCAGCAGGAAATAGACCGCTACGCCGAGCCCGAAGGACAGGACCAGGGCCAGGATGCGGTTGCTGATGAACGCCGAGACGAACAGGCTCTCTGCCAGGACCACCAGGGCCAGCAGGAAATAGGGATAGATGACCCGGAGCTGGCGGAACAGGCCGTAGCCGAGGATCTTCTTGGTGTATATCGTGTTGAGGGACAGGGCGATGATGGAATAGAGCACCTGGCCGTAGCACATCACTTTCAGGTTGAAGAGCATCGAGACGAACAGGATGATGAACGCGATCGTCTTCTTGATGATCTCGAGCCGCAGGACGAGGTCGGAGCGGCCCTTGACGTAGAGCAGGTTGAGGTTGATGGTCGTCATCCCGTTCACCAGCAGGCTGAAACACAGGATCTGCATCAGCGGGACGCAGTCCAGCCATTTGTCCGTGAGCAGGAAGGACACGAGCGGACGGGCGCATCCGCACAGCCACAGCAGCACCGGGAAGATCAGGAAGCAGGACAGCTGGATGTATTTCTCATACACGCTCAGCAGGCGCTGGTCGTCGTCCTGGATCTTGCTCAGGACCGGGAACGCCACCCGGTTGAGGGCGCTCGTGATCGTGCTGTTGGCGACCCCGGGGAACTGTCCGGCGCGCGTGTACTGCCCCACGTCCGCGGCGGTGAAGCGCTTGCCGATGACCATCGGGTAGGCGTTGTCGTAGGCGACGCTGATGACGGAAGCGGCCAGCAGCTTGGAGCTGTAGGAGAACAGGCGCCTGAAGGATTCCTTCGAGAAGACCAGCTTCGGCATCCAGTGCACGAACGCAAGCGTCAGGAAGGTGATGATGGTCGCCGAGGCGACCGACTGGGCTACCAGCGCCCAGGCGCCCAGGCCTTTGTAGGCGCAGTAGATGCCGATCGCGCCGGAAAGGAGGGAAGACGCGATGGAGATGATGGACTTGGTCTTGAAATCGACCCGGATCGAGAGCAGGGTCCCGTGGATCGAGGACAGCGAGACGATGATCAGGATCAGCGCCACGACGCGCATCAGGGGCTTCAGCAGCGGCTGTCCGTAGAAATTGGCGATGACCGGCGCGGTGAAGTACAGGATGCCATAGAACACCAGGCTCAGGGTCAGGTTGACGATGAACACCGTCGAGAAATCCTTGTCGCTGGGATTCTTGGTCTGGATCAGGGCGTTGGCCAGACCGCCGTCGACGAAGATCTGCGAGATGGCGATGAACACGCCCATCATGCCCACCAGGCCGTAGTCCGTCGGACTCAGCAGGCGGGCCAGGATGATGCCGATCACGAAATTGACGCCGCGCGTCAGGATCTGCTCGACAAAGCTCCAGGACGCACCCTTGATCGTCTTCTGTTTCAGCGAGTCTGACATGGACTATAAGTTCATCTGTCGAGTTGCAGCCCGGCCAGGATTTCCTGATAGATGGCCTCCGCGGCGGAGTGCCGCCCGGGCGCACGGAGATATTTGTCCACGAAAGCGGCGCGCTCCGCCTTCATCGGGTCTTTCCCGCCCAGGACCACGTCGTCCAGGAAGGCGGCGATGTCCGCCTCCGTCCCGCCGCGATAGTGGGCGCGGATGGCGGCGCAGCCCAGTTCGTTCTGTCCGGCGAGCGAGCGGTCCAGGTCACGCGTGGTGAATAGGACCGGCTTGCCGGTGAAAGGATATTCGACCGAGAACGATCCGCTGTCGTGGATCATCGCGTCGGAGGTCTTGAACAGGTCGAGGTATTCGCCCGTGACGAGCTGCGTGTTGGCGCCTTCCGCCCAGGCCTTGTAGTAGGCCTCCGCCTTTTCCTTGCCCCAGGCCGGGTGGGCGCAGAGTTCCGACATCAGGCGCGGGTGCGGCTTGAAGACGAACTGGACGCGGTCCCGGTATTGGGCGGCGAAGCGCAGCATGCACTCGCTCAGCCAGGTGAAGGAATCGCGGTGCATCAGCCCCTCGTCCACGATCGAGAAGTGGGGCGCCCAGATGACGCGTTTCGTGCCCGCAAGGGGCTTCCAGGGGTCTTTCTGCGGTGGGGCGGCGAAGCCGTCCATCTGCGGGTCGCCCGTCACGCGGATGTTGCGGCCCTTGTTGTAGAGGATGGACGCGGCCTCGTCGCGGAGGATCGGGGACGGGTAGAAAAGCCGCCACGCGGTCTCGTTGAGGCGGGTGCGGTACACCCAGGTCCCGGACGACGTCCGGATGGAGTAGGGGACGTAGCAGACCAGGCAGTCCGGGAAAGCGGGACTGTCCAGGTCCTTGCCGTACAGGTAGTTATAGGGCTGCTGGTAGAACAGGATGTCCGGATCCAGCCGCCATTTCAGCGCCTCGCCCGGGCGTTCCTCCGCGGACAGGTCCACGAAGGGAACATCCTTGCCGGCGAAGTATTCGCTCAATTCTTTCATGCAGGCATCCTGCTGCTCCCGGCTGTAGGACGGGAAGGGATAGAGTGCGACGGACACGCTGAAGCGCCCGTCCTGGGCGAGCCGGTCGCAGAGCGGCTGGCAGCGCCACATCGGCAGCGATGAGACGAGGAAGACGACCCGCACGTGGCCGCGCCGGCGGATGGCGCGGACGGCGCGGCGCTGGCGCAGCAGCGCCTGCGGCAGGAGCAGCCAGCGGTACTGGCAGCGTTCGATCCTTTGGCGGAACGGGTTGACGGGCGTGTCTCCCATCGGGAAATTACAGGTTGCGGATGTGCTCTTTGAGCTCGCTGGAGGAAATGCCTTCCGTGCGCGGAAGCCGGACCATTTCCTTGCCGTGCTCCCGGCACCAGCACTCCAGGGCCAGGAAACCCGGGTGCTTCTGGTCGCCGCCGAACACGAAAACGTCGAAGTCCACCTCGTCCATGATCTTGTCCACGTCCGTGTAGACGACGACATCGTCGACATATTTGATGGCCTTGACGACGTACATGCGCTCAGCGGTGCCGTTGACCGTCGGGCAGCCCGGCTTGTATTTCTCCACGGCTGCGGAGTCCTGCACGGCGACGACCAGCCGGTCGCCCAGGGCCCGGGCCTTGCGGAAGAGTTCGATGTGGCCGACGTGCAGCAGGTCGAAGACGCCGACTGTCAGGACGGTTTTCATCGCGGGATGTGATAGACGATACCGATGGAAAGCTTCGGGTCGATGTCGAACGGGAAGCCGGAAGGGTCCTGGCCGTCGTACCAGTCGGTGAAGAACTCGAATCCGAGGTCGACGAACCAGCCGAAGCCGCTCCTGCCGTCAAATTCCAGGATGCTGCCGAAGCGGAAGCCGGGGACGAGATTCGGCTCCTGGATCACCTGGGTGGGGTGCTCCGGCGCCTCAAAGCCGGCGGTATAGGCTGCGCCGACGCCGACATAGACCTTCGGGCTGAAGGAAGTGTAGAACTCCGCCATCGAATTGAAGTCCCAGGCCACGTCGGCAAAGAGGTGGTACGCGTTGAAGCGGTAGGGGTAGAACCCGGCCCAGGGGGACAGGGCGCCGGCGGGGCGGTTGTAGCTCCCGGAGATGCGGATGTCGAAGGCGTCCGTGAAGCTGTATCCGATGGACAGCTGCCCGTGCAGGGCTGCGCGGTCCCAGGTCCTGTCATTGGCGGAGTAGGAAGAAGCGTTCTCGCTGAGGGTCGTCATCGCTCCTCCCTGGAGGGCAATGTAGAAGCGTTTTCCGTACTGATACGGGGAGTTGGGCGACCTGCGCGGCGTGCCGGCCAGGCACACGGAAGCAGTCAGCAGTGCGGCTGCCAAAAGGACAATTTTGCGGTTCATGTCGGGAAGTTTGTTTAAAAGGAGGGTTACGGCTTCGCCGTCGGGCCTGCTTCAAAAAGAGGCGGTCCAGAAAAGCGGAAGGGATATCCCTTTCACTTAACTAAACAAAGATAAGTATTTTGAGAGGAAAAAACAAGTGTTTGGGTGCCCAAAACGGCATCAGGCGGCATTGGCACGGCGTGCCCGGGCTCCGTTGAGGACGGAATTGAGCCGAGGAAGGAAGCGCTCGACCGCCCAATAGAGAGCCAGGCAGATTGCGATGGTGACGCCTGTCCGGACGAAGATGTCCAGGCAGTAATACAGTTCGTTGCGGGCGGAAGTGAGGTGCAGCATGAAATAGCGTGCGATGTCGTCCAGGATCAGGACGCCGTGCGACGCAAAGAGGAAGAAAGAGCTCCGGGAGAGGAAGGGACGGTCGTGCAGGATGCCCTTGCCGTCCAGTCCGGCGCTGACCAGGCCGAACAGGGAAACAATCCCGGTAATCTTCAGGAAATTAAGCAGATAGTAGTAGGTATCGGGGTGATCCCTGTAGGTTGTGGGGAGCCAGCACAGGATGAAGACGGACACGGCCGCGGCCGGCCACTTCATGTGGCGGAACAGGACGACCAGGTCCTTGCCGCAGAGGCTCAGGAAGGCGCCTGAGACATAGAAGAACAGGTCCTGCTGCGCGCGGAGGACGCCGATGAGCAGGGCGCCCAGCAGCAGGACGCCGACGCCCTTGAGGTACTTGCAGAGGACGAAGACCAGCGGGGTCAGCAGGGTATAGACGATCAGGGTTCGGATGAACCAGAGGGGGTAGTCCAGGGGCATCCCCTTGTCGTAGTCCCAGAAGATCCGCCAGGCGCAGGGGCCCCATCTCTCCGTCATCTCGGCGAGGGTGGCGGGATCGCCGTTGCCGAAGCGGACGCGGAGCCAGTTGTAGCCGTAGATCAGGACGGCCGCGAGGATGTTCCAGAGGAGGTAGGGGATGAGGAGGGTGTGGACGCGCCGCTTGATCTTGGAGGTCCAGACGCTCCAGTCCCAGGCTACCAGTCCCTTGAAGAAAAGATAGCCGGAGATGAAGAAGAAACACGGGACGGCGATCCGGCAGAGGCCCTGGCCGAGCAGGATGGAGAGCGAGGAATAGACGGGCAGTCCGCTCTCCGCTCCGGCCGCGGAGGCGTGGAGCAGGACGACGGCGAAGGCCATCAAGAACCGGAGGTAATCGATGGTCCTCGACTGGAGCGGGCCGGAGCCGCTTCCGGTGGCTGTGGCGGGGGTGTTCTTCATCGCCGTGAACGCATTGCAGTCCCAAATTTACGATTTTCCGGCGGAAATCCCTATCTTTATACGCAGTTATGCCGGATCAGGTGTGGAATATCTTTCTCGAATTGCTGCGCGCGGGCCTGTGGGAACGCGAGCCGCAGCTGGCGACCGTGCCCGACGCGGTCGCCTGGGACCAGGTCTTCCAGCTGGGCCGCGAGCAGGCGGTGATGGGCCTGGTGCTGCGCGGAATCGCGCTGCTGCCGGAGGACCGGCGCCTGCCGGAGGCCCTGCAACCGCTTGTGCAGGCCTGGGAACTGGCCTTCTCGCGGGCGGGCGCCCGCTATGCGCGCGTTCAGGAAGCCCTTTTGGCGGAGTTCGCAGCCGCCGGGCTGCATCCGGTGGTGCAGAAGGGGAGCGAGGCCGCGAAATACTATGCCGACCCGTCCGTGCGACAGGTGGGCGACATCGACCTGTTCCTGCCTCCTGACGACTTCGGGAAGGCGCTGAAGCTGGTTCCGGACGCCCGGAGGGCGGCGGACGGCGCGGTGGTCTTTGTCCGGGAGGGCGTGACCGTGGAGCTCCATCCCCGCTACTACGACATCCATCTTTCGCCCGCGCGGCTGCCGGCTCCGGCGTCGCCGTGCGGTGAAATCCTGCTGTTGTCTTCGCATATTTTCAAGCACGCCATCGGACCGGGCGTGGGCTGCAAGCAGCTCTGTGACCTGGCGCGTGCGCTGACCGCCCTGGAGGGGCGCTACAGCAAGCAGGAGCTGGCTTCGGCGCTCCGCCGGGCCGGCCTGCTCCGCTGGCACGCGCTGCTCTGTTCGCTGCTGGTGGCCGATTTCGGGCTTGACCCGGCCTGCTGTCTGCCCGGATTCCGGACGGTGGATCCTGCGCAGCTGCGCAGCTTCGTGCGTACGGGCGGCCATTTCGGCATGGCCGATCCCGCGCGCCGCCGCTCGCGGCAGAAGGGTAACCTCGGAAAGAAAACAGCCACCGCAGGGTCTTTCCTGCGGCGGCTGCCTTTCTCGCTCCGGTATGGCGCCCGCGAGACGTTCGCCACGATGTGGGAACTCGCGCTGGGCAATCTGCGGATGCGGTAATCCTCCCGTTACTGGTTGTATCTGATGTTGACCCGGTTCGAATTCGTCTTGTTGACGGTAGGCGAACCGTAGTTGCGGTAGTGCATGGTGAACGTCGCGCTGCTCACGGAATTGCTGCAGTTGTTGAACGTGAGCGTGGTCTGGCGCTCGCTGAAATTCTGGTTGCGCGTGCCGACGGTGCCTGTCCTGAACTTGGGCGTATCCTTGAGGGTGATGGCCTGCAGGTAGGAAGAAGGCCTGCTCAAGGTAAGCGTTGCGAAGTTGGGGCAGTTGTCCACGGTGATGGACTTGGCCGTGACCATGTTGATGGACGTGAGCCCCTGCATGTTGACGAACTCGAAATTGGTCTGTCCGGCCTGCTCGGCGCCGTTGCCCGTGAAGTTGAACTGGGTCATGGCCGGGCAGTTTTCCAGATGCACCAGGCTGGCTCCCGAGATGTTGTCAAGCGTGAGCTTGGTCAGGTTGGGGCAGTCGGTGATGTTGATTTCACCGCCGTGGTGGAACTTGACCTCCTGCAGTTTCTGCATACCGCTCATGTCCAGTTCGGTGACATTGTTGAGGTTGAGGAAGTTGATCTTCTCGAGGTTGGCGAAGAGGGCGAAGTCCTCGACGGTAAGTACCGTTCCGGGCGGGAAGTAGCTCTGGGTCATGTCGATTTCCTTGACCGTAGAGGCGAGGTAACGGACTTCGTCGTCGGTAAGGTCGCGCCAGGTGTACTGGCCGTCGTCGCCGTCGACGCGCACCTTGATCACGCCGTTGACGATCTCGCAGGTGCCGCTGCCGGTGTAGACGTGGGTCACGTCGTCCAGCACGGCCGCAACGGTCAGGTTGTTGAAGTTGATCACCTGCTCCAGGAGCATCTTGGCGACAAGCTGGGTGGAGTTGGGCGTGATCTCGACGTCGGAGACGAGGATGTCCTCTTCGTCGATGGTGACCTTGACGTTGTATTTTTTGCCGGCCTGGAAGGAGGAGATGCCTGCCCGGTTGGACAAAGTGTTGTGCATGACCGACTTGGTGGTCAGGACGGAAAGCTTGAGGTCCCCGGCGTTAAGGGAGTTCTGCGGCAGGATGAACAGCGCGCAGGACATGCTCTGGCCATAGGGCAGGGATTCGGTGTCGCTGCCGAATTCGGCGCTCACGTAGGTGGAGCCGTTGCGGAAGTTGGACGGGTTGTAGGTGAAATTGCCGCTCGTGGCCGTGAGGTCATACGTGCCCGACAGGTAGTACGGGCGCTTCTCGCTCTCGCTTGCGCCGTTGTTGAATTTTTTCGTGTGCTTCAGGCTGACCTTGCGCACGTCGACGGGTTTGCGCGACTTGCAGCGGTTGGTGATCGTGACGTAGAGGGTGGTCACCATCGGGTAGTAGTCCAGCACCACGGTGCCCTTGCCGTTGTTGCTGTAGCCCTTGCTGACCGCGGCCATATAGGCGTACTGCATGTTGGTGGCGATGTCGCCATACTGCTTCTCGGGCAGGGTGACCGTGAACTTGGCGTTGTTGTTGCCGAAAGTGGCGTTGGAGCTGGTGATGCCGCTGGCCGGGTAGAGGCTGTAGAAGTCGTGGGTACGGTTCGACTTCCAGGTCAGCATGCCGTTGTCGGAGGCGACGCGCGCCTTGCTCTTCTGCCCGTTGGCCTCGATCTGGACCACATAGTAGTCCTTCGACTCGACGGCGGAGTTGCTGTTGTTGTTGCCGTGCGTGTGCAGGAAAATCTTGACCTGGTCGCCGTTCACCCAGTTGATGCGTTCCTTGCCGCTGACGACCTGGCCGGAATATTCGGTCTTGGTCGCGGGATCCGTGACTTCGTCGGAAGTGGCGCTGAACATGATGGCCTGGCCGGAGCGGTCAGGCGCCAGCAGTTTTTGACACGAAGGGAAGGCGAGGACCGACAGCCCCGCGAGAAGGAGATATTTGATCTTCATCTTGCTTATTGCCATTGGTTGGACCATTGGTTCTCGTTGATGGTGCCGCCGACCGTCTGGCCGGTGGTGTTGACTTCCTTGATGTTCTCGTCGACCACGGCGGTGGAAGGGCCGAGAATCTCGGCCTCAAACTCGAGCGCGAGGTCTTCAAGGACGGCCGGAGCCGCATATTTCCGCTTATCTTCCATGATCATAGTTTTTGGTTTTCTCTTAATAAGATGTGTTTGACAGTCAATTCGTTGCATCGACGGCTCTGCCGATCCGCTCCAGCCAGGCGCGGGGAACGCTGGCGCGGGCGAACCAGCAGCCGAGCAACTCGACGACGACATAAGTCTGCCCACGGAGCTCGAGGACGTGGCCTTCGACGCCGCGCAGCACGCCCTTGGTCACGCGTACGCGGTCGCCCAGGGCGAGCGGGCGGTCCACTAGGCCGCCTTCCGTGGTAGAGAGGTCCAGCACGCGGCGGAAGTCGTCCATCTGTTTGTCGGGGACGACCAGCAGCGAGCGCGTGGCCGGATCGATGAGGTAGCGCACCGGCACGCCCTGCTCGTTGGCGAGGGCGCAGGCCTGTGTCTTGGTGGCACGGACGAAGATCAGCCCGGGGATGAGCGGCTTCTCGTAGGTAGCGTGGCCGCGCGTGTGCGAGCGGCGCTCGGTGGGCAGGAAATGCTCCGTCCCGAGCCGGCCGAGCCATTCGCGGATGCGAAGTTCGGCCCCGCAGCGTGTGTGCGCCGCGAACCAGCAGGTCTGATTGTCGCGTTTGGTCTCCATGCCTCAGAATTTCTTGCCGCCCACGATGCGGAGGAAGGTCAGCCCCAATACCCGGAGGTCAAACAGCACGGAGTGGTTGCGCAGGTAGTAGAGGTCGAGGTCCAGCCGCGTGAGCATCTTCTCGAGCGTGTCCGTATATCCGTTGTACAGGGTCGCGTAGCTCGTGACTCCGGGACGGATCTGATAGAGATACCGGTATCTGGGATTCTTTTCCATGATCCGGTCGATATAGAATTGCCGCTCCGGGCGATAGCCGATGAAGGACATGTCGCCGCGGAGGACGTTCCAGAGCTGGGGAAGCTCGTCCAGGTGGTGCTGGCGGATGAATTTGCCCACGCGCGTCAGGCGCGGGTCGTTCTCGCCGGAATACAGGCGCGGGACGCCCATCGCCTCCGCATCGCGCCGCATGGAGCGGAACTTGAGGATGCGGAACGGGCGCCCGCCCTTGCCGATACGCTCCTGGGAGTATATGACAGGACTGCCGTCCTCGATCAGGACGGCAAGCGAGCAAAGGATGATCAGGGGAAGGAAAACGATCAGCAGGACGGAGGACAGGACGACGTCGAAACTGCGCTTGATGAATCTGCCGAACGCATTCATCTTGCCGCGCGGGGCCGGCTTCGCGTCGGGCGCTCCGCCGGGCTCGCCGTCCGCACTCTCGGAGCCTCCTCCGGAATTCCCTTTCGGGAAAAGGATGCAGTCGATGCCGCCGAGCTGCCACTCGAGGGCTTCCAGGGCCTTGTCGTCGGGCACGTAGTAGATCAGGTATTCGCCGATGACCTTGCGGTCCATCTCGGGGTCGCGGGAAATCAGGCCCAGAAGGTTGTAGCGGCCGCTTTCCTTGGCTTCGTCCGCGAACCTGGCGGCCTCTTCGCCGTCGCCGGCGACCAGGGCGTTGAGACGCTCGGAAAGCTCCTTCATCGCGGCGTCTTCCTCCCGGATCCGCGACACGTAGGAGCGGATGTAGAGGATCATCGCGATGGAGAACAGGGCGTCGGCCGCGAGGGCCAGGAAGATCAGGGCATGGGAAGTGAAGCCGCCCTTGTCGACGCTCATCAGGATGGCCAGGCCGATCTCCTTGATGAGGATGGTGAGCAGGAGACGGTCGCCCGCCCAGTAGGAAACGCCGGGGCTCAGGTTGCGGAAACTGCCGGAGAGCAGCTGCCCCAGCAAAGTGAAGGCGAGGGCGCAACCCATATAGATGAAGAAATGCAAAGTGAACCCATAGATGGGCTCAGAGAGCCATCTGACAAGCAGGAAAGCGAAGAATGAACCCAGGCACGAAAGGGCTGTATCCTGGACAATGGACGCCTTCGAAGACGATATAATAGCCTTCTTCTTCTCCATTACATTATTCATTATTAACCCGGTCGAGAAGTTCTCGACAATGCAAATATAGAAAATATTTGCGTAGTTGTTACGTTTTTTATAAATAAAACGGGCGCCCACAGGGGCGCCCGCGTATAGGAATCGAGCCTGGATGCCGTTTATTCGGCAGCGGCCTCTTCGGATTCGACGTTGATCTTGACCTTGGCGAAGACGCCCTTGTAGCACTTCACCTTGCCTTCGAACTCGCCGAGCTCCTTGATTTCGGGAACGGTGACGTTCTTCTTGTCCACCTCGATGCCGGCGGCGGCGAGGGCCTCGGCCACCTGGGCGGCGGTCACGGCGCCATAGAGCTTGCCGCTCTCGCCGACCTTGGCCTTGATCTTGACCTCGACGGCCTCGATCTTGGCGGCGACGGCCTGGGCGTCAGCGACGAACTTGGCCTCTTTGTGGGCGCGCTGACGGAGGGTCTCGGCGTGCTGCTTCAGCGCAGACGGGGTGCCAACGGTGGCAAAACCCTGCGGGACGAGATAATTGAGCGCGTAACCGGTCTTGACTTCCACCACATCTCCGGCCTCGCCGAGATTGGCAACTTCTTTCTTAAGAATGATCTTCATAACGCTTCAATTATTTGAGGAGGTCAGTGACATACGGGAGAAGGGCGATGGCACGGGCACGCTTGACGGCCTGGGCCACTTTGCGCTGGAACTTCAGGGAAGTGCCGGTGATACGGCGGGGAAGGATCTTGCCCTGCTCGTTGAGGAACTTCTTGAGGAACTCAGGGTCCTTGTAATCGACATACTTGATGCCGGCCTTCTTGAAGCGGCAGTATTTCTTCTTGCGAACCTCTACGGTAGGAGGGTTCAGATAACGGATTTCGTTGTTGTTTGCCATAATTGATTCCTCCTGTGATTATTCGTTGTCGGCTTCTTCTGCCTCGGCCTTCGGAGCCTCCTCCACCTGCGGAGCGGCAGCGGCGGCAGCCTTGGCGGCACGCGTCTGGCGACGGTGCTCGGCGTAGGCGACGGCGTTCTTGTCCAGGGACACGGTGATGTAGCGCAGGATGCGCTCGTCACGGTGATACTGGGTCTCGAGGGTACCCACGAACTGCGGGTCGGCCTTGAATTCGATCAGGTAATAGAATCCTGACGTCTTGTGCTGGATGGGGTAGGCGAGCTGCTTGAGACCCCAGTCCTCTTCGTACACGATCTCGCCGCCGTTGTCGGTGATGAGCTTGGTGTACTTGGCAACCGCTTCCTTCATCTGGATGTCAGACAAAACGGGAGTTGCAATGAAAACGGTTTCGTACTGTTTGATCATTTTGTTAATAGTTAAATAAATACATAGTCCCCTCCGAAAAGGGGGCTGCAAAGATAAGAATTATTTTCCGGAATTCCAAAGAAGCTTGCAACTGAATCAGTTGCCGCGGATGCGCTACCGGCCCGACTCGCTGGTCGCGAGCCAGATCTTGGGCGTCATCCCCGTGACTTTCTTGAAAATGTTGTTGAACGAAGATGCGCTCGAGAATCCGCAGGCCTGGGCAATCTCGTTCTGCCGTGCGTCGCGGTGCGCGGAGATGTACTGCTCCGCGTAGTCCACGCGCAGCGTGTTGATCAGGTCCGGGAAGGGCATCTCGTAGGTGTTGTTGACGAGTCGGGAGACGTAGGTCTTGTTCGTGTGCAGCTTCTCTGCCACGTCGACAAGCGTCAATCCGGACTCCAGATAGAGTTGCTTGCCGAATATGAGATTCTCGAAGCGGGAGAGCAGGCTGTCGTCGTCCCAGGATTTGGCGACGGCGGAGAAAATGTGCGACGCAGGGGACTTGGGCGCCTCCGCTACCGCATCCACGGGATGCAGGTCTTCGGTCGGGAGATGCGACCCGATCTTGTTGAACAGATATTTCAGTGAGGCGGGATTCGCCTCTTCGATCATTTTTTCGAACACTTTCTCCAGGACTTCGGCTTTGTCGTTCTCGCCGTAGTTGTAGCGGAAGCCCAGCAGCAGCTCGTCGCGGGAGATGCTGGTCTTGGCGCCGAAGAGGGAGATGTAGCCGAACTGGAAGAACGCGACCGTCATCAAGACGGACAGGATGACGGAGATCCAGTGGTTCTGCGCAAGGACCGTGCGCGGGAAATAGATCGTCACGAGGAAAGTCGCGCAGAGGATGAATACGTAGTAGCTCTGGAGCTCGGGGACGCGCAGGCTGGAGCCTTTCTGGAATTTGTACAGGTGCGTGAAGCGCAGGTTGTTCTTGACCAGCATCCTGACGAACAGGATCACATAGATGATGCTTTCGATACCGATGGTCGCGAACGTGACCGGGCCGATGACGAAGAGGTAGGCGTTGATGATCTTGTCGGAGGGGACGCCCGCGCCGGAGAAGAAAATCCGCATGCCATCGCGGATGGCGTCGGGGCCTGCCAACAGGGAGAGGACGATCGTGGCGGCGCCCAGGATGGCGGGAATCAGCATCCAGAGCAATTGCGAGAGGGAATATGAACCCTGGCCCTGCAGACGCTTCAGATAAAGCCAGCAGATCGGCAGCAGCGACGGACCCGTGATGACGCGCAGGATGCTGCCGGCCATCAGCAGCTCCGGAGACGCGCTGGGGGAAATGTACAGGGCGGAAGCGGCGATGAACGTGCCCCCCGCGATGAAGATGGCGATGAGCGGATGGAAAGTCCGTGTCTTATAGGTCATCAGACATACGGTCACGAGCCAGAACAGGCAGGTGAAGCAGGGCAGGAAAAGTAAAAGGTCGAACATCATCGCGATTGTCGTTTCTTGTTTGTACGGCTGCATTTTTGCCGAATTCGATACAAATATAGGTATTTATTCTTTACTTCCAAATAATATTATTCGGAAATTGCAATTTCTTTGACGGAAAACATAATTTTTGATTCGTTTTCATCGGATTATGGCTGCCCTGTCTTGCGGTGGGGCGAGTTTTTATATATGGAGGCGAATAAGTGTGCGTTACACGCTCTCTGAATCAAATTCTAAAGCAATCTGGCGATAAATTGAGAGAAGTATACGAATGAAAAATAATTGCAAAATAAATCTTTAAAAATTTTTTGGCTGTTAATTTTTTCTGTTTACATTTGCCGCAACAGAAACCGTAATTGTATAGAATCATGCTGAGAACGATCATATCCCAATGGACTGGAAATGCCCCGGTGCGTTTCTGGTTTTTGCTGTTGGGTTTGACGATTCTGACAGCCTCGGTTTCCGCTCAGGAGCTCCGGATCACCTTCCCGGTAGGCAGTGCGGACCTGCGTCCTGACTATCGCGACAACGCGCGTGCGTTCGCTATGCTGGACAGCCTGGTCGAGCGCCATGGCGCTTCGCTTGTCGACTCCGTGATCGTCGTCACCAAGTCTTCTCCTGAAGGACGGTTCGGTCTCAACGCCTCGCTGGCCGAGCGTCGTTCCCGGTCTGTCCTCCGCTATCTCAGCGACAGGTATCCTGCTGTCGCGGACCGTGTCAGCCTCCGTCCCGAAGGCGAAGCCTGGGATGAGTTCCGTCTGCAGGTGCTCGCCGATACGACGGTCTTCGCTCTTTCGCGCGAGCGCGCGCTTTCTATTATAGACAGCGGCCTCGCTCCGGATCTCAAGGAGCGCCTCCTGCATCAGCTCCCCGAATACGGGCATTATCTCCGCGATTTCTTCCCGGAGATCCGGCTGGCCATCATCCTGGTGTTCGACAGGCTGACTGTCATCCTGCAGACCGTGGATCTCGGTGAGGTGGAGACCGCCGGGGAGATGCCGCTCCCCATGTCCCTCGGGCCGGTCGCGCTCCGCCCGGACGTCCTTCATGTCCCTGCCTTGCATCCCTACCGGCCGCTGTTTGCCGTCTCGACCAATCTGCTTTACGACCTGGGCGGTCTGGTCCGCCCCATGTCGTGGACGCCGAACGTCTCGCTTGAAATCCCGTTCGGGCAGCGCTGGAGCCTCTATGCCGAATATGACTTCCCCTGGTGGATTTCTTCCGGAAACGACCGGGCCTGGCAGGTCCTGAAATGGGACCTGGGCGCCCGCTGGTGGTTCTCCCGCCACGACGCGTCCGACCCGATGGATGTCCTGCGCGGCCATTTCCTGGGCCTTGACCTTGGCGCCGGGTATTATGACATCGAGCCGCAGCATACCGGCTATCAGGGTGAATTCCAGCTGGTCGGTCTCGAATACGGCTATGCCTTCCGGCTCGCCGAGCGCTGGCGCCTGGACGTGAACGTCGGCGCCGGCTGGATGGCGACCCATTACCGCCATTATACCGGCACCGCCGACGACGCGCACCTGCTTTACCAGAACAGCGGCCGCCTGCGGTGGGTCGGCCCGGTCAAGGCCGGCGTCAGCCTCAAGTATATCTTCACGCGTAAGAACAGGAGGGGAGGCAGATGAGACGGACCTGCGGTCATATCGGGATTTTTGCGCTGGCGTTCCTCGGCCTGCTGGCCGGTTGCCAGCGACGCCCGCTGGAGGTGGCCTGGCAGGCCACGGTCCGCGTGGTCGTGAAGTGTATCTGGACAATCGACGCTTACCCTGAGGCCGAGAAGCCCAGCGGCGTGACGATGTATTTCTTCCGGGACGGCAAGTATTACAGCTCTGTCACGACGTCCAACGTCGACTCCTGCGTCGTGCAGCTGGAGGCGGGCCTTTATCAGCTTTATATGATCAGCCAGAGCCCGGAGGAGTATTGGCGGATGCAGTTCGAGCATACGACCGATTACGACGACGCTGCCGTGAAACTGCGCGAGACCGAAAACGCCGCCTGGGCCGCGAAGGCGGCCGGAGACGGCGAAGTGGTCGTGGAGAATCCCGAAATCCTCTGCGCCGGCGTGTCCGCCCCGTTCGAGATTACGGTCGAGCAGACCGAGGATTACCAGTATTGGTACAACGGCCTCAAGAATCTCCGCGCCGCCCGGGAGACCAAATCCGGGACCAAGACGGAGGAGGAACGCTATTATGAGGCGCGGGTAGAATTTTTGACGGTCCACGTCCCCGTCAGGCCGACCAACATCGTCTCGCAGCTTGCGATCTCCATCTACGCCGGCAACGCCGACGTGCTCAAGGCCGTGCGGGCGAGCACGTCCGGCATGGCCCGCACTTTCGAGCTCACGCAGGACCGGACCGCGACGGAGTCGGCCATCCAGGTGATGCGCGAATGGCGCCTGATGATGGACGACGAGGGCCGCCGGGTCGGACACATCGACGGCGTGATCACCACGTTCGGCCTTCCAAACGGCGAGGATCCTTCCGTGAAACGTGATTCCAGCCTGAACGTCAGCGCCCTGCTGATCGACAACGCCACCATCGCCGACTACAAGTTCGAAGTCGGCGACAAGATCCGGATGCTCGATCCCAATCCGGGCTACCGGCATCTTTACCGCCTTGTCTTCGGCTCCGTGGAGCAGCCGGCGATCGTCTTCCCGGACGTCCGGCCGCAGCCCGGCGCCGGCGGCGGTTTCTCGGCCGGCGTCGAGGACTGGGGCGAGGAGCAGGTGGCGGAAGTGGTATTATGACACACACATTTTGATATAAACACACACAAACGATAAATCTCTCCAAGCGTTATGAAAAAGTATTTGATCCTTGCGGCTGTTGCCGCCGTTACCCTGGCCGCTTGCGCCAAGGTTGAGATCGCTGAAAATGCATTGATGGATGAAAACATCCCCATCGTGTTCTCTAATTACGCCCCGAAGACGCTTGTCAAGGCCGACGCCGACAACTATGCGCCGTCCACCACGTTGATCCCGAACGCTGAATTCGACGTCTGGGGCTGGTCTACGCCCAATGCTACGGCTTTTGACGGATCGAACGGCACCAAGTTCATGGGCTGGTATACGGTCACCTACAAGGACGGCGGCGCCACGGACGGCACCAAGAACGCCTATCCCGACGGCTACCGCTACTGGCCTTCCGGCGACACCCCGGACAAGCTGAGCTTCTATGGCTATTATCCGTCCGTATCTGGTTCTGGTATTACGCCTCCGAATGGCCTGGGTGAATTCTCGTTCACGGCGAAGAACACTGCGGCCGAGCAGGTCGACTTCATGGTAGCCGACGTCGTTGCCAACCAGCTGTACAGCTCCAACGACGGTACGGTGCCCCTGACCTTCCGTCATATGCTGACCAAGGTGCAGGTCAATTTCAAGACCACGACTGCCGTCGCGGACGACGCCAACACCACCGTCAAGATCACCGGCGCCACGTTCAACAAGATCAAGAATGCCGGTACCCTGACCGCCTCCTATGCCGCTTCGGCCACCAGCACGGCCTGGACCGCGGTCTCCGGCGCGCAGCAATTCGCGGTTGCATACCCTGCCGACGCCCTGACGGCCACCGCCTCCACCGTGGCTCCCGCGGACATCTTCCTGATGGTCCCGCAGACGATGCTCGCCAAGACGGAAGCCGCCGCCCAGTACCTGGAGATCTCCTGGACCGTCACGACGGACGGCGTCACGACCGAGAATACGGCGAAGCTTTATCTCGACGACTGCGTCTCCACCGACGGCGGCACGACGGACGCCGACCTCGACTGGGAGAAGAACCATTCCGTGATCTACACCGTCACCGTCGGCCCGCAGCCGATCCTCTTCACCGCTACGGTGGCTGAATGGGAAAGCGCCGCCACCGGTTACTTCAACGTGCAGTAGTTCCACAACTGCTGGTTTTCCATAACAATCTCAACACTCGGCCGCCCCGCCGGCCGCGGACATTTCCAGATGGGAAGCTGGAAAAATATACACATGCGTCATCTCGCCTGGTCTGCTGCAGATCAAAGCGGATGCGACGGCAGGTGACTGGTCCGTGGTCGGTGCGGGTGTGCTTATGAACTATTCTTGGCCGGTCCTGTATCCGCTGCAAAGTCAGATAGATAGGGCCGGCTTCGATGTCTGATGCGCCCTGTCCGGGCCGGAATCTGGAAATACCGGAGCGTCCGGATGATTGGAGAGCAGACTTCCGGAAAGGGGCGTGAAATATCGAAATGGTGAAGGATTGTGCCCGATCCGGGTACAATATTGTGGATTTTTTTGTATTTTTACGATATGAACCGTTTTGCGGCAATAGCAATTCTCTTGTTTGCGGCAGTTTTCCAACTGGCAGCGCAGAACAATCCTTATGAGATTGACGATGCGTGCTACCCGTTGTTTGCCGAGGCCGACAGGCAGGTCGGCAAGGACGGTTTCGAGCAGGCGAACGCCCGCTTGCTGGAGATGGCGATCGCCAAGGACGACACCCGCGCGCAGACGCTCTACTACGTGGAGCGCCTCAAGGACCTGACGCGCCGCCTCCGCCCGGTCAACCCTTCGACCATCGCGCAGGACGCGCAGGTCATCCAATATATGGAGGAACTGCAGGACCTGGCGCTGGAGTTCGGCTACAAAGAGTATTTCTATTATGCCTTCGAACTCGCGCACGACCATTTCTATTCGCACGAGAAGATCGTGCGCACGATGGAACTGATCGAGGAGATGAAGCGCAAGGCTGAGCGGGAGAAGGACGAGTACGTCCGCTGGATGGCCGCCCGCTACCTCGTGTCGATCTATGTCAACCAGAACGACCCCGTCTCGGCCAAGTCGCATATCATGGATGCCCTCCGCATCTATTCGTCCACCAGCAACCCCATCATCCGGCGGCATCCTGTCGCCCGGCTCTATTGTGACCTGGCGGACACCTATCCGATCGGGCACGACTCGGTCGCGATCAATATCCAGCTGGCCCAGGACGCCTGTGTCGTGCACATGGACTCCCTGCGCGTCCGGTATTGCAAGGCCAAGCTGGCCGCTTTCCAGAAGGATCTCGGCTCCTACCGATATTACCGGGACAGCTGTCTCGCGGACCCGCGCCTGTCGGATGTCAGCCGTACGGCGGAGGTCCTCTTCCGCAACATAGACGCCATCGTATTTGACCGGGATCCCTCCAAGATTGACGTGTCCGGGATGTCCACCCGCCTGCGCGAGGTCAAGTACGTCGCCAACATCGCCGAGAAATACGGCTACAAGGACGAAGCCTTCGCGCTGGAGAAGCAGCTCGTCGCTTTCGAGGAGAGCACGCTCTCGCGGCTCAACCTCTCCAAGGTCGCGGAGCTGGACGCCCGCCTGGCCGACCTGCACATGCTGGGCAACACGGAGAAGGAGCCGGTCACCGTCTCCCGGACGCTCGTCTGGCTCGACATCCTGGTGCTCGTGGTCCTGCTCGGATCCATCGTATTCCTGTATCTGAGCATCCGCCGTCTGAGCCGTACGAACCGCCACCTGCGCGAGATCAACGAAAAGGTCCGCCTGGCCGACGCCGCCAAGACCCGTTTCGTCCAGAACATGAGCCATGAGGTACGCACGCCGCTGAACGCCATCGTCGGCTTCTCCCAGCTGCTTGCCCTGCCGGACGGCTCTTTCTCTCCGGCGGAGAAGGACGAGTTCGCCGGCCATATCATCAACAATACCAAGATGCTGACGATGCTGCTCGACGACATCCTGAACGTCTCGTCGATGGATTCCGGCAACTACCGTATCTCCTACGAGGACGGCGAGGTCAACTTCATCGCGCAGGCCGCGATCAGCAGCACGGAGCACCGCCTGCAGCCGGGCGTCCGGATGTACTACGAGCCGGAGTCCGCGGAGCCGTTCCACTTCCGTACGGATCCCCGCCGCGTGCAGCAGGTGCTGATCAATCTCCTGACGAATTCCTGCAAGCATACCGCCGAAGGCGAGATCAAGCTTTCGAGCTCGATGACGGCCCGCGAGGGCTACGTTACCTACGCCGTCACGGACACGGGCTCCGGCGTGCCCGCCTCCGAGGCGGAGAAGATATTCGACCGATTTACCAAACTGAACGACTTCGTGCAAGGCACGGGGCTCGGCCTGAGCATCTGCCGCGACATCGCGGACCGGATGCAGGCCCGTGTATATCTGGATACTTCCTATCAGGGTCCGAGGGGCGCCCGCTTCGTTTTCGAGGTCCCGGTGGCTCCGGCCGAGGAATTTCCAGCCCGGAACAGAAATAATGAAACAAAAGAATAGTGATTGAGATATGACACCTTTTTACGCGCAAGACCACGATTACTCGAAGTACAATGTACTTGCTGTGGATGACATTCCTTTGAACCTTCTTTTGGTCCAGAAGATGCTCTCCAAGTTTAATTTTCAGTTCCGTACGGCTGCCAACGGCCAGCAGGCGCTGGATGCCGTGGCTGCTCAGAAACCGGATCTGATCCTGCTCGACCTGATGATGCCCGGCATCGACGGTTTCGAGGTGATCCGGCGGCTGCGGGAGGATCCCGAGACTGCTGACGTGCAGATTGTGATTCTCTCTGCGCTCAACTCCAACGAAGATGTCGTGAAGGGCTTCAACGTGGGGGCGAATGACTTCATCATGAAGCCGATCATCATGGAGAAGCTGCTTTCCTGCGTGGTGACGCAGCTGCAGCTCGTCGAAGCGAAGGAAGCCAAATAATCAGTCGAAGAACTTCCCGTCTCCGTCGGCGTCGAGCGTGTGCGCCAGCTTCTCGATATTGAGGCTGCGCGCGGATGCGTCCACGATTTCCTTATAGATTCCTCCGGCGCGGTAGACCTCATCGGGGTTACCGCTCTGTTCGACGCGTCCCTGCCGGAGCGCGTAGATGACGTCGCTGTCGATGATCTGGGAGATGGAGTGCGAGATCATGATGACCGTGCGGTTCTTCTTGATCTCGTCGATGCTGGCCTTGATCTGCTCGGTCGCGATGGCGTCCAGCGAGGCCGTCGGTTCGTCCAGGAAGATGATGGGCGGGTTCTTGAGGAACATGCGCGCGATGGCGATACGCTGCTGCTGGCCGCCGGACAGGTCCGCGGCCTTGTTCTGGAAGCCCTTGGGCAGGGCGATGATCTGGTCGTAGATATAGGCTTTGCGGGCGGCCTCCTCCACCTCCTCGAAGGTGGCGTCGGGCCGGCCGTAGCGGATGTTTTCCTCGACCGTGCCGTCGAAGATGTGGTTCTTCTGCAGGACCAGGCCGATATTCTCGCGCAGGTAGCGCGTGTCCCATTCGCGCAGGTCCACGCCGTCCAGCCTGATGCTACCGCTGTCCGGCTCGTAGAACTTGTCCAGCAGGTTGACGATGGTGGACTTGCCGGCGCCGCTCAGGCCCACCAGGGCCGTGATTTGGCCGCTGCGGACGGTCATGTTGATGTCGTGCAGGGCCTTGTTTCCGTTGGGGTAGGTGAAATCCACGTGCGTGAGCTCGAAATTGCCTTCGACCTTGTCGGGACGGTAGCCGCCGCTGGGCTCGACTTCCTCCTCGGATCCGAGGATGTCGAAGAAGCCTTCGGCATAGACGAGCGCGTCGTTCATGTCGTCGAAGATGCGCTGCAGCTGGGTGATCGGGGCCGTGACGTTGGAGAACAGCATCACGTGGTACATGATCTTGCCGATCGTCATCCCGGGATAGTCGACCAGCACGAGGTAGGCCGTCAGGATGATGATGAGCACGGTGCCCACCTGGCGGACCGAGCTCTTGACCGCATCATAATAGAAGGAGGTGCGGCGGACGTTCATCTGGTTGTCCGTGAACTTGGTCTGCAGGTCCCATTGCTTGGCGCTCTCGATCTGCTCGCGGTTGAAGGACTTGATGACGTTGATGCTCTCGATGATGCTCATCACGCCGTGGCTCTTCATCTCGCGGTAGTCGCGCATGTTGCGGCGCCAGCCCTTGAGCTTGCGCGCCTGGCGCACCGTGATCCAGAAATAGACGGGCACGATCAGCAGGGCGGTGAGGCCCACGTAGACGTTGGCGGCGAACATCAGGATGAGCGCGAGCACGGCGCTCGTGAAGAGCGGCAGCAGGTCGATGAAGAAGTTCTGCACCGTGCGCGATAGGCTGCTCACGCCCTGGTCGATGCGTGTCTGGAGCTGCCCGGTGGCATTGTCGGACCGGGAGAAGAAGGCCATCCGGAAGGTCAGGATCTTGTCGATCACGGCCTGCGAAAGGTCCTTGGACACGAAGATGCGCATCCGCTCGCCGAAGTAGTTTTGGAAATAATGGATCAGCGCGGAGAGGATCTCCTTGCCCAGCAGGACGATGCTAATGACGGTGAGGATGCGGGCGGCCTGAGCCCAGGAGAAATCCGTGCCGATCAGGGCGTTGATCGCGTCGACCGTACGGTCGAGCACGATGGCGTTGACCTGCGCCATCAGGGACCCTGCGAGCGTGAGCACGAGGGTGAGGATGACTAGCCAGCGATAGGGCCGTACGAACGGCCGGATATTCCTGAAAAGCTTGATCAGGTTCATCAAATGTTCACATCTTCCAGCTCCTCTTCAGAACGGAGATTGGCGCGGATGAAGTTCTGCCGCTCCAGGGTGTTGTCGCCCATGTAGAACGACATGATGTCCGCGATGGATTCCTCCTCGGCCAGCTTGACCAGGTCGAGACGCATCTCGGGCCCGATGAAGTGGACGAACTCGTCGGAGGAAATCTCACCGAGACCCTTGAAGCGGGTGATTTCCACGCCGGTCTTGAGGGCGGCGATGGCTTTTTCCTTCTCCTCGGGAGAATAGCAGTAGCGGTTCTCCTTCTTATTGCGCACACGGAAGAGGGGGGTCTGGAGGATGTGGACGTGACCGCGACGGATCAGGTCGGGGTAGTACTTCATGAAGAAGGTCAGCACGAGCATGCGGATGTGCATGCCGTCGTCATCGGCATCGGTCGCGACGATGATGTTGTTGTAGCGGAGGTTCTCCAGGTCGTCCTCGATGCCGAGGGCGGAGACCAGCAGGTTGAGCTCCTCGTTCTCCGCGAACTTCTTGCGGCCCTCCTTGTAGCAGTTGAGCGGCTTGCCGCGCAGCGAGAAGACTGCCTGGTAGTTGGCGTTGCGGGCCTTGGTGATGGTACCGCTTGCGGAGTCGCCCTCCGTGATGAAGATCGAAGAATTGTCGATGTTCTCCTGGGTCTTCTCCGTGACCTTGTCGTTGAAGTGGTAGCGGCAGTCGCGCAGCTTGGGGTTGTAGACGTTGGTGCGCTTGTTGCGCTCGCGCGTCTTCTTCTGGATGCCGCTGATCTCCTCGCGCTCCTGCTGGGAAGACTTGATCTTCTCCTCGATCGTGGGGACGATCTCCTTGTGGATGCGGAGGTAGTTGTCGAGATTCTTGGAGACGAAGTCGTTGACGTAGGAGCGGATCGTCGGGCCGATGTCGGTCTTGAGCGCGCCGGATTCGTCGTGGAACTGCTTCTCCCACATGTAGTTGGAACCGAGCTTGGTCTTGGTCTGGCCTTCGAAGTTCGGCTCCTGGATCTGGATGCTGATGGCGCCCACGATGCCCTGGCGGCAGTCGGAGGGGTCGTAATTCTTCTTGAAGAAATCCTTGAGGGTCTTGGCGATGGCCTCGCGGTAGGCGGCGAGGTGCGTGCCGCCGTCGCGGGTGTTCTGGCCGTTGACGAAGGAGGCGATGTTCTCGCCGTAGGCGTTGCAATGGCTCAGGACGATCTCGATGTCCTCGCCCTCGAGGTGGATGGGTGGGTAGAGCGGCTCGTCGCTGAGGTTCTCGTTGACGAGGTCCAGCAGGCCGTTCTCGGACTTGTAGGGCGTGCCGTTGAAGTTGATGGTCAGTCCCTTCTTGAGGTAGGAGTAATTCTTGACCATCGTCTCCACGAAGTCCATGTTGTAGGCGTACTCGCCGAACATCATCTTGTCCGGGGTGAAGGTGACGAGCGTGCCGTTCTTCTCGTGCGTCTCGCCCTTGCCGCTCTCCTTGAGTTCGCCGCGCTCGAAGCGCGCCCAGGAGCTCTGGCCGTCGCGGTAGGAGCAGACGTAGAAGTTCTCGGAGAGGGCGTTGACCGCCTTGGTGCCCACGCCGTTGAGGCCGACCGACTTCTTGAAGACCTTGTCGTCGAATTTGCCGCCGGTGTTGAGGATGCTCACGGCCTTGACCACGGAATCCAGGGGGATGCCG
Organism: Bacteroidales bacterium WCE2004; assembly: GCA_900167895.1. Taxonomy (NCBI): domain Bacteria; kingdom Pseudomonadati; phylum Bacteroidota; class Bacteroidia; order Bacteroidales; species Bacteroidales bacterium WCE2004. The sequence continues at coordinate 204,708 of FUZR01000001.1, read as the reverse complement.
CGTCCGAAGTCGCGGACGGTCACGTCGTTCATCTGTATGGTGATGCGGACCTCCTTGCCGTAGCCCATCGCGAATTCGTCGATGGAGTTGTCTACGATCTCTTTGAGGAGGACGTAGATACCGTCGCCCGGGTTGTTGCCGTTGCCCAGGCGTCCGATGTACATACCCGGACGAAGGCGTACGTGCTGTACGCCTTCGAGGGTGCGTATGTTGTCGTCTGTGTAGTTGCTGTTATTTGGCATTCTTCGTGACGGAACCCTTAAGGTGCAGGATAATCGGCTTCTTCTGAGCGGAGGTGTAGACGGTGAGGGTCTTGTCGAAGGTGCCGACGCCCTCGTCGTTGGAATATGTGGCGGTGATCTTGCCGGTCTTGCCCGGGGCGATCGTCTCGCGCGGCCATACGACGTCCGTGCAGCCGCAGGAAGGCACCACGGCGAAGATGCTCAGGTCCTCGTCGCTATCATTGGTCACGGTAAAGGTGCAGGTCTGCTTGCCGGCCTTGGTGCTGATCTCGCCAAAGTCATGCACGGTCTTGTCAAACTGGATCGGGGCTGCCAACAAGGCAGCGAGAACGATAGTCAAAAGTGTCTTCATAACTGCAAATTTACGAAAAAATGATTACTTTTGCCCCGGTATTTGCAAAATACGGACCGAACACACACTAAATTTTATCTATAATGGCTTATAAGATTAATCCTGACACCTGCGTGGCTTGTGGTACTTGCCAAGGTGAATGCCCCTCCGGCGCTATCAAGGAGGGTGATGTCTACACGATCGACCCGAACATCTGCATCGACTGCGGCACCTGCGCCGATGCCTGCCCGATGGGCGCCATCGCTCCCGCAGAGTAGTCGGTTCGCATAGCGAAAAAGCAAGGGCCTGTCTCCGGACAGGCCCTTTTCTATTTCAATACGCGTCCCGCGCAGAGGACGTGCCGGATGGCCGAACTGTCGGCGGCGTAGACCCAGTTGGACAGGAGGTTGTGGGCGGGCTGCATCTGCGGGACCGTGAGGTCGACGAGCAGCGCGTCGGCCTGCTTGCCGACCGCGATCTCGCCCGCGTCGATGCCGAAGAACTCGGCGGCGTTGCGGGTGGCCCAGCGGAAGACCAGCTCGGCCGGGAGCAGCGTGGCGTCGCCGTTGACCTTGGCGAGCAGGGCCGCGACTTTCATCTCCTCGTGCATGTCAAGGTTGTTGTTGGAGGCGGCGCTGTCGGTGCCGATCGTGATGCGGCAGCCCGAAGCGATGGCCAGCTCGTAGGGGAAACGGCCGCTGCCCAGCTTGAGGTTGGAGCAGGGGCAGTGGGCGACCGTGACGCCCCGGTCGGCCAGGATCTTCCACTCCTCGGCGTCGACGTGCACGCAGTGCGCTGCCAGCACGTCCGGGCCGAGGAAGCCGATCTTGTCCAGATAGCGGACCGGCGTGGTGCCGTGTTCGCGGAGGCAGTTCTCGATCTCGCGCCGCGTCTCGCTCAGGTGGATGTGCAGGAGCATGTCGTGGTGCCGGGCGAAGCTGGCGCAGCGCTTGAGGCGCTCGGTGCCGACCGTATAGATGGAATGGGGTGCCATGACGAGCTGGATGCGTCCGTCGGAGGGATCCTTCCAGTTCTTGATGTATTCCCGGAGTTCCTCCGCCTGGGCCTTGGGGTGGCCTTCCAGCACCGTGAGGCCGAAGGCGGTGCGGATGCCTGCGGCATCGGCCGCCGCGACGGCCTCTTCGGGATCGAAGTACATGTCGCTGAAGAAGGTCGTGCCGGTGGCAACCATCTCGCGGATGGCGAGCTCGTCGCCGCGCCGGATGTCGTCCGGCGTCATTTTCGCCTCGGCGGGCCAGATATACTCCTCGATCCAGGTCTTCAGGGGGACGTCGTCCGCCGTGCCGCGCAGCAGGGTCATCGCCGCGTGGGTGTGGGCGTTGTAGAAGGAAGGGAAGATGACCGTGCCGTCGGCCTCGATCACGCGGTCGGCCACGGTGTCCTCCGGCGCGTCGAGGTCCTCGAAACGGTCGCGGCGGATCAGGATGTTGGTCTTGCGCCCTTCGTGCAGGACGTGGCGGAGGAGGACGGTCTCCGGCTGGCGGAATTCGCCTTCCAGGCGCTTGTAGCCATCCAGGATGCCGGTAGCGTGCGTGAGGAAAACCCGCCCGCGGGCAGTCAGGGCGATCCGTCCGCGGCCGCGCTCGAAGAGCTGGCCGCCGGCAAACTTTTCCAGCTCGGCGATGTGTTGGCTGACCGCCGGCTGCGTGATGCCGAGGGCCTTGGCGGCGGCGGTGAAGCTGCCTAGCTCGGCGACACGCTGGAATACGCGTAATCTGAAGTCTTCTAGCATAAAAAAAGCTACCTTTTGGGCAAAGGTAGCATTTTTTTTCGTGTGAGGAAATCCGCTAGCGGTACATGAAGCGCTTGATGCTTCCCTTGGGGGTCTTGGCGAACGGGTCGAAGAGGATCTCGTAGCCGCCCACGGCGGAGTAGGCCGGAATCTTCTTGTTGAGGTCGCTCAGGTTGTTGTCCATGATCTGGCCGAGGGTGGCGGCGTCGATGTTCTGCTCGGTGAGCAGGTTCTGGTTGGGCACGATGAGCGCGGTCAGACGGCCTTCCCGGCTGACGATCAGCGATTCCTGGACGTAGGGGAGCTGGTTGAGCACCACCTCGATCTCCTCCGGGAAGATGTTCTGGCCGTTGGTGCCGAGGATCATGCTCTTGCTGCGGCCCACCAGGAACACGCGGCCCAGCTCGTCGATGGTGCCGAGGTCGCCGGTGCGGAACCAGCCGTCCTCGCTCAGCACGGCGCGGGTGGCCTCCGGGTTCTTGTAGTAGCCGGTGAAGACCACGTGGCCGCGGACCATCACCTCGCCGGCGACGTGGCGGGGATCCGGGGAGTCGATCTTGAGCTCGATGCCCTCCGGGACGGGCTCGCCGCACTCTTTCATCACGTAGGTCTCCTTGTGGCCGAGCGTGATGGTCGGCGTGCATTCGGTCATGCCGTAGCCGGTCACGAACGGGACCTTGAGCTGCTCCAGGAAGAGGCGCTCCAGCTGCTCCGGCATGGCCGCGCCGCCCGTGATCATCAGGCCGAGGTTGCCGCCGAAGGCGTTCATGAAGATGGTGCGCAGGGCTTCGCAGAAATCCGGGTTGTGCACGTGGTCGGCCAGCTTGGCGGCGCCGCTCTTGCTGCGGATGAACTCGCCGATGGTGTCGTCGAGCATCTTGTTGATGATCAGCGGGACGGCGAAGAACACGAACGGCCTGTACTGGCGCAGGGCCGGCTTGAGGTTGGCGGGCACCGGCGGGATGCAGAGGATGCACAGCGTCATGCCGTAGCACAGCGGGGCCATCAGGTCGTAGACCAGGCCGAAGATGTGGGCGTAGGGGAGGACGCTGACGTAGTTGTCTTCGCGCTTGTAGGGGAAGTGGTTCGGGATGAGCTGGATGTTGGAGCTGAAGTTGCGGACGGAGATCATCACGCCCTTCGGGTTGCCGGTGGAGCCGGACGTGTACATCAGGGCGCAGAGCTCGTCCAGGCCGCGCTCGGCGAAACGGACGTCCTCGCGGGTGAAGCCGCCCGGGTAGGCGGCGGCGAAGGCCGCGTCGCGGGCGGCGTAGCGCTCCGCGAAGTCGCCGCGCGCCGCCAGCAGCTCGCCGCTCCGGGTGTCGATGGCGCCGAGCAGGGCGGGCATGGCCTCGAAGTCCATCTTGTCGAAGATGGCCTTCTCGGTGTAGAGGATGCGGCTGTCGGAATGGTTCACGAGCTGCATCGTGTCGGCGGGCGTGAAGCCGTTGAAGAGCTGCACGGCCACGAAGCCGCCGGTCTGGGCGGCGAAGAAGGTCTTGCCCCAGCCGGCGCTGGAACGGGCGTTGATGGCGATCTTGTCCCCGGCCTGCAGACCGGCCGCCTTCCAGAACCGGACGGTCTTGTCCAGCTCGGCGGCGAGCTCACCGTAGGTGATGCTCGAGGATTTGTATTCTTCAATGGCGGGTTTGTCCCAGCATTCGAGGATGGCGCGCTGGAACGTCTTCAGGAAACTGTCGTTGATTGTAAGGTTGTACATTTTACGGATCGGATATAATCGGTGTGTTAGGATGCTTGATAGGGACGGAAGGCGATACAGGCATTATGTCCGCCGAAGCCGAGGGAATCCGAGATGCCGAGCGTGAGCGCGGCGCGGACGGCGCTGTTGGGTGTGTAGTCCAGGTCGCATTCGGGATCGGGCGCGTCCAGGTGGACGGTCGGCGGCACGACGCCTTCGCGCAGCGCCAGCACGGTGGTGATGGCTTCCGCCGCGCCGGCGGCGCCGAACATGTGCCCGGTCATCGACTTGATGGAGGAGATGTGCGCGCGGTAGGCGTCCTGGCCGAGGGCGAGCTTGTAGGCCTGCGTCTCCGCGAGATCGTTGAGGTGCGTGCCGGTGCCGTGGGCGTTGATGTAGAGCGTGTCCCGGGCCGGGTCGTAACCGGCTTCCTGCAGGGCCAGGGTGATGCAGCGCGCCTGCGTGGTGCCGTCGGGGCGCGGGGCCGTGGCGTGGTAGGCGTCGCAGGTGTTGCCGTAGCCGACCATCTCGCCGTAGATCCGGGCGCCGCGCTGCCGGGCGTGCTCCAGCTCTTCGAGCACGAGCACGGCGGCGCCGTCGCCCATCACGAAGCCGCCGCGGTTGGCGTTGAAGGGCAGGGAGGCGTACTGCGGGTCTTCGGAGCGCGAGAGCGCCTTGGCGTTGGCGAAGCCGGCGATGCCCAGCGGCGTGACCATGTGTTCGCAGCCGCCCGCGATGATGGCGTCGGCATAGCCGTGCCGGATGGCGCGGAAGGCCTCTCCGAGGCAATGCGAGGAAGTCGCGCACGCGGTCACGATGTCCAGGCACGGGCCTTTTGCGCCCGTGCGGATGGCGATGTGCCCTGCGGCGATGTTGCTGATCATCGTCGGGATGAGCAGCGGCGACACCCAGTGGCCGCTCGGGTCTTCGGCCATCTTCATCGCTTCGCGGTACTGCGTCTCGAAGCCGCCGATGCCGCTGCCGACATAGACGCCGAGGCGGAAGGGATCGATGTTGGCGCCTTCGCCTTCGGCCGCCAGGCCCGCGTCGGCCACGGCCTGCGCGGCGGCCGCCACGCCGTAGAGCGTGAAGCGGTCCTGCTTGCGCACGAATCCCTTGTCCATCCCGAAGGCGAGCGGGTCGAAGTCCTTGACCAGGCCGGCAATCTTGACCGGCAGCTCGTCCGTCGGGAATTCGCGGATATAATCGATGCCGCAGACGCCTGCAAGCAGGTTCTGCCAGAAGGTCTGCACGTCATTCCCGATGGGGGAAATGACGCCCATGCCGGTGATGACGACCCGCTTCATGGCTAGGCGAGCAGCGAGGGGGCGGCGGCCAGCAGGCGCTCGGCCCCGCCGATGATGTCGTCCACGATCTGCGCGGCGGTCTCCTTGCCCTTGATCATGCCGGCCACCTCGCCCGCGAGGAAGCTTCCTCCGGACAGGTCGCCGTCGAAGACGGCCTTGCGCATCGAACCCGTGCCGAAGGCGCGCACCTCGTCGTCGGAGACGTTGGGGTCGGCCTCGAGCCGGGCGAATTTCTTGGTAAACGGGGTCTTGAGCCCGCGCACGGCGTCGCCCAGGGTCTTGCCGGTGACCATTGTGCTGACGTCGGACGCCGCGATCAGGCGCTCCTTGTAGACTTCGTGCACGTGGCATTCGTCCGCGACGAGGAAGCGGGTGCCGACCTGCACGCCGCAGGCGCCCATCATCAGCATCGCGGCGGCGCCGCGGCCGTCGAAGATGCCGCCGGCGGCGAGCACCGGGATGCTCACGGCGTCGATGACCTGCGGCACGAGGGCCATGGTGTGGGTGTCGCCGACGTGGCCGCCGGATTCGGCGCCCTCGGCGATGACCGCCGTCGCGCCGAGCTCCTGCATCTTGATGGCGTAGGCCACGGAGGCGACGACCGGGATGACGCGGATGCCGGCGGCCTTCCACTTCTCCATATAGGGAGCGGGGGAGCCGGCGCCGGTCGTGAGGATCTTGACGCCTTCTTCGACCACCAGGTCGGCAATCTCGGCGGCGTTGGGCGCCGCGAGCATGATGTTGACGCCGAACGGCTTGTCGGTCAGCTCGCGGGCCTTGCGGATCTCCGCGCGGACCGCTTCGGTGCCGAAGTTGATGGAGGAGATGAGGCCGAGGCCGCCGGCGTTGGACACGGCGGCCGCGAGCCGGGCATCGGCGATCCAGGCCATTCCGCCCTGGAAGATCGGCTTCTCGATGCCGAGCAGATCACAAATGACGCTTTTGATCATATCTGTTTCAATTATTTTACCATTCAAGTACGGCTGCGGCCGACAGGAGGCCGGCGCCGAAAGCGCTGAACACGAGCACGTCGCCCGGCTTGAACATCCCCTTGCGGTTGCATTCGTCCAGCAGGATGGGGCAGGAAGCCGAGGAGGAGTTGCCGTGGTCGGCGATGTTGGTCGGGAAGCGCTCCGCCTCGACGCCCAGCCCCTCGCGGATGGCGTCGACGATGCGCAGGTTGGCCTGGTGGATCATGAACCAGTTGACCTGGTCCAGGGTCAGTCCGCAGCGCTCCACCAGTCCGCTGATGTCGCGGACCGAGGTCGTGACGGCGAAGCGGAAGACCTCGCGCCCCTGCATCAGCAGCGGCGTGCTCTCTTCCTGCTTGGTGACGAAGGGCGTGGGCATCAGCGTGCGGTATTCGCAGATCTTGTCCGGATCCGGCTGTGCGTTGAGCTTGACGGCCTTCAGCTTGTCGCCGCGCGCGAAGACGGCGGCGCCTGCGCCGTCGCCGAACAGCACGCAGGTGCTGCGGTCCTCCCAGGAGGTCATCCGGGACGGCTCCTCGGCGCAGACGATCAGGACGCGCTCCACTTTCCCGGCCTGGAAATAGGTCTCCGCGATGTCCATCGCGTAGATGAAGCCCGGACAGGCGCAGTTGATGTCGATCATCGGGCAGCAGATGCCCATCTTGGCGGCCACGATGCAGCTCAGGCCCGGGGTGACGTGCTCGGAGACGACGTTCGAGCAGATGAAGAAATCGATGTCCTTCGCGCCCAGTCCGGCCATGTCGAGGGCTTTCTGCGCCGCCTCGACGGCCAGGTCTTCAATCTGCTCGTCGGAGATGACGTGGCGCGAATGGATGCCGGTGCGCGGGCAGATCCACGCGTCGCCGGTGTCCAGGAACTGGGATATTTCGTCGTTGGTGACCTGCCTGGCGGGCAGTGCGCTTCCGGTGCCGATGATTTTCATTTCAGGTAAGTCTTGGGGTTAAACACGGTAGAGGAGTCCGTTCTTGAGGTCCTCCAGGGCTATTTCCTTCATCTTGACGTGCATCTTCTTGCCCGTCGCGTTGAAAGGGATCTGCGAGACGAAGCGGTAGTAGCGCGGACGCTTGAAATTGGCCACTTCGGGGCTTTCCTTGCAGTATTCGTCCATTTCCTCGCAGGTGAGCGAGTCTTCGGCGCGCACGATGTAGGCGGTGACGATCTGCCCGCGGATCTTGTCCGGGACGGAGGTCACCATGCAGTCCTTGACCTTGGGATGCTTGTTCAGGACCGTCTCGATCTCCGTGGGGTAGATGTTCTCGCCCGACGAGATGATCATGTCGTCCATGCGGCCGACGATGGTGATGAACTGGTTCTTGTCCCAGGTGGCCAGGTCGTGGGTGTAGAGGAAGCCGTCGTGGTATTTCTCCTCGGTCTGGCCGGGATTGTTGGAGTAGAGGTAGGGCGACTTGGCCGGCGAGCAGATGATTACTTCGCCGACTTCGCTGCCGTCCATCGCGGCCAGCTCGTCCGGCTCGGCCCGGCGGTCTTCGAAGATCTTGACCACGCGCACGTCGTCGTCCACGCAGGAGGCGCCGGCCGTGCCGGCGTTGCCCGGCAGGTCGAACGGGCGCAGGAACGTGTTCCAGAAGGTCTCGGTGGTGCCGTAACCATTATAGATATTGGGCGTGAGCACGCGCTGGTAGCGGATGCACGCCTCGCGCTCGAGCGGACTGCCCATCGTCACGATGCCGTGCAGGCTGGCGAGGTCCCAGCCCTTGCGCTCCTGCTCATCCGCCAGGGCCTCGAGTACCGTGGGCACGCCCACGATGAAGGTGATGCCGTAGCGGGACACGTAGCGGAGCGTCGTGGCGGCGTCGAACCTGCGCATCACGACGATGGTCGCGCCGGCGTAGAAAGCGGGGCAGGGGCCCGCGCAGTGCAGGCCGCCGCGGTGGAACCAGGGCGTGGTGTTGACCGTCACGTCGCGATAGCTCATCGGGAAATGGATCATCACGTCGTGGGCGGAAAGGACTTCGTTGATGGAAGTCATCGGCACGGCCTTGGGGCGGCCGGTGGTGCCGGAAGTATAGAGGCGGGACGTCTCGTCGAAGGTGCTGTAGGGGACTTCCGGCGCGATGGGCGTGGTCTCCTGCCCGGCCGTGTAGTCCTCGTAGGAGACGGAGTCTTCCGTGGAAGCGCCGTCCACGACCACCAGGCGCGCCGGGCGATGGGCGGACATCTCGAGCGCCTGCAGCACGCTCTCGCGGAATTCGGCGGCGTACAGCAGGACGGTGGGCCTGGAATCGTCCAGGCAGTAGGCCAGCTCGCCGGCGGAAATCCGGAAGTTGACGGGGCAGCAGACGGCGCCGTTCTTCTGCGCCGCTATGTAGGAAAAAGCGAATTCGGGGCAGTTGCCCAGCATCAGCATCACGACGTCGCCGTGGCCGGTGCCGTCGGCGCGGAGGGCGCGGGAGAGCTGGTTGCAGGCCCGGTCCAGCTCGCTGTAAGTCCAGCTTCTGTCTGTATCCGGGTCGACCATCGCCGGTTTGTCGGCGAAACGGCGCACGTTGCGCAGGTAGCCTTCCAACCAGGTGTAGTAACGTTCAAATACGTCTTTGAATGCAGTCATAATCCAGTTTCGATCAGTTTGAACTGACTGCAAAAGTACGCGTCGCGCGCAAGGTGGGCAAAGAGTTGGGAGTGGCGGTCCAAAAAAGTGACGAAACGCCGATTTGGCGGACAAATCGGCGTTTCGTGGGGATAAATTTTCGCTTAAATGTATTTCCGTCCCAACCTCGTCGGGACGGAAATGTGGCGAAATCTGATTATTCGGGGCGCATCACGATCTCGATGAAGTTGCCCTCGAGGATTTCCTGCGCAGCAGCCTGAACCTTCTCGGGCGTAAGGGCGTTCACGGCAGCTTCGTAGTCCTTGTCAAATTCGACACCGTATTTGATGTAGTTGGCAATCATGCTGGCCCAGTAGTCGTTGCGCTCTCTACGCTCCGGAATCGTCTTCTGGAGGTTCTTGACAGCCTTGTCATAGGTTTCGGCGTCAGGACCTTCGGCGGCGATCTTCGAGAGCGCACCCTTGGTCAGTTCACGGAGCTTGTCCGCAACGTCATCGTTGGAGAGGAAAACGATCTGGATGATCCGGCGCTGGTCGAGGCCGTTCGTGACGCTGGAGTTGGCACTCGGGCTGTAGGTGCCTCCGACCTCTTCGCGGAGGGTCTGCGTGCAGAAATCCTGGACGACATATCGGAGCGCGGAGAAGCGGGCTTCGTCCGCGACGGTGTAAGGAGCCTGCTGCTCGTAGACCTGGGCGACGGTGACCATCGGGTTCTGCATCTGGACCTTGAAGTCTTTGACCTTGTCGGCGGTAGTGAGACCGTCTCCGCGGTAGGAGGCCTTGGGAGCCTTCTTGCCCTTAGGGATGGAACCGATGTACTTGCTGATCATCGGGATGATCTCGTCCTGTTTGAAGTCACCGACGACCACCATTTCGAGGCCGGCTGCGTCGGCGAAGAGGGTCTTGTAGATGCGCTTCAGGTCGTCGAGGTTGCACTTGGCCAGGATCTCCGGGGTCAAAGTGAAGCGGCGGGGGCTGTCGTAGAACGTCTCCGATACGGCTGCGGAGAGCTTGTAATCGGGCGTGTTGATCGAGTTGGTCAGGCTGGATTCGACCATGCTGACGGCCTTGTTGTACTCGTCCTCCTCGAAGCGGGGCTCCATATAATAGAGGTAAGCCAGCTGCATTGCGGTCTCGAGGTCCTTGACCGTGGTCGAGGCTTCGATGCCGTTGTAGTAGTCGTTGATGAAGGTGTTGGTACCGATCTGCTTGCCGCTTTTCATCTTGTTGAGGAGCGCGGCCGGGAACTTGGAGACGCCGCTTACATAGCGGAACGTAGACCAGAGATCGCCGTTGATCTGATAGAGATCCTCGTCGGAAAGGAGGCTCTTGCCGCCTTCCTTGGACAGGGAGAAGTAAATGCGGTCTTTCTCCTTTTCTGTAGGAAGGAGCCAGACGCGGACACCGTTCTTCAGGGTGAAGACCTTGGTGCCATAGACGCCGTCCGTGATCTTGCCGGCCTTGCTTCCCTTGAGTTTGGAAGCGTCGAGGAATTCGGTCGGGATCTCTTCGCCGGCCACCTGCTCGAGTTCGGCATTCTTCACGGCGTCGATGACGGCCAGGATCTGCTCTTCCGTAGGATGGGTCAGACCTTCCTTTTCCGGAGCCTGGTAGGCGACGTAGATGTTGTTGTCGGTGATGCACTCTTTGGCAAGCTGGTTGACGGTTTCTGCCGTGAGTTGCGGGAGTATCATCTTGACCAGTTCATATTTCGCCTTCGGATCCATGAAGGATTCGTTGCGGAAGAAATGATAGATCATACCGCTGATGAACTGGGAATTGTTGCGGGTATCCGCTTTGTTGGCAGACGATTCGTACCAGGACAGAACCTCGGTCTTGGCGCGCTCCACTTCGTCGTCGGTGAGGCCGAAACGGCGGAGTTTCTCAGCTTCGATCATGAGCGCGGAAAGGCCCTTGAGCGCTTCTCCGTCCTTGCACACGGCTTCCGCCTCGGTCGCATCCATCATTTCGCACTCGGATCCGAAAGAGAAATCGGAGTCGAGGAACGGAGCGTCGGACGTCATGCCGAGGTCGTTGAGGCGTTCGCACATCGCGGTGGAGACGATGTCCTTCATCAGGCTGTAGATCAGGCCGACGTTCGTGCTGTTCAGTTCTGTCGGCATCGGCTCCGAGCGCCAGTAGACGTTCACGGTCGTTCTCTCCTGCTCAGGATCGGTGATGATGCCGACGATGGGCTTTTCGTTGTCCGGGATGGGGATGGGCTCCTTTACCAGCGGCGTCTCCGGGGCAGGGATGTCTGCGAAGGTGTTCTTGATGCAGTTCTCCACGTAGTCGACATCAATGTCGCCGACCACGATCAGCGCCTGGTTGTCCGGACGATACCACTTGTGGTAGAAGTTGGTCAGGCTTTCGGGCTTGAAGGTCTTCAGCTGCTCCTCGGCACCGATGAGGGAGACATGGGAGTATTTGGTGTCATTGTAGAGATATTTCCAATTGGCAAAGCGATTGCGCCAGCCCACCTGCGAAAGGATGTAACGACGCTCCTCCAGGATGACGCCGCGTTCGTTGTCGATTTCGACAGGATCGTTGGTCACGAAGTGGGAATAGTCATGCATGATGAGGATGCAGGAGTCCACGACGGTCGGGCGGACAAGCGGAATGTTGTTGAGCAGATAGATGGTCTGCTCGACACCCGTGCTGGCGTTGACGTTTCCGCCGAAGGAAGCGCCGATGCTCTGCAGCCAGTTGAGGAGATCCTTGTTGGGGAAGTTCTTGGTGCCGTTGAAGCACATGTGCTCCAGGAAGTGGGCCAGGCCGTCCTGGTCGGGCTCTTCCAGCAGGGCGCCCGCGTGGGTGGCGAGATAGAATTCGGCACGCTGAGCGGGTTTCTCATTGTGGCGGATGTAGTAGGTCAGGCCGTTGTCGAGCTTGCCGACGCGGGTTGCCGGGTCATTGGGGAGCTGCTGCTGCGCAATTCCCGTGATTGCGGTCAGGAAGGCGACCGCCGCGAAGAAGATTTTTTTAATCATAGTTATGATTTGTGTGAAGTTGTAATCTTTTAATCATAAGACGCGGGAAGAGAAGAAAAACTACAAACTTTTCAGCTTTTTCTTCGACCCTTCCCGCGTCCTTACGATGCAAAGATAATTAGGTTTTATTGAAAATCAATAATTATGTATTGAATTTTTCAAAATAATTATTCTTTTCCAGCGAGTCTCTTGTAGGTTCCCAGACGGACCTTCGCAAACTCCTCAGTCTTGGAGAGCAGCTCGGTGGCGCTGTCCGGGAAGAGCTTGTAGAGGGAAGCGAAGCGGACCTCACCCTTGAGGAAGTCCTGGAACTTCGTCCAGTCAGGCTCCTTGGAGTCGAGCGTGAACGGATTCTTGCCCTGCTCCTCGAGCGCCGGGTTGTAGCGGTAGAGGTGCCAGTAGCCGCACTCCACGGCGAGCTTCTCCTCCTTCTGGCTCAGACCCATGCCCGCCTTCAGGCCGTGGTTGATACACGGGGCGTAGGCGATGATCAGGGACGGGCCGTCGTAGGCTTCGGCTTCCTTGATGGCGTTCATGTACTGGACCGGGCTGGCGCCCATGGCGACCTGGGCCACGTAGACGTAGCCATAGCTCATCGCCATCATGCCGAGATCCTTCTTGCGGATCTTCTTGCCGGAGGCGGCGAACTTGGCGATCGCGCCGACCGGGGTGGACTTGGAGGACTGGCCGCCGGTGTTGGAGTAGACCTCGGTGTCGAGGACGAGGATGTTGACATTCTCGCCGCTGGCCAGGACGTGGTCGAGACCGCCGTAGCCGATGTCGTAGGAGGCGCCGTCGCCGCCGAAGATCCACTGGCTGCGGGCCGGGATGAACTGCTTGAGCTGGAGGAGCGACTTGCAGGTGTCGCAGCCGCAGGCTTCCATCAGCGGGACGAGCTTGTCGGCGACTTCGCGGGTGTTGGCGTAGTCCTTCGGCTTGTCGAGCCACTGCTGCATCATGGCCTTCATCTCAGCGCTGCAGCACTCGCACTCGAGACCCTTCTTCATCAGGGAAGCAACCGTCTCGCGGATGCGGTCGGAACCGAGGTGCATACCGAGACCGAACTCGCAGAAGTCCTCGAACAGGGAGTTCTGCCAGGCCGGGCCGTGGCCGTGCGCGTCGGTGCAGTACGGGGAGGCGGGGAAGGAGGCGCCGTAGATGGAGGAGCAGCCCGTGGCGTTGGCGATCATCATGTGGTCACCGAACAGCTGGGTGATGTTCTTGATGTACGGGGTCTCGCCGCAACCGGCGCAGGCGCCGGAGAACTCGAAGAGCGGCTGCGCGAACTGGGCGGCCTTCATGTTGGACTTCGGGTCGAGCGGGGTCTTGTAGCCCACCTTGGCGTTGAGATAGTCGAAACCGGCCTGGTCGGCCTCGTGGTCCATGTACGGCTCCATCGTGAGGGCCTTCTCCTTGGCCAGACAGACATCCACGCAGTTGCCGCAACCGGTACAGTCGGCGACGGACACCGCGATGGTGTATTTGTATTCCTTGAGGTTGGCCTTGCCGTCGGCGACCTTGACGCCCTGGGCGGCGGCAGCGGCAGCCTCCTCGTCGGTCATCAGGAACGGACGGATGGCGGCGTGCGGGCAGACGAAGGCGCAGGTGTTGCACTGGATACACTTCTCGGCATCCCAGACGGGCACGCTCACGGCCACGCCGCGCTTCTCATAAGCGGCGGTGCCGGCGGGCATCGTACCGTCCATCCAGGGCAGGAAGGCGCTCACCGGGAGGGTGTCGCCGGCCTGGGCGTTGACCACGTCGGCGATCTCCTTGACGAACGGGGTCGCAAGGCGGCCGGCGTTCGGGTTGACGAACTTGGCGTTGATCTTGGCCCACTCGGCAGGAACGGTGACCTGGGTGTACTCGCCGCCGCGGTCGATGGCGGCGTAGTTCATGTTGACGATGTTCTCGCCCTTCTTGCCGTAGGACTTGAGGGCGGCGTCCTTCATATACTTGATCGCATCGTCCACCGGGATGATGCCGGTGATGCGGAAGAAGGCGCTCTGGAGGATGGTGTTGGTCCTTCCGCCGAGGCCGATCTCCTGGGCGATCTTGGTGGCGTTGATGATGTAGAGCTTGATCTTCTTGCGACCGATCACGGCCTTGACGGCGTCAGGGATGCGCTTGATGGTCTCCTCTTCGTTCCACAGGGAGTTGAGCAGGAAGCTGCCGCCCTCCTTGATGCCCTTGAGCACGTCGTATTTCTCGAGATAGGAAGGGACGTGGCAGGCCACGAAGTCGGGGGTGCCCACCAGGTAAGGCGCCTTGATCGGCTTCTTGCCGAAGCGGAGGTGCGAGCAGGTGTAGCCGCCGGACTTCTTGGAGTCGTAGTCGAAGTAGGCCTGGCTGTAGAGGTCGGTGTGCGTACCGATGATCTTGATCGTATTCTTGTTGGCGCCGACGGTGCCGTCGGAACCGAGGCCGTAGAACTTGCACTCGGTGGTGCCCTTCTTCACGATGGAGATCTCGCCCTTGGTCGGGAGGCTCTTGAAGGTCACGTCGTCGACGATGCCGATGGTGAAGTCGCCCTTCGGGGCCTTGCGCTCGAGGTTGTCGTACACGGCGACGATCTGGGCCGGGGTCGTGTCCTTGGAGGAGAGACCGTAGCGGCCACCGATAACGAGGGGTGCGCCTTCCTTGCCCTGGAAGAGGGCGCGGACGTCGAGGTAGAGCGGCTCTCCGAGGGCGCCGGGCTCCTTGGTGCGGTCCAGCACGGCGATCTTCTTGACGCTCTTCGGGAGGACCTTGAGGAAGTATTTCTCGGAGAACGGACGGTAGAGGTGGACGGTGACGACACCGTACTTGCGGCCGTGCTCGGCGAGGTAGTCGATGGTCTCCTTGATGGTCTCGGTGACGGAACCCATGGCCACGATCACGCACTCGGCGTCCTTGGCGCCGTAGTACTCGAACGGACGGTAGGTGCGGCCGGTCAGCTCGCTGATCTCGCCCATGTAGCGGGCCACGATGTCCGGCACGGCCTCATAGGCCTGGTTGCGGGACTCGACGGCCTGGAAGTAGACGTCGCCGTTCTGCGCGGTACCGCGGGTGACGGGAGCCTCCGGGTTCAGGGCGCGGGCGCGGAAGTTCTCGAGGGACTTCTTGCTGACCATCTTCTTGAGGTCCTCCTCGTCGATGGCCTCGATCTTCTGGATCTCGTGGGAGGTGCGGAAGCCGTCGAAGAAGTGGAGGAAAGGCAGGGAAGACTTGATGGCGGAAAGGTGCGCCACGGCGGCGATGTCCTGGGCCTCCTGCACGGAGCTGGAAGCGATCATCGCAAAACCGGTCTGGCGGCAGGCCATCACATCCTGGTGGTCACCGAAGATGGAGAGGGCGTGGGAAGCCAGGGCGCGGGCGGACACGTGGAAAACGGCCGGCAGCATTTCGCCTGCGATCTTGTACATATTCGGAATCATCAGGAGAAGACCCTGGGAAGCCGTATAGGTGGTCGTCAACGCACCAGCCTGCAGGGAACCGTGCACCGCACCCGCGGCGCCGGCCTCGCTCTGCATCTCGGTGACCTTGACGGTCTCGCCCCAGAGGTTCTTCTTGCCGTGGGCAGCCCACTCGTCCACGTTTTCCGCCATCGTGGACGACGGCGTAATCGGGTAGATGGCAGCGTGCTCGCTGAACAGGTAAGCGATATTCGACGCTGCCTGGTTACCATCACAGGTGATGAATTTCTTTTCTTTAGCCATAAATGTCTAGATAGTTTTAGTATGTTTTATATTTATTTCAAGACAGAATCTAATTAATATACAAATGTACGAAGAAATCTTGATTCATTCAAATTAAATTTCCCCTCTTTTCCCCTTGCACTTTCCGTGCCCGTTCCTGCCCGTTTCCGACCCGTTTTTTTCGCCTTTTTTCCTTGTCGTGACCGACCTGGCAGGGCGTCTCCTTCTCTGCTCCCGGCGGTGGAGCGTGAATGCAAAAAAAAGCGTACCTTTGGGATGTGAAATGAAGATCGTCTGCGACAACAAGATTCCGTTCCTGCGGGGGGTGTTCGAGCCCTTCGCTGAGGTTGTCTACCTGCCTGGCGGGGAGACGACGCCGGCGGTGGTGCGCGACGCCGACGCCGTCGTCACGCGTACCCGTACGCGCTGCGACGCGGCGCTGCTCGCGGGTTCCGCCGTGCGGGTCGTCGCCACGGCCACGATCGGCTATGACCACATAGACACGGCGTGGTGCGAGGCGCACGGCATCCTGTGGCGCAACGCGCCCGGATGCAACTCCTCGTCCGTGCAGCAGTATGTCGGCGCGGCGCTCTGCGCGCTGGCGCGCCGGCACGGGCTGTGCCTGGCGGGGATGACGCTCGGCGTCGTGGGCGTGGGCCATGTCGGCGCCAAGGTGGCGCAGGCCGCCGCGGCGCTGGGGATGCGCGTATTGCTGTGCGATCCGCCGCGCGCCCGCCGCGAAGGCCCGGACGGTTTCGTCGCCCTGGACGAACTCATTTCGCGCAGCGACATCGTCACCCTGCACGTTCCGCTTTCCCGGGAGGGGACGGACGCCACCTGGCACCTCTTCGATGCGGCGCGCCTGGCGGCGATGCGCCCGGACCAGTTCCTGATCAATTCTTCCCGCGGCCCGGTCGTGGACAACGGGGCGCTGAAGGCCGCGCTGGCGGCGAAAGCGCTGCGCGGCGCGGTGCTGGACGTGTGGGAAGGGGAGCCGGCCCCGGACGGCGGTCTGCTGGACCTGGTGGACATCGCCACGCCGCACATCGCCGGCTACAGCGCCGACGGAAAGGCGGCCGGGACGACGGCGGCCGTGCAGACGGTGGCCGCGCGGCTGGGCCTGCCCCTCACGGACTGGCGTCCGGCGGGCATTCCCGCCCCGGCGCAGCCCCTCGGATTCGAACTCGACGCCGCCGGCAAATCCCTGCAGGAAGTGCTCTCGGAGGCGCTTCTGTATACCTACGACATCTTCGCGGACGACCGCGCGCTCCGGGCGCATCCGGACCGCTTCGAGCAGCTGCGCGGCGACTATCCGGTCCGCCGCGAGCCGTCCGCCTTCAGCGTCCGCCTGCGCGGCGGCACGGACGCGCTGGCCGCACGCCTGCGGGCGCTGGGGTTCCGCGTCGAAGAATAAGACACCCGGTCGGGCCGGGCAGGAAAGAAAAAAGGGAGAGGCGAGCGCCTCTCCCTTCTGTTTTACTGGATCGTGATGTCCTCCGCGCCGACCGCCGAGACGATGCGCTTGACGAGGCCCTGGAGCACGGCGCCGGGGCCGAGTTCGCGGAACTCCGTGGCGCCGTCCGCCAGCATGTTCTTGACGGACTGGGTCCAGCGGACCGGGGAGGTCAGCTGCTGCAGGAGATTATCCTTGATGCGCTGCGGGTCGGTTTCCGGCAACGCGGTGACATTCTGGTAGATCGGGCACTTCGGTGCGTGCACTTCCGTGCGCTCGATAGCCTTGGCCAGCTCGATGCGGGCGGGCTCCATCAGCGGGGAGTGGAACGCGCCGCCGACGCTCAGCGGCAGGGCGCGCTTGGCACCCGCGGCCTTCATCGCTTCGCACGCGGCGGCGATGGCTTCCTTCTCGCCGGAGATGACCACCTGACCGTCGCAGTTGTAGTTGGCGGGAATCACGACGCCTTCGATGCCGGCGCAGATCTCCTCGACCTTCTCGTTGGGCAGCGCGATGACGGCTGCCATGCCGCCGGGAACCTTCTCGCAGCACTTCTGCATCTCGTTGGCGCGGACCGCCACGAGGCGCAGGGCGTCCTCGAAATCGACGGCGCCCGCCGCCACGAGGGCGGAGAATTCACCGAGGGAGTGGCCGCCGACCATGTCGGGGGCGGGGAGACCTTCGGTGCAGAGGGCCGTCACGACGGAATGCAGGAAGATGGCCGGTTGCGTGACGTTCGTCGCGCGCAGGTCCTCGTCCGTTCCTTCGAACATGATGTCGGTAATGCGGAAGCCGAGAATCTCGTTGGCTTTCTCCATCATTTCACGCGCCTTGGCGTTGTTCTCGTAGAGATCTTTGCCCATTCCCGTGAACTGGGAACCCTGGCCGGGGAACACGTATGCTCTTTTCATAACAGTCTCTTTTTGGGTTTCGGTTTTACTTACGTTTAAAATTTTAGTCAAGTTAAACGCCGCAAATTTACAAAATTTCCCTATATTTGCATTCCCAACGGCAGACCCGTAGGTATGCCCCTGTAGTTTAATGGATAAAATTTCGGATTCCGGTTCCGACGATAGGCGTTCGATTCGCCTCGGGGGTACGAGAAAAGGCAAGCATGCGTGCTTGCCTTTTCTCGTACCCGGTCCCCTCCTTTTTGTCATTCGCTGGTCTTCCCTCGCGGGCGGACGGAAATTATTTTTCGTGCGGTTGCTCGAAAAACCAATTTCCGCTCCGCCCTCCACAACGCTCTCGCGCGACCGGCGAATCTCGGGTGCAGAATCAACCTATTTGCACCCTACCGGGCACGAAAAGGGCCTCCTGCGTGCCCGACAGAAAGCAGGGGGCCGAAAAATACGAATTTAACTATCCTTCCTCTTTTTATCTTTTCTAATCTCAGAATACATAACCACCGCAAGAAGAAGCTGTGAGATAAAACCACACCACAGACCTATTCTTCCAAGGACATTGTCCTTCATATCCGGGAGAATGAGCAAAATGCCAAAGACCACCGTTAGCACGATGAAAAGAACAAAAAGAAATCGAAGAAGTTTCAGCCTGTTCATACCAATTCCGATTTATTGAATTAGATATAAGCGTTTTAGCAAATTCGGTACCTGGCTTTTACTTTGTTGCCTGTATCCAGGATATAGCATCCTCCAATGGCGTTTCCGTCTCGACGTCCGGGGCGATCGGGTCGTCGCAGAATACCTCCCCGGTCCTTGCGACGTCGCGGCCGGTTGTCAGGATCAAAGAATAGCCGTTCTTCAGCGGGAAAGGTCGGTTGGCGCTGGCGTAGCCCGCTGTCGGGCTGCCGAACGTCCTTGTATTGTCAAGCCCCCTGAAACAGAGCAGGGTAGCTTCCCCGGAACTGGCGGTCGCGTCGTCGGTCAGGATGGCTACAGGCGTCCCTTCGGGGAATTTCCGGATCTCCGGGGCCTCGATGCCGACGACTTGCAAGACAAAATCCAGCATGACCGGTGTGGTCCGCTTCTTCCCTTTGAACTGCAGGATTTCGCCATCCGGCAGCAGCGGTGACACGGCGGAGATCATGGGATACATGGTGCCGCCATAATTTTCCCGGAGGTCGATCACCACGCCGGCAGCCGATGAATTCTCCTGCAGGAAATGCAGCACCGAATATGCATAGAGTGAATCGCTCACCTGTGCGCCGGAATGTGCCGGCAGTTTGACATAGGCGATGCCGCCTTCAAGCATCCTGGCTTCGGGCGCGAATTCGGGATAATTCACGGTATCCCTCTCCGGAGCCCCGAGGCCGGAATGCTTCCCGCCGGCTACCTGTGCCGCCTGATATATCAGATAATTGGCCCAGCCCAGGTCAGATACGGTATCCGCTGCCGCGAGAAACTCTTTTTTCCGGGCCTGCCACTCGGGCGTGTCAGAGTAGAGGCCGTGCCTGTCCATGATCCGAATACAATGACGCACATAGCCAGGGTAAGTATCCTGGTTGTCAAACAGGCCGCATGAGGTGACCGAAAACAGGAGAATAATGAAGAGAGAATAACAGAATGTCTTTCGCATATTCAAATTCCTATTTGTAGAATATAACTACAGTCTGACGTATTCCTTCAATACCTTGCCCTGCGGTTTCAGTTTCGCGCTCCAGCCAAACTCTTGCTTGAAGCAGCGGTTGTCCTCCGTAGTGAAATAGACGTTGTCGAACTCGTTGTCCGACGCGGGGATAAAGAGCATCAGTTTCTGGCCGGCGAACTGTGTCCAGGCGCCGGTGGCATCGGCTCCGACTTCATACCATCCGATGACTCTGTCATTGAAACGCTGGTTTTTGTCGGAATAGACGATGTAATTCACCCAATAGCAAAACAGGTCATAGGGTGTCGTGTCGGGGAGCTGAAGGATGAAACGGTCGCCGGATTGACGGACGGAGGGTCTTTGTGGCTGATTGTCTGCATTGATGATCATAAAATCATTGATGGCCTGTGTGATTTCGGTTTCGGTCATATCGGCCATGATGATTCTTGTGCCGGTCGTGGTTTCTTCACGGCTAAGCTGATGCAAAGTTGTTTCCGCTTTTTGGCCGCGGGCGAAACAGGATGTGAAGAGTCCCATAGCAGTAAGCAGTATTGTTAGAAATTTCATAGTGTTCATATTGTTTTCTTCAAATTGATGTGACGCAAAGATAATCAAATTTATCGAAAAACAATAATTAATTTCCTTTTTACTGCAAATTTCTCGCGCGGGGGGGCGTCTTGAGTCGCTATCCTTTCACAGGAAGCTGCGAATATGTTACTTCACCGGATTCTTCTTTGCCTTCGGCTTCGGGAGCGCCGGGATCGTAGCTGTGATGAGCTCTGCCAGATAATCCCGGTCATCCACGTCGCTGATGTAGAAATAGTCCTTGGCACCGTCATACGGCGGCCGCAGGACGACTTCCTTCAGGACGGCCCTGCCCGGCTCCGTCACCTTAACGTACAGGTTGTTGTCGCAGATAAGACCGAAGAGAATGCCGTCGCAATACGCGCAGTAGTCTCCCATCATCTTCCTCGCAACAATCTCCCCGGCGCCTGAGCACTGGTCGATGACGTATTGTACAAAGTCTGGATTGCTGGCCATAAGCGTTACAATTTTCTAATGGGATGCCGGATAACCGTCTTCCAGTTCTCCGGGGCCACCTTGAGGGCATCAGAGGGATTCTTTTGGACTCTTCGGAGGATTGTTGAAGAGGACCATTTCCCAGAGCTTCATCGTGTAGACCTCTTCGTGCTGGTCGAGGTAGTCCGTCATATAGGCTTTGATGGTGTCGATATAGTCTTGGTCGAAGGCTTCTTCTATCGTGACGGGCCCGATCCTGTTTGTCGAATCCCTGCGCTTTCCATATTGCTGATAATAGAGTTGAACGCCTTCCAGGCACGACAGGTCATAGGTGAACGTGCCGTCTCTGGTCATCGTGACAGGAAACATCATGGGTGCATCCAATATTGGCCAATTCTTGTCGTCCCCATCCGTCGTAACAATATAACCGAACCGTGTCTTGAGGTTGTCGACAGCGCTGGGCAGAGAGGGGGACTCCCAGCAAAGAGACCAAAGGACCTCGCCGTCCCGGTCATAGAAGCGGGCACAGGCAAAATTCCGGAATGCCCGATAATCTTCTTTCTGCAGCTCGGCGAGTCCTCCGATAAGTTGGTATGTCCCTCGCCATTTGGCTATGTAGAATGTGCAAGTGTCACCGGAGACGGTAAGTTTATTCCTGCGTGCCTTTGTCAACTTGGAATAAGCCTTATGTTTCATCTCGATTTGGTCGAGAAAGCTGACAGAGTCTGCAGCATCATATCGATTTTTATCCAAACAGAAGTCGTGAAGTTCTTTCTTGTCTTTTGGATATCTACCATAAATCACCCGATACCGGAAGATTTCCTCACCCAGACTCACGATACCTCCGCTGAGGCCGTCATAAACCTCTCCATTCTCATCAATGAAGCGTATCTGCGCGAAAGAAGGAGGACAGAACGCAGATAGCAGCAAAACCAACAGGAAGACTTTTTTCATAGAATGAACTCCTTTATTATTGTTAAAGATAGACACAAATCCCCATATTTCCAAGACTATAGCCGTCAATGATTCCGCCCGTGGGGCGGGGAATCATTCGCTGTAGTTGTGGTCGATGACGATGGAGACCTGCAGGTCGGGCACCAGCGCCTGGATTTCCTCCGTCAGGCGCCCGCACAGGGTCGCGTCGCGGTCGCTCGCGAGATCCGGGACCACGTCCACGGACAGTGTGCGCTCCTTTTCCGCATAGTAGAAACCATGGATCTGGACGATCTCCTTGTGGGCGCCGAGCGCCTGCATCACCTTCGCCTGCAGCTCGGCGTGGCGGTCCTCGCCGGTGGCCATGGCGTAGACGCCGACGGTCATGATGATTCCGTGGTTCGCGAGCATGAGCCCGGAGATCCGGCGGGACAGGCCGTGGATCTCGTGGGCCGACATCGTGTCGGGCACGCTCACGTGCAGCGAACCGATCATCACGTCCGGGCCGTAGTTGTGCAGGATGATGTCATACACGCCGCGGACGCCCTCGCATTGCATGACGTCCTGTTTGATTGCCTTGACCAGCTCCGGCGGTACCCTGGCTCCCAGCAGTTCGTTGACGGGGGAGGCGAGCATCTCGATGCCGGCCTTGATGATCATGGCGGAAATCAGGGCGCCCAGGATGCCGTCCAGGGAGAATCCCCAGATCAGCATGACGCCGGCCGACACGAGCGTGGCGGTGGTGATGACGGCGTCGAACAGGGCGTCCGAGCCGGACGCGACCAGGGCGTCGCTCCTGAGCTGCCGCCCCTTCTTCCGGACATACCAGCCCAGGACCAGCTTGACCACGATGGCCGCGACAATGACGACGAGCGTCGCGGTCGTATAGCTCGGCGCGGTGGGCTCGATAATCTTCTTGACCGACTCGATGAGGGAGGTGACGCCCGCCGACAGGACGATGACGGCGATGATGATGGCGCTGAAGTACTCGACGCGCCCGAAACCGAAAGGATGCGCCCGGTCCGCCGGCCGCTGGGAAAGTTTCGTCCCGATGATGGTGATGACGCTCGACAGCGCGTCGCTGAGGTTGTTGACGGCGTCCATCACGATGGCCACGCTGCTGGCAATAAGGCCCACGGCGGCCTTGAAGGCCGCCAGGAGCACGTTGGCCACGATGCCGACGACGCTGGTCCGGATGATCTGAGAGCTGCGGTCCATGGGCGAATTCGATTTATCTCCAGTGCTTGAGCTGGGAGAGGTGGCTGTCGTAGAGCGCGCGCCGCGCGTCGTCAGGCTGATTCTCCGGATTGGGCATGTGCTGGACGAGGAAGTCCAGCAGGGAATCCTTGGTCTTGTAGGCGAACTGCCCGTCGGCGTAGCACCACTTGCAGTAGTCTTCGTTGAAGCTCCCGTCTTTCTCCCGGCTGATCATCGAATCGTCGGACAGAGGCATCCCGCAGCATTGGCAATAAAGCGTCTGCGGGGCGCCCAGCAGGGTGTTGATGGAGACGCCGAATTCGCGGGAAAGGACTTTGAGCAATTCGGGGTTGGGCTGCGTCAGGCCGGTCTCCCAGCGGCTCACGGCCTGCCGGGTCACGTTGATGCGTTCTGCCATCTGCTCCTGCGTCAGGTTGTTCCGCTCGCGCAGGTTCTTCAAGATTTCTTTGACTTCCATGTTCGTTTCTTTTTGGTTGACAGTGCAAAGGTAGCGCGCCCTTCAACGCGTGTCAAGAAACATGTTGTTGCTTTTAGAAGAAGAAACGCGGAACGCGCTTTTTATAAGCGATATACGCGTCGCCGAAATCCGCTTCGAGGCGCTTCTCCTCCGAACGGACCTGCAGGGTGAGCAGAATGACCTGGACGGCGAAGACGGCCAGCGAGTACCAGTTCTGCTGGAGCCACAAAAGCACGCCGACGTCATAGATGTAGATGCCCACCAGCATGGGGTTGCGGGAAAAACTGTAAGGCCCGTCCGTCATCAGGTGCTTGGTCCGGGGTGCCACTTCGTGGTTGTATGCGTCGAAGGGGTTGCCTTCGCCCTTTTTCTTCATATGGACGATGGCCCAGATGCTGAGCGCCAGTCCGGCGACCGCCAGGACGGCGGCGACGATGGGCCAGGGCATCGCGGGCGCCCAGAGGAGCGGCCTGCCCGACGCCCACCACATCAGCGCGGGAATTCCGGCCACGAAGACCAGGAATCCGAGGATATATCCCAATGCATTTCTCATATCGTGTCCGGGATCCGTTTGCCGAAGATTTCGCAGAGCTGGAACTTCTCGCCGTTTTCTTTGATCCGGACGTTCTCCCAGCGGAAGCTGTCCGCGGTGATGTCCGAGAAGATCCAGTAGGCATTCTCCTCCGCCAGGACCTTGCCGACCAGCCGGTCTCCCTGCTTGGTGAAGCACAGCCGCTTCATGGCGTGGTCGCAGGTGTAGACGACGTCGTAGCACAGGGTGGCCTTGTTGAACATCCGGAACGACGAACCGTATTCGCCGTCAGGCTGCGGCTCGGCCTCTTTCGTGGCCCGCGACGGGAAAATGAAGATGTCCTGGATGCCCGTGCCTTCCAGGATCCGGCGGAAGATCCATTCGCCCTTGACGTGGCGTTTGCGACCCGGTTCGGGCTCGTCGTAATAGTCGCAGTCCCAGTCGCCGAGCAGCGGGGCGAACCAGTCATATTCGTCCGGAATCCTGTCGGTCTTGCCGCTCAGCAGTGCATCGATGAAACGGTCCATGTTCTTCAGTCCTTGTTTTTCTGTGTAAGCTGGATGAGCAGAAACCATAACGCCAAGATGATCAGCGTCGCGACGGCATGCCGGAGCGGCTCCTCTATCTTATGGGCTTTTTTCAGCTCTTTGTTGAAATAGGCGTCCGGAGCCAGGGCGGTGTCCGGATCGAGATCCCGCTCCTGCAGGACTTCCGCATATCGCAGGGAGTCGGCCCTGAAAAGCAGCGTATCTACTTCACTGTCTTGCGCGTGGAAGGCATAGATCGAATAGAGACCGGATGAGGAACAGGCCGCGTAAATGCGGTCGTCAATCCACAGATGCCGGACGTATCCGTCGTATGGCCGGTCGTCTTCCCGCCTTTGGATCGTCGCCGTAGACGGCAGGTCGACGGCGCTGATATAGTGGCTCTCCGTCAGCGGTGCCTCCCAGTAATCACCAAACCCCACGTCCACGCCTTTCTTCTCGGAAATATAGATGCTTCCGATCAGCCCGAAAACGATCTCTATGGCGATGAACAGGGCGGGGGTGACGGCGGCGCAAAAGACGATCAGCTGTTGGTGCTTCAACGCCTTTCTGCGCGCGATCCGCGACGCCACAATGGCAAACGGGATCCCGAGCAGGACGGAAACGACCAGGGCGACGATGCCCAGAAGGAGGAAAGAGAAAATCATCATGCCGCTCAGCTATTCTATTGGACTTTCCAGCGGACGCGCCAGCGGCCGTCCTCGAAGTCGTGGCTCAGGATGTGGAAGGTGCCGATCTCGGCGGTGTTGCGGACGTGCGCGCCGATGCAGGCGCAGGCGTCGTAGTCGCCGACGCGCACGATCCGGAGCGTCTCCGAGACGTCCTCCGGGAGCTTGCTCAGGTCCACGATGGCGGCGGCCTGCGCGCGCGTCATATATTCGATGGTCACGTCCAGGTGGCGGCCGATGACTTCGTTGACCGTGGCCTCGATCTGTGCCACCTGCGCGTCGGTGGGGCAGCAGGGGAGGAGGTAGTCGCACTTGGACTTCTTGCGCTCGATGTGCGCGTTGCGCGAACGGGAGCAGCCGAACAGGCGGACCATCGTCCCGTTCAGGATGTGCTCCGCCGTGTGCATCGGCGGATATTCTTCTTTATTGTGGGCGTTGAGGACAGGTTCTTCCATCTTGCTATTTATAAGGGGCCAGGATGACATTTTTGGCCCGGGTCATCGACCATTTGGGAACGGAGCGGTCGTCTTGGTCGGAGAGCCCCATCCAGTAGTAGGCGGCGACGCCGGCGTCGTGGGCCTTCTGGGAGAAGTATTTGGCAAACTGGGCGTTATCCAGCGTGTCTTCGTTGGTGCCGCCGCCCCATTCGCCGATGATGGCCGGGACGCCCAGGCGGTCGACGATCTGGGTCTTCAGGTCCCGGAAGAACTTGTCGATGTCGCTCTTCTCGGCGGCGAACTTGTCGGCGTTCCAGTAGCTGTGGACCTGCACGGCGATGTGGCCGGGTTTCTCAGGGAGCTGGAGTTGCGTAAGCGGTTCCAGCAGATGCCCGTTCCACGAGCCGGCGCCGCTGCAGCCGCCGTAGGTGTTGACGACGAGGTTGCGCTGGGCGTTGTTGCCACCGCTGGCGCGCACCGTCTCCACGAAGAGTTTCGCGTAGCTGTTGATGCCCTTGTAGGCGGAGGCGGCCACGGCCGCGTCGTAGCGGGCCGGCTGGACGTTGAAGGAGGCGAAGCACCAGGAATCATAGGGGTCCAGCATCTCGTTGTAGGACTCGAACCACAGCTTCTCGCCATAATCCTTGAAAACGTCGGCAATCTGCTGCCAGAGCGCCTTGTAGCGGTCCTTGGCCGCCTCGAACTCCTGCTCGCCGGCCACCAGCCAGGCGGCGCTCTCGGCGCCCGTGTCGTGGTGGACGTTGAGGATGCAGTACATCCCCTCGTCGATCACGTAGTCCACCACTTCCTTGACCCGGGCCATCCAGGCCGGGTCCACGTCCGTCCCCGTCCAGGTGGTGCGGTCCCACTTGGTCTGGTCGTGGAGCGTGATGGTGCCCATGTGCGGATACCAGGTCACCGGCACACGGATGGCGCCGAAGCCGGCTTCCTTGAACATGTGGATCAGCGCGCGGGTGGCCTGCGGCTGCCCCCAGGCGGTCTCGTAGTCCGCCGGGGTGCGGTCGGTCCACGCCTCGATCCACATATTGTCGAGGTCGTTGCTGTTGCTGTCGAGGGTGTTGCCGAGGTTCCAGCCGGCGCCCATCTTGGGGATGGCGTCGGCGGCCAGCTCGAAGATTCCGGGCGTCCCCGGATTCTCCTGCTCTTGCTCCTGTTCCTCCTCCTGCTGCTCCTCTTCTTCCCGGACCGGACCGTCCAGGCGATGGCATCCTGCCGCCAGGAGACCGAAGGTCAGAAAGGCGGCGGCATATATTATAATAAAGGGCAATTTTCTCATGATTTCAGGCGTTGTATGTGGCTTTGGTATCGAGGTGTAAAATTAGTCAATTTTTTCAGTTTTCAATACTTTCTCAAAATGGGATGGAGTGGGACGCCATATTGAAAAAATAATTGCCTGAATATGTAAATTCGGTGATAAAAATGTGTTAAAGCTTAATTTGCAGGGCGTTCCCGCTTTCGCATACGCAGTTATTGTGGTTATTATTGAAAACTTGTGGAAATATTTTATAATAGTCTGTAGGAATAATCTAAAATTTTGGTTTTCTTTGATGATTAGAATTCACCCACAAATTTATTTTCTAACATGATGAAAAGGAGAAAACTATCTCGTGTGTTCGGACTGTTGGGGCTTCTGCTCCTGTTGCCCGGACATTCTTTCGCCCAAAATCTGCGTGTAGAAGGTCAGGTTCTTGACGAACATGGTGAAGGGTTGATTGGAGCCGGAGTGCTCATCCAAGGGACCCAGAACGGTACCGTCACCGACCTGTCCGGAAACTTCGTCCTCACGTCGGTTCCCCGCGGCACTACACTGGAGATCTCTTGCATCGGTTATCTGACGCAACTGGTCGAGGTGACAGGTCCGCGCATGACCGTCACGATGCAGGTCGATTCCAAAGCGCTTGACGAGGCCGTGGTCGTTGCCTACGGCCAGCAGAAGAAGGTTACCATTACTGGCGCTGTGTCCGCTGTCAGTGGTGAAGGCCTTCTGAAGGCTCCTGTCGCGAACGTCGCGAACGCCCTCCAGGGAAATCTCCCCGGCGTTTCCGCCGTTCAGGCTTCAGGTATGCCTGGCGCTGACGAACCGGTCATCCGCATCCGTGGCGTCGGCTCGCTCAACAGCGCCGAGCCGCTGGTCCTGGTCGACGGTGTCGAACGTCCGTTCTCCCAGCTGGATGCCAACGAAATCGAGAGCATCTCGGTCCTGAAGGACGCTTCGGCGACGGCCGTGTTCGGTGTGCGTGGCGCCAACGGCGTCATCCTCGTGACCACGAAGCGTGGTACGACCGGCAAGGCTTCCGTCACCGCCTCGGTCAACACCGCCGTGCAGTCGATCTCGAAGTTCATCGACTTCGCCGACTCCTACACCTACGGCCAGATGTGGAACTACACCCAGATCACCGATGTGCTCCCGATGAGCCAGTGGCCCGGATCCAGGGTTATTTCCGACTACAACCAATTCGCTACCTATATAGATCCCGCCAATGGAGAAGAGGCCACGACCGGCCTCCGTTTCAGCCAGGACGTGATGGAGCATTTCCGCCTGAAGGACATGCCCACCACCTTCCCGAGCATGGACTGGATCAAATATATCATGAACGACACCGCCTGGCAGGAACAGGCCAACGTCAACGTCAACGGCGGCACCGACCGGGTCCGCTACTTCGTGTCCGCCGGCTTCCTGAACCAGGATTCCCTGTTCAAGACGTTCTCCGACAACAAGAACGAGACGTTCAACTTCAAGCGTCTGAACTATCGCGCCAACCTCGATATCGACGTCACCAAGCACAGCCAGCTGTCCCTTACCCTGGGCGGCCGCATGCAGAACCGCAACACGATGGGTAGCGGCGAGGGCTTCCTCTTCCGTTACCTGCAGGGTGCCACGCCGTACGCCGGCAGCGGTATCGACGCGCAGGGCCGTCACATCGTCTCGGACTCGAACCTCGTCGGTCCGTTCGACCGTGACGCGCTCTCCAACTACTACGACCTGGGTTATAAGAACGAGAGCACCAATGCGCTCAACTTCGACCTCCAGTACAAGCTCGACATGGGCTTCCTCACCGAGGGCCTCAGTTTCAAGGTCAAGGCTTCCTACAACTCCCAGTACGTAGCCACGAAGAACCGCCAGAACGGTTATGGCACCGGCCTTATCTACGTGGCCACCCTCGTGGACGGTCAGGAGGCGCTCCGCAAGGAGAACATCACCTGGCCGATTCCCTACAGCGAGTCGAGATCGGGCAGCCGCAACTGGTACGCGGAGGCGAGTTTCGACTACGCCCGCCGTTTCGGCAACCACAACGTCGGCGCCCTGCTCCTTTACAACCAGAGCAAGACCTATTATCCCTGGGATTCCGACGGTAATATCTACACGTCCATCCCGAAGGGTTATGTCGGTCTGGTCGGCCGTATCACCTACGACTACGCCACCAAGTACCTGCTCGACCTCAACATCGGTTACAACGGTTCCGAGAACTTCGCCCCCGGCAAGCGCTACGGCTTCTTCCCGTCCGTGTCCGTGGGTTGGATCCCGTCCAGCGAACCCTGGTGGGAGCCCATCAAGGACGTGTTCGGCTACCTGAAACTCCGTGGTTCGTGGGGTCTGGTCGGCAACGACAACACCAACGGCCACCGCTTCCTCTATCAGCCGGGCGCCTGGATGTTCTATAACGGTGCCACGACGGTCAACCCGCAGAAGCGCGGCGCCAACTTCGGTACCAGCCCCTCTTGGCTGATGGCTGTCCGTGAGCTGACTTCCGGCAACCCCAACGTGACCTGGGAGACCGCCAGCAAGATCAATATCGGTTTGGACGCCGGCTTCTTCAAGGACCGTCTCCACGCCTATGTCGACTTCTTCTGGGAGGACCGCAAGGACATCCTCGTGTCCAACGAGTCCACGCTGCCTGCCGTCACGTCTTTGCCCGCCAGCAGCGTCAACGAAGGCCGCGTGAAGAACCACGGTTATGAGATCACCCTCAACTGGGAGGACCGCCACGGCGATTTCCGCTACTCCATCTCCCCGAACTTCTCGTTTGCCCGCAACAAGGTCATCGAGATGCTCGAGGTTCCGAAACTGTATGAGTACCTGCGCCACACCGGCCTGCCGGTCGGCCAGCGCTTCGGCTATGACCTCTTCGAGTTCTACCAGCCGGGTTCTGAGGAGCGCTACAAGGCTGCCTATGGCGCGGACCTGCCGCAGCAGATGGCCAAGCCCGACAACAGCGACCTCAAGTATGGTGACGCTGTCTTCGTGGACCTCAACGGCGACGGCCTCATCGACTCCAACGACGTGAAGCCGCTCGGTTACACCGATACGCCGGAAATCACCTTCTCGCTCAACGCCAGCTTCCACTGGAAGGGCCTCGACTTCTCCATGCTTTGGACGGGCGCCGACCACGTGAGCCGTATGCTGAACGGATACTTCCGCGACCAGTTCGGCTCCACCGACACCTCGGCCCTGACGCAGTGGGTGGCCGACAACTCCTGGACGGAGGACAACCCCAACGCCATCCTGCCGCGTATCTCTTTCGCCAACCGCGTGCACAACAACAGCGACTCCCAGGCCTGGATGATCAATTCCCGCTACATCCGTCTGAAGAACGTGGAGATCGGCTACACCTTCGGCAAGGGGAAGCACCTGCCGTTCTTCAACTACATCCGCGTTTTCGCGTCCGCCCAAAACCTGCTGACCTTCTCCCGCTTCGACGGCAATGACCCCGAAGCTCCGGGACAGGGCCTCGACATGGGCGTGCGTTACCCGATGACCCGTGTCTGCAACATCGGCGCACAGTTCAACTTCTAATGGAGCTACGAATATGAAAAAGATATCCAACTTTATACTTGCGCTGGGACTCGGAGCCGCTATGTCCCTCTCTTCCTGCGTCGACCCGTTCGCTGTCGGTGACGCTTTCCTGGAGCCGGCGCCGGGCATCGACGTCAACATGGAGACGGTGTTCTCCAGCGCTGAATACACCCGCAACTTCCTCTGGAGCGCGTACGGACAGCTCTACTGCACCTACACCTCCGGAAACATGATGAACGGCGCGCCGATCGACGTGCTCTCGGACTCCTACCACTGCTACGTCAGCTGGGGCGGCCCGAAGCAGAGCTACTATCCCGGCGCCCTGACGGAGAATGCCCAGGATACCGAAGACGGCAACTTCCAGGGCAAGTTCTCCTATTCGACCAAGAAAGGCCTTGATTCAGACGCCGGCGGCCGTGTCTCCATCTACGAGACCGTGCGCAAATGCTGGCAGATCATCGAGAACATCGACCGCGTGCCCGGCATGGACGAGAAGGAGAAGAGCTGCCTGCGCGGCGAGGCCTACACCATCATGGCGAGCCGCTACTTCGACGCGTTCCGCAATTTCGGCGGCCTCTGCCTCGTCCGCAAGGCTTATGGCGTGGGTGAGAACTTCACCTCCGGCCGTTCTACGGCCAAGGAGACCGTGGAGTTCATCGACTCGCTGATCGTCTGCGCCATCAAGGAGCCCGGCTTCCGCTGGAATGTCCCTGACACCGAACTGGGCCAGTGGTCCGGCCGCCTCACGCGCGCTTCGGCCAAGGCCCTCCGCGCCAAGGTCTGGATGTTCGCCGCTTCTCCGCTGTTCAACAACGCCGAGCCGTACATGACGTACACGGCGGACAAGGAGACCGAGTTCACGAACATCGAGCACGTCTGGTTCGGCGGCTATGACGCC
This sequence comes from Bacteroidales bacterium WCE2004, assembly GCA_900167895.1. Classification (NCBI taxonomy): domain Bacteria; kingdom Pseudomonadati; phylum Bacteroidota; class Bacteroidia; order Bacteroidales; species Bacteroidales bacterium WCE2004. The sequence continues at coordinate 173,625 of FUZR01000001.1, read as the reverse complement.
GGCCTCTGGCAGAAGTGCCTCGACGCCTGCAACGATTTCTTCAACGACAACGCCGCTCCCGAAAACGGCAATTATTACCAGCTGGTCCAGCCTGCCACCCAGGATGAAGCCGGTTACCGCGAGGCCTACCGTACGGCCTATCGCTACCGCAACGGCTACACCAACAGAGGACAGCAGGTCAACCACGAGAAGCTCTTCGACGCCCAACCGACCCTGACGCTGTCCGACGGCGGCTGGGGCTGGGGCTGGCGCGGTTTCGCCCTTGACTGTATGCGTCAGGGCGGCCAGGTCCCTACCAACGAGCTGATGGAGTGCTTCGGCATGCAGGACGGCCGCGTGTTCCCGTACGAGAAACTCTATGGCCGCGGCGCGAACCCGGACCACATTGACATCTTCGCCGACCGCGACCCGCGTCTGTATGAGACAATCGTCGTCCCCCAGAAGTCGCTTCCTGCCGGATTCGACTATGCGGGTATGAACTACATGGATTCCTGGGTCGGTGGCTTCCTCGAGAAGAACAGCAACGTCAACAACACCGACGACGTGGCTTCCGGCTACAGCAAATTCAAATGGCTGCTCGACTACTGGGGCGGCAACCGCTATGACGATGCTCCGATCGGCGTGTCCTACATCCGCCTGGCCGAGATGTACCTCATCAAGGCGGAGGCGGAGGCGGAACTCGGCATGTTCCAGCAGGCGCTGGACGACCTCCACGTCGTGCGCAGCCGCGTCGGCCTGGGCCGTCTAGAGGACAAGAACCCGGAGCTGAACCTGAAGTCCAACAAGGAGAACCTTATCAATGAAATCCTGCGCGAGCGCAACTGCGAGATCGGCGGCGAGTGCGGCGACCGCCTCTACGACATGGTCCGCCGCAAGCGGCAGGACCTCTTCACCAAGCCCCTTCACGAGATCCGGATCTATCGCCTCGACGCAGCCGGCAACCGCCTGACGGAGGGTGACCAGCAGTATCAGGCCGGTGAAGAATGGCCGAACTTCGAGTACGAGAAGCCGGTGATCGTCAACGGTGCCCGCAAGTGGTGGGACGAAGGCTTCTGGACGAACAAGTGGTACCTCGACCCGGTGTCCCGTGACGAAGTAATGAAGGGTTATGGCCTTACGCAGAATCCTGGTTGGTAATAATTTGAAATTGTCAAGATTATGAAATTGCATCATATACTTATCTGCGGCTTGCTGGGGCTTCTCGCCGTCCCTGTGACGACGGACGCCCAGACGGAGCTGCGCGACAAGAAGGCGCAGAGCATCGACCTGGGCCAGGGCGTCGAGACCACTGAATTCCTCACGACGGCGGCGACCTACACCATCACCGCCGAGGAACTCAGCCACACCTCCGCCATCAGCCTCGCCGACGCGCTTTATGGCAAGCTCCTCGGCCTGACCGCCCTGCAGAACACCGGTTTCAAGGGCGAAGAGGGGAACGGAGCCTTCTTCAATATCCGCGGCGCCCAGACGACGGGTGAGAACGATATCCTGATCCTGGTTGATGGCTACGAGCGCCCGATCGACCGCCTGTCGGTCGAAGAGGTAGAGAGCGTGACCGTCCTCCGCGACGCCGCCGCCGTGGCGCTCTATGGCCACGAAGGCATCAACGGCGTCCTCCTGGTCAAGACCAAGCACGGACAGCCGGGCACCGGTTTCAACATCAAGGCCGGCGCTTCCCACAAGATCCAGTTCGGTGCGCAGATGGCCGATATGGTCAGCGCATTCGACTACGCCAATGCGCTGAACCAGGCCCGCCTCAACGACGGCCTCGGCGTCGCCTATACGGACGCTGAGCTCCAGAAGTTCAAGGGCAGCACGGATATCAACGATTCGTACCTCTATCCGAACGTCAACTGGAAGGAAGAAGTCTTCCGCAACAACGCCCACGAGACCGACGCGTTTGTGTCGATGTTCGGTGGTTCCGACCATGTCGAATACTACACCCAGCTGAACCTCACCGACGCCCGCGGTCTCTACAAGAACGCCACCGAGGGTGACTGGGATTCCCAGCTCAAGTACTCCAAGGTGAACATCCGCGCCAACGTCAACTTCCAGGTCACCAGCTCCACCCGCGTCAAGACCAACATCCTGGCGCTCTTCATGGAGACCAACGGTGTGCCGAACGTCAGCTCCGACGATGCCTGGTGGCATCTCTACAAGGTGCCCGCGCTGGCTTTCCCCATCCGGACTTCCGCCATCGGGACCGAAGGCGAGCCGGGGTATATCCCGAGCGTCTGGGGCGGCAGCCAGGCCTATGGCGACTTCAACCTCGTGGCGAAGACCCGGGGGACCGGTTTCACCAAGACGCACCAGCGCCAGATCTGGGCGGACCTGACCCTCGAGCAGGATCTCGATTTCCTGACCCCGGGCCTGAAGTTCTACGCCAGCGGCGCTTATGACAACGCTTCCATCATGCGTGAGAACCGCACCAGGACCTACCAGTACGGCTGGAACTATATCAACGCTGCCGGCAAGATGGACGCCGCGGTCATGGGTGATGTCCAGAACCAGGCCAAATTCACCTACGACCTGGAATCCCAGTGGCGCATCGGCATGGTTAGCGCCGGCCTCAAGTACGCTACGACGTTCGAGAACGGCGACAATTTCGCCGCCAACGCCGGCTACAACATGAAGAGCGAAGTCCGCGACGGCAGGAGCCACACCTGGTACCGCGCCAACTGGAACCTCGCCCTGCATTACGACCACGCCGACAAGTTCGTGGCGGACGTCGTCCTCGCGGCCAACGGCTCCAACCGTTCCTACCCGGCCAAGTGGGCGTTCTCGCCGACCCTCGGACTCGCCTGGATCTATGCCAACAATCCGGACGGTGTCGTGAATTACGGCAAGCTCCGCGCTTCCGCCGGCATCCAGCACACCGACTATGTCCCGCAGGCCGGCCTGTGGCTTGCCAACTGGGCCAATTCCCACGGCCAGTTCTGGTATGGCCAGAGCTTCAGCAGCTCCTGGGGCGCGTTCCTGACGCAGTTCCCGACGACGCACTTCCAGCAGGAGGCCGCCTACAAGGCCAACCTCGGTACCGACCTGCGCCTTGGCAACTGCTTTGACTTCACGCTCGACGCCTTCTATCAGCAGCGCCGCAACATCCTCGTCAGCGCCGGCTCCCTCAACTCCGCCGTGGTGGGCATCCAGTCCGCCTACGACGATAAGGGTGTGGTTGCCAGCTATGGCGTGGAGGCCGGCATGCGCTTCGCCAAGACCTTCAGCGGTGGCCTGAACCTCAACTTCGGCGCCAACGCTTCCTTCGTGAAGAGCCAGGTCCTCGACTGGATCGAAGCCCCTGCCTACCCGAACCTTTCCGTCATCGGTACGCCTGCCGACTACGCCCGCGGCCTCGTCGCCCTCGGCTTCTTCCAGAGCCAGGAAGAGATCGCCTCGAGCCCCAAGCAGGAGTTCGGCCAGGTCAAGGTCGGCGACATCAAGTACAAGGATGTCAACGGCGACGGCTTCATCAACGAGAACGATATGGTGGCCATGGACTGGGGCACCTATGTCCCTGCCCTCAACTATGCTTTCAACCTCGGCATGGAATACAAGGGCTTCGGCTTCAACGTCGCCTTCCAGGGCGCGGCCTTCCAGACCAAGAACCTCCGCTACGTGGACGGTGTCTGGGGCGCGCTCTCCGACAACCGCAACCTGTCGCAGGAATACTACGACAACTGCTTCGACCGGGCCGGCGCCAGCGCCCTGTACCCGCGTCTGTCGACGACGGCCGTGGCCAACAACGCCCAGGAATCCACGATCTGGTACCGCACCGTCAACTGGCTCAAGCTGCGCGAGTGTGAGCTCTACTACAAGCTCCCCGCGAATGCGCTCCGCGCCATGAAGATCTCGGACGCCAAGATCTTTGTCCAGGGCGAGAACCTCCTTTCCTTCGACAACATCCCGGCCATGGATGCTGAGAACCTCAACACCGGTTATCCCGTGCTGAAAGCTGTTTCCCTCGGCCTTTCCGTCGTATTCTAATAAAGCATGAGAATTATGAAACTCGATAGAATCATTTCATTCCTTTTCGCCGGTATCGTCCTGGCCTCGTGCGCTGACCTCAACTATACGGAGGAAAACACGCGTGACGAGGAATGGACCTACGAATACTTCGCGAACGGTATCAAGAATATGGTGTTCGACGTTTACGCCCAGCTCTACAACGGCGAGTTCGACCCCAACAGCGCCTACTTCCTGGCCGGCGCCACGGACGAAGCCCAGTATGCCCTGGAGACCGGAGCGGTCAACAACTACACCAACGGTGGCTGGAGTGCAGCCAACCCTTATTCCAACATCTGGACGAAGTCCTATACGGCCCTTGCCGACATCCATATGTACCTGGAGAAGATCGACCAGGCGGACATTTCGGAGTGGCAGTACAATCCGGATTATGCCAAGTGGGCCCAGCAGCTGGAGATCTTCCCGTATGAGCTCCGCTTCCTTCGCGCCTACTTCTACTTCGAGCTGTTCCGCGCCTATGGCGACGTCCCGCTCGTGACCACCACGCTCACCAACATGCAGGCCAACTCCGTCGAGCGTACCCCTGCAGACCAGATCGTGAAGTTCATCGTGGACGAACTCGACGCCGTGGCCCCTTATCTGCCTGTTTCCTATGTGAATGAGGCGGAAGCCGAGATCGGCCGCGCCACCCGCGTGGCGGCCTTCGCCCTGAAGGCCCGCACGCTGCTCTACGCGGCATCTCCGCTCTTCAATCCGTCCAACGACGCATCGAAGTGGGCGAAGGCTGCCGAGGCCTGCAAGTTCTTCCTGGACAATGCCGAGACCTGGGGCCTGAAGCTCAGCGCCTATGGTTCCCTGTGGGGCCACGACGCTTTCTTCAACCCTGAGCTGATCTTCGGCCTTGGCCGCGGCGAGAGCAATGACTTCGAGAAGGCCAACTTCCCGATCGGCGTCGAGAACGCCTCCTCCGGCAACTGCCCGACCCAGAGCTTCATCGACCAGTATGAGTATGCTGACAACGGCGAGACCTTCGGTCACCGCTATCCCGGCGAGATCGACCTCAACACCGTCGACCCGTATGAGGGCCTCGACCCGCGTTTCGCCCTGACCGTCGTGAAGAACGGTGACGAATGGCCGACCAATGGTGCCCAGAAGAAGGTGATCGAGACCTTCGTCGGCGGCTTCAACGCCGCTCCGAAGTACGGTGCCACCCCGACGGGCTACTACCTGAAGAAGTATGTCGACGGCTCCAGCGTGACGACCGCCAACAACCAGGTCACGCGCCGCCATACCTGGATCCTGTTCCGCCTGGCCGAGATGTATCTCGACTTCGCCGAAGCTGCGTTCCACGCTACCGGCAGTGCCAACGACGCTACTTATGGCATGTCTGCGAACCAGGCCATCAACATCCTGCGCAACCGCTCCGACATCCAGATGCCGGCCTTCGCCGAGGACGGCGACGCCTGGGTCGCCCGCTATGAGCGTGAGCGTCTCGTGGAGCTCGCTTTCGAGAACCACCGCTTCTGGGATGTTCGCCGCTGGAAGAAGGGCCCGCAGTATTTCCGGACCATCCAGGTGGCGACGATCGGCAGCGACCTGACGCTCACCCGGTCTACCGTCACGCGCCAGTGGGATGACAAGTACTACTTCTATCCCATCCCGCAGACAGAATTGAAGAAGAACCCCAACCTCACGCAAAACCAGGGCTGGTAGAGCGCTTAATAAGAATTACCGATATGAAAAAGATATTCAAGTATTTAAGCATACTCCTGACTGTTGCCCTGCTGGGCAGCTTCACGGCCTGCAACCTTCTGCAGGAACCTCTTGAGGAGTCGGCGGAAGTCGGGCTGGGCATCAAGGTGTTCTTCCCGACCAAGGTGGTCGCCGGCCAGCCGATGACCATTAACGGTTCCGGCTTTGCCGGTGTCAAGGAGATCGTTTTCCCTGGCGATGTCGTCGTCACCGACTTCGAACTTGTCAGCGGCGAAATGATCCGCGTCAACGCTCCGGCCGGCATTGCCGCCGACGGTGGCATGATCAAGGTTGTCGCCGAGGACGGCGAGGCCGTTTCCCGCGTGCCGCTGACCCTCGGTTCCACCAGCGTCTCCGGCTTCTCGCGTCCGGAAGGCTCGACTTTCACGGGCGGCGAGAACCTTGAGATCTACGGTTCGGACCTGCAGTTCATCTGCGAGGTCGAAGTGCCCGATCCGGACGGCAACCCGATGATCCTCGGGGACGAGTGCTTCTACCGCAAGGGCGAGAACAAAGTCGTGATCACCCTGCCGAAGAAAGTTTTCAAAGGCAGCTATGTGGGTAAGGTCCGCACCTTCGACGGCAAGGAGTTCCTGCTGCCGGAGTACGTGTACGAGCCGGGCGCCGAAGGCGGACACTGGGAGAAGAAGAAGGTCTTCATCTGGCAGAATCCTGATCCTGCCGGTCTGGGTAATGCCAACTGGAACGGCCTGTACCGCTTCTGCCTCGAGGGCAAGGATACCAACCCTGCCGGCAAGGAATGCATC